>NZ_JBQFVE010000002.1:0-602737 GCF_056539605.1 Ruegeria sp. BA2 | reverse complement strand
TCCAGACCCGGCCGGGGTGTGGACGGCGATTTTCAAGCCCCGCTTCACCAAACGCCTCATAGCGGGCACACCAGCGGTAGAACGTGGTCTTCGGTATGCCCAGCTTCGACAGCGTCCTCTTTGCTGGCAAGTGGGACTGCTCGACGAGGCGAATGATCTCGAGCTTCTCGGTTGCGGGATATCTCATATGTCGCCGTCCCCATCCCCGAGCATGCTTTTTTTGAGCAAGCGGTTTTCCAAGGTGAGGTCGGCAACGGCCTCCTTCAGGGCCGACGCCTCGGCCCGCAGCTCCTTCACTTCGGGGCTAGTCGCTTGCCTGGCTGTGTCGCCTGCCAGCCGCTTCTTTCCGGCCTCCAGGAACTCTTTCGACCAGGAATAGTACAGGCTCGTGGCAATCCCCTCGCGACGGCAGAGCGAGGCGATGCTCTCCTCGCCACGCAAACCCTCCAGCACAATGCGGATCTTCTCCTCCGCAGAATGGTGCTTGCGCGTCTTGCGGCGAATGTCCTTGACGACCCGTTCAGCCGTCGGTTTGTCGGTTCCAGCTTTCCGTCTCATCTTAACTCCTTAACGGTTCAGATGAGCCAGAAACCTTCCGTTATGCAAATCCTTCAATCAGGCCCAAAGGTGCTGATCTCAGACAGCACCCAGATAACACCCGTTCAGCGACGTTTGCAGTTTGTTATCGAAGTATCAAACATCAATGGTTGCCAAATCTGGCGCTCGTTATGTCGCTGTCCGTCGACCGCGAAAAGGACAACGCTGATCTTTTCAACGCTTACTTCGATGTGAGGTTTCGGAAACTGATTGCGCGACGCGAAAACAATACCCGGGCCTTGTACTCTACCAATCCGGAAAACGTGTCGTGAAATTGCTGGGGAGCCGGACTGTAAACAGCTGCTGCAGCATTGATCTCAAGGAAATGCCCACTGTTATTTTTGCGGGGCTTCCATCCTTTGGAGAATAGCCAATCGCTTGTCGTGTTTCGGTGATGTCCCAGCGCATACCTGGGTTATCTGACATTAGATTCAGGGCTGCGAAGGAAATATCCTTGGCATCTATTGCGGCGCGCATTCCGCCTAGAAAGTCCCGATCACTCAACCACATTTCCTGACCCCACCGGCCCATCGCCATGTGTGTGCCGGGTTGGTTGCCGTGAGTCCATTGCGTCCAGCCGATGCGCAAGCAGATGACCGACAGTCCGTGATGCTCGGCGAAATAGGCCCCTGTCCGTTCACAGAATAGCTTTGACATGCCGTAGGCGTTTACTGGCCCTGGTGGTGTCGCGCTGTTGAGCACCTCATGCGTGAACCTTTTGTCGCCGTGAACCCAGTTGGAGCTGGCAAGAACCACGCGGCTGACGCCCATGGCTGCCGCATGGTGATAGAGAGAAAGCGTTGCATCCATATTGTGTTTGATCGCGGAGGCCCAAGTGGCGGAGGGCTCTCGGTCTCCGGCAAGATGCACGATAACGTCCACTCCCTCTAGCAAACTGACCCAACTGCTGTCGTCGGACAGGTCTGCTGTGTGAATGTCGGGATGATCAACGGGACGGATGTCGATGCCAGAGACGATGTAATTGGAGTCGATTTCTAGCGCGTTGAAGAGTTTGCGGCCTAGATGCCCGCCTGCGCCTGTAATCAAGACATGCATGACAGGAACTCCTTGTTGTTTGTGAGCCCCAATGGCATTTGGGTTGCATCTTCATCCGTCAAGACGCGGAACGTCTGCCGAAAACTCAGCGTTTCATTTGGTGCAAGCTTGCGTGCCGGGGAGTGCCACTCCGCTTCGCAATAGGCGTAATCGGCTGAATTAAAGACCTCAAACGGATAGTCGTGTGCAAATTGATCGCCCTTTTGAGGTTCTGGTACCGAGCACATTAGCAACGGGGCATCAGCGCCGCACCGTATCAATGTACGACCGTTGGGGTTCGGTAGCCCGACCTTGAATTCCTGCTGTCTGTTGCAATCCAGGACAATGCTTTTGCCGTGCGTCGCTATCATCCCTTCGGCAGAGCCAAAAACAGGATAAAATGCAGGGTCTTGCAATTCGACACCGACCTTGGTGGGGGTGTTAAGCATCATGACTGACCAAATGCCGGTCAGGCGCGAGGAGGTCCCATGGTTGACCACGATGTGTTCTATTTCCCAGCTTTCCGCCGAGGTCAGCGTGATGCGGCGCGACACTGACAAGTGCGAGGTCGGGCATACTGCGCTGGTCATGTCGATACGAGTGCTGCTTCTTGAAGTGATCTGGTAAGAGCCGCTGTCCAACACGGGAAACGGAGCGCCGTTTACCCAGGATGCATCTGGGGCGATCCACGTCTTCTCTCCGCCCCAGAGCGGAAAACCAAATTGTGGAGAGCGTGTGGGCAGATCAGTAAGCCGTGTGTCATCGACATCCAAACCGTCGAGATCTGCGTTCTGAAATAGGAGGGAGCGACCTTGGAAGTTTATATCCCATAGGCGGCCCCCGATGCCGGGCAGTAGTGTCAGCTGCAGATCGTTTTGCTGCAGGTGAAGAACGCTCCATCTGTCCGACATGTACCCCCTCCTATCGGTTTCCCGGCGCGATCGAATGCGCCGGGACAATCCCTTAGGTGTGCTTGAACTGGACGACGTTCTCGGCAGTAATCGGCATAACCCCGGTTTCAACGCGCTCGGGTAGAGGATTGATGCCAGCCGCCTTCCAATCGGGCAAGACCTTCAGCGCATCAGTGTTCTGCCAATGCATCATGTGGAAGGCGAGAAAGATCTCAAGATAGGATTTCTGAGCCACTGCGCCGTGAATTGTGCCGTCTTCGATATAGGGAAGCATATCATCATTTCGGTCCATCGCGACGATCTTGATGTCTTTGCGTCCCGCCTCATTGACGGCAATTGCAGCGCCTTTGCCACTGTCGCCGTCCGTGCCGCCAATGCCAACAATATCCGGGTTCGCCTGAATTGCCTGAAGGTAGGCTGTCGGCGCATAGGACGGATCGGCCTTATCATTGACGACGTCGACGACCTCGATATCCGGGTATTTCTCGGCAAAAATTTGTTTGTACCCTTCGACACGCTCCAATGTGGAAGGGGCAGGGAAAGTACCAAGGATAACTTTGCCTTTCCCGCCAATCGCTTGCGCCAGCATTTCGCCGCCGACACGTCCTGCCTGAACACCGTTGATACCAAGGAATGTGGACCGGGGACTGTCGGGAATATCGCCAATACAACATGTGACTGGAATGCCAGCCTCCACCGCACGTTCGACGCCTGGGGCCAGAGTGGCTGGATCACCGGGGAAGATAAGGATGCCTGCGGGACGTCTTGCGATCAGTTCATCCAACTGGCGTGCTTGTGCGGCCGTGTCGAAATCCAACGGGCCCGTGAATGTGGCCTTGATGCCCATCAGTTCCTCAAGGTCTTCCATCGCATTTCGATAGTCCACCCAGAACGGTACCTGCGTGACGATGGACAGGAACACATACTCCTTGCCGGCCGCTTGCGCCATGGCTTCTTTGGACAGCATGGGCAGTCCGAACGCTGCGGCCAATCCAGCGGTGGTGCCCGCTGTCAGCAGCCTGCGCCGATTCACATTCAGTTCAGTCATCGTAGTCTCCCTGTTTTGGATCTTTAGTTGTTGTTGAGTTTTGGAAAGCTTCGGGCTCAGCCCCGTTTGCTTCGGATCAGCATGTCCAAGGCGACCGCTGTAACGAGTACACCGCCGATGACGATCATCTGCCAGTAGATCGATACGGCCAGCATCGTCATAGTGTTGTTGATCAACGCGACGAAAACGACGCCGAGGAAAGCACCAAGAATAGTACCTTCGCCGCCGCGTAGGGATGCGCCACCGATGACAGCCGCTGCCAGAACCTGAAGTTCGATACCGTTTCCTGCCGTGGGCGTGCCGCTCATCAGGCGGGAGGCCAGCAATACACCCGCCAAAGCAGCCAGAATACCGGTCAGTGCGTACAGAATGATACGTACGCGTGTGACATGGATGCCTGACAACATCGCGGCCTTTTCATTGGCGCCGATGAAATAGACCTGACGGAAAAAGCGCGTATGGCGGACGGCCAGGTCAAACAGAACGACGAGCAGAATGGTGAACAAGACGATTACCGGAAAGCCGCCTATGTCAGCTTTGCCGATCCAGGCAAATGATGCCGGCAGGCTTGAGACAGAAAAACCTTCGGTCAGGACAAGAGCGATACCTCGCGCGATCGACATCGTTCCGAGGGTCGCGATAAGCGGATTGATCCCGAGGCCGGTCACGAGCAAACCGTTCACTACCCCGACAATTCCACCCAACACTAATCCGCATACCACAGCGAGCGGAATTGGCATGCCAGTCAAAAGCAGCATGGCTACGACGGTAGAAGACAAAGCCATAACCGATCCAACGGAAAGATCGAACCCGCCGGATGCAAGTAGGATCGCCATACCGATCACGATGATCGCGGTGGGGGCCATGCCCACGGCCACGGCTCGAAAGTTCGAGAAGCTGAGGAAATAGGGATTAACGTTGGACATCACGATGATGATGGCGGCGATCAGAACGATCAGCGTCAGTTCACGAATATCGACAAAAGCTTGCAGAACACGGCGCAGCAGCGGACGCTTAATGGGCAAGTTGGCTTGAGCGGTCATGGTCACGTCGCGACTCCTGATTGATTGGTTTGGGGTGCGTCCACAATTGGAACGGAATTTCCAGCGGCCATTTGAAGAAGCGTGGTTTCGGTTGCCTCAGCGGCTGCGATGTCTCCCATGAGGCGACCGTCGTGGACGACAAGGATGCGGGTCGAGAGAGAGACCAGTTCGGGAAAATCGGATGACACGACGAGGATGGCCATTCCCTCGGCTGCTCGACGCAAAAGTTCCGTGTGGATTTGGAATTTGGCTCCGACATCGACCCCTTTTGTGGGCTCCTCAATGATCAGAAGAGCTGGCGCGCGTTTGAGCCACTTGGCCAACATAATCTTTTGCTGATTGCCCCCTGAGAGATCACCAACAAGTTCGTTAATCCCGCTGGTTTTGACACTGAATGCGTCAATGGCTGTTTGGCTGGCTGCTTTGATCGAGCCCGAACGCATGAACCCAGCAGACGCATGATCGGAAAGACTGGCCGCGATCAGGTTGTCGCTGAGTGATTGTTCCAGAAAGAGGCCTTCAGTCTTGCGTTCCTCGGGAACAAACCCGACCCCAGCACGCATCGCCTGCCGCAAGGACGCAAAGTTAACAGGCTTGCGGTGCAGTCTGATCTCCCCGGTCGCGCCATGCATCAACCCGACAATCGATCGAACAATCTCGCTGCGGCGAGCGCCCATCAACCCTGCCATCCCTACAATCTCTCCGGCTTTAATGGAGAAAGAAATGTCTTCGAATTCATCTGGATGGGTTAATTCTTGGACATGCAAAACCTCTTCGCCGTTAACCTTACCTGACCGCGTGACATCACCGGGGTGAGCGCCGCCGATCATCTCGGCGACGACTTGTTCCTGAGAAGTTTCCGAAACCGGTAAAGTGCTGATGTGGCGCCCATCTCGCAAAACGGTAATGCGATCCGAGATCTGGAAAATCTCGGCCATATGGTGGCTGACATAGACGATGCCAATCCCTTTCTTTGTCAGGGACTTTAGGACTTCGAATAGTGCGTCTACTTCGTCGGGTGCCAATGCCGATGTCGGTTCATCCAGCAAAAGGACGCGGGAATTCAACGACAGCGCCTTGGCGATTTCAACAATCTGGCGGGAGCTTATTGGCAAGTTTTCCACGGGTGTTGAGACGTCGATATCCAGACCGAATTCCGCCAGTAACGCCTCCGCACGGCGGCGCAGTTCAGGCCAGTCAACTACGCCAAACCGGGTGGGTACGCGCCCTGCGTAGATGTTTTCCGCAACAGAGAGCGCGCCAGCGAGGCTGAGTTCTTGAAAAACACAGCCGATGCCCAGGGATTGCGCGTGTGATGGGCTTTCGACTCGCTGTTCCTTGCCGTCGCACAGGATACGCCCAGCAGAAGGTTGGTGAAGTCCATAAAACAGGCCGAGACAAGTGGATTTTCCGGCGCCGTTTTCCCCGCATAGCGCGTGAACTTCGCCGGGTCTCAATTCAAAGTCGACGCCATCCAAAACAATATTCGTGCTGAAGCTTTTGCCAACCCGATCCAGCTGGATCAGTGGCTGTAGCCCCGGTGAGTCAGGTTTCATTGCTGGCGTCATACAAGCTTCCTCCCGCCTTTTGATTGGCATCTGATATCTCAGATGTCAACTGAAAAAGAAAAGACCGTGAGGTGCCCAAAAGAAAGGGGCGGCGCCGTTCTGGCCCGCCCCCGTCACAACGAAGCTACGTTTTTGCTAGGATGCGGTCGCTCCTTCGAGAACGATGGCGGCGCTTTTGTAGGCTTGTCTGGTGCGGTCAATATGCGCTGTGAGAAGAGATTTGATTTTGGCCATGTCACCTTCGCGAACGGCAATAGCGATTTTCGAATGCTCGTCGAAGGAGAGCTCAGTATGCTGTGGCAGTTTCGCCAAATGGGTTCGCAATGCGGCAATCTTACCGATGTAGCGTGTATAGCTGGCCGTCAGATAATCGTTACCGGCATGTTCAAAAATCAACTGATGAAATGTGGTATCCAGTGAAAGGTAGCCCTTTTCATTACCTCGCCTGCGTTCCTTCTCCATGTCCTTCACGACATGCTGCATGTCGCCGGCAAGACCTTCCGGGTTCCGCAACAACGCAAGTTCAAAGGCGGCAGTTTCGATGGCCTGTCTGAAATCGCAGATCTGAGTCACTTCCGGCTCAGACAGCGAAAAAACACGTGCGCCTTTTTGAGGCTCGATACTGACCAACCCTTCGTCACGTAATTGAGCGAGTGCTTCGCGGACTGGCGATTTCGATACGCCCAGCTCTTCGGAGATTTTTCGCTCCGACAAAACCTGACCCATTTTCAGGGAGCCATCGATAATACTATTCCGCAAGTGTTCCAGTGCGAGTTCACGCAAAGACTTGGGTCTCTCAAGCGCCATCTGAGGATATCTCCAAAAAAAGGTGTTGCCAGATGCAAGATATCTGATACACCAGATTAGGCAAGCTGGTATATCAGATATCAGAATGTATTTGGGAGATCAAAAAGTGCGCGCAGAGTTGGTCGTCGATTGTAAGAACCAGCACGGGGAAGGGATTTTCTGGAATCCCGCCGATGGCCTTATCTGGTGGACCGACATTGAGGGCTGCGCGCTTTGGTCATTTGATCCTGCAACGTCAGAAACCGCCTCTCATGAAATGCCGGAGCGTGTGTGTTGCTTCGCGCCGCGCGCGTCTGGCGGTCTGATTGTTGCTTATGCGGATCGAGTTGTCTTGTTCGATTCGCCCAATGGCAAGGAAACCCTCGTGGCACGGTTCGAGTCGAGCAATCCGGAGACACGGCTGAACGATGGGCGAACTGATCGCCAGGGGCGATTGATTGTTGGAGGCATGAACGAAGTTTCTGGTAAAGCCGATTCGTCAGTCATCTGCGTCGATAAGGATTTGAGTGTACGGACGATTATCGAAGGAGTGTCTTGCGCCAATTCGACTTGCTTTACGTCCGACGGTGAGACGATGTACTTCGCGGATACCCCGGATCGGGAAATCGTCGCATTTGATTACGACGCCCGCAGTGGAACCGTTTCGAACCGTCGGCAGCACGCTTCTTTCAATGATGAGCCTGGCTTGCCTGACGGGTCCTGTGTCGATGCCGAAGGTGGCGTCTGGAACGCCGAATGGGAAGGCCGTCGCGTTGTTCGCGTCGCACCTGACGGCACGATAGATCGCGTGATCGAGGTGCCGGTCTGGAAGCCCACCTGTTGCGCTTTCGGTGGACCTGATCTCGACACGCTGTTCATCACGACCTCAAGGCTGATGAGTGACGAAGCAGCTTTAACAAAAGAACCGGAATCTGGCGGCCTCTTCGCTGTGAAACCCGGCGTTCGTGGCGTGATCGACGCGCCATTCAAAGGATAACCAACGAAATTCTGGAGGAGAAAACTATGTTGAAAACGCTAATGACCACTACGCTTGCCGCGGGGTTCGCCACGCTAGCAACGGTCGCTCTGGCGGAAAATTATCCAGCACCGGTTCCACTTGAGGACGGGGCACAAGCGCCAATCGATGCAATAGAACCCAAGAACGATACGTTCCGGATCGCGTATATGCCGCCGGCGACCGAGTTCAACTACTACATCGCCATCGGTGAAGGCATCAAAGCGGTTGCTGCTGAAGCCGGGGTCGAAGTCTTCATGCTTGCGCCCCAGTCCGGTGCGGACATCAACGGCCAAATGGGAATGATCCAGGATGTGCTGACGCAGGATGTGGATGCAATCATCTTTGGGACACACGATGAATTTGCTGCCGCACCACTGCTAAAGCAGGCAGTAGACAAGGGCATGGCAGTTCTGATGATCAATTCGGACATCCCGAACTTCCCGACACCAATTCATGGCGTTGTCGGGTACTCTCAGCGTAACGGCACGCATGCTATCGCTGATTGGGCCATTGAGACTTATGGCGATAAACCGTTGAAGGTCGGCATTATCGAAGGGCAGCCTGGCTATCACTCGACCGAACGTGTGGGCGGTTTCCTCGACGGTATCGAGGGCAATGATAACTTCGACGTTGTGGTATCCATTGATGGTAAATGGAACGTTGAAGGCGGCAACACTGCTGGTATGGATATCCTGCAGTCGAACCCCGATCTCGACATGATCTTTGCGGCGAACGACTACATGATCATTGGGGCATCATTTGCTGCAAAAGCACTTGGCCGCAATGATATCGTCCTTTTGGGCAATGATGGTGACACGTCTGGCCTTGAAGAAATCGCGGCTGGCAACATCACGGCAACCGTCAACACCTCGCCATTCTTAATGGGTAAAGCGGCCATGCACGCAACCATTGATGCGCTCAACGGGTCCTATCCCGGCGGCTGGATCGAAACGCCCACATCGATTGAAGACAAAGACGGTGCGATCAGCGTGCTGCAAGAGCCAGAAAAGCTCTTCCCGCAGCCGTCCAAAGAGTACTGAACTTTCTCCCCGCTTCCCGGTGGCGCGTGCTGCCGGGTCGCAATTCAATCGAGATCCCCTTTTATCGAGGCAATCGCAATGACACCCGCAACGCCCCTTTGGGAGTTTGTCGATATCACCAAGGCCTATCCTGGGGTTTTGGCGAATGACAAGGTCTGCATCCGGCTTATGCCCGGTTCCATTCATGGCCTGCTGGGTGAAAACGGCTGTGGTAAGTCGACTATGATCAAGACACTTTCCGGCGTGCAGCAACCCGATAGCGGTCAAATCCTGCACAATGGCAAGCCGGTCACGATCAGCGATCCGCAGGCGGCACGTGAACTTGGCGTCGCAACAGTTTTTCAGGAATTCTCGATCGTGCCCACCTTGTCGGTTGGCGAAAACATCTTCCTTGGCAATATGCCTCGGTCTCGTTTTGGTGTGATCGACTGGGTCAAGGTTCACAACGAAGCCGCGCGCGTTTTAGCTGAAATGGATGTCGATGTTTCTCCCGAAACCATCACCGGCTCGCTATCGGTAGGCGAGCAACAACTGGTCGAGATCGCGAAAGCCGTCGCGATGGACGCTCGCATGATCATCCTGGACGAGCCGACGGCGGCATTGGGTGAAGATGAAATTGAACGCCTGCACCAGTTACTGCGCAATATGCGTGAACGCGGAACCGCTATTCTCTATGTGTCGCACAGGCTGGATGAGGTTGAACGGATCGTTGATGAAGTGACGATCTTGCGCAACGGCTGTGTTGTGCGAGCGAGTGGCGAGACCAAGATCAACGTCTCTGAGATTGTCAGCGCAATGGTCGGTGAGGACATTGGTGAGCATTATCCCAAGGAGCAGAACGCGACCAAGGATATTGTGCTAGAGGCGGCGGGTCTGGCCACCAACTCGGGCGTGAAAGATGTATCGTTTTCGTTGCACCGAGGTGAAGTTCTGGGCTTGGGTGGTGTATTGGGCAGTGGCCGCACAGAGATTGCCCGCGCCCTATTCGGGACAGATGAGCTAACCGCCGGGCAGATATCACTGAACGGCAAACCGGTTCGCTTTCGTCGGGAAATTGATGCGATCCGTGCTGGATTGGCCCTTGTTCCGGAGAACCGTAAGTTTGACGGGTTGTTCTTCAATTTCCGCGCAAGCGGGAACGTCACCGCAGCGTCCCTTGGCGGGCTAAGCCGGTTCGGCGTGTTGAATCTTAAGGCGGAAGAGCAAGCCACCCATGACCTGATCCGCGATCTGGAAATCTCGACCCAGGCCGAGGAAAAGACGGTCAACTTCTTGTCTGGTGGTAATCAGCAGAAGATCGTGATTGCACGTTGGCTGTTCTCAGCCTCTGACATCCTGATCCTTGATGAACCGACGCAAGGGATCGATATCGGCGCCAAGATCGCTGTTTATAAGTTGATTAACAGGCTCACGCGGGCGGGAAAATCGATCATTCTAATCAGTTCAGACCATGATGAGTTGCTTGCGATGAGCGATCGGATTGCCGTCGTGCAGCACGGAACGATAGTGCGCACTGTCGATGCATCCGACCTTACGCATGACGATCTTGTTCGCGCGTCCGCCGACACCCCCCAATCCAAGCCTAAGGAGGCTTTCGCATGAAGCGGATCTTTGACACCCAGTTGATCGGGCCATTCGCAGCAATGGTGATTGTCGCACTGATCGTGGCCCTTACGACCGAACGCTTCCTGAACCCGGGCAACCTTTCTAACCTTTCGCTACAGGTAAGCATCGTGGCCTTGATCGCAATCGGGTCTACTATCGTGATCTTCGCTGCGGGCATCGATCTGAGTTCCGGGTCTATGGTGGCTTTGCTGACCATGATCCTTGCGCAAATGTTGAAATTTGTCGGCATTCCACTGGTTCTGGCGCTGCCCCTCATACTCTTCATGGGCGGATTGCTTGGTCTGTTCATCGGGCTGATAACAGCCTACGGGCGTATCCCGTCGTTTATCACGACATTGGCGGCGTTGATTGCCTTCAGGGGCCTTGCCCTGACCTTCAACAATGGGTCTCCGATCTTCTCGCTGGATCCGGCGTTAGAGCCAATCTTCTACGGCAAGCTGTTCGGCGTTCCGATGCCTTTCTTCTACCTCGTATTCTTCTACGTCCTTGCTGCGTTCACCATGAACTTCACGAAACTTGGGCGTGAGATCTATGCCGTGGGTGGCAACCCAGCCGCTGCCGTTCTGACGGGTATCAACGTACGAAAAGTTCAGACGACGACATTTGTCATCGCTGGTTTCATGACGGCTGTTGGTGCGATCCTGATGTCAGCGCGCCTCAACTCTGGTTCGCCCAACTATGGCCAGACGCTGGAACTGCAGGCCATTGCCGCTGCTGTTGTCGGCGGAGCCAGCCTTGCAGGCGGTCGTGGCAACATCCTCGCCACGCTGATGGGGGCGATGACAATCGTTATCGTCCAGAATGGTTTGAACCTGAACGCTGCGCCATCTTCGGTTCAGAACATCGTGTTGGGCCTGATCATTCTGTTGGCCGTCGGCATAGACATGTGGCGTGCAGAGATTTCGGGCTTGATGGGTCGAATGTTCGGTCGCGCTTCATCGCAGCAGTCGTCTAACGTAAAGAAGGAGGCCTGAGATGGATCTGGGGCTTAAGGATAAGCTGGTCCTGGTGACTGGTTCAGGTTCCGGCATCGGCAAAGCCACTGCCCGGGTCTATCTTGAAGAAGGCGCGCGGGTCATCGTGCATGGCCTGACCCAGACGGAAGTGTCCGACTGCGTCGACGACCTGTCATCTCTGGGCAAGGTCGAAGGCATTGCGGCCGACCTGACCAAGACCTCAGATGCAGAAACACTGGCGGATTTTGCCCGCGCGCGCGGGGCGGTGGATGTTCTTGTGAATAATGTCGGCATCTTCTCGGTCAAACCGTTCGAGGAACTCACGGATGACGACTGGATGCATTACTTCAACATCAATGTCCTGTCCGCCGTTCGGATGAGCCGAATTTTCCTGCCTGACATGCTTGGCCGGGATAAGGGATCTATCATCAACATGGCCAGCGAAGCGGCAGTGAAACCGCTCCCTCAGATGGTGCATTATTCTGTCACTAAAACTGCCATGTTAGGTCTGACACGCGGCATGGCAGAACTGACAAAGGGCACGAAAGTCCGGGTTAACTCGATCCTGCCTGGTCCGACCTGGACCGAAGGTGTCGAAGCCTATTTTGACGGTCTCGCGGATCAAAAGGGTGAGCCGCTCGATACGATCGTCGACAATTACTTCAAATCAGATGAGCCCACATCGCTCATACAACGCTTTGTCCAACCAGACGAAGTCGCCCGCATGATCGTCACGATCTCTGCAAGCACGGCCTCCAATGGTTCTGCGCACCGGATCGAAGGCGGCATCGTTCGCAACATTCTCTAACTTCTAACTGGAGGAGCCCTACATGGCCGCTCTCACTTTCTCTCACATCGGCATCACAGTTCCCGACCTGGAAAAAGCCGTGGAGTTTTATTCCAAGGCATTCGGCCTCTACGTGCTGATGGAACCAACTGAAATCCTGCATGACGAAAGCGCCATCGGTCAGATGTGCGACGATGTATTTGGGGAAGGTTGGGGAAGCTTCCGCATCGCGCATTTGTCGATGGGCGACGGTGTTGGCATCGAATTGTTTGAGTTCCCGAAAACCGTCGAAGAAGAACGCCCGTTTGAATATTGGCGGCGTGGCTTGTTTCATTTCTGCGTACAGGACGAGGATCTGGAAGGCCGCGTCAAGGTTATCGAAGACCTGGGCGGGCGCCAGCGCATGAGCCAAGTGCGCAAGTATTACCCAGGTGAAAAGCCCTATCGCATGGTCTATATGGAAGACCCTTTTGGCAACATTTTCGAGCTCTACAGCCACTCGTACGAATTGACCTATTCGGCGGGTGCTTATGACTGATCGCGCCGCCTTTCCCCCCAGAACGGACAAACCCAAGGTCGTGATCACCGATTACGACTTTGGTGATGTTGCCGTTGAGACGGAAATCCTGGAAGCCGCAGGAGCCGAGGTGATTGCGCTTCAGGCCAAGCGTCAGGAAGACCTGTTCGATGTCGCGCCGCATTGCGCAGCGATGATGAACCAATATGCCCGGATCGGGAAAGAAACGATCACGCGGATGCGAAACTGCGAGGTCATCGCGCGCTATGGCGTAGGCGTGGATATCGTGGATGTCGGCACGGCGACGGAAAAAGGTATCCTCGTTACCAACGTGCAAAACTATTGCACCGAGGAAGTCGCCGATCACGCGATTGCCCTTTGGCTGACCCTGGCGCGCAAGTTGCCCGACTATGATCGGGCCACTCATGCAGGGGTCTGGAAGTGGCAAAGCGGGCAGCCGGTCTACCGGTTGCGCGGGCGGACGATGGGTGTCGTCTCGCTGGGAAAAATAGGGCAAGCCATCGTAGCGCGGGCGCAGTCTTTCGGAGTTACGGTCATCGCCTACGATCCGTATTTGCCAAGAGAAGTCGCGGCAAAGATTGGGGTCGAGCTGGTGAGCAAGCCTGAATTGCTGGCAAGGTCCGACTATGTCCTGATGCAGGCGCCGATGACGCCGAACACGCATCACTTTTTGTCGGATGCCGAATTTTCGGTCATGAAACCCGGTGCGATACTCGTGAACACTGGACGCGGACCGACGGTCGACAACAAAGCCCTGTTCCGGGCGCTGACCGAAGGCCATCTGGCAGCCGCAGGGCTCGACGACCCCGAAGAAGAACCGGCCAAGCGCGCCAACTGGACGCCTGATGACAACCCGTTGTTCAAACTGCCCAACGTCCTCGTAACGCCACATGCGGCCTACTATTCCGAGGAATCCATACACGCAGCGCGGGTCACTGCGGCCACTCAGGTGGCCAAGGTCCTGACAGGACAAAACCCCGACTACACAGTCAATGCCGACGCGTTGGCCGTATCTACCGCATAACAGGAGACAAGAATGCCAGACGTCAGCACGGACCTCAGGGTTTTCAATGATTTTGAAAGAAACCCGGAACTTCTCAAAAAATTCGACAAGGTGTTGGAGGCGTACTCTGCTGCTGCCATTTTTGCGGATGTGCAGTACCGAACAGGCGTGATGGACAGCGCCATCAAGCCCGCGTTCCGTGCCAAGGTTACAGGCCAGGCCGTGACGGTTCAGCTTTCAAAAGGTGATCTGGTCGATCCTTTGAGAGCGCTTGAAATGGGACAACCCGGGGACGTGATCGTCGTGGACGCGGGAGGTGATCGTCAAACGTCAGTCTGCGGCGGTTTAATGGGCGGTCTGGCCAAGAATCGTGGCATACGCGGTATGATCGTTGATGGCACCGGGCGCGACACAGATGAACTGGAAGACATCAATTGGCCAATTTGGACGCGCGCGATCACACCGCGTGGAACGCACACGATGTTCTCGGAACGTAAAGAAGAACTTTCGATCAATGTGCCAATTGCCTGTGGTGGCGTCGTCGTAAACCCCGGCGATTTCATTGTAGCTGATCTTATGGGCGTCGTTGTGGTTCCACAGGAAATTGCCGAAGAAACCGTGCGCCTTGCTCAAGAGCAGGCTGACCGTGAAGAGGAAACCCGTAAATGGGTCGCCCAAGGCAAAACCGTTGAGGATCTGCTGAATGAATTCGGTCGCATCTGAGCCAGCGTTGATCGGCGTAGATTGGGGCACGTCTTCGTTCCGTGCATTTCTAATCGGTGCGGAGGGCGAGGTGATCGATGGGGTCTCGTCGCCTGAAGGCATCATGCAGGTTGCGGGGCAAACCTTTGACGCGGTCCTTGATCGTCTCATCGGCCCTTGGGTCTCCAACACTAACCTGCCGATCCTGGCATCCGGCATGATTACCAGCCGCAATGGCTGGGTCGAAACGCAATATGCCGAAATGCCGCTGGGTGCTGGCGGTCTGGCGCGGGCGTTGGTCCCCCACCAAGCGGCCAACGGAGCGCGCATTCACTTTGTGACTGGTGCGTCGACAGAACATGCCGGAGGACCCGACGTAATGCGCGGCGAGGAGACCCAGATCATTGGGGCATCTTCGCTAGGCTTGAGCGAAGGTATGTTCGTGATGCCGGGAACGCACAGCAAATGGGTTCAGGTTGCGGACGGGAAGATCGTGGATTTCTCGACTTACATGACAGGTGAGATCTTTTCGGCGCTGAAAGAACACACGATCCTTGGCACATTGATGAAGGAGGACGCCTTCAGCGAAGACGCATTCGTGATGGGCGTAAAGGCGGGCCTCAGTGGTGAGTCGAACCTGCTGCACAGCTTGTTTCATGTTCGGACGCTTCCTCTCATGGGCAAAATCCCAAAGGTTGCTACGGCCGACTACTTGTCGGGCTTGTTGATCGGGACCGAGGTTGCTGCCGCGACCGGCGAAGTAAAAGACGTCGGCACGATCACTGTTGTTGGACGCAGCGACTTGTCCGACCGATACGAAATAGCGCTTCGAACTGCTGGTTTCGACAGCCGTCGCGCGCCAGATGATATCGTTGCGAAAGGGCATTTTCTGATTGCTCGCGCTGCGGGGTTGGTTGGATGATTGACCTCACCGCAGCTCTTGCCGAGAACCCGCTGATTGCGATTTTGCGGGGGCTATCACCAGAAAATGCGCGCCCGGTGTCTGATGTACTCTTCGATGCCGGGTTTCGGATAATCGAAGTGCCGCTCGACTCACCGGACCCGCTGGAATCGATAGGGCAGATCGCCGTGAAACATGGCGCTCAGACCATCGTCGGCGCTGGCACAGTGTTGACTGTGGATCAGGTCGCGGCGGTTGCTGATGCAGGCGGGCGTATCATCGTGTCGCCCAATATGAACCCGGACGTCGGGCGCGCGGCTGTCGCGCGGGGTCTGTATTGGTGTCCAGGTGTCATGACCCCATCCGAGGCCTTTACGGCGTTGGATATCGGAGCATCGGTCCTCAAATTCTTTCCGGCGGAAATGGTGCCGCCAGCTGCCATTTCTGCCATGCGCGCCGTATTGCCTGCAAACGCAGTCGTCGCTGCGGTAGGGGGCATAACGCCGGATACGATGGCGCCGTATCATGCCGCGGGTGTAGATGGATATGGGCTGGGATCCGCACTGTTCAAACCGAGCTATACTTTGGATGATATCGGCAGGCGCGCGCGCGCCTTCACCAGTGTATTGGAGGAACTTGGATGAAACAGGCCTTTGTAACGGGCGGTACGCGAGGGATTGGTGCGGGTGTTGCACGGTCGTTGGCAGACGCAGGTTGGTCCGTCATTGCCGCATCCGCCTCCCAATCCGAATTGGATGCATTCGAGCCTCGGGACGGGTTAAAGGTGCAGCTCTTGGATGTCACCGACCAGACGTCCATCAATGATGTATTCGGCGAACTCACGGGTCTCGATGCCTTGGTGAACTGCGCAGGTATTCTTTTGCGTGGCGAAGAATATGACATCGACGTCTTCGCCAAGGTGCTCGATGTGAATCTGACTGGCACCATGCGCTGCTGTCTTGCCGCGCATCCATTGTTGGCTGAAGCGAGTGGGGCCATCGTCAACACCGCCTCTATGCTCAGTACCTTTGGTGGGCCTTTAGTTCCGGCGTATACCGCTTCTAAGGGCGGCGTGGCACAATTGACCAAGGCCCTCGCAGGTCGCTGGGCCGAAGACGGTATCCGGGTCAATGCCATCGCGCCGGGTTGGATTGAGACAGAGATGACCCAGGGCCTTCGGCAAGACCCTGAACGAACAGCGGGGATCATGGCGCGTACGCCAATGAAACGCTGGGGGAAACCCGAAGAAGTCGGTGCGCTTGTGCGATGGCTTTTGAGTGAAAACGCCAGTTTTGTGACCGGATCGATCTATCCGGTTGATGGCGGCTATCTCGCTATGTGAGGAAAATCTATGAATGACGATGACACCGCCCGAATGCCATATCAATTGCCATTCCCCAAGGATGTGCAAGACGAGATCGTGATCCCGAATGCCATGAGTGAGGACGACAGACTGTGGGTTCCGCAGGCAGAGAACGTCTGGTTCCGACCGCTCTGCCTGAACCGCTCGCAAGGTTATTGGATGAACCTTCTCAAAGTGCGCAAAGCAGGTGTTCTTTCGCGGCACCGCCATCCACAGCCAGTCCACGGTTTTGTCCTGAAAGGGCGCTGGCATTATCTGGAACATGATTGGGTTGCGGAAGAGGGGGGATATGTCTTTGAGCCGCCGGGTGAGACTCATACTTTGGTCGTTCCCGACGATGTAGAAGAGATGGTCGCCTATTTCCAGGTCAATGGCGTGATGTGCTATGTTGATCCGTGGGGCAAGGTCACTGGCTACGAAGATGTCTTTACCAAGATTGATCTGTGCCGAAAACATTTCGGGGAAGCCGGTCTTGGAGAAGATTACGTTGAACAATTCATCCGGTGATGCGCCGCGTTTCGCGCTCGTGGCCCATGATGCGCGAAAGGGTCTTGTCGGAAGAACTTTGGTTGAGCGGGGTAGGGGTGTTGCGTAGCTTTTGTCCATGACCAGACCTGCCTCCTTCAAATACTTTAAAACCAGCCCTGAGATCATCCGCCTTGCGGTGATGTTGTACATCCGCTTCCCGCTCTCGCTTCGGAATGTCGAAGATTTGTTGCACGAGCGAGGCATCGACGTGAGCCACGAAACTGTCCGGTATTGGTGGAACAGGTTCGGGCCGATGTTTGCTTCTGAGATCAGACGGAAGCGTGTTCAGCAATTGAGAGCATTCTCCAAATGGAAGTGGCACGTGGACGAGGTTTTCGTGAAGGTAAATGGCAAGCGGCATTATCTTTGGCGGGCTGTTGATCACGAAGGCGAGGTGCTGGAAGCAGCTGTTACTAAACGCCGAAACAAAGCTGCAGCATTGAAATTCCTCAAGAAATTGATGAAGCGACACGGTTGCGCCGAGGAGGTCTTCACAGATCGCTTCGCTTCTTACAAGGCTGCGCTTAGAGAAATGGGCGTGCTCGAAAAACAAAGGACGGGCAGGTGGCTCAACAACCGCGTCGAGAACTCGCACCTGCCTTTCCGACGACGCGAACGCGCGATGCAGCGTTTCAGGCGCATGCGAAGTTTACAGAAATTCGCCTCCGTTCATTCCTCCGTCTACAATCACTTCAATCAGGAACGATCGCTCACCAGCCGAGACACCTTCAAGTTGACACGCAGCGCCGCTCTTGCCGAGTGGCGTCAACTTTGTTCCGGATAGGTTCACGGTTCCCGCGGCAAACTGAGACTGGTTCGAATTCGTCTGACAGCACCGGCTGGGCCTGCCAAACATGCAAGCCGCGGAGATTGGCCGCATCGAGCCCACTTTGGCCGATGCTGCGCGTTGCCCGAATTACAGAAATGCGCAGAACGCGGACTTTGCAAAATTCGAAGAACGATCATAGCGAACCTTCGTCGGGACTATTTGAAGCAGCAGTTATGAGGAACTGGCTGGACAGGCTATTGATCATAAATTGTTTTTCTGTCGAAATCTCGCGCCCGTTGCTGGTCGCTTTGATTGCTAAGTAAGGCGATGTTCACTGCTCCGAATTGGTTTTCGCGACACTGCACAGCAGATCAACATGTTGATCCAACCAATCTTCGTCCAGTATCTCATGACGTATGAGCTTGCGGAAGTAAGGTGCAGCGACTGCTAGTTCTATAAGCTGTTCAACCGGAACATCCGTGGCGATCTCACCGCGGTCTATTGCGGCTGCAAATACTGCTTCAACACTTGCGAACCTGTCTTTCATGAATTCAGTGATCACCAACCGCGCTTCTTCGTCGGTGGACGCAGCAGCGACCACCTGAGGCGCGATTTGGCCCCATGGTGTGTCATTCAAAGCTCCCATCAGTACGCCGAGTAGCCAGCGCAGGTCAGATCGCAGCGGGCCATCGGTTTTGGGTGGTATGTTCGGCGGTGTTGCGATGCGCCTGAATGCTGCATCACGTAGACTGCGCGCATCTGGCCAGTGCCTGTAAAGTGTGCTCCGCGAAATACCCGTTGCCTTTGAAACCGCGCCATGAGTTACGTGCAGTACGCCCTCATCCCTCAGTATCCTTTGCGCCGCATCAAGCGCGGCCTGCCGTGTGGCGATCAGCCTGGGATCTTCTTTCAACCGCCCCTCCTGTAGAACACTTTGTTGCGTAATAAAACATTTTGTTCTATAAGTATGATCAGCTAATAACTAAAGCTCAATACTCAATTCCGCAAACAAGTCTTGTCAAAATGGGAGCGTATCAATGTTCAAAGTGGCAACAACCCCGCTGGCGGTACTCTTATCGATGGGCGCGACAACCGCATTGTCCGAGAGTGGCACCTACGAGCTGGATCCTGGACACAGCCAGGTATTGTTCAGCTACGACCACATCGGGTTCTCAGAAACATTTGGCATGTTCTCAGGTTTTAGCGGCGAGATAGAGTTCAACGAAGATGATCCGTCTGCGTCGTCTGTCACAGTGTCTATGCCTGTAAAATCCATGATCACGGGCTGGGATGCCCGTTTGCAACACTTCATGTCCGATGACTTTTTCAGCGCGAACGACGGTGACGTGGTCACATTCGCCTCAACCAGCATTGAAGTGACCGGGGACAATTCCGCGGATATTTCTGGCGACTTGACCATGAACGGCGTCACCAAGCCTGTTGTTCTGGAAACAACGCTCAACAAGTCAGCGCCATACCCGTTTGGCCCAAAAGAGGGCACGGCGACCTTGGGGCTGGCTGCCACGGCGACTATCGTACGGTCTGAATTCGGACTTGGGGCCTTTGCACCTGCTGTGAGCGACGAGATAGAGCTCTTGATCAATATCGAAGCGTTAAAAGCTGAATGATGCGTGCAGGGGCACCGATACGGCGCTGAGCACTCAATCTTTGATATTGGCGCATGGTCAACACGATGAATGTACACCTGAGAACATTGGCGGTTTCTGTGACGGTAGTGACATTGATGTGCTCGATGGCGTCTGCGCAAGAGCGCTCCTTGCCGGAGCGCATCTCGCCCCGTCCCGAAACGACAAGCGGCGTGCCGCATACTCAGATTGGTGTCGAAATTAATGCCGATTTGGCCCAGCTATTGCTGGAGCGAGTTGCGCAATTCCCGGGGGTCACACTTGGCCCCACACGCATATCATTACCTGGCGCGATTGGCTTTCAGCTTGATCCCGATATGTTGTTGTCCCAACCGAACTCTATCGTCGGTGGGTTTGAGTTTGCGCACATGCATCCTGATGGCAGCTTGCACGCCTCGCTCGACCCAGAAATGGCGCGAAGGGCAATTGAGGCTGGCTGGGCCGTAGCTCACCCCTGGGCCAAGCAACGTCCTGGGTGGAGCGGCTTTGTCATGATATATACACCGACCACACCCGAAGAGCTGGATGTCGTCATCGATCTGGTTGAAAGCTCGTACACCTTCATCACCGGCATCACTCTGGGCTAAGCTCGAGTTGCGCGAAAGTGTGTGGGCACGCCTGTTTCCTGTAAGAGAGCAGTTTCAGCCACCTTGTTTCTCGCAGTTATTTTTTCTTGAATTGTCACTGTGGCGAAGCGCTCGATACCTTAAAGCTGAGCAGCCTCATCTGACTGGTCCAACCTGATTGTTAGTGCATCATCGGCCTATAATCCATTGGGATGATGGTTTCAGGTGCTGGCGGGCGATAGCCCACTTCACGCGGGCCTTGCAAGCATCGAATGTCATGGCGTCACCAATCACAACAGCTTTGATGGCGCGATGGATCGAGGATGGTACAGCCGCGGCGGTGCAAAAGTTCGTCCGCAACGAGGCGAACCGCAGACAGAATCTTGCGGCCAAGATTATGCTGGACCAAGACTTCGTCGGCAGCAACGAAGCATTCAATATCTGGCTCAAGCTGCCCCAAGGGTCGAGCCGAGCTGACGTGATGAGCCACATGGCCAATCGTCAAGTCGGAGTTATGCCGAGCAATGCCTTTACGGTAACAGGCGCACCCGACGAAGCGGTCAGGGTGTGCCTGGGAGGGCCAATCTCACACAGCCAACTGACTGAAGATCTCGAAGCTTTGAATTATGCGATCACCCATCAAAATTGGGTTCCCTAGCAACAATTAGCCGGCGCAACTTGTCTGCCGAATGGAAAAACACCCTCGATGACAGACATTTTTGAAGGTCGGATTGTCATTCATGAGTCTTCGTTTCCCTCAGGAAACTCCTTTCAGATGTCAGCGGCACGTCCCGTCAGGAGGAACTCAGAGTGAATTCGCACGATTTGAGCCGGTACACCTGCCACTGTGCAGTTGGGTGGCACGTCCTTGAGAACAACGCTTCCTGCGCCGACTTTGCTGAAAGCCCCGATTTCGATGTTTCCAATTATATTGGCCCCTGCGCCAATCATTGCGCCTTGGCGAACCTTGGGGTGTCGCTCGCCTGTGACTTTTCCCGTTCCCCCAAGTGTAACATTTTGAAGAATGGTTACATTGTCTTCCACAACTGCGGTTTCACCAACAACGATGTCAGAGCCATGATCAAGCATAACTCCTGAACCTATTCGAGCGGCGGGATGAATGTCGGGACCCAAAACAGCAGAGACCCTGTTGGACAGCCAGATAGCGAGTTCATGACGACCTGAATGCCACCATCGGTGCGCGAAGCGATGCGCTTGCAGCGCTTGAAAGCCCTTGTAGTTCAAGAATGCACGGGCATGGGTTTTGCAGGCCGGGTCTTTGGAAAAAACGGCCGCAAGGTCTTGCGCTGTCGAATCGACAAACCGGCCATCGCCCCGGATCGTATTCAAAAACACGGAACGAAGCTGTGTTTCCTCAATGTCTTGGTCTGCTAGTGGTCGCGCGAGCAGTTCGACAATGGCTTGTCCAAAGGTGCTGGGGGTCAACAAAACGCGCTGAAGCATCCGTGCGAGAAATGGCTCATTCTTACACATTTCGCGCGCCTCTTGTTTAAGGGTGTTCCATATGTCGGTGACGACAGGGGTCGGAATGGGATCCATATACATTTCTCGTTTCTCCGATGACCGGGGCTCAGCAATTGTGAGCGGTGGCGTTGTTATGGGTGGGTGCGGGTCCACCACCGGTTGAACTGATCAGCAGGCCCAGGATCACCAGCAAAAGAGCAAGCAACTCGATGACATTTGGCACTTGCCCCAAAGCAGGAACAGCCAGCAAAGTGGCAACCCCCGGTGTGAGCGAAGCAAGCATGCTAGCTTGATGGCCGATCAGGCGGAGCGCCCGGGTGAATGCAAAAAGCGACAGCAGCCCAGAGGCGATGCCTTGGAAGAATGACTGAAACAAAATCTCAGACCAAGATGCCAGGCTAAGGGTGGAGTGGCCGGAGAACACCCAAACGGGCAGGATCAGTGCCGATGAGACGCCACCGACAATAGCGGTTGCCAGAAACGGCGGGATGTCGAAGGTTTTGGATGTTGCGGCGAAACAGGCCCAGCAACAGGCGCCGATCAAAAACAGAACGTGACCGGCGAAAATGTTCGGGCCCGCGAATGGCCTACCTGCAAGGACGAATACAGACAATGTGGCAATCAAGATCAGCAAATAGCCGATGATCTGACGCCGTTGAACGGGTGCACCAAAGAAAACAGCGCAGATTGCAGCGGCCAATAGAGGCATCAGGCCGGGAACCAATGCGCCAGCATGAGCAACCGGCGCTTTGCCCAGTCCCAGCCCGACGCTTAGGGTGAACGGGGCACCATACGCGGACAGAAGCAGGCAGCGTGTGACTCCAAGCCGGGCGACCTCATGCCGGCGGGCCCACAAGACGGGGGCAAGCAGAATGGCAGGAAAAAACGCACGCAGCCCGGCAAGGTCAACGACAGACAAGCTTGTCGTGCGCCCCGATGAGGTCAGGACCAGCCAGCCGGCCCAGATCACAACGGCCAGGGCCATCCAGAGGTACCCTTTCAGCATGTCAGTTTGAGTAAGGTTCGGGTTCATAACCGGTTCCGCCAATTGAGTGTGAAAGCTGAAAAACCCTCTGGCGTCAGCCCTGCACCAGCCGGTCGATAGGCCAGCCTGCCTTGGCGCAGGTAGGAACGCTTGGGGTGTCTCTAAGACGTTTCCTCTGAACCGGTGCGCCATCAGGCGCACCGACAGTTTTGGTTTTAGGTATCGAAGAGGGTTCAGGGCGTCTTGGCGCGGATATAGCGGACCGAACGGCCTTTCATACCCCAGTTTTCAAGCGGGACTTCGTCAATCACCACAAAGGTCGTTGTGGGATTTTTGTTCAAAACCCTCTGAAGCAGATCGGTGACACCCGAGATAAGCAGCGCCTTTTCTTCTGCAGACGGGCCTTTACCTTCGGGGCCGCCTTCCTGTGTTACCTTGATGTTTACGTAAGGCATCGGATTACTCCTTTCGCTCGACAAACGAGAAGACCTTAGTCAGAACGCGCCAGCCGTCGCCTGTATTAATCAGTGTCAGAAGATCCTGGTAGTTGCGCCCCATCATGGTCATTCGAGCCTCGACAATACCGATGCGATCGCCTTTGAGCGCGACCCGTTCGATCACCTCTTGTCGGGGGTCGCCGCGCGAGGCGGGCGGGGTGCGCCCGTCGATCCTGTGCATATAGGCCTCCAACCCCATGAATTCGTAGGTGCCCGAGGTGCCGTTCACATAAGCAAGGTCTTTGTGGAAAACGGTCCTCAGCACGTTGCTGTCAGAGTGATAGAGACCGTCAAAGTAACGCTTCATCAGCTCTTGGATTTCGGGATGTTTCGACTGTACCATCATACTAGCCCTTCCGCGGCAAACGCCGATTTTACAGCCGGACGTTCGGCAATCCGCGCGACATAGGCTGCAAGATGCGGCCAGCCCGACAGGTCAATGGATTTGAAGTTCGCCCAGTTTACCAGAACAAACGTATAGGCATCCGCAACCGAAAAGGTTTCGTTCACAAGGAATGCCCTGCCATCGGAAAAAACCGTTTCAAGATAGTCGAATTTCGAACGAACTTTTTCTTCGGCGGCTTGCTGCTCTGCTGCGGTCGCATTGCCGGCAAAGAGCGGGCCCCACGATTTGTGCAGTTCGGCAGCGGCATAGTTGAGATGCTGTTGCACTCTTGCGCGCGCAACACTACCAGGTTCGGGGGCAAAGGCGCGCTCTGCGTTGTTGTCTGCGATGTACTGAAGAATGGCGACGCCTTCACTCAGGGTTTCGTCGCCTGTGATCGTCAGCGAAGGCACATAGCCGTTGGGGTTGATGTCGCGATAGTCGCTTCCGCTGGCGGTCAATCCGGCATTGGTGTCAACCGCTTCGATCTCGAATTCGGCGCCGACCTCGTACAGCATGATGTGGCTGGCAAGCGAGCAGGCGCCGGGTTTGTAATAGAGTTTCATTTCAGGCTCCTTTCTTGGGTGTGAACCTGAAGTAGCTGCCATGAGGGGCAATTGATAATATCGATTTCTCAGAGTAATGATCTAAAAAGAAGATCATATGAGATCGACATGACCCTAGATCAACTCGTCGCCCTGGATGCGATTGTCGCCACCGGAACCTTTCGTGCCGCAGCAGAGCGCCTGAATAAGGCTCAATCTGCGGTCAGTCATCAAATCAGGAAACTGGAGGCGGAATTGGAGTTCGACCTTTTCTCTCGCGAAAGTTACAGACCGGAACTGACACCCGAAGGTGAGATATTTTTCCGGGAAACAGCGCGGGTGTTGGAGCAAGTGAGTGCGTTAAAATCCGTTGTCGCCGGACTGCGAAGTGCTCAAGAGCCAATGGTTTCCATAGCTATTACAGCAACTATGTCGCTGGAACCTGTCCTCGATCTCTTAGCCAAAGTCAGGCAGACTTATCCCGGAACAAACATCAACGTCGCCTCCGAGATGATGGGTGGGCCGCTCGCAAGGTTGATGGAAGGTGCTGCTGATATGATCATAGCGGGGCTTCAAGACGTTCCGATCGACGAGGTGGAAACGCTCCCGTTTGGTTCGATCACCATCCGGCCTGTTGCAAGCCCTGAGTTTGCAGCGGCCAAAACGCGAGGCGTGCGTTCTAAACGAGAAATGCAGGGCTATACTCAGGTGATCGTGGCCGGGAGCGGTAGCAAGGATTTCGACCAAAGCAGAGATGTTCTGTCTGGCGGCCAACACTGGATCGTGTCGGACTTTGAGGCCAAGAAGTCGATTATCAAGGCCGGCCTGGGTTGGGGCGGTGTCCCAGAGCACCTGATGCAAGAGGAACTTGAATCAGGCGAACTGATTCCGTTGAACGTCGATGGTTTCCCGCCTCGGCACACAGACGTGTTTGCGATCCGCCGGCGTGACAAAACAATGGGCAAGGTTATGTCGGAAATCTGGAAGCTCTTGGCAGCTCGACAACAAAACGTTGTTCGGTAAACCGATCCGATTCACCAAGAACCGAGCCGGTGGTGTCGCAAACATGATCCGGAAGGAGCAATTCTCTAGTGATACGACCCCTGGTTTTCGGTTGTTTGCTGAGATCACAGGATCACTGCGTCTGGCATATCTCTGGCTTTTGTCGTTCCAAAGGTTTGCGACACTACCCACACAGTATCGGACGTAGACGAATATCGCGAACAGGATCACGTCCTTCGAATTTTGCGCGCCTACTGCTGCTAGTACTTTTCGACGTTTCATAGTGGGCGCTCATTGTTAAAGCTAGTGCATTAGGTAGTTGGAGTTAGCTAGTGCACTAGCCAAGTAACAAGATCACGAGCTTGGCTTGTGTTCGCGCTATCCCATGGTTCTACGACGGTCGCGAAGGTGTTTCATCCACGTATCGACCTGGCTATCCGTCACGCCTAAGGCACACCCAAGACGCTCTGGCACATCCAGTGCACGTGCGCGCGTTGCGTGGCCTTTTTCCGTAAGAAACACTTTAAATCTACGCTCATCTTCTTTTCAGCTAGGGCGTAGTTGTTGCCCCCTCAAGCTCAAGGTAATCCACGATTTCTTGGACACTCCTGCCATCCTTTTCCCAGAGAACAAGCAAAGTCAAATATTGTAGTTGGGTAAGGCCCAGTTCGTCCAGGATGCCGGAGTATTTTCGTGATAGCGCGCGACATCGAATAGAGCGCAAAGCAAAGTTACTCGTTAATCAAAGGTGCGGATTGTTACTTGGTCTCAACTTGTGACATCTGTGTATTCCTCTTGAATTTCCAATTTAATTCTAGGGCGCTAGGCAATCAAGTCGTGCCCATTCGTGAGTGATCCTCAACAAGCTAATTCTCCGCGTGGTTCCGAGTTTTGCCGCGCACTTCATCTTTCGAGCGCGGCGCCCTGATCTTCCAATAAACCGGAGAATACTTAATCACAGGCACCCGTTGCGCGCCTAAAATCTGAGCGAAATGTTCGCGGTTTTTGAGTTCAACTGCGTGTCCCAGTTTCGAAACTGTTGACTCGTTGCGGCAAGTTGTTCATTCTCTATATCGACACGTATGTGCCGAAATATAGAACAACAGTGGAGTTAGAAAAATGCAAGTCAAAGGTTTAGCGGCCGGATTGGCCGTTGCCGCAGGGCTCACCTTCCCAAGTCTGGCGATGGCAGAAAGCCCTACCATCAAAGCAATTCAGGACCGCGGCACCTTGCTGTGCTCGGGCCACAACGGTTCCTATTTCGGTTTTGTCGAAGTGAATGATAAAAACGAGTGGAAAGGCCTGGATATCGATCTTTGTCGCGCGATGACGACAGCGCTGCTGGGCGATCCGGAAAAGTCAAAGATCGTCCCACTGAGCTGGGCGCAGCGGTTCCCCGCGCTGCAATCGGGTGATGTTGATGTCATCATCAAAGCCACTGGCTGGACCATGGGCCGTGACACTGAGCTGGGTCTGCAGTTCTCAATCCCCTATTTCTTTGGTGGCGCCCAGTTCATGGCGCATGGCGATCTGGGGATCACCGAAGCAAAAGATCTGGAAGGTGGCACAATCTGTGTCGAAGCCGGCACCACGATCGAGCGTATTGCGGCCAACTACCTGCAAAGCCTTGGCGTTGAACACACAATGGTCAGCTATGAAAAAGCATCGGAACTGCGTGCGGCGTATCTGGCCAACCGCTGTGACAGCTTTGTCGCCTGGGGTCCATTCCTGGCGGTCCTGCGTGCGACCGAAATGGAAAACCCCGACGCACATGTGATCCTAAACGATCAACTGTCGAATGAGCCGATCTCGGCCGCGATGCGTCAGGGGGATGAAGACTTTGTCGACTTTACCAACTGGATGTTGGCTGCTCTGCTGATTGCCGAAGAAGAAGGCATCACCTCGGAGAATGTCGAAGAAATGGCAGCCAACCCGCCGAACCCGAAAATCGCGCGTCTGCTGGGTGCCGAGCCGGGCATGGGTGAGCGGCTTGGCATCCGTGACACATGGGCCAAAGAGATGATCGCAGCCGTCGGCAACTATGGCGAGATCTACCACCGCAACCTTGGCGACAACAGCCCGTACAAACTAGAACGCGGTCTGAACAATCTCTGGAGCCACGGTGGCGTTCTGTACGCCCCACAGCTTGACTAAGCACTGACCTAGCCTCGGGGCCGCGTAGTGTTGCGGCCCCGCACCTTCCCTAAAACCAGAAGACTAAGAGCCATGGACGCATCCGAACTGAAGGCGCGCGCCAACAGGCGCAAATTGATTATACAAAGCGCGCTGATCGTATTTTCTGCACTGGTCGTCATCAGCGCCATCCAAAGCGCCAAGGTCAATCTGAATGCGCTGGGTCTGGCCAGCGGCTTTGGCTTCCTTGAACGGTCTACCGGCTGGTCCTACTCTTTCTCGCTGATCGACCGGGACATCAACGACAGCTACGCCCGAACCCTGACCATCGGGTTCCTGAACACCGTTTTCCTGGGCTTTCTGACGATTGTCCTGTCCACGGTCTTTGGTTTTCTCATCGGGACATTCCGCGATGCACGGAACCCGGCACTGAAGACCGCTGCGACGGTCTATATCCAGACCTTCCGGAACATTCCGCTGATCCTGCAGGGCATCTTCTGGTATGCCGTTGTGATCCACCTGCCGGGACCACGGCAGGCGATGACCCTTGGCGAAGCGATTTTCCTGTCCAATCGCGGCTTGATGATCCCGCTGCTGAACGTGTCTCTGACCGTCGCTCTTGTCATGGTCTTGGTTCTGATCGCGGCGGCATTCTTTCTGTCGCGGATGAAGATCAGCTTTACCAAGATCGTGCTGGCGCTGATTGGTCTGGGTTTTTTCATGGTTCTGGTCGCAACCGGCCTGACGGTTCCGGCAGGTGAGGGCGCGATTTCGTGGCCCGAGCTCAAGGGGCTGCGCTTTGTCGGCGGTCTGACGATCTCACCCGAACTGTTGGTAATGATCATCGCCATCACGCTGTATGGCTCGGCCTATATCGCCGAGGTTGTGCGCGGAGGTCTTGCCGAAGTGCCCAAGGGACTTATCGAGGCCGGTGAGGCGCTGGGTCTGACCCAACGTGCGATCTGGGCGCGGATCAAGATGCCCATGGCTTTGCGGACGATTATTCCGCCACTTGGCAACCAGTGGATTTTCATCATGAAAGCCACAACCATCGGTGTCGCCATTGGGTTCTCTGACCTGTTCTACATCGTCTCTACTTCGATCACACAGTCCGGGCAGACGCTGGAACTGATCGCCATCCTCATGGGCGCGTTCCTGCTGGTCAATTTCTCGATTGCTCAGTTCATAAATTGGCTGAACGAAAGCCTCAAACTGAAGGCGCATTGATATGGCTGACGCGGTACTTCACAAGAAATTCGACTGGGAGAGATTCCGCCGCCGTTCGTTCGCCACGCCGACGGATTCGATCATCACGGTTGTAGTCTTCGCGGGCCTCGCATGGCTGGTATGGCAAGCGCTCAGCTGGGGTGTGTTCCACGCGGTGTGGAGCGCGGACAATGTCGAGGAATGCGGTCACGGCGGGGCGTGTTGGTCTGTTATCGATGCCCGGCACCGGCTGATCCTTTTTGGTCTTTACCCGTACGACGAACACTGGCGGTCGGCCTTGGCTTGCCTGGCGATTATCGGCACGGTTATCATTTCGTGCTTCCCTTGGACCTGGACGGCCAAGCGCCTGTCGACCATCTGGGTCGTGGGCTTCGCCACCTATTTCCTGTTGATGGAAGGCAGCCTGTTGGGTCTGCCGCAGGTCACCACAGATCAGTGGGGCGGTTTGGCTCTGACATTGTTCCTGTTCTCCAGCGTTGTTTTGATCGGGATGCCGATGGGGCTGGGTCTGGCGTTGATGCGCCGGTCCGAGATGCCTGTCGTGCGCGGGTTTGCGTCGCTGGTGATCGACACGATCCGCTCTCTACCGTTGCTGACGACCCTTTTCACAGCCGCAGTGGTGATCCCGATCCTGCTGCCGAGCTGGTTGGAAGGGGATAAGATCTGGCGCGTGATCATTGCGTTTGGCTTGTTCTTTGCCTGCTATCAAGCCGAAGTGCTGCGTGGTGGATTTCAGGCCATCACCAAAGGACAGTTCGAAGCGGGCAAGGCGCTGGGTCTGACTTATTGGCAGATTCTAGGGCGCATTGTTCTGCCGCAGGTGTTCCGTCACGCGCTGCCGGCCACGGTCAACAACGTTGTTGTGACCTTCAAGGAAACCGCGATCGTGATCATCATCGGGTTCTTCGATGTGCTTGCTTCGGCCAATGCCGCCTTTGGGACAGGCGAATGGGCACCTTACTATATTGAAGTGCTGGCATTTGTTGCCGCGATCTACTGGGTGTTCCTGTTTGGCCTTGGCCAGTACGGAGAATACCTCAAGCGGCGCATGAAAGTTGCAGAGCGGTAATCTCCCCAACCTCCCCTGAAATCCGCCACTGCAAACGCAACCGCTCATCTGAAAGCAGATGGGCGGTTTGTTTTTTTGGGAGTTGCGAGGCGTTTAAAGCTTGTTGATAGGGGTCTTTAGCATCATGTTCCCCTCGTCATCCTCGGGCACCTCACCGGCGCGCATGTTCACCTGAAGCGATGGCAGGATGAGTTTTGGAACGGCCAACTGCGCGTCGCGTTCCAAGCGGAACTTGATGAATTCTTCCCGCGATTTGCCGCCGCCAACATGGATGTTCTTGGCCTTCTGCTCGCCAATGGTGGTTTCCCACGCAATCGCGCGCCCTCCGGGGCCGTAGTCGTGGCAGATGAAAAGCCGCATCTCATCGGGCAGCGAAAGAACCCGCTGGATCGAGTCATAAAGCTGCCCGGCATCGCCGCCCGGGAAGTCGGCGCGCGCTGACCCTCCGTCCGGCATGAACAATGTGTCGCCGACAAAAACGGCGTCACCGATCACATGGACCATGCAGGCCGGTGTGTGACCCGGTGTGTGTAGCGCAAAGCAGGACATGCCGCCCAGTTGATACGCCTCGCCATCCGCAAAAAGCGCGTCAAACTGCGAGCCGTCGCGCTGAAACTCTGTCCCTTCGTTGAAGATCTTGCCAAACGTGTCCTGAACGGTTTGCACATGTTCGCCTATGCCGATCTTGCCGCCCAACTCCTGCTGCAGGTAAGGCGCGGCTGACAGGTGGTCGGCATGGACATGCGTTTCGATGATCCATTCAAGGGTCAGATCGTTCTCGCGAATATAGGCGATGACCTGATCGGCGCTTTCAAAGGTCAGGCGGCCTGCTGAAAGGTCGAACTCCATCACTGGATCGACAATTGCACAGGCCGTCGAGTCTGGGTCGCGCACGACATAGGTAATCGTGTTGGACCCCGGATCAAAGAAACCGGTAACCTCCGGTTTTTGCGACAGATTGACCGATGGGATCGTCATAGAGCACCTATTGTTTTAGTCGAGCGTTACCGTTCCATTTGGGCTTCCCAGAACAAAGGAAAGCGCGGTGGGGCCTTCGGAAATCTCTGCCAGATGCGAGATCTGGAGTTTTTCAAACATGTCTGTCAGGCGCGCAGCATTCGGCGTCTGCACCCGCACCTTTGAAAGCGTCACGCCCAGGTTCTGCTGGCCGGTTGACGGGTGAGGACCGGGGGACCATTCGATGAAGGCCGGAAGTAGGCCGTTTTCAGGCAGATGCCCGTCTTTTGGGACGGTCAGACGCCAGGTCCGGTCACCGCGCTGGAAATGGACAACTTCACCCAGATCAACCGGGCTGGCGGCGATGACGGCATCCAGATCATCGGTGTTCACCACCCAGCACAGCGCGCGTGGGCGCTCTTTCAGCCGGTCTTGCGTCGCGGGATCATCCAGAGTGAACCAACGGACCCGGCCCGGATCGGGGGCGTCGGGGTCGATTGCTATCAGTTCAAAGAAGCTCTCGTTCCCTGCCTGCATGACGCAGTTATGCGTGCTCATCGCATCGTGTTTCGAGCCTTGCGGCACCTCGACACCCAACGCGTCTTTCATGGCCGTAACGCCGTGCGCCAGAGTGCCTGCGCCGATGGCAAAATGGTCGATCTTGTTGAGCATTCTCATATCCTTACTGATCAAGCAGGGGGAGGGCGTTGGCGAGGTCTGCTTTCAGACTTTCAAGGTCCTCCAACCCGATATTGAAACGGACAAGCTGGCCAGTTTCCGACCACTTGGTCGCTGTGCGCACAGGGGTGACCGGCAGGGCGAGGCTTTCATAGCCGCCCCAGCTTACGCCGATGCCGAAATGGTGCAGCGCGTCGACAAAGCGATGCGCCGCGCTTTCGCTTGTAGTGTGGAAGATGACGCCAAACAGCCCGGCCGCGCCGGTAAAATCCCGCGCCCAGTTTTCGTGACCGGGGCAGGAGGGCAGCGCCGGGTGCAGAACGGTTTTCACCTGTGGCTGATCTCCAAACCACATTGCCATTTCGCGACCGGCTTTGTCGAAATGCTCCATCCGCAGCTTCAGTGTTCTGAGCCCGCGCAGGGCGAGCAGGATTTCCTGCCCTCCGGTTTTATCCCCGACCTGCATCACCGCCTTGCGAATAACTTTGGCATAAGCGGCGTTGCTGGCGGTGATCCCCAGCATGCAGTCCGAGTGGCCCGAGATGTATTTGCTGCCCGAGTAGACAACGATTTCGACGCCCCATGACAGCGGTTGGCTGAAGACGGGCGTCCCCCATGTGTTGTCGAGGATCGTGGGTACATTCGCAGATTGTGCCGCTGCTGCGATGGCCCGGATATCTGGCATCTCGAACGTGCCGGAGCCCGGGCTTTCAAACATAATCGCAGCGGTTTCGGCGCGGATCAGATCGCTGATTGCGCTGCCGATCATCGGGTCGAAGTACTCGATCTCGACCCCTTGCTGGGTCAGCAGCCCGTCGCAGAAGACGCGGGTGTTGCCGTAAACGTTGTCTGCGACCAGAACGTGGCAGCCGGGGTGGGTCAGCGCCATCAGCGTCGTTGTGATGGCGGCCACCCCAGAGGATGTCAACGTGATCGCTTCGGCGCCTTCAAGTTTTGCCAGCATCTGCTCAAGCTTAAAGGTCGCGGCATTGCCATAGCGCCCATAATAAAGTGTGCCGCTTTCATATCGCGCATCGCGTGCAGCAGCGAATTCGGCAAAGCTGTCGAAAACCATTGTTGAGCCGAGTTCAATCGGCATATTAACATGTCGACCCTCATCACGATCGGGACGTCCATCCTGCACAAGGCAGTCTGCTAGATTAAGTGGGGTGTCTTGCACTTTTGTGCCCTCTAATGCTGTTCAGCATGATGACAGCCTACCAGTTTTGTGTCAATATTCGGAAAGACAGTATTTTATATCGGAACAAAGACGTGACCGCAGAAACGACCCGGACCCTGACCGGAAACCATTGGGGTGCTGGTATTTCAGAAACAAAGGACGGCAAACTGGTCGCGGTTCACCCGCATCCTGACGACCCGAATCCTTCAGAGATCAACCGCAATGTAGCCTCTAGTCTGAATGGTCGTGCGCGCGTATTGCGTCCGGCTGTCCGTCGTGGATGGCTGGAAGGTGAGGGCGTACGTGGACGCGACAGTTTTGTCGAGGTCAGCTGGGATGACGCGCTGGAGCTAGTTGCCGCCGAACTGACCCGAATACGTCAAACTTTTGGTAACACAGCTATCTATGGCGGGTCATATGGGTGGTCCAGCGCGGGCCGTTTTCATCATGCTCAAAGCCAGCTTAAGCGTTTCCTAAACGGGCAGGGCGGGTTCGTCCGGTCCGAGGGAAACTATAGCTACAATGCTGCACTAGTACTGATGCCCCATATCGTAGGGCCGTTCCGGACCCATGTTGCACAGGCGACCCGTTGGCAGGTCGTCGCCAAACATACCGATCTTGTCGTGATGTTCGGGGGTATGGCCACGCGGAATACGCAGGTCAGTGACGGTGGCGTTGCCAAGCACAGGATGATGGACAATCTGAAGGCTTGTTGTGAAGCTGGAGTTAAGTTCGTTAACTGCAGCCCGCTGAAAAGTGATGCTGCGGATGAGATCCGGGCCGAATGGTTGCCGCCAAAACCCGGTACCGACACAGCGGTTATGATGGGGCTTGCACACACCTTACTGTCCGAAGGGCTTCATGACTCGGAATTTCTCGATCGATACACGGTCGGGTTTGAAAAGATGGCGGCATATCTACGCGGCGAGGCCGATGGGGTCATAAAATCAGCGGTATGGGCGGCTGCGATATCTGGTGTTCCAGCGGAACGTATTACATCCCTCGCACGCGAGATGGCGGCAGGCCGCACGATGATCACCTGTGCAGCAGCGCTTCAGCGAGCGGATTTCGGTGAACAGCCTTTATGGATGACGGTTACCTTGGCTGCGATGCTGGGTCAGATCGGACTGCCCGGCGGAGGTTATACTGTTGGATATGGTGTGAACGCCAATATAGGAAACATCGAGCGCCCCTTCCGCTGGGGTACATTCCCTCAGGGTAAAAACCCGATTTCGGATTTCATTCCGGTGGCAATGATTGCAGAAATGCTTCTCAATCCGGGCGAGGAGTACAAGTACAACGGGGAGACCCGTGTTTTCCCGGATATTCGCATGGTCTGGTGGGCTGGAGGGAATCCATTTCACCACCATCAGGATTTGCGGCGTCTACACAGGGCATTTCAGCGACCGGAAACCATCATTGTGAACGAGTTGAACTGGACTTCGACGGCTCGTCACGCAGACATTGTCTTACCTGTCGCAGCGCCGCAGGAGCGCACGGATTTTGGCGGTGGCAAATCAGACAATGCTCTGGTGCCCATGCCTGCGAGTGCAGAACCTCCGGGGGAAGCGCGGGCGGAATTCGACGTCTATGCTGATCTCGCCGAACGTCTGGGAACTGCGGAGCAGTTCTCCGAAGGGCTAGACAGCGACGGTTGGTTGCGCCGTATCTGGGATCAAACGCAAAAGGCAGCCAGCGCATCCGGAGAGAGTATTCCCGATTGGCAAACTTTCATCAGCGGTGATTTTGTTGAGCTGAAGGACCCGTCCCCCACTCAGGTCTTTATGGCTGAGTTCCGGCAGGACCCCGAAGCGAACCCTTTGCATACACCAAGTGGCCGCATCGAAATCTATTCGGACCGTATTGCAGGGTTTCAATTGGACGACTGCAAGGGGCACGCGACTTGGTTTCAGCCACGGGATGCCGCTGCGGGCAAACAGCCCTTTTATCTGTTGTCGGGTCAACCGGGCACACGGTTGCACTCTCAGCTAGATAATGGCGACTATAGCCTGAGCCGAAAAATACGCGGGCGCGAGCCGGTTCTGATCCATCCGGACGATGCGGCGGAACGGGGTATTGCAAACGGCGATATCGTCGAATTGTTCAACGAACGCGGTCGTTGTTTGGCGGGCGCGCGTGTCACAGCTGATATTTTGAAAGGTTGTGTTTTTCTGTGGACCGGCGCCTGGTATGACCCCGACTATGACGCACCACAGGACCGTGACCGGCATGGCAACCCGAACGTACTGACCCATGACATGCGCACGTCGAGCCTGACCCAAAGCCCGGCTTCACATTCAACAATGGTCGATATGCAGCGTTATGACGGGGAGGTTCCTGATTTGATTGTTCATGACCAACCTGCGTTTGAAGCCGCTTCTCGTTCTGCTATACAGCACAAGTTGCGAGGAAAGGATAAGCAGTGAGCGAAACACCCAAAGAACCTAAGGTCGACTCTACTCTGTCCAAAGGCTTGGCTATTTTGGAAAACCTCGCTGCGTCTCAGGGTAGTAAGGGTGTAACTGAGCTCTCCCGCGAACTGGAATTGACGAAATCTAATACATTTCGTCTTTTGCAGACCTTAAACACGCTTGGTTATGTCAAACACCTTGATGACAAGACATACGCTGCAACCTTGAAGACCTGGCAAGTTGGGCGCAGTTCCGTCGAAAACCTGAATCTGCGTGCCGCGGCTGCCCCCGAGATGGCGTATCTAAGTCAAGAAACGGGAGAAGCTATCTATCTTGCTGTGCCGGAAGGTTTGAATGTCATCTATATTGATAAGGTTGAAAGCCTGAAGCCTATCCGATCTTGGAATCCCGTGGGTGGAAGTGCGCCCATTTACTGTGTCGGAACGGGCAAGGCCATTTTGTCGAGCAATTTTGAGCAATTCCGCGAAAAGCTGAATGGTCAACTGGCTCGATACACTGACAGAACCCTGACGACGCTGGATGAACTAGAGACAGATGTAAAGGAAACTCGCAAACAGGGTTATGCCTTTGACCGCGGAGAGTTCCGCGATCGTATTCTAAGTTTTGGCGCACCCATCCTGTTGCCAGATGGAGAGGCGATCGCCGCCCTTGGCATCTCACTCCCCGACATCAACCTAAGTGATGGCGGGGAAGACCGTTTAGGCAGATTGGTCCATCACGCCGCAGAAAGCGTGACGCAGAAGCTGCGCCAACTCTAGCCCGCAGTCTTTGCCGGCTATCAGTCCTTCTTTTCGACTGGACCGCCGGATTTTTCCCACGAGCCGAAGCCTTCTTTTAGGTGCGCGGCTTCAAATCCCATATCCTGCAGCGTGGCGACGGTGATGGCAGAGCGCCAACCAGAGGCGCAATGAAAGACGTACTTCTTGCCTTCCTGAGCGAATACGTCTTTGTGGTAGGGGCTGTCGGGGTCAACCCAAAATTCAATCATTCCGCGCGGTGCGTGGAAACTGCCTGGGATGAAACCGGTGCGCTGACGTTCTCGTACGTCACGAATGTCTACAACAATAACGTTGGGGTCGCCGACCATCGCGATCAGATCTGCTGTTTCAATCTCTTCAATTCGATCACGTGATTCCTGCACCATCTGAGCTGCTGTTTTCTTAAGCTGGGCCATGTCCATTGTTCCGATATTTAAAACGAGCTTTTCATATATTGACACAATGTTGCCTTCATTGCAACTTAGGATAACAGGAATCACCAGACTGTATGGCGTATTCGTAGTTAGAAAAGAGGGTGCCCGCGCATGAGTACAGACAGCCCAATCTCTCTTTGGGATGTGTCCGCGGAGGAGCCGGATATTCGCAATCCGATGACTGGCGACGCGGAAGCGGATGTCGCAATTGTTGGTGGGGGCTTCACGGGTCTTTCAACAGCGCTTCACTGTGCGGAGAAAGGGCTGAGTGCCCATGTGCTCGAGGCCAAGCATATCGGCTTCGGTGGCTCGGGTCGCAATGTGGGTTTGGTCAACGCCGGGGTCTGGCACCCCCCTGCCGCCGTTCGGGAGAAGCTGGGCGATAAGTACGGGCCGCGCTTCGTCACGCGGTTTGGCGAAGGGCCGGCACAAGTTTTTGATCTTATCGAAAAACACCAGATTCGCTGCGAAGTGACCAAGACAGGGACCATTCACGCCGCGCACGCGCCGTCCGGTTTCGAGGACCTAAAAGCGCGTCACGCCGAGTGGGCGCGTCTGGGAAAGCCGGTCGATTTGCTTTCGCCAGATGAAATGGTCGAGAAAACCGGAACAAGCGTATTCTATGGTGGCCTACTGGATCATCGCGCGGGCACGATCAACCCGATGGGCTATTGCCGAGGGCTTGCGCGGGCAGCAAAAGGCGCGGGAGCCGAAATCAACACCGGCGTTTGCGCAACCAACTTACGACGCGACGGCGAGAAATGGGTTGTTGAAACCGACAAGGGTACGGTCCGCGCTAACTATGTTGTGCTGGGCACAAACGCATATAGCGACGCTTTGTGGCCTGACCTGAACCGCGTGTTCACCATGATTCACTATTTTCAGTTGGCTACGAAACCACTGAAAGGAGACATGTCTCATATCCTACCGGGTCGTCAGGGCATCTGGGATACGGGCCAGATCATGTTTAGTATTCGACGTGATGCACATGATCGCCTCGTGATCGGTTCCATGGGTACGGTCGTGGGCTCAGTCGGGCGCGGGCTGTCGCATCGCTGGGCCAAAAAGAACCTCGCCCGCCTTTATCCCGAACTGGGTCCGGTTGAATTCGAAGAGGCCTGGCATGGTCAGATCGCTATGACTCCGGACCACCTGCCGCGCATCTATCAGTTGGCTCCGAACCTATTGACCCCAATCGGCTACAATGGGCGTGGCATCACGACAGGCACGATCTTTGGTGAGTGCATGGCCAATCTGATCTCGGGCATGGACCCGGCGGACCTTCCGCTGCCCATGACCGAGCTTTCGACCGTCCCGTCAGCCCCGATTATGTCCCGTCTGTATCAGACGGCGTTCACGGCCAACCAAATCCTCAAGAGCCTTTAGAGTCCCATGAGCAAGATCGATATTCGCGTAGGCGTCGACATTGGTGGAACCTTTACGGATGTCGCGCTGCAGCATCCCGGCGGATTGTCTACCAGCAAAGTCCTCACCAACTATCGCCAACCGGAACAGGCGATTCTGGATGGCATCGTCAAAGCGGCGGATCAGGCCAGCATTGCATTGGGTGATATTAGGCAGGTCATTCACGGCACAACGCTGGTGACCAACTCGCTAATAGAACGGCGCGGCGCAAAGACCGCCTTCATCACCACCGAAGGGTTTCGGGACGTGATTGAGATGCGTTCGGAAAACCGGTTCGAGCAATACGATCTGAACCTAAACCTGCCCAAACCGCTGGTGCCGCGTCAGGACCGGTTCACCCTGAACGAGCGCATGGGCCCGGACGGAAAGGTTCTTCTTGCGCTGGATCTGTCCGAGGTCAACGCGATGGTCGACACGATCAAAGCGGGCGGGTTCGAGGCGGTTGCCATCGGTCTGATGCACGCCTACGCCAATGACGCGCATGAGGTTGCCATGGGCGAGGCGTTGAGCAAGGCCATGCCAAACCTGTCGATTTCGCTGTCCTCGGTGATTTCACCTCAGATGCGGGAACTGCCTCGGTTTAACACCGTGATCGCAAACGCCTATGTGCAGCCGCAGGTCGCCGACTATCTGGGCCGTTTGGTGGCCCGCCTGCGCGAAATGGGCGTGAACGCCCCTGTGTTTATGCTGCATTCCGGCGGTGGGTTGATTTCGGTTGAAACTGCTGCGGAACAGCCCGTGCGGCTGCTGGAATCCGGCCCTGCGGGCGGGGCAATCTTTGCCGCCGATTTTGCACGGGCACACGGTCTGGACAAGGTGCTCAGCTTTGACATGGGCGGAACAACAGCCAAAATCTGCTTGATTGAAGATGGCGCGCCCAAGACGGCCAATACGTTTGAAGTCGCGCGAACCTATCGGTTCAAAAAAGGCTCGGGCATGACTGTGTCGACGCCTGTTGTGGAGATGGTCGAGATCGGAGCCGGGGGCGGTTCGATTGCCTCTGTGGATAGGATGGGGCGACTTCAAGTTGGGCCGCGCTCAGCGGCGTCCGAACCCGGCCCGGCCTGCTACGGGCGTGGCGGGACAGAGCCAACCGTGACCGATGCCAATCTGCTGCTTGGCCGTCTGGATCCGGACAATTTTGCAGGCGGTGCTATCCCGTTGCACATGACGGAATCCGAAAAGGCCGCCGCCAAATTGAACCTCTCTGCAGGGGATGCCGCCTTTGGTATCACTGAATTGGTGGATGAGAACATGGCCAACGCCGCGCGGGTTCATACGGTCGAGAACGGGCGCGACATTGAGCATTTCACTATGATTGCCTTTGGAGGCGGCGCACCGCTGCATGCCTGCCGTCAATGTGAAAAGCTTGGGATCAAGGCGCTGATAATCCCACCGGGTGCGGGCGTGGGTTCGGCCATTGGGTTTCTGAAGGCTCCGTTCAGTTTTGAGGCGACACGCGGGCTGTTTCAGCGATTGGACGATTTCGACGCTGGGGCGGTGAACGCTGCGTTGATCGAGATGGAAGCCGAAGCGCGTGCATTTGTCGACGAAGGCGCCAAGGGTGCAGAAACTGAAATCCGTCTGACCGCGCAAATGCGTTATTCCGGTCAGGGCTGGGAAATACCCGTGGCGCTTCCTCACAAACAATTCGAAGACAGCGACGTATCGCTGATCCTCAACGCTTTCGAAGATGCCTATCGCATACTCTTTGGCCGGGTCATCGACGGGTTGGCAGTTGAGATCACCAACTGGCTGCTGACAGTGTCCACGGTTTTGCCAGATGCCGAACCTGTCGTTGGCTACAAAAACGGATCTGACGCGAATGTCGCGCGGACGCGCGAGTTTTTCGACACCGCCCTACGCAAATCCGTCGCGGCACGTGAGGTAGAACGGTCGAGTATGACAGCAGGTAAGGCCGTCGAAGGCCCCGCGATAATTGTCGAATCCGAAACATCAACCGTAGTCACTTCGGGTTATCGCGCGGTGGGGCAGGGCGATGGAAGTATGCTCTTGCTGGCGAAGGAGACTTAAGCAATGGGTGCGTCAGATATCGATCATCAGATCATGTGGAACCGCTTGATTGCGGTTGTAGAGGAACAGGCCACAACGCTGATCCGCACGGCCTTTTCAACCTCGGTCCGCGAGGCGGGCGACCTGTCGGCGGGACTGTTCGACCAAGAGGGACGGATGATCGCACAGGCGGTGACTGGAACTCCGGGCCACGTCAATGCGATGGCGGAAAGCGTCACGCATTTCGCCTCTCTAATCGGACCGCAGAACACTTTCGACGGCGATGTTTTCATCACCAACGATCCTTGGATGGGCACAGGCCACTTGCATGACATCACCGTAGTTACCCCAGTGTTCCGCAAGGGTGTTCACATCGGGTATTTTGCTTGCACAGCACATGTGGTGGATATCGGCGGGCGTGGATTTGGCCCGGACGGCAATGAGGTATTCGAAGAGGGCCTCCTGATCCCCATCACTAAGTTCGCAGAACGTGGTCAGGTTCAACCTCTGCTCATCGAGATGATCCGCGCCAATGTGCGCACCCCGGATCAGACCGTTGGCGACATGTACTCGTTGGCCGCCTGTAACGAAGCGGGTGACCGCCGTCTACAGGCGATGATGGATGAGTTTGGTATCGACGATCTGCAATCGTTGTCGGATTTCGTCATCGAGACCAGCCGTAAGGCCACGCTCGAGGCTATCGCCAAAGTGCCCTCGGGCACCTTTCACGAAACCATGCAGGTCGATGGATATGACGCACCGGTGCATATGGAGGTGACCCTCAGCGTCGATGGCGATCAGTTGCTGGCTGATTTCGCAGGCACATCGGGCATGAGCCGGTTTGGCGTGAATTGCCCCGAAGTCTATACCCGCGCCTATGCTTGCTACGCGCTGAAATGCGCGATTGCGCCCGAGGTGCCGAACAATACAGGCTCGCTTGAACCCTTCCGCATCACCGCGCCGGAAGGCTGCATTCTGGCCGCCAAACGCCCCGCACCGGTTTCGGTGCGTCACGTCATGGGCCATCTGGTGCCAGATGTGGTCCTGGGCGCGTTGCACAAGGCGATGCCGGACACGGTTCCGGCGGAAGGGGCGAGCGCGCTGTGGAACATTCAGATTTCCGCCCGCGCTTCGGACTCGGAAAGCGGGCTGCCGAACCGCGAGGTACTGATGTTCAACTCGGGTGGCACTGGCGCGCGCCCAGGTTTTGACGGGCTGAGCGCCACCGCCTTCCCCTCGGGCGTATCGACCATGAGCGTTGAGGCGACCGAGCACGTGGGGCCGATCACCGTCTGGCGCAAAGACTTACGCGAAGGTTCCGGCGGGGCAGGGGCTCTGCGCGGCGGTTTAGGCCAGACCATCGAGATCGAACCGCGCGAGGGCTATGATTTCTACTTCAACGCTATGTTCGATCGCGTCGAAAACCCCGCGCGCGGGCGCAACGGTGGGCTCGCCGGTGGTGCAGGTGCGGTCGAATTGTCTGATGGAACAAAGCTGCGCTCTAAGGGTCGGCAATTGGTCAAGAACGGTCAGCGTCTGAAACTCAGCGTGCCCGGTGGCGGAGGCTACGGAGCGCCAGAACAGAGGGATCGTAACGCAGTGGCCGATGACTTGGCCGCCGGATTCATCACGACCGTCCAAGCAAAGCAAGATTACGGATTCGAGGGATAATCGCAAATGGCTGAAACTCATATTGCAGTCGTAACCGGCGCCGCTCAGGGCATCGGACTAGCCTGCGCCGAGGCGCTGAGCGAGGATGGCTACAAGGTCATTCTAGTCGATATTCAGGACAACGTGCACGAGGCTGCCGCCAAGCTGGGCGGGGTCGGAATGGTCTGCGACATGGGCGACATGAATGCGATCAGCGCCATGTTCGATACGATCGAGGCCGAACATGGCCCGGTCTCGGCGTTGGTAAACAACGCTGGGATCGCAATGCCCGGCAACTTTCTGGATTATGACCTTTCCAACTTTGACCGAGTGATGGATATCAACCTCCGCGGCGTGTTTGTGGCAATGCAGCGGGCTGCGAAGACGATGGTCGAGCAGGGCATCGAGGGCACGATTGTCAACATGTCGTCGATCAATGCGCAGGTCGCAATCCCTGCGATCCCCGCCTATTGCGCGTCGAAAGGCGGTGTCATGCAGCTGACCAAGGCGGCAGCATTGGCGCTGGCTCCGAAAAACATCCGTGTTAACGCGGTAGGTCCGGGCTCGATTGATACTGAAATGATGGCGAGTGTTAATGCAAACCCAGAAGCCTACAAGATGGCGATGTCTCGCACGCCAATGGGCCGAGCAGGTACCGCGCGTGAGATCGGCGATGTAGTGGCGTTTCTGTGCTCGAAAAAGGCCAGCTACGTAACGGGTGAAACGATCTACGTCGATGGCGGTCGCCTCGGCCTGAACTATGTGATGTCATGAGCTACGCAGGCGCATATGCAAGCTGGCAGTCAGACCCCGAGGCGTTCTGGGAGAAGGCCGCCGAACAGGTCGATTGGTTCTCGCCAGCCGAGAAAGTCTTTGACGCAGATATGGGTGTTTATGGGCGCTGGTTCGCCGGTGCAACTTGCAACACCTGCTGGAATTGCGTCGACCGCCATGTTGAGGCTGGTCATGGCGAACGCAACGCGCTTGTCTATGACAGCCCGGTAACGAACACGGTTCAAACCTTCAGCTTTGGTGAACTGAAGGCCGAAGTTGGCGCTCTGGCATCGGTCATGAGGGCGCATGGCGTTGGCAAAGGCGACCGCGTCGTCATCTATATGCCAATGGTGCCACAGGCAGTGTTTGCAATGCTGGCCTGCGCTCGTTTGGGAGCGATCCACTCGGTCGTTTTTGGCGGCTTTGCGCCGCATGAACTGGCTACCCGCATCAACGATGCCGCACCCAAGATGATTATCTCGGCCTCCTGCGGGATCGAGCCGGGTCGGATCGTGCATTACAAACCATTGCTGGATGCTGCAATTGAGGAAGCCACCACCAAGCCCGCGCATTGCCTGATCCTGCAGCGCGACATGGAACTGGCGGAGCTAACCCTGGGCCGCGATCTGGACTATGCCGAACTGATCGACGCAGCAAAGGCGGCGGGGGAAACCACGGAATGCGTGCCGGTTGCGGCGACCGATCCACTCTATATCCTCTATACCTCCGGAACCACCGGCCAGCCCAAAGGCGTTGTGCGCGACAATGGTGGGCACATGGTGGCGCTGAAATGGACGATGGAGCACCACTATGGGATCAATCCCGGTGAGGTGTTCTGGGCGGCATCAGACGTGGGATGGGTCGTCGGGCATTCCTATATCTGCTACGGGCCGCTGCTGCATGGCTGCGCCACAGTGGTTTACGAAGGCAAGCCGGTGGGCACGCCTGATGCCGGAGCGTTCTGGCGGGTTATTCAGGATCATGAGGTTGCCGCGCTGTTCACCGCTCCGACCGCTTTCCGCGCGATCAAGAAAGAGGACCCCAAGGGCCAGTTGATCCGGCAATATGATCTGTCGAAATTCCGCACGCTGTTTCTGGCCGGCGAACGCTCGGATCCAGCGACGATTCAATGGGCTGAGGAAAAACTACAACGCCCGGTAATCGACCATTGGTGGCAGACTGAAACCGGTTGGGCCATGTCTGGTAACCCGGTGGGCCTGGGACAATTCCCGGTCAAGTATGGCTCACCCGGAAAGCCAATGCCTGGCTACGAAATTCAGGTTTTGGATGACGAAGGCCATGAGGTCCCGCCTGGTACCTTGGGCAACATCGTCTGCAAACTACCTCTGCCGCCCTCGGGCTTTCCCACACTTTGGAACGCGCCGGAACGGTTCCTGACTTCGTATATGAACGAATTCCCTGGCTACTACGCCACATCGGATGCCGGGATCATTGATGAGGACGGCTATGTCTTCATCATGGCCCGCACGGATGACATCATCAACGTAGCCGGGCACCGCCTGTCGACCGGTGCGATGGAAGAGGTGATCGGGGCCCATCCCGACATCGCTGAATGCGCTGTGGTCGGTGCGGCGGATGCATTGAAAGGCCAGATGCCACTGGGGTTCTATGTGACCAATGACGGCGCCGATCGGGACTCTAGTGAACTGGAAAAAGAGCTGGTCGCGTTGATGCGGGAACAGATCGGGGCGGTCGCAGCCTTTAAAACCGCCATTCCGGTCAAACGGTTGCCGAAAACACGCTCTGGCAAGGTTTTGCGCGGGACGATGCAGAAGATTGCCGACAGTGTTGAATTCAAGATGCCGGCTGCCATCGACGATCCGGCCATTCTGGATGAGATTTCCGACGCGCTGAAGGGCCGGGGGCTGCTGAAATGATAGAACGTCTCCACACCGGTGCCCGGATGTCGAAGATCGTCAAGCACAATGGCGTCGCCTATCTGTGCGGTCAAGTTGGTGCGGGTGACAGCGTCAACAAACAGACGCAAGACTGCCTGTCGCGCGTTGATGCCCTGCTTGCCGAGGCGGGCTCGGACCGTGAACATATCCTGCAGGCCACCGTCTGGCTGCGCGATATGGCGGACTTTGCTGAAATGAACGCTGTCTGGGATGCCTGGGTGCCTAAGGGCCATGCGCCCGCCCGCGCCTGTGGCGAGGCCCGTCTGGCGCGGGACGTATTGAAAGTTGAGATCATCATCACAGCCGCAATCAAAACCTAAAGGGGAGACCGCCATGTCCGAAACACCGGCCGTCAGACTAAGCAAGGTGGAAAAATACTACGGGTCTTTCCACGCCCTCAAGAACGTAAACCTGACCGTGAGCAAGGGCGAAAAAATTGTCGTCTGCGGGCCGTCTGGATCGGGTAAATCAACCATGATCCGCACGATCAACCAGCTTGAGGAACATCAGTCCGGTCTGATCGAGATCAATGGCCACGCAATCAGCGCCGAAGATCCCAATATCGACAAGCTGCGGCAGGATGTTGGTATGGTGTTTCAGCACTTTAACCTATTCCCGCATATGACGATCCTTGAGAACTGCACGCTGGCCCCGATGCTTGCGCGAAAAATCTCGCAGTCCGAGGCCGAAGAGACCGCGATGATGTATCTGGAAAAGGTCCAGATCGCCAATCAGGCGCCCAAGTATCCCGGCCAGCTTTCAGGCGGTCAGCAGCAGCGCGTGGCCATCGCGCGCGCGCTGTGTATGAAGCCGGATATCCTGCTGTTTGACGAGCCGACCTCGGCATTGGACCCCGAAATGATCGGTGAGGTTCTGGACGTCATGGTTCGTTTGGCCGAAGAAGGCATGACCATGATCTGCGTGACCCATGAGATGGGATTTGCCCGCAAAGTTGCTGATCGGATCATCTTTATGGATGCCGGTGAAATCATCGAAGAGGACGATCCCGAAAGCTTCTTTACCAATCCCAAGAGCGAGCGGACGAAGAATTTTTTGGAACAAGTTCTAGTTCATTAAGGAGCAAGAACTCACTCTTAGAAAGTCAAATTAGTTGGGCATCCAGCTAGAACACACTTCGCTACAACTCTGGGTGTGGTCTCTTCCTCAGAACATCCCGCTTTGTACGGTAGAAGGATATATGTCCAATGAAAGCTCTTGTTTTGGCTCATACTCAGTTTAGGCTTGCATTTGAGTTGCTCGATAGAAATGGCTTTGGTCCATTTCTCTTTACAAACTGAACGCTTTGGGAACTTGGGGTTGCGTATCAAAATTCCAATAAATTGCTGGGGTGAATAACTTTGTAGCGGCTGGTTTAACTCGACGTCGCGATAGCATTAAGTCAAGAGTCTTGTCGTGCTTGTCGACAGCTCGATAGAGGAAAAACCACGCGCCTTTTAATTTGATGTACGTTCGGTCCATTCTCTACGAACGATCACATGGGTTTTTGCGTCGGTGTGCTGCCTCAGCGATTGCACCAGAATATTGTGCTACCCGTCAGTTTAGCGTTTTGTGGTCTACTGAAACACCGCGTTCCGTCATGATTTCTTCCAGATCCCGGTATGAAACACCGTAGCGTAGTTGGATGAATACCGCGTGCAAAATCACGTCTTTCGGAAAATGCACACCCTTGAAGGAAACCATGAGCTGACTTTCGGCTGAAATACATGAGCGGCTATTCACTCTCAGCATTCCCGAGCGTCAATGGTCAAAATTTGTAACATATCGACGTTGGAACCTACGGGCTCGACAATCCAGTCAAAAGGTTCGCGACACATCCCAAACGGCTTACTATTGCTTGAAAGTCAACGAAATGAATTGCTTTTCTGGCTATGGTATTCACGGAAAGAAGTGAGTTTTGTAGCCAATTGCCATGACGAAGTTGACCTGAAAGCAATGCACGGAGCAACGACAGCAAGAATTAAGCCGGGTTTTTGAAGAATAAGCCTCAGACAAGAAAGGGAAATTCTCTGATCAGTGGTTAAATTGGCGCCGCGCTCCGTCAATTTGAAGTCCAAGCCGCCAATCTCTTGAACGACGTCTTGCAGGGCAACACTCTCGGCGACTTTTATGATTTGCTCGTCCGATGGACGTTTCTTTAGACCTAGGGTCAAAGCCCGACGCAGGCTGCCTTTCAGGATCAAGGGTTGGTCAGTGAGAATTCCGACAGATCGGCGCAGGCTTCCAGGCGTTAGTTCTGAAATGTCTCTGCCATCCAGTTTTAAAGACATGTCCCCGGGCGATGCGTTGCCAAGCAGGGCGATTTCGATCTGGTCCATCAACGTGCTGGAAATAACGGCCTGTTCCCCGGGGCATATTTTTAATTCCGGGCCATGTGTGGTGGTGATTTCAACCGAAACGGGTTCTTTGCGCAGGTGTGCTTTCGCGCTTCGCGATGCCGCCAGCGGGCGGTTCAAAGCACGGGACAGGTTGTTATAGGCCGCCCGATATTTTGCGGCATGATCGCTGGCCGTCATCGCATTGCGTAAAGGTCTGATCATCAGACCCAGAGCCGCCAAACCGGCCGCGATTGTTCCCGCAGACAGGCCGCCTGTTCCGCCGATCATCATGATCAGGCTTGCGGCGATTGCGGCTGAGAACTCTGGCACGGCCTTTCGGACTTCGCTCAGACCCCGGCGCGCGCAGGCCGCATCGGCCACGCAGTCTGCTCGGCGGTCCAGCGACTTCATCTCGATGTGGCGCCGTCCCAGCGCCGAAAGCCTTGGCGCAATCGGCAGGCGCTCGGTGACATCTGCTGCCAGCCGCGCCCGCAGCTTTCGCAATTGGCGGTGCGCGTCCAGAAGTTTGCGCTGTGTCAGCGCCGCCCAAAGCGCTGAGGGCAGGATCGCGCAGACCGCCACCCAGACAAACCGCTGGTCAAGGTAGATCAACACAGCTGTCGCTGCGGGCAACAAAACGGCAGCCTGAATAAGCCTGGGTAAGCCAAGGCCAGGCCAATCCTGTAATGCCGACAGGTCACCGGTAAAGCGCAGGACATGATAGCCCATGCGTCTTTGGTCCAGATCGCGCTGATCGCTGCGGCTTGCGTGATCGAACAGCCGCAGGCGGACGTCTTTGGTGTAGTTCTGGCCCAACCGCTCCGCGAGTGTCCTGAAGATCAGTTGCATCAGCGCGCCGCACAGCCCCGCCACGCCGATGACTGTAATCGGAAGAACGGGCAGGTCCGATCCGGCGTGTACGGCGACAAAGACCGTGCGAGTTGCAATGGCCACCGCAGCAAAAGCGGTGGCCTGCGAGAGGGTCGCAAACAGAATCCAGACAAACAGGCGACGCCTTTGACCCTCAAGCAGTCCTGGGGGGGTCATGCGGCGTGCCGGGTCCGCTCGATCCCGGCGCGTGCGGCCAATGTGTTCGCATAGGCCGGATCAAGAAGCTGACTGCGCGTCAGAACCTGAACACCTGTCGCAGCCTGGGCTTCCTCGACCGCCATGGGCGAACATGACAGCATCCCTGTCAGTGCAATGGGTCGGATCCCATTTCGCCCCAGCTCGGCTACACCTCCTGCGGCTGCGACCGGATCGGCGCAGGCAAACAGGTACTTCGAAAACCGGCCACGGACGGAGGCGTCAGCCAGCAGGGCGGCGGTCTCCCGCTGGAAGATGCCGTCGGCTAGTTCCATCACCGCGATGTGGCAACCAAGGGATTCTGACTCGCCCAGAAGCGTATCAATGCCCGCAACGATGCGCGGCATAGGTTCCAGATAGGTCGTAACCATACCTGCGTCGGTAAAATCGGCTACAAAGGATGCACCAGCATCGACAAAGGAGTTGTAATCTCCAAACGCGCCGGTCCCTGTGCCTTTCAGCACTGCCACCTGCCACCCGGCCTTGGTCAGACCATGGGCCAGGGCGGCTGTTGCTGTTGTTTTGCCCGAGTTCATTGCGGTTCCAACCACACAGATCACCGGAATCTGCGCCGGCCTGGTACGTTCGGGCAGGGCGAAACCACTGGTGTTCAGAACAACACCGTCCTTTGAGGTGATGCGCCCCAGCGGCTGAATGCGGGTCGGGGGTTTGATGCGCTCGTTTCGTTGCACCATGCGCCCGAGACAGCCTCCGCCAGCAAGCATGTCGCTGCCTTTCCTGTCGATCTCAGCCAGCCCTTCGAACTGATCGGGCGCGTATCGCGCGCCGCAGGGCAGCACAACAAGATCACCGGGATACAGGGTTGAGGGCCGTCCCGCAGGCAACTGAATGCGTTGGTGGTTGCCGATTGATGCGACACGGCCAAGGATCAGATCTCCGGGTTGCGCCTGCGCAAAGTCTTGACGCAACCCATGCGCCAGCCTCTGATCGATGCGTCTGGTTGCAAAACACCATTTTGCATCTTTGAAGTGATAGTTTTCCATGGGTAATCTCCTATTTTCAAGAATTTTAAACTTCACAGACAAGCTTGGTTAAGCCCGCTTCGGCGCAGTCGGCGAAGCTGTGCGCGCAGTTGGGGATTTCCGTCAGCGACAGATCAGGAACGATCCCCCGCGCCTCGGCAGCGGCGCGAAAAGCCCTGCAATAGTGCCGTGCACGGGCCAGCCGGTTGCGGCCTTGGACATCGTCGATATCATGCCCTTTTCGAAGGGCATCATCCCGTTGATGATCCTCGGCACCCACGTAGACCCGAAGCTTGAGTTCGAGGTAATTTCGCAACTGGTTGTGGGCCAGAGCGGGAACGTTCATCTTCCGAGGCTTGTCCGCCGGGGCCAAACCCATCGGAAAGGGTTGAGTAAAATCCGGCAGACAATACCAACCAGCAGCTGCGATATGCAGGCTGGCCACACGTTGCGGGTACAGCATCGCAAATCGATGTGCGAGCTGTGCGCCGCCCGAATACCCGAACAGGTCTACCTTGTTGGTTCTCGCAACGCCCATCTGTTCAACCAAGGCGAGCATTGCGAGAAGGGATCGATCCGGTCGGTAGCTGCCAATACGCTGGAAATGGGGCCAGTGCCTTTTTGAGAAACGAGGCGTGATCAGAACCTGTCCCTTGGCGTTACAATAGCTTGCAAAGGCCGAGCCAATCACGGATGCCCGCCGCGAAATTCCGTGCAAAGCCAACAAGGGAGGGGTATCGGGCGCGGGAATGCTCGGGATGTGAACATCGGCGGACAGTGTGCGTTCGCCGACGCGGACCGAAAACCGGGTGGTCGTCATTGGCCCGTTGACAGGGGGAACATCCATCGCGGTATCGAACATCATTTCAGCTCCTGATTGTTTGATCTCTTGCGGGGACAACGATGGTGATTGCGATCTATTCCAACTTTTTTGAAAATTGTGTTTTGGGCCAGTCAGAACCCGCTGCGTCGGGTCAAAACGATGCGCGTCTTCATTTTTTCTTCGATCCTGTGGAATAATTCTCACTACCATCCGTTGTCATTGAATATGACGCGAAACGGGAGAGACGGCATGACGGACCGGTTCCGTAATGATCTGGCAGCGCTAGTGCCGAAACTGCGCCGGTTTGCTTTGTCTCTGGCGGGCAACCAGCCAGACGCCGATGATTTGGTGCAATCTGCCTGTGTGAAAGCGTTAAAAAACGCGGCTCAGTTTCGCGAAGGGACGCGTATGGACAGTTGGATGTACCGGATTATTCAAACCCTCTGGATTGATGATCGCCGGCGCGCCAAGACACGCGGGGCGTCTGTAGAACCCGAACTGGCGGGTCTGAGCGATGAAGGGCTTTCGGCACGTCTGCCCGAAGATCGGATGATGCTCGATATGGCACGAAACGCCATGGGTGCGTTACCCGAGAAGCAGCGCATTGTGCTGTCTCTCGTTGCGGTCGAGGGGTTGAGCTACAAAGAGGCTGCAGATGTTCTGGAGGTGCCGGTTGGCACGGTTATGAGCCGTTTGTCACGGGCCAGAGACGCTCTGCTGCCGCAGTTGGGGATGACGAAAGGGCCGATGCAATGAGTGCAAAACCTACAATGGACCCGTCCCGTCTTGCAGCTTTTGCGGATGGGGAACTTTCACCCGAAGAGGCTGCCGCCGTTGTCATGCATTTGGCGGATCACCCTGAGGATCAGGCCTATGTCGACAATCTTATGTCCGCAAATGAAGCCCTGTTGCAGGCGTTCAGCGAACCGCTGGGTGAGCCCGTGCCCGGTGAGATCAAGAATGTCATTCTGGGTGAGGCGCAGACAGCCAAGATCATACCCTTTCGCAAACGACCCGCCGTGTGGATAAGCACGGCTGTGGCGGCGATGTTGGCGCTTGGCGTATTTTCAGGTCCCGACCTGTTTGCGCCGGTCGCTGCGCCAAACTTGACCTTGGGGCCGATCGACAGTGGTTCGAACCTGGCAACCGCGTTGAGCCGTCTGCCGTCTGGTGTGCCTGAGTCGTCAGGGACGGATCAGGAGTTCATGATCCTCGCCACGCTGCCGATCTCAGATGGGTATTGCCGCGAGTTCGAGGTCATCAATCGTGCTAAGCAACGCATCGACCTCGGAATAGCATGCATAACCTCCGACAGTTGGGTGGTGGAAGTCACGATGTCAGAACCTTTGTCCGCATCCGGCACCGAAGATGGGTTTGTGACGGCAAGCGGTACTGAAATGCAGGGATTGATGCCGTTTTTAGATCGGTTGGGGGCAGGGGCTTCACTTGCCCCCGACGCTGAGGCGGACCTGATTGCAAACGGCTGGATGCCCTGAGGTTCTGGTTAACACAGAGTAGCTGCATTCAGAAGACCATGGCCGAACACGTCGTCAGCCCCGGGTGCGCCCAGGTCTTGTGCGGTGTTTTTCAGACGTTCGCGCACCTGATCAGGTGATAACGTGTCATCCTGCGAAAGCATGATTGCGACCGCCGCAGTGACAAAGGGAACCGCAAAAGATGTTCCCGACTTCAGGCGCGCACCGCGAATGGATGTGGCGGACAGCATGTTGACGCCCGGCGCGGTGATGTCGATATGCGGGCCGCGCTGTGCTTTCCGGTAAATGCGTGTCCGCGCGTCTACGGCTGTCACGGCCAAAACTGTGTCAAATGCTGCGGGATATCTCAGCTCGCCGGACGGGCCTTCGTTGCCCGCCGCCGCGACCATAACGATTCCGTCTTCTTGCACCATCTGGTTAACGATGCTTTCCAGCAGGCTGTTGTTGGGGCCGGTCAGTGACAGGTTGACGACGCGAACGCCACGGGCTTTCAAAACGTCCAACCCCCGCAACACTGAGATCACGTCAGCACGTTCATCCGATCCTTCGCGCGCAAACGCATCCACCGCAATGACCTCTGCGCCGTGAATCAGCCCGGGAACCCGGCTGTCCGGATCGCCGATCAAAAGGGAGGCCACTGCTGTGCCATGGATCGCTTTGGACGGCGCAAGGGTCTGGTCGGCAAGCTGAATCAACTCCAATCGAGCACCGGTCATTATTTCGTGCTCGGCATTTATCCCGGTATCGATCATCCCTACCGGCACTCGCACAGGGCAGGTCGCCTGAGCAAAATCAATACTCGGCCACTGGATCATCTCCCAAGCAGGGCAGTTTTCATGCCAACACGGGTCCGATGACGCCACGCGCGTTTCGCTTTGTTCAAAGCGGTAATAGTGATTGAAATCCGCAGTGACGCCCGATGGCAGCGCGCGTACTCGTTCCCGCGCGGCTTCCAGATCCAGCCCACCCGGCGAAGTCAGCCGCGTCAATACCTGATCAGAGGCTTGAAGGGTTTCTGTCGCCGATATCGCAAAGCCTTCGGATATAAGTTGCTCCAGATCCTCGGCGGATGCATCGGCGACAATTATCTCAAACGGCGCGCGCGTTGGCGGCGCGACAGGTGCTGGCGCTGGGGCCTGAGCAGGTACTTGCGCGGGTTGCTGTGCCGGTGGTCCGTTGGTCAGCCGTCTGATGAGGTTGCCAATAGGGTTCTCGCCAGAGGATCTTTGATCACCTCCTGAGCGACCACCACCTCCGCCTCTGCTGCCCCTATCCCCTCTGTCATCGTCCCGATCGTCATCGCGGTCATCATCTCCATCATCCCTGTCGTCGTCATGGTCGTCTGCCCATGCGACAGCAACAAACGAGAGTTGCCAGCTCATCGGAACGGCAAGTAGCAGAGGCAACAACAAGCTGAGCACGAGGCTGGTTTTAAGAAGCTGAGTTGATATCTTTCTCATATGAACATCCAGTTCAGACTTACATGATCCAAAATAACAACGTTTCGCGCTTGGGTTTATTCCAAAAAAATCTTTCGAAGTAGCTGTCAGAAAATCAAGAGTCAGTCTCAAGCAGGCCCATAGAATGAAGTTCAATATTCGTACCAAGTTTGCTCAAAGGTTCTGTCGCAAAATCTACTCCCAACTGTCATTCCGACTGCGGTTTTGATAACGCGCGCTCGGATAAGACAGGAGCAGACCATGACGATTTCATTCAAGGGTGCACATTTTCGACAGAACGTGATCCTGCATGCAGTCTTTTTCTACCTTCGATACGGGGTGTCGTACCGTGATCTTGAAGAAATCGCGGCCGAACGTGGTGTTGACCTGGATCATGCGACGCTGAACCGCCGGGTAGGTAAATATGTCGTTCTTATGGCCGAAGCGGCGCGATATCGAGAGCGCACTGCAGATGGTCTTGTCAGAAGAACTTTGCTTGAGCGGGGCAGGGCGGTTGCATAGCATTTAGGAATGACCAAACCTGCCTCTTTCAAGTACTTCAAAACCAGCCCCGAAATCATCCGCCTTGCGGTGATGCTGTACATCCGATTTCCACTCTCGCTTCGGAATGTCGAAGATCTGTTGCACGAGCGAGGCATCGACGTGAGCCACGAAACTGTCCGATATTGGTGGAACCGGTTCGGGCCGGTGTTTGCTGCGGAGATCCGAAGAAAGCGTGTGCAGCAGCTGCGCGCGTTCTCGAAATGGAAGTGGCACGTGGACGAGGTTTTCGTAAAGGTGAATGGCAAGCGACATTATCTGTGGCGTGCAGTAGATCACGAAGGTGAAGTGCTGGAAGCAGTTGTCACCAAGCGCCGAAACAAAGCTGCAGCACTGAAATTTCTCAAGAAATTGATGAAGCGGCACGGCTGCGCCGAAGAGATCGTCACAGATCGCTTCGCTTCCTACAAGGCTGCCCTTAGAGATTTGGGTGCTCTCGAAAAACAACAGACGGGCAGGTGGCTAAACAACCGCGTCGAGAATTCGCACCTGCCGTTTCGACGACGCGAACGCGCGATGCAGCGTTTCAAGCGCATGCGAAGTCTACAGAAATTCGCCACCGTCCATTCCTCCGTGTACAACCACTTCAATCAGGAAAGATCGCTAGCCAGCCGAGACTCCTTCAAGCAGACACGCATCGCCGCTCTTAGCGAGTGGCGTCAACTTTGTTCCGGATAGGTTCGCGGTTTTCGCGGCAAACTGAGACTGGTTCGAATTCGTCTGACAGCACCTTCGCTTTGATGCGCTCGTGCAGAAATCGCATGGAATTTCACGCTGGAGGGTTTTACGTGCTCCATTCGTAGCAGCGACCAGCCGAGATTGACGCCAAAAGGTCGACCACTTAGAGGGGTCTGGGCGGACAGAAGTCAAAATCGGCCATGCTCTTGCCCCAATTTTGAGTGATACGACCTGAATGACAGTGCACACCGCGATGAAACAAGGCCCGGCGCCGCATCCGTTCTATACTTTCGGCCTCTGGGCCGTGCTTGCCGGCGGTCTCGGTGTTATCGCCGTGTTCATGCACATCGTCTATCCGAGCCTTCAGCCCGCTCCCTCCGTGGGAAGCCAGATCGGCGAGATCGCAGGCGACATCGGGCGATCTGCTTGGTTCAGCCTGCGTGGATTGGAAGACACTCCGCCTGTCGAGGAAGAAACGAACTACTGGATGTACCTCGCCATAATCGGTCCGGTACTGGGCGTTGTGGCTCTGGTGCTGTCTCTAATCTCCGGTCTGCGCCGGGAGAATTGGCGCTATCCAGCCTATGGCGCAAGCCTTGGGATTGCGGCTATCACGTTCCAGTTCATCTGGCTCATCGCGGCACTGATCGCCGGTGTGGTGCTCCTCGCCGCAATCATAGAGAATATTGGGGGCATCTTCAGCTGGCCCTTTGGCAGCTAGATAGCCGGAACCCAGATACTGTTCCTATTGCTGAACGATGCAGGTTCTCGGCCCTTGGAATACCGCAAAAAAACTGGACGAGACCCTAAAGGAAGCTTTTGGGGGTATAAAGCGAGGCCTCCTTTTTCATCTTTGGTCAGCATTCTTCCTGCACACGGACATAAATCACCCTGGAATCTCAAATGCCAAAACCGGTGAAGCTGCATGAATCAGGTTCCAATCGGTCCGCCTAGCGACGGCGGTTCTGGGCTCGGAGTAGACATTCGAAGATCAACAATAAGGAGCGAACGACGGCTCTGCGGACAATTCTGCCTTTGATCAGGGCAGTCCAAGTCTGTTTCGGGGCGTGGGAAAAAAATAAGTTCATTTGCAATTTTGCGAACAATTTTTTGCTTCTGTCGCAGCACGAGTCTGTTGCCCACTAATAAGAGGTTCAACAGCGTCCCGCGCCAAAGGAGCCTTCGGTGCGATGGAAACGGGGTGAACAAGTGTGTATAATTCCATAGAACTGGAAAAGGTCAGCTAGCCTTGGCAGAAACCGATATTGCTCAAATTCGCTTCGGATATGGATTTGGACCAGGTGTTGCACCTGCCAAACGCGCCATTCTACTCGAACAGTTCTTTAAGCCTGACTTGGGTGCCAATCGATATCCGGGTCTGCAACTTGCACAAGCGCTGACGTTGGGGCGCGAGTTCAGAAAGGCAAGGAAAGCAAATCAGCGTAATGAACCGGGTTCCGGGGATCGTTTTAAGAATGCTCGTCAAGATCTACGCCAAGCTGCAATAGACGGGTTAGCAACATCAATTGCCCGTGTGGTCAGTGCAAGTTCGCCACTCCGCGAACGGCTAACTTGGTTTTGGGCGGACCACTTTACCGTTGCACCCCGAAACATTGTCGCGCGCGCAATGTCACCAAGCTTTGTTGATGACGCTATTCGACCACATTTGTCGGGCACTTTTGCAGAGATGCTCAAGGCTGTGGTCCGCCATCCCGCAATGCTCTTCTATCTCGATCAGGCGCAGTCCATCGGTCCGGATTCGCCTGTCGGCCGACGCACCGGAAAAGGGCTGAATGAAAATTTGGCGCGCGAATTGCTGGAGCTTCACACAATGGGTGTTGGCAGCGGCTATACCCAAACAGAGGTTCGGGCGGCGGCAGAGCTTTTAACCGGACTCTCTTTTGATCGAAGGCGGGGCTTTGTCTTTCGTCGCCGCGCGGCCCAACCGGGTGCTGAAACTGTGTTGGGTAATACATACGGGTCGACGTCTGCGGCAGATGTTGCGGACATTGATTCATTTCTCGAAGATCTGGCAGCGCGACCTGAAACGGCACATCACCTTTCGCAAAAACTTGCTGTTCACTTTCTGGTAGAAAAACCTCCAGAAGCGTTGGTAAGTGATTTGAAGCTGATTTATCAGGAGACTGGTGGTGACTTAGGCGCGGTTACAAAAGTGCTGATGGAACATCCGGAAACCGCTCGGCTGCCGCTTCAAAAGATAAAAACACCATTTGAATTCATTTCCTCATCGCTGATTGCATTTGGAGTGCGCGGCGATGAAATTATGCAGATCAAAGCAGGCCGACTTCGTACGCTGGTTGAGCGTCCTATGGCGGCCATGGGTCAACCTTTCATGCGCCCCTCGGGGCCGGATGGTTGGCCCGAAGACGCGGCGTATTGGATCAGCCCCCAAGGCCTCGCGGCCCGTATATCATGGGCCGTTTCCGTTGCGGATCATTTTGGCAGACGGGCAGGAGACCCGCGCAGCTTTCTTGAGCAAACTCTCAGAGAGCATAGCGGTGATCATCTGCGATTTGCCGTTTCGGCTGCTGAAACGAAAGCGGAAGGGATTGCGCTTGTCTTGGCATCGGCTGAATTTAACAGGAGGTAGGTTTATGAGGGGTTCCACGATGAACAGAAGATCGGTTCTGCGCGGCGTCGGAACTCTCGGCTGTTCTGCAGCTGCTTTTCCTCTGATGACGAATATCACCCTTGCCTCTGCCCCTTGGGAGGGGCGGCTCGTTGTTTTGATCCTGCGCGGTGCTATGGACGGTTTGGATGTCTTGCGCCCTGTCGGTGATCCAGATTTTTCTGGATTACGCTCCAGCTTTGGCGATGAATCTACGGATTTGGACGGATTTTTTAGCCTCCACAGCGGTCTTAACGACCTCCTTCCGATGTGGCAAAGCGGTGAGCTTGCATTTACGCATGCGGTTTCTACACCCTACCGCGATGTGCGTAGCCATTTCGATGGTCAAGACTTGCTCGAAGCCGGTGTTGGCATCGAAAGTGGCGTGACGAAAACACGTGACGGTTGGTTGAACAGATTGTTGCAGGTAACTCCCGGGATTGAAACCGAGACCGGTTTTGCTATCGGGCGCGAGAACTCGCGCATTCTCATGGGATCCGCGCAAGTCGCTAACTGGTCACCAGAAACCCGCCTAAATCTAGGGGCCTCTGCAGAAGATCTTCTGATCCACGCATATCAGAATGACCCCCTCTTTAGCTATTCGGTGGCGGAAGCTATCGAATTGTCTCGTTCTATTCAACCGGTGAATGCGAAGGGCCGTCCGGAAATATCTATTGCAAAGTTCGCGGCTGAAAGAATGCGCGGGGATACTCGCATTGTGAGTTTTTCACTCAGCGGCTGGGATACACATCGCAGGCAAGGCAACGTAATGCCAAACTTGCTCGGACGATTATCTGACACCATTTTGACGCTGAAGCAGGGCCTCGGCGAGGTTTGGTCCAAAACGGCTGTTCTTGCGGTGACGGAATTCGGACGAACCGTGTACGAAAACGGATCTGGCGGCACGGATCATGGCACGGCTGGAGCAATGCTTATGGCGGGTGGAGCCATAAGAGGAGGCCGAGTCTACGGTCGCTGGCCCGGTCTTACAGAAGCCGACTTGTACGAACGGCGCGATCTGATGCCTACGGCGGATTTACGTAGCTACATTGGTTCCGTCATACGGACGCTCCTCGGTCAAAGCAAAGCGAATATCGAGCGCACAATATTTCCGGGTGTGGTGATTGCAGATGTTCCGGAAGTTATTCTTTGACCCATCACAGATTAGGCGCTTAAGTTCAATAAATCTCCGCCCATGTTTCCGCAGACGTAAACAGGTATAGGATTACCATATAAATCTGAGTTGATTGGCCCATTAGCGTCCAAATCTCGTCGGACCTGCCTAATCAATCCTAAAGCGAGCCGCCAGTAGTCGATTGGCATCTATTTTCAGAAACGTCTTTCGCTGTAGCTATGAATTCTCACGGCCAACTTAGGTGTTGAACCTGCTCGTTATTGCAAGACCGCTATGGGCTCGAACCGGACATTCGAAGTTTACAATAAGGAGGCGTTGTCTCACGAAATCCAGCCAGCCTGTTGGAACACGGCTGTGCTTTGGTTCCAAATGATCCAGAGTATACAGCCCAATGAGACAAAGTAGAGGATTGAAGCCAGCTTTGAATAAAAAGGCAATGAGTGGGCACTTTCGTCATGCCTCTCTCGCGCGGCATTGGTAATGTATTCTCGTTCAAGCGCCGATCGTTCTTCTTCGAACGACTACCCTAGCGCCAACCTTTCGGCCAAGCACGCATCTGCCTCGCCAGTCTGCGTGATAACCTTCAGCATCCAGTTCAGGAACAACGTGGCATCGTCGCTGAGAGCCGCGAACGCTCGCAGTGCTGCTGCATCCGACAACCTGATTGAAGAGACAGTATCGCAGGTCATGGTTTGATTGCCTCCTTGCTCGACGAGCGTTGTTGCACCGCATCGAAGGGGCCGCCGTCGTCCCGGATGAACGCACTCTCCAATGCATCGACCTTCTGCTTCGGCGTTGCATCGCCCGGATGATGGCTAGCCCGTGCTCGAACACACGTGTGAGTGCATCGACCTTGGCTTGCGCGTCGTCTCGTTCTGCAGTCAACTTGGCTCGGTCTTCTGCGTGATGGCGCTCCATAATCAACATTGCCCTATCCTTGCGTTGGTTGGATGCAGACAACTGGCCGACGCGTTCACGTAGCGCGCGATTGCCCTGACTGCGCTTCTTGCTCTTGGGCTTCACGACGCCACCTGCGGTCGTGCGCTGATCTCGATCAACAGGATCAGCCATCGCGGCTGCCGAAGGCGCACCTTGCAGCATCGTCGGTCTCATCGTTGGGGTGCATCGCGCTATCGACAGGTGGTTCAATACAGCAACTCGCTGGCCTGCCTCGTTCAGTAATACAAGTAATTCAAGGTTCGTTAGATCATCGATGCACCGTGTGAACTCGGCTTCGCCGATAACGTAGTCACCCAGAAGTTGATGTGCGGCATCCGGGTCAAACCTCATGCCACTGCGATCTGCATCCGCTCTCAGTTGGTCAAGAACGATAGACCTGTCGGGATGCAGGAACCTAGATACGTTGTTATATGATAGATCGGATATGCGCACACACAGCGAGGGCACGGTATATCCGCAAGTGCGGTCCGTGCTGCCGTCATCGGCGACAACCCTGCCCACCTCGTTGCACCAGTGCGCTCGCGGGGTGATGTCGGAGTGCTTCAACGCGTTGGTCATCGCGTGCAATGCCATCAGAACACGAACGTGCGATATTGTCGGCAGCAGTTGCCCCACTGACAGCATCACTTCGTCGATCCACTGCGCGCCCCGTATGCGGACACGGTGGAACCGTGGTGACAGTTGGACGGTTCCCGTCTTGTCACGCACCAATTTGCCATCTGCGTCGCGCTCTTCAACGGGTAATAGGCCGCGCACACTGTATCGCGTCGGATAGCTTGTTGTACTGATGTCTTCACTGAACTCGACACACGTTGTCGTTCGCTGCGTGCTCACAGCACGTGAACTGTCATTTGGCCGTGCGCACTTCCCCTTAGGCCTTGGTCCTTCTTCTTGGGGGAAGTGCGCACAGGAAGAACGCACTTGTTCTGGCTGGGTCTGTTCTTCGATCTGATCAACCTTGGCATCAATACGCTGCTCATCCATCACGCTGCCCCTCCTGCGTATCTGGGCATACCAACCTGATTTGTGACCGGTGCTACACCTGCTTCTACTTCAGGCGATAGAACCCCAGCACTAGCCCTGGCTTCGCTCTCTGCGGCATCGGCCATCTTCCGTAGCCAAGCGGCCTGTTTGCTATGCTTGGGCAGCTGGTCCAAGTACGAACGAACCTTGCCGCATAATCGTCCTGCCGGCCTCATAAGCTTGCCTCCTTCTGACCTATTGCCCGATAGGCAGCATCGACAGTTACAAATACATACCCCGGTCGCCCCATTGCCTTGTCGCTTAGCGCGCCTAGCCATGCTTCGACGGACGACCTTGGCTCGCGTGCTCGCAGCAACGTGCAACAGAACGCGAAGTCAGCGACGGAGCGATCTTCAGCGTGCTCATCCATCAACTCAGAGTGCAGCATGCGGACGGCTTGCGGCACTTGATCGGCTGTTATGCCGCTCTCTATCTTCAATCCCGTTCGTTGGACGGTAGGTGCAGCTTCGGACTTGCCGACAGCGCTCGTAGCGAGTTCGAGCAACGCTCTACAAGCTGTAAACTTGGCATGGCGCTGGATCACCAACGGGGGAGGCGTGGTGAACCGCCAAGGCTTCGAGCACGTGGTCGCAGGCATATGTAAGCCTGCGCCTACGTGTGCGCTGCCAGTATCGCCGCAGACGCGATCGGCCAACCAACGGGCAGCAGCCTTGTGCACTTCAGGTGGGTGGTTCCGACCGGGCAATGTGAAAATCAAGCGATGCCGACCGGGCGACGTCTCGTGGATTACAGCAGGTTGGACACGGTCGATAGCCAATAAGTTCAGCGCTTCGTCCAGCGGCGTGTCGTCCAAGTCCAGCAGCACGTGTGTTATCGCGCCGATAGGCTGCATTAGCACCTCGCGGACATAGCGAGACTGTTCGGTTATGGTTGAGAGTAATGACCGTTTGGCTCGCTTGCCCTGAGGGTGCGTGTTCACCACCATCTTGTGCAGGAGATCGTGCGAAGAGACGGTATCGTCGAAGTGGCATCGACTCCGATTAGCACTGTATGTTGTACGGCCTCGCTTGTCGGTCTGTTCGTCAGTCCAGCGGCCGATTACACGGATACGCCATGCATCGGCGGGTAGTGCCTTGAAGAGTTGGTCGAGCAGGTATGTGTGGTGACGCGCCATTAGACCACCCGCCTGTGGCAATGCGCCTGCATCCAATCCCCAAGGGGTGGCTTCTTCTGTGCGCTTAGTTGCATCATATCATCTCGTCGTACACGTGCCGCCAAGTGACGCCATTCAAGATGTTACTGATGGTCGTTTCGCTGACCCGGAACAGCTCTGCAATACGCGCCTGCGTCATGCTGCCCGCCAGTCGATGCACCTCTTTCACCTCGTCCTCGGTCAATCGGGCGTTGGGGGCACGTTCGCCAACCGGAGCGGTTCCCTGCTCGTAGCGGTCGAGCGCGTTGTCTTGTCTGCTGCCTGACAAGAGGTGGTCCGGGTTAACACATTCTCGAACGTTGCACGTATGACGTGTGTCCCACTCACCTTGCATGTCGAGTTCTTCGCGTACGGCCACAATGAAGCGAGCTATGCGCATCTTGGTGTAGTTTACACCGATCTGTGGCCTGCCGTTGCTGTGATTGCCGCCTCTGACGAACACACAACCGCGCGCATCTGAGTGCGAGTAGCGCGCGGCAATCGTGTCGAGTAACTCGCGATCTTCGGGGTGAGCTTCGAACGTAGCCAAGCGGGCTGCGAGCGGGTTCATTGGCCCACCTCGAGATCGGACGGCCCACATGCTCGATCGCTGATCCAAGCCTCGACGTCGCTGAGACTGAAGCGCCAAGTTCGGTCGCTGATCTTGTGTACCCGTGGGCCACGCCCTTGGCGCACAAGGCGGCCGAGTGAGCCTTGTGCGATGCCGATCCTCGCCGCAGCTTGGGCGGTCGTTAGCCAAGCGGCATTATTGGTTGATGTCGACACGATACCGCGCCTCCTTCTTGGATGACGCGGCCACGGCTGATGCCGTCTTGGTCCGACTTCTCATGATGCCAGGGGCCTATGGCTCCCTGAGATTAGCTTGGCAAACTGGGCGCGTTGGGTCAAGCAATATCACACCATATGTTGCGTTCAATGAGTTGCTCTGTACCACAATGCACAACATGGTGTGCAACTGTATGCCTCTACTGTCACTCAGCTGCATGCATCCGCTTCACCACGTACGTCGCGCGCAGTCGTGCATATCGCTCAAGCAGCACACCTGCATCACGGTGGCCGGTCAACACTTGCACTTCAGCCACTGGACAACCGTCGAGCAGTTTGTCGGTTGCCGCTTGCGCACGCAGATCATGTAGTCGGATGTCGTCAACGCCAGCACGTGCACGCAACCGTTGCCACGCCAGCCGTACCGCGTTTGTTGTCACCGGCAGAACTCGTTCGGCGTCATGGGGCAGCTCGGCAAGAACGGCGACCGCGCGTGGCGACAGTGGCGCCAACCTTGAGTGTCCGTTCTTGGTCTTCGGTAGCAAGACGGTGCATGCATCAAGATCGACATGTCGCCACTCAATAGAGAGCAGTTCGCCGCGCCGCATTGCGGTCTCTCTCGCCAGTATCAAGAGCGGTTGCATCAATTGGTTCCGGCACTCACCAGCGGCTTGTAGAAGTTGTTGCCACTCATCATCGGTCAATCTGCGTTCTCGCCTGTCATCGACACGGGGCCGCTTCACTTGTCGAACTGGATTGCGTCTTGGCTCTTCGGAGAGATTGTCACCAACAGCGCGGTCGATTGCTGTCTGTATGAGAGAGAGTTCCCGAACGACAGTTGACGGCTTGGCGTCTCGCAACCGCCCATCACGCCACTTCGACAGGTCAGACACCGTGATTGCTTCGATGCGCAGCTTGGCAATCTTGCTTCGGGTTAGAGTGTGCAGCCGCCACCGTTCGCTCGGCATGTCGCTTGCGAGTTGGAGAAGTGCGGTGGAGAGTGTCGTTGCTTGCAGCGCGTCGGCTTGCTTCCGCGCGCGCGTTGGCAACATGCCACCGACTGCATCCGCTTCCGCCTCGACTATGTTGCCCCACTTCAGCGCCTCACTTCGCTTGCGGAACGACTTGCTTGCTGTCCTGCCGTCGCGTCTGACGATGCACTGCCACTTGCTTCCACGCTTCCTAATGGTCGCCATCTTGATTGCTCCGTTGAACGGGCAACGCACGAATGTGAGTGACGAGCGAGTGACAGACACGTGCACGTCAATACGTGCCGATGCGAGCAACTGCCGAAGATGCGTTGTACATCAAGCAGTTGATCTGGTCGGAGTGAGAGGATTCGAACCTCCGACCCCTGCCTCCCGAAGACAGGCCCGGCCCCTTTGTTCACGCTATAACCCCTATTTTCCCCTTGTTTGGTCACGTTTCAGGGCCTTTCGGATAGGGGGTTTTCGTTACGCGTAACAGAAACTCTATGGGTTGTTGCGAATGGTTTTTGCTAGCTGGTGAATATCCTGCAATCCCCGATTTAAATATTCGGTCGGATCGTCGTTTTCATCACCGGCAACTAAAAAATCAATCTCACTTAAGGGGATTTGTGCAACCGGGTCTCCATATCCGAGGCAAATAACAATAACTGCTCCGTCATGGTCTAGAGACAACCACACGCGCATTTCTGCGCTGGCTTCGAACTCAACATCAAACGTCGTCATCTTCTCTCCACTGCTCTAAGTGCTGTTGCCTGATGTTCGGGCGAGTGATGCCCGTAAACCTTTTCAATCGTCTCTGCTGAAGTCGAAAAGAACCCGGCAGCATCCCATGTGCTTGCGCCGTTCATCAGCGCCCACGTAATAGCCGTGTGCTTCAACGTGTGGGGCGTGACGTCCTCTAATCCGGCTGCGGTGACTGTGTTCCTAAAGGACCGCTTAACGCTGCCACAGCGCGCGCCGTCGTACTCTACGGCCCATGTCTGGCCCTTGGCTTTCCAGCGCTTCAAGTGGGCAGCAAGCTGGCGGGGTATCTTGGCGGGCTTGCGGCGTTTCCGCGTAACTCGTTCGCCTTCGCCTTTCCGATACATCAGGCCGTTATCCAGGTCGAACCAGCCACCAAGTGTGTTGCGCTCGAATCCCATGCGCAGGATCGCGTCTCGGCGTGTGCCAGTGTAAAGGGCAATGAGAATGAACTGCGCAAGGTGCTGGGTCTTATTGCCCCTCCACGCGGCCCACAGCAGCCGTGCAGCCTCGTCACGGGTTAACCAGCGTTCCTTTGGTTCTGGCTTTTCTGGTAGCGTCACAACCGGCGCGGAGGTGATATAGCCTTCCTTGTGCGCGTAGTTGACGGCTGATTGCAGTGCCCCGAGTTCCCGCCTGACTGTGCCGGTTGCGCGGTCTCTCCACTTCACGTACCGGCGGCAGGTTTCACCCCGAATGTGCGATAGCTTTAGCGATCCCCAAAAGGGCAGTAGGGCCTCTATCGCGTAGCCGATCCGTTCAGGGTTTGCCACGGTCGGCGCGTGTTCGGTTGCGTAGATCCCGAGAACTTCACCACAGGTTACGTTTTCCGGCTCATTCGCAGCACCTGACCGTCCTTTGGTGGCGATGTAGGCCGCGAGGGCTTTTTCAGCATCTGCGCGGCTTGTGCAGCCCGTTGAACGGGGTCGCTGTCCGGTGTCGAGGATGTACCATTGCGGGCGGTGGTCGTACTTGTGGAGCCTTGCGCCCTTGCTTGGTCTTGGCATTTCTTTACAAGCCTCCCGTAATCGTTTCGATCAATCCGAATAGCCCGGCCCATGCGAACCAGAAACCCATGTTCTTCGGCGGCGCTGCGCAAGCTGGATTTGGGAACACCCAACTCATCGGCAGCGGTTTCAATTGGAACAAGTTGAGGTGTCATCCTTCCCCCCTCGGGTCATAGTGGTGGGTCATGGGGTCAGACATCAGTCGTCCTCCTGCATTCTGTACACTCAAGCAGCCCGTCATCGTTCCAAATGCAGTTTTGGCGGCACAACGGCGCATCACATTCATCACGCATCGCTCTGAGGGCAATTTGAATGTCCGTGTCCATTTCAAACGCGCTGTCAAAAGCGTCATCGGCCATATCGCCCATCTATTCCCCCTCCTGTGACATGGCGTTGTATCGGCGCTGATAGTCGGCTTCCTGCTCTGTCATGGCTGCTGGTCCTCAATCAGGGCGCGCAGGATAGCTAAGAGCCACGCGCGGGCGGGGTCGCCAGATACAGCTTGCCGAGTAATAAAAACGTGCTGCGTTTCTGTTTCGGCGCGAAGAGTAGCCAGATTTGAACCGTCAGTGAGGAAGATGGATATCTCCGCATCCCACTCCAGCAGCACAGTCTCATGAAGAGCCTTGGCTGCGTTCAAGTCCCCGTTGAGTGCGCTCCAAGCGCGGGGCCGGTTGTGCTTTGACTGCAGTAATGGTGGAAGCCCATCAAAGGCTGGTCCTGCAATGTCAAAGAATTCCTTGAACCTGCAGTCCCCCGCCTCAACCTTATCCGCCAGTTCCTTGAGTGCTTGGGTCATGGCTGGCCCTCCGAATAATCACCACAGGTAGGGGTTGAGGCATCAAGCGGGCCGATAAGCTTGCCTTTGCAGTCTTTCCAGAACAGCTTGCCGTCAATTTTGACAAACATCTCACTCTTCCTCCCCAGCCAAGGCGCGGTCCTGGCAGACGCCGCCCATAGGTGCGCCACACCACAGGCATTCGCCGTTGAATGGGTCGATATCGCCGCCCTTGCAGCGCCTAGGGAATGCAGCCTGCATCGCTTCGTACGCACCAGATCCAGACGCAACAACGGTATCGTTGCTGTTATCTACAACAACCCAATTGCCGCCGTCTTCATCGCATTCACGGAACAGCGAAAGGGGTCGATGGTCATGTGTCATCTGATCTAGAAGGCTTTCCCCCCGCACGTCCGCCTGTGGGGGCTGTTCGGCTCCATAGAATTCCTCGGCGGCTTCGGCGTTCCATTTGTGCGCGTTCGGCTCAACCTCAATCGTCTGTTCGGTGGGCTGAGAACCGGGGGCAGCGCGTCGTGGATGAAACTCTGGATTTTTTCCACAGCTTAGAAGGTACACATCTCTCAGAGCTTGCTTCGCTTCTTCGTGGCTGAGCTCTGCAGTTCCGTCACGATTAAGAAGTTCGTCATCCATGCGCTCCAAGTATCTTTTGACAGCGTTGACCGTGCGCTCTGGTTCAGGGGCAGGTGAAAGAGCCATTATGGCATCTTCCATTAGCTTGATACCCTCAAGGACACCTATCGAGCGCGCGTCCGTTCTGAGGGAATACCCTTGTCTTGCGTTGTAGGCAGCAGTCTCAACCTGATCCCGCCATACAGGGGCAGGGCTGGCGGGGGAGAGGGATAGAATGGCGTCGGCTAGGTCATAAGCTGTTTGGTCCCCGACCGTCGCGCCCTGACATCCACAAATAACAACGCCACCACTCATGGGACTGCCACAGCAAATAGGTTCCCGCATTTCAGGTATTGTGTGCAGTTCTTCGGATATGATACCCGCGATCTCATCCCTACTGGGGCTGGCGGGGAGGGTGTCGGCGCGGTGACGCCACGCATGCAGCGCGTCCTTGTTTGGTATGTAGGTTGATGAAAAAGGCTGCTCCAAAATCATACGAGCGCCGTTGTTAAGGGCACTACTGATTTCGTTTACCGTGTCCTCTGTAGTTGATTTCTGCGGCGTTTCGCTGTTCATTGCTTCGGCTCCTTCAGGGCGTCGATGGCCTTCCTTGTCAATTCCAGTTCATTAACGGATATCTTGTAGTTGGCGTCTGAGGGATCGCCTTCATAAAGCGTGAACCGCTCATCTATTGCGGCTATCGCCTCATTCAGTCCTTGAAGGCGTCCGCGCGCATACTGATTTACCACTTGACCCTGCAGCGCCTCCTTCGTGTCGCGCACGTACTTCACGCACCGCGATAAATCGGCCTTGTAGCGGCCATCAGGCAGCTTCCCGGCAAAGAACTCAGAACCGCCAGCGGTAAAGCCGGTAATGGCCTTGGTGGCCTCAAAGCTGTATTCGGACAGGGCGTCTCTTTCGGCCTCCAACTCTTCCACGCGGGCTGAGAGGGCGCGGAGCCTTCGAGCAATGACCAACGCTGGGCTTTTGGGATCATTGTCCGCCACGCCGTAAAGCCACGCCTCGTCAATTGCCACTGCTTCCTTACTGATATCCATCACCAACTCCTATGCGGGGTGTGTCTGTTTTATGGGGTGGGGTCGGTGACAGCGGTTACACCGTCCGTCACGCGGCCACCGGCAATGACCATTGAAGGTGCCCAGCCTAGGCCTTTAACAAAGCGCTCAGCCTTTTCTCGACCCCACGCAGAAACACCCGGAGTGCCGCCCCACAAACGGTCCCAGTCCGGCTTGTGGCAGCGCTCCTGATCCCAAAAATCACCGTTGTCCGCTAAGTAATCGATAAGCTCATCTTCTGTGGCAAACGGAGGGGTTACGGGTGTGCCCTCTGAAACGGTTTCCCAGACCTGAAACCAAGTGGCGTCATCGTCGGTCCATGGTCGGTAGTATTCTGGATCGGGTGCGGTATTATCGCTGGCCCAGTGCGTCACACCCTGCGGGTAGCACTCAGTCTCAAATTTATCAGCGCCACCATTTCGGATACGATCAAACTCATCCAGCCAATCCGCCGCTGCCTTTTCATATGTTGTGTCATACATCGGTTGATAGCCTGTGCGGCCATAATGGTCTCTTGTTGGGTGGTCCCAATTTGCCGGTACTTTTCTGACTTCACGTCCCATCATCCGTTCCTTTCATCTGTGTTCATACCCACACCAACAGCGCATAGCCTGCGGCTGTAAAACCAAGGCTCAGCAGCGTAAGCAGGTTCACACGCAGTTCCTTTAGAGAGTGCATGGCTAGGCCTGTAAGAACTGCTGAGAGTAGGCCTAAGAATAGGAGTATGGCGGCGGCGAGGTGGGTCATTCGTTTATGGCGACCCCAGCGGGCCGGGAGAAAACCGCGCCGGGGCCGAACTCAGCCGGAAGTGGCTGAATGTGGTATAGGATTGAAAGAAAGACCGCGAAGGCTATGGGGAGGGTGTCAAACATTGGATGCCTCCACTTCGAAGGTCTTGCGCTTGCCCATTTTTACGCGTCTGGTTTCATGCTCTTCAGCGTGAACGGTCTGGACGTGCTGACCTCGATTTGCGGGGTTCCGAAACTTGCGGTCGCAATACGGGCACTCGTATTCGAAGTCTTTTTCTTTCTTTTTGCGAAGGGCGATCTTCTGCGCTACCTGCTTGCGCTTCATTGCTTCTACAGAACGACGGTCATCTCCACGATTGCCGGGGGCGATCCAGTCACAGTTTCGGCATTTACAGCCGGGGGCCACGCTTGTTCCCGTTCCAAACCGAACTGCGCAATGCGGGCATTCGTGCCAGAACCGACGCAATTCCTGTCTTTGCTGCCTTTGTTCGCGGCAGAAATCACCGTAGTCACTCATGACATCACCTCAATGACAGCACACACAATCAGCGCGAACAGGATTACAAAGCGGGCGGTGTCGCCTATGTCGTGGATCATGTCCCGACGGATTTGAGGCGCATTCAGGCGTTCGAAGGCTTTGGAAATGGTGTTCATACCGTTACCTCTCGTACAGGGGCGTCAACTTCGCTTAGAATGCTCTCTAGGATTTCCATGCCGCGTGGCTTGCGGACGCGGTAGTACGCAACCCCGCCTTCGTCTGGTGCTGGTCCTTGCCAAACCCACGCCGACAATGGGCCGTTGACATCTATACCGAGTGCGCGGCAATTCGATCCCGCGATACACTCCAAAACATCGCCATCACCATATCGAAGGCGCACGAGCATACCGATGCACGGACAACCTTTGCCGTCATGCTGGAACCAATCGCTCCACTCTGTCATTGCTCCGCTCCCTTAACTGTCCGCACGCCGTCTTTCTTCACAAAGCCCCGGCCTTCATCGATACCCAGTTCGAAATCTGGTTCTGTTGGTCTGACGCGCTGATATGGCTGTAGGCGGTAGGGGGCTTGGGGGTGCCCCGACTGGCTTATTGGGCCAAGCCGGGGGCTTTCTAACCCGCAACAGAGGCGGCATGTTTCGCTGGATTGATAGGGCTCATTAACCGTGCAACCGGCCCGGCTTACACCCGCATAGGCACCTCCTTTGTTGGCGACGGTGTTACGCACCGACACTGGGGAAAACTCAAAGTCATCGGGGATAAGGGGGATGAGGGCGGTCATTGTGTGGCCTCCGGCGCATCCGGCAAAGGCATCCAAGAATAGGGTTCGGCAGGCGCTGGAGCGCCGTAGCCGTCGTATACCCAGTGCTTTCCGCTCCAGTGATTGTCCCAGCCGCCTGTACGGACGTATTTCTTGCCCTTGAATTCGACAGCCAGTAGGACGCGACTGCCATCCCTCGGCGCTGTTTCCATGGGTTGCCAAGTCATCACACCCACTCCGCTCTAATATCGCGTTCATCATCAGAGCCGTATCCGGGGGCCTGCATGGCGGCGTCTTCAACATTGCAAGGGGCTGAGAATAGGCCGTCAAACTTGGTGCAACGCGCACGGTCCCAGAACGTCACAGCGCCGTCAGAGTCGACAACGCGAATGCCTTTGAAGGTCATGCCATCGTCGTATTTGTTCTCGTGGAGAAAGACCGTGACGTCCGCGCCGTCCTCATTCTCGGTGTCCATGTAGTCCACCCAGATATCGGAAACGTCCTCTTCGCGGTCACATACTACCCAGTTGGGAATGACGGTTTCAGCGGGGGTGAATAGGGCGTGTTTCATGACGCCACCTTGTTCATACCGCGCTTCTCACGGCGCGTGTGAATGAACTCTAGTGCGGTCTCGATGGATGAGAACTTACGCTGTGAACCCTTGGTGGCGCTGCTGTTGAAGTAGACTTTGGCGAAACCCTTGTCGCCTTTCCACGCAATGATACCAGCGTATGAGTTGCAGCGGGTACGAACGTCGTAGCTAACGTTTTTGCCAACTGCGCCTGCGATGTCTAACCAGTAGTAAGTCATATCCGTTTCTCCCTCTCGTGTTAGGGATAAGATACATAATGTGTATCAACAGATCAAGAGAGAAATTCATATTATGTATCAAGCAAGAATAGCCGAGACCTAACTTCTAAGAATCACTATCCTTGAAAAACAAGAAAACCTCGCCGAAGCGAGGTTCTATTCTTGCTCGAATTTTGAAGGACTACTGTTCATTCAAAGTGAATGTCGGTCTTGCCCTTGCGGTCGTAGAACTTGAGTCGGTTGCCATCTTTGTGAACCCAGGCACCGAACACGCCCGGGCCCAGTGGACCGCCCCAGACAATGCCATCAACGACCGCTCCTTCCGGCGCTGATTGCTGAAGTATATCTCGGATCTCAGACATTGCTTTTCGCAGGCGCTCGATAGGGTCTTCTTCCTCTGGTTCAGATATCTCCCCTACTACCGCACCGGCGGCAACAACCGGAACCGGGGCAGATATTGCCCCGGCGATGAAGGTACGGCGTTTCATGTCAGGATTTCCCGCGCAATGCCGGGGATCAGCTTAGCCAACCGGGTTAGCCCTTTTGCGGTTACGCGAACCTGCTCCGTGACCTTTTCTGATCCATCCGGTCGCAGCACCGTGGTTGTCTTATGTTCGAGCAAGCCGATGTTGCATTTGCTTTGGTATCCGAGCCACACCGCGGCACCTGGCCGTTTGTAGATCCAGCCGTTTTGGCTGAGCCACGTGAACGCGTCCTTTGGCCGAATGCCGAGATTTTTCGCGACCTCGGTGATCGTCAGGCTGCCGTCAGTGTTTGCGATCCGGTCGAGCGCCTTCACGTCGTCCTGCATGTTTTCGATCTGCTCGACCTGGGCGTCTAGTGTCGCCTGCGCCTCGATCAGCGCCGCGGCCATCAGTTGCGGGCCGGTCAGGGTAGGGGCTTGAGCTTCCAGCTCCTGCCAACGATCGACTAGCCGGGCTGTGAACTCGGGGCTCAGTTGGGCGACGACAACATAAGTGTCGCGCTTTTCCAGCTGATACTCCGTGGTGGTGTAAATGCGGTTATTTCCGCCTGTTTCTTGCACGTCCGCCATCGGCGGTTGTGCGATTACGCCCCGATCTGCAAGGCGTTTGATGCTCCGCTTTACATCATCATGACGCTTTTCCAGAAGTTCCGCGATTTCGCGGCTGGACATGGTGAGCGGTGCAAATTGCAAAGCCGTTGTCGTTATTTGATTGAAATTCTGGGTGTTCGTTAGTAGATTCTCCATAAGAGAACTCCTTGTGCTAAGGTTTGTCTTGTTCGAAAACCGCTGCCTGTCTTGCCGGACGCAGCGGTTTTCACTTTTGGACTGCATGGTCTGCCTCCAATGACTTCATCAGGCGCAGATTGATCTCACTGGTCATTGATCGACAATTTTCTTGCGCGATCTTCTTCAGTGCTTCCCTCAGGCCATCGTTTAATCGAAGCATGAATGCGTCCTTGCGAGTTCGATTATTCTCCATTTGCGACTCCTTATCCAACGGATAGTATAGACATGCTATCCTTGGGATAGTATTGCGTCAAGCGGTTAATTAATCCACTGGATAGCATATGGCAAATGAAGAGAATCGAAAGCTGACTGATCAGTATTTGCTTCGGCTCCCGGAGGGTTTGCGGGGTAAAATAAAGCATCAGGCCAATGCGAATGGCCGCTCTATGAACTCTGAAATCCTTACTCTACTTTTGGAGCAGTATGGTTGGGAAAGAGAAGAGCGATACAATTGGTTTGATCTATATCATCTGGCGGCAGAGCAGCCGATATACAGGTTTTCTCTCTTAGGTAGCCAGATCCGATTGTGGCTTGAGGACCCCGAGATATATGGAGGTGAGAAATTCATCGCTGACATGTTTAGTCGAGCCAAATTGCTGCAAGAATTCGAGGCTGAGCTTGGCCGTCAAGGAACTTTGGCTGAAATTTCCGACCTGTTGGTTGAAGCGTTCCCAGACGACGAAATCGAAATAAGGAGCCAGGTGGGGCCGCACAGGCCAACATATAGATCAGAAAAGCACGACAGAGAGTACTGTGAGCAGTTTGCCAGCTTTCCAGATCTTATAAATGATAGATGCCGTAATCTTAATTTAACATTTCAAGAGCTTTCCTATGCTCTGGATATGCCGGAAGCGTTGCTCAATCGTTACCTCTCCGGGGTTGCCCTTTCGAAGCCTGCTATTCTTGCGAGACTTGCTAGAGCTCTGGACTTTTCCGAAGTGGCGGTGCTGGAGCATTTTGCAAGTAACAGCATAAAAGAAGACTATGAAGAAACTGTTGCGTTAGCTATAAGCCTGGATAGACCTGTAGAGCCCGGCATCGATGACTGGGCGGACCGGATCGCAGAGCATAATCGAATTGCCATGGATGCTTACTGGGAAAACTCTAAAGAGAAAGAGATAAAACGCACCCGGCCTCAAAGCACCGGCATTCGAGCTATTGACGTCAACATTGACAACAACCTGGAAGAAGATCTCGACCAGGACTATCTCCCCGAGAACGACGGGCCTCAAATGCGCTAAGCCCGGCGGCAAGAAACACTCCATCTACATCTAGGAAACAGACGCCGAAAACGCGAAGAATCACCACATATAGTATGTGAGGTGGTGCTTTAGTCGTGCCTGAATACCCGGATCACAATATGTCGCGTCTGGATGTTCTTGTAATGTTCTGCTATGAATTAGTTGCAATGTGAGAGTTGACCGGCTCGGATTTTTCCTTGAGCGCCTTTCACGATCCCCTTCCCGTTTTGACGGGTTTTGCTGCCAAAATTTAGAGAGGGGATTTTATGAATGAAACCCAATTCAACGCTATTGCTGAAAACATCAGGTCTCTTGAGGATCATCAATTTGACTGGCTTCTTCGTCGCCTTCGGGAGGAACGTCTCTTGCCATATCAATCAACGTCATCAGTTGATCCATCTTGTGCGGGGGGACATCGCGAATCATCTGTAGAAACTTCTCTTCAACTTCGGTGCGGTCGCTGAAGATATCAGACAGCGTGATACCTAGTTCCTTTGCCGCGCTCTTGTACGTCCCAAGTTTTGCGGAATCATGTTCGGTCTCAGCCCGCTGAATCGTGGGCTGGCTGACTTTCAGCAGTTCAGCCAAGTCTCGTTGGCTAAGGCCTTTAAGGTCCCGGTATCGAGCAAGATTATTCATGTCACGATATTTGCAAGAGAAGCGCGAAAAGCAAAATACACCATGTGAATAATCCTTATTGACCGCATGATACATGATATGTATCTTGCCCTTCATGATGCCACACTCAGATTCACCAAACGTTCTGGCCGCACACCTTCAGTCTGAAAACATCAGTCAGAGGGAATTTGCGCTCAAGATCGGCAGTCATCAGAGTATTGTGTCGCGGGTCGTCAACGGCCTGTTGCGGCCAACACTCGATATGGCGTTTGCGATTGAAAAGGCCACCGATGGCGCAGTGCCAGCGAAGTGCTGGCTCCTGCCGGAAGATGCGGGGGCCAAGGACAGATGACCCCCGCTGAAATGCTTTCTTACTCAAATCACTCTTCAACATACCCCCAACGTGGGCGGTCAGGACTCAATCCCCAAGGAAAAGGCATTTCCCATGGCTGACTTACGCAAGCGCATTGCCGTGCAAATGAGTGCACTTATCGATGGCCCAGCTTTCGGCTGCGGGGCTTCTGCTATCGAAGCAATCTATGCCAGCACAGGTCTGCGGGTGAGTGAGGGAACCCTGACTAAGCGCAAGCAGGGCATGCTGGGCTGGCCGGTGGATGAAGTGGCCGCACTTGAGCGCGCATCAGGCTGCTATCCAATCACCAAGCTTCTATCTCAGCGGGTCACGCCGCAAGAGGCACCACCAGCCGGTTCAATGATTTCCCACGCCGGACGGATCAGCAAAGAGGCGGGGGAGGCGGTCAACGCCATTCTCGCCGCTCAGCAATCCGATTGCGCAGAAGACCACGCCCAAGCAGAGGTGGAAATTCTTGAGGCCATAGAGGCTATGCAGCGCGCTCTTGGTGTTGTGAGGGCAAAGTGATGGGCGCTAACTCCAGACAGAAGGGTGCAGCGTTTGAACGCGATCTAGCCCGCAAGCTCTATAACGAACTAGGCATCGAGTTCAGAAGAGACCTGCGCCAATACCAGGAATCCGAACATGGGGATCTGATCGCCTCAGACGATGCTTTTCCGTTTCTGATAGAGGCGAAGGCATATGCGAAAGGCACGGACTGTAAGCCCGCTTGGTGGAAGCAGGCCTGCACAGCCGCTGAAAAATCAATGCTGCTTCCCGCAGTAGTCTGGAAATTCAACAACTTCCCAGTCCGGGTGCGTGTCGGGTTGTCGGCGCTGGCAGAGGTCTACGGCTGCACGATCAATTCACACCGCACCGTTGATCTGGACATTCCGACCTTCTGCTACTTCGCGCGCGAAATCATGAGCCGGAGGGCAGCAGTGTGAACGGGTTTCAGAAACACAGAATTACGCACCTGTCTGCGTCCAGCCTGAACCTGTGGGTTAACGCGCCGGATATCTGGGTCGCGAAGTATCTGCACGGACATAAGCAAGCGTTTGGACCGGCTCCGCGCCGCGGGCAGTGTGTGGAAACTGCCGTACATTTGGCGCTGACCGGATCTACCCTGCAGGACGCGATCGGGGTCGCTGAAAAGAAGTTCGACGAGACATTTGTTCTGGGCGACGAGAACACATCGAAAGAGCGGGCGCTGATCGCACCCATGTCGGAAATCGCTTTCGCGGAGTTGGCCCTATACGGCGCGCCAGAAGAGGGCGGAGATAGCCAGAAAAAGATCAGCATCACAGCAAAGGGCGAGGGCTGGGAAATTCCAGTTATCGGCTTTCTTGATTTTACCTTTCCTGCGCATGGGCTGGTGATCGATCTTAAGACAACCACTCGAGTCCCGTCTGTTATGTCGCCAGATCACCAGTTGCAGCGCGCCATATACGCAAAGGCTGTTGGTAATATGGCCGTCAAGTTTCTGTACGTCAGCGCAAAGAAGGCAGCGCTGCTCGAGGACGGTGATCCTGACGAGGTGCTGCGGACAGCTAAGGCGCAGATCACCCGCCTGGAGCGCTTCCTGTCGTTACACAGCGCCGACGATGCGCTGGCCTGCGTTCCACACAATCCAAGCTCTTTTTATTGGCGCGGCGATGAGGCCGCGCGCTCCGAAATGTTCGGCACATGATGCCGCATCCGCGCGGCACGGCTTGCCGCACTCCAAAGCCCCTTTGGGCAAAACTGACAAGGAAAACAATATGGCTTTTGATTTAGATACCGGCAGTACAGGAGGAGAAGGCCCCTGGCTTTCATGGTCTGCGCGCGGAACTCAGGACGGGTCTGTCCCACCACAATCATTCTACATTCGCGATGACAGCAATAAGTCTGTCTTCGATTTTACGACCGGTGTTGTGATGGACATACACAGCATGAAAACCGGCTGGCAGAAGTCTGACGGGATCGCAGGTGTTGCCCCGGACTGGAAATGGAACGCATCCGTTTCACAGATGATGCCGCAACCTGGCGATGACTACAAAAAGGGCTTTGAAATCCGTTGTGCTGTTGGCGGCGGTGCAACTGCAACCTGGCAACAGGCCGGTGCCGCTGTCTGGGGCGCATTGACCGCTCTAGCGCCACAACTTCAGCAAGGACCCGAGGGTAAGCTGCCGCTCGTGCAACTCACCGGAACGAAGCCGGTGCAGTTCAAGCGCGGTAGCACTGTCGAGCCCATCTTGGCAGTTGCGCAGTGGGTCGATCGCCCGGATTGCCTGAAGGAAGGCGCGGTGGCTGGCATTGCTTCAGGGCCGACGGCGCAGCCTGAACCACAGCCTCAGCCAGCACCGGCACCGCAGCCTGCCGCACAGGCCGCAGTGCCGACTGACGTGTCGTTCTAGTCGCTCAAAACAACATCGTCTCGGCCCGGAAGGGCCGGGGCCATCTAATCATAAAGAGCTAGGACGCGGGAAGTGGTGGCCGAAATAATTACATCCCCAGAAGAGCAGGAAATTCGCCGCGACCTCGAGTATATGACGGCGCGTTGGAATGAGCTGCCAGAGCCTGCCGTCTTTGAGGTCCGCGCATTCAAAGAAGGTGCGAGCCCTCAGATCTCCAAGTACGCGCCCGATTGGATTGACGACGCCGTTGACTGGATTACGGATCTGAACGAACTCGGCTACAACGTCTATGTTGTTCGCAATCCAATCCGGCAAGACATCACCGGCAGCGCAACCGACGCCGATATCATTGCCAGCTTCTTTCTGTGGGCTGATTGCGACGATGAGGCCAGTGCGGGCAATGTATATCGCTTTGATGGGCCTAAGTGGTCGGCAGCCGTTACCACAGGGCGCGTGCCCCACGTCCGTGTACATCCGTACTGGGCATTAAAAACACCCTGTCTGGACATGGCTGAATGGACGCAGGCCCAGAAAGCAATTGCAGCCCATTTCAGGTCCGACAACAAGGTTGTTAACCCTTCGCGCATCATGCGTGTTGGTGGAACCGTCAGCTACCCAAACAAGCAAAAACAAGAACGTGGATACATTAAAGAAACCACCACGATCCGGACGGAATATGATGAAAATCGTGATCCCGTCACAATGGAACAAATGCTGCGGCTATTTCCAGCGTCAGCACCCGCGACAGATGCACCACTGATCGATACCGGCCCCCAACCACTTGACCGTGACCGCATGACCATTCAGGCGCTATCCGGCAAAGAATGGCATGACGCGGTGATCCGCCTGGTTGGGTCTTATGTCAGCAAAGGGCTGACAGACGGCGAGATTCACGCGCTGACAGATCCGCTCACGCTGGCCGGGTATACTGTCGAACAAACACGCGCCGAGGTTCAGGTCGCTATTGACGGAGCGCGGAAGAAAGGGTGGACGCCGCAGGAACAACAACCCGCGCCGCTGACGGCTGAACAAAAAGCCGAAATACCTGCTGCTGTTTTTACTCCTTGGGTTCAAACCAACTTAATGACTATCCCGTACCCCGAGTTTGTCTATTCGGACTTTTATGCTCGGGGATACACATCGCTCACACTCGCGGCCCCCAAGGTCGGCAAATCCATGCTTGGGCTTGCGGAAGCAATGGATATGGCCACAGGGCGCGGACTCCTGACAAAACAAGAACGCGACCCCCTTCGGGTGGTCTATTACAACGCAGAAGATGACCAATCTGTTCTTAACGCCCGTGTGGCCGCTCTACTGACCCACTATCAGATTGATCAATCGGAAATAATCGATCGTTTCTGGCCAACCTCCGGCGTCGAGAACGAAGATTTCTATCTAGTGGCGGGCCAAGAGGGCATCATCAATGAAGCTCTGTTCGTCGCTATAGAAAAGTTCTGCGTTGAACAGCATGCGGATGTCTTGATTTTCGACCCGCTTCAAGATCTGTCCGCAAGTCCCGAAACAAACGAAGTGTTTCGTCTGCTAGGGCAACGCCTACGCCGCCTAGCATCATCTTGCGGTGTTAGCCTTGGCTTGATCCATCACACGCGCAAGGTCGCCCCTGGAATGCAGGCCACCATTGATGATGGTCGCGGGGGCTCGGCACTGCGCGGCACGGCTCGTTTTAATCGCATCCTGAATCCAATGACGGAAGATGAGGCGGCAAAAGCGGGCGTCGAGAACCACCGCTACTACTTCCGCATCGGTGACATGGAAAGCAACCTCGCGCCTCCGTCTGCGGACGTGAACAGGTGGTTCGAAAAGAGGTCAGTCAGTATCCCCAACGGTCGTAGCGTCGGTGCTGTGCAGCCCTGGGATTGGCCAGACGCATTTGATGGCATCTCACCCCAAAAGGCAGCGCAGGTTCGAAACGCGATTGACGGAATGTCTGAGCCGCCCCGTCAGGACGTTAGGTCAGCTAAATGGGTGGGTGAAATTGTTGCTGATATTCTAGGTTTGAACCTGACAAAAGTAACGGACAAAGAGCGTGTCAAATCTCTGATTTCTGGGTGGATCAAAACAGATGTTCTCAGGGCTACACAGGGTCAAGATAAACGCGCAGGTAGACCCGTGAACATCGTGATTGCCGGTGCAAATGACCCCCTTATCAGTGGAGGTCAGCAGTCATGATTTCCACAGTTCACCACAGTTTTCCACGGTTATCCACAGTCACAAGCGCTCGCTCTAAGTACCTTTGCAGCAGTAAGGAGCGCCGACAAAATGCAACCATTTTGGCCGCGAAAACTGTGACAAATATGCAACCTCCACAGTCACAGTCCCCTACTAACGTAACTACTGTGGTGGACCACACTCGCAAGCGTCGCCCCGCCACGCCGCCCATGGGGGCGGGTGGCATGGCAGGGCGACTTAGGCCGCCTTCCACAGTTCCACAGTTCATGGAGTTATCGGTAGATGAATAATCATCGTCCCAAACGACCCCGTCGCCAGCGCAAGGGTGACCGACTGTTAAACATCGATGCGCGCAAGTCAGAGGTCATGGTTGATCATGCCGTTGCCGGTTTCGACCGCGTGGCCTCTGAGGCCGAACGCAAGTGGGGATATGATCGACTGCCCGAGCTGGTGTCGCCGGATTTGGCTGCAAAGTACGGTGGCGCTGTTTCGTACCTGAATGAAGCCATCCGAGAAAACGACCCGACCAAGGCTGCCGCTGCTGCCTCGAATTGCATCAGGGGTATCCAGGCGATGGAGACTGAAGCAGTCACTGCTGGTCACCAGCCGCCCGAATGCGTAGCTCACTACGAGATGGACGGCTTCTCGTTCCGCATCATCGCCGACGCCGCTGACTCATCCACGCTGCCCGATGATGGAATTCAATCATTCACGCTGCGCGAAGTCGCGATCGCCCTCAAGGCGCATCTGGCATCGCCGTTGGTCGCTGAAGTCAAAGCCCAATTCCCACGCGCCGAGGTTACCAGCGTTTCCCGGCGACCACCCGTCGACTGGAAAGCCGGTGGCGATCCAATTCCGTTTTGAGAGGGTTAAGAAATGAACGCATACAATCACGCTGAATTCAGCCTCACCCACAAGCGTTCAGAGATTGACGCCAATGAGCGCCAGTTGATTGACGAGGCAATAGCAGCGGGCAAGGTTCAGAAGATCCCACAGGGGAAATCCGCATTTGCCGAAGACTACGTTTGGGAGGGTGACAAGGGCAACTCCCATGGGTTCGGTAAGTTGGTGCCAGTAAACCCGATGACACTTCAAGAGCGCCGCAAGAAGTTCAACAAGAATTTCACGACCCAAAGGAAAAAGAGCCCCGAGATTGAGTTCCGCCGCAAAGAAGTCCTACGGCTGGTCAATGAAGGATTCACCGGCCCCGAGATAGCGAAATACTTGGGCCTCAAACCCAAGACGGTTCAGGGTTATCGCGCTGACCTCGTTAAGCGCGGGCTGCTCGAAAAGTGCGTTCCGGGCGGCACTCTCAGCCAATCTCAATTAGACGATCGACGCGAAAAGGTGCGCGAATTTGTTCTCGCAGGGCGCACAAACGCGCAAATCGCGGAAGCACTTAGCTGTGGCAAGTCAGCGGTTGCGGCTGACAGGTTGTCTCTCAGGCAGGCTGGTCGATTGCCCAAAGCGGTTGGTGGCCGGTTATGACCACCACCCAGCACCTATACGCCGTCATACGCAAGTTAGGCGAACAGGTGCGCAAGCAGGCCGCAACAATACGGCGGAAGAACATCGAGATTGAAGCAAAGGACGCGCGGATAAAGCGATTGGAGGGGCAGAAGTGACATGTTCAATTTAAAGTTTGAGCGAAATGGGTACGTATCTGCAGAAGAGATTTGCACGCTCATGGAATCCATTGCGGACATTCTGGCAGAGCGATTTCACGACCTGGATCGGGAGCTTGAGGCCAACACTCAGGAAATCAAGGCGCTGAAAGAAGAACTAGCAACAGAGCGCAGGTTGCGCCTTTCAATGGCTAGGCGAGGGGCAGTGAGATGACAAACACATACGCAATCAACACAACCCGCAACAAAGAATTCGAGGTCGAGCGCGAGTTAACCGAAATGGGCCTACACCCATGGGTTCCCAAGTTCCTGGCAAGCAAGTACGTCAAGGAAAAACGCGAGACGGTTTGGTATGACCGCCCATACGTTTCAAAGCTTATGTTCTGCGTCATCCCGGCAATCTACTGGCCCGACGTTGTGGAACTGAAGCACGTTATTGGCAAACCCCTAGAGCTATCCCGCAGAGACATTGACGGCAGCAACTACGGCGTATCTGGGCTGGTGCAGTTCAAGGCTTGCGTAGAGGCCGAATACGCCGACAGAGAGCGTCTAAAGGCCAACAGCCTGTATGAATGTCAGTATCGACCGGGGCAGGCGCTTGTGTTGCTGGACGGCCCGTTCAAGGACTTCCGCGCCGTGTTCAAAGAGACAATCAAGCGGGCGCATGACGATTACCACAAGATTCGCGTAGAGGTGGCGGTGTTTGGGCGTGAATCATTGCTTGAAGTGGACCCGGATAAGCTAGGTATTGCATAGATTCACGATTTGTACTAAATATGGTTGCAACAAATAGCCCCAGTTGGGCACAGGGCGCGATGCGCTCAGCGCCGAGGATCCCGTGGATTTGCCCATGGCTCGGTACGCAACCCGGTCTCAATCTTGAGACGCAGCCGGGTGCGTAAGCAATTCAAACAGAAGGAATCAAATGGGCCGCTTGGGTGGTGGTACACCCTTGCAGCCCTAACCGCAGCGACGATGGAGCGTCACTTATGGCTAACACAGACTTAGCAGCTAAATGGCTGTTTGAAAATGACCACCAGCGCAAATCAAACCAGAATAGGCGTGTTATTTCCCTCAGCAGACGGAAGCGGTCGAGGGGGGCAAAGATTGTAGCTTATGACCCGTGGACTGGTCGCGGGGCGATCAAAAAAATGGCCGATGAGCGTGAGGCGTGGGAGCTGAGACACGGATGTGGCATTAAATCATTCTCGGAGTTTTGCAGAGATTTTATCCGCAAGAATGCCAAAGAGTCGGGGCCTGACTGTCTATTCATTCCCTTCTCTATCCCCGGTGAGCGAACAAACGTTGACTGGAACGGCAATCAGATGGACGTCGCGCGTGCGATGTGTATTTTGGCACATGGAAACCCGCAGGAGGGGCACGCAGCAAGGCATTTGTGTGGTAACGGCCACCTGTCATGCGTGAACCCGCGACATCTTTGCTGGGGGTCAGCGTCAGAGAACAGTCAAGATACCTGGTTGCACACTCATAAACCTATGACTTGGCCTGCAATACCACAGGAAGATCTAAAGCTAATCTTAGAAAGCGATTTACCTGATAAGGTCGTTGCGGTTGCTCTTCAAATACCCGCAGCACTGGTCCAGAAGGTTCGTGACGGAAGTGCGCCCTACCGAATAAAGCCCTGAGCCGGAGTTGATCACCGGCACAACCCGCCCCGCCTCTCAACGATGCGCCTCTGGGCGGGTTTTCTGGTACGCAGCGCCCGCCTGCGGAACAACGGGCACCGACCACCTGAAACAGGCACCGCGACTGATTGAGAGGGGCGAGTTCATTGAGAGCCACGGACATTCTCGCGATTATTGGTGCGTGTGCGTTAATCCTGAAAACGCTTGAGTTCGTGATCGGATGACGCCCACCAACGAGGAATACATAATCGCTGGTTTCTGTGAGGCTGTGTCGAATGATTTATCAAACATCATCACATGGGAAGCGCTGACCCAATCAGACAGGGGCGACGGTAGCCCGGCGGTTATAGGCAAGAAATTTGACGACAACATCCAGGCAGCAATCCAAGCAGGCGATTGGCTGGATAGAGTAGTGGAGCAGCACACATGACGGACGCTCAGCGCATGTGTCGCCTCATGAACCAAGCCCGTGAGGTTTATCAATCGTATCGACGGGGTGAGATAACCGCCCACGAAGCAGCACAAGCACTCAAGAGGCTTAAGCAATGACAGACATTCGCATTCTCAGCATCAAAGACACCAACGGCAACTTCGCAGCATATATCTACGCAGCAAAGAACGCTGAGGGTCATTATGACTTCGAAGACCTCGTACACATCGGCACCACACCACAGCAAGCAGGCCAGCACCTTACCACACTGCTGGAGCAGGCGCAGAACGGGTGAGCTTTGCCCGGTTGGCACAGCACATCACGACACGAACGAGGGTACGGCTACCAGTGGACAAAGCTGCGGCTGCGCATCCTACAGCGTGACGGGTATCTATGCCAACCATGCAAGCGCAAGGGCAGGCCAACACCAGCGTCTGAGGTGGACCACATCATAGGCAAGGCACAGGACGGGACAGACGACCCCGACAATCTGCAGGCCATCTGCCACGACTGTCACAAAGAAAAGACCAAGGCAGAGAACTGCCAGACAGAACAGATTGGTGAGGATGGATGGCCAGCTGTCTAGAGCATCACTGTCACGTTTGTGGGGCCAAAGTTTACCACGCCCAAGGTGAGATTCCACCGCCTTGTAAATGCCCTGAGATACAGGCTTTCTGGAACGCGACTATTCCTAGCGATCCAACTGATCCAATTGTGCTTGAGGGAATACCTTACGTGCACCGAGAAGATGGCGGCAGTTCTCTGCAACTTGAGATTACTAGCGACGAGACTGAGGTGTTTGTGCGGCTACTATCGGATGATGACGATGGAAAGCATGAAGATCTCGAATTGATGATTGGCAAGCGCCTGCGAGTGACGATTGAGGCCTTAGAGGAAGACTGACTCGCTCATCGCAAAGGGAGGGGGGGGTACCTCCATCTTCACAGCCTTCAGTCTAGGGACCGGCGGCGGGAGCCATTTTTTCACATCCACAAAATGAAAAGGCTTTTCAATGGCAGGACGTCCCAGGCTACCGCAGGAGGTGGCGAAGATCACCGGAGCGGTTGCAAAGAACGCTGGACGCTTCAAGGATCGCGCTGACCCTAAAGTCGAAGCGGTTGGTAATCCACCGGCTTATCTCGATGCCGAAGAAAAAAAGGCATGGAAGCAGTTTAAGTCCGAGATGCCGTGGCTGGGCGCATCCGATCGCGTGATTTTGGAGATGGCTAGCCGCGTCCGCGCGAAGATGGTTGAAGGCCCGTTGTCGCTGACGGCAATGACGGAAATGCGCCAAATCTTGAATGCTATGGGAGCAACACCGGCGGCGCGCAGCAAGGTAATGGCACCACCTAAGCCGGAAGAAGACGACCCAGCCGATGAGTTCCTTAACTGATCCGGTCACGGCTTACGCCAAGGCCGTTGAGTCCGGGGAAATCGTTGCGGGACCACACGTTCGGGACGCCTGTAGGCGGCATTTGGACGACCTGCACACCGCTGGGGATCGCGGATATTACTTTGACGCGGAAGCTGCTGAGCGGTTCGCTCGTTTTTGTCGAACGGTTCTAAGGCTGAGCGAAGGCCAGTTTGACGGAACGCCGTTTGAATTGCACCATTCACAGCAGTTTATATGCGGTTCGATCTTTGGGTGGAAACGCAAGAAAGACGACAAGCGGCGGTTTCGTCGGGCGTATCTTGAGCAAGGCAAGGGAAACGGAAAAAGCCCTATGGCTGGGGCAATAGGCCTCTATGGGCTGGTTGCTGATGGCGAGGCAGGGGCACAGATTTACAGCGCTGGAGCCACGAAAGAGCAGGCCGGTATCTTGTTCGCCGATGCGGTTAAGATGGTGGATCAGTCGCCTAGCCTGGATAGTAAGATCCGACGCAGTGGTGGGCCAGGCCGAGAATACAATCTGGCGCACTTGAAAAGCGGTTCATTCTTTCGCCCGGTATCACGAGAAACGAAGAAAACGGGCTCGGGGCCGCGTCCGCACTTTGCGCTTTGTGATGAGGTGCACGAACACCCAGACGGCGGCGTGATCGAAATCCTTGAGCGTGGCTTTAAGTTTCGAGAGCAGCCGTTGCTGGTGATGATTACAAACAGCGGGTCCGATCGGCAAAGCATATGCTGGCAGGAACGCAAACACGCGGTTGCAGTGGCAGCGCAGGAAGTCGAAGACGATACGACGTTTTCGTATGTCTGCGCGCTGGATGAGGGCGACGACCCATTCGAAGACCCTAGCTGCTGGATTAAAGCAAACCCTCTGCTCGGGGTGACGATAACAGAGGAATATCTAGCGCTGCAGGCCAAGCAGGCGCGGGACATTCCGGCGAAGGCAAACGGCATTAGGCGGCTGCATTTCTGCGAATGGACGGATGCAGAAAGCGCCTGGATTAGTCGGGCAGCGTGGGAAGCCATTGAAGACCACACACTAAACATTGAAGACTTCAAGGAGCAGACTGCGTATGCCGGACTGGACTTATCGGCGAAAGCCGACCTTACGGCCAAGGCGCTGGTTTTCCCCGATGGGTTCACTGATGAGGGCGACCCGAAATTTGCCGCGTTTGTTCACGGGTACACGCCAGCGGACACGATGAAGGCGAGAGCCGAAAAGGACGGCGCGCCCTATGATCTATGGGCTGAGGCCGGATTTATTACCGCCACGCCCGGCAAAAAGACCCGACTGGATTACGTTGCTGCGGATCTGATTGACGATAGTGCCGCCTATGACTTCGAGTTCGTGGCGTATGACAATTACCTGATTGCCGATTTCGAGGCGGTGGTCGGGGATATGGGCGCTGATTTACCGATGGTAGATCACCCGCAGGGCTGGACGAAGCGAAAGCGGGAAATTGACGGGCAGGAAATAACGCTCTGGATGCCCGGTTCGGTTGATGAGTTGGAAACTCTCATTCTTGAACAAAGAATACGGGTTCACGTGAACCCAGCGCTGCGATCGGCTGTGTCCGGTGCAACGTTTGACACTTCGCCTGCAGATTTGCGGCGCTTCACGAAACACAAGGCCGCAAGGCGTATCGACATGGCTGTTGCGCTGGCAATGGCGGTCGGTGCTGCGACGGCGCGGGATGATAACGGCGAAGATCCGACCCCGTGGGACTTGGACCCTGAATTTAGTCTGGTGGATTGATGTTCGGATTTGGCAAAAACAAACAGCCTGAAGAGCGCGTAACCCAGGCGACAGATGATTTCCGTGTCTTGGTGGGCGCGGGCCTTCTTGGGAACATGACCACAACAACTCAGGTTGTTAACACCACTACGATGCTTCAGGTTCCCGCAGTCTGGGCGGCCGTGAACTTTATCAGCGGCACAATCGCGGGCCTGCCACTTCACGTCTATCAGCGAACGCGGGATGGCCGGAAGCGCTCACAAAGCCCCATCTCAAAGATACTGCACGACAACGTTTCAGACGAAATGACGTCATTCACTTGGCGCAAATACACTTTCGAACGAATTTTAACGCAAGGGCGCGCTTTTACGCTGATTTTGCGGGATGGTCGGGGCCAAGTTCGTGATCTAGCTCCGCTGAATCCGACGAATGTAACGGTGGAGCGTCGAGACGGTCTTACGTTCTACATCTACAAAGAGAATGGCCGTGATCGGGTTTATGAGGCGGCGGACATCATTGACCTGCCTTTTATGCTGAAAGACGACGGATTGGCGCATTTCGGGCCAATTTCAGCAGGCAAAGAGGCGATCGGGCTGGGCCTTGCTGTGCAAGAGTATTCGGCGCGGTTCTTCGCGAATGGCGGGGTTCCTCCTTTTGCCGTAACTGGCAACTTTCAGGGCGGCAAAGCCTTAAATCGGGCTTCAGACGATCTGCAGGAGGCGGTGAAGCGCGCTGCCTCAGAAGGCAGGCAGGCCCTTACACTGCCCAATGGCCTGGAAATCAAACCGATCGGCAGCGACCCGGAAAAAATGCAGATGCTGGAGCTGAATCGCTTCTGTGTCGAGCAGGTGGCGCGGATTTACTCTATTCCGCCGACATTCCTGCAGGACCTGACGCATGGAACGTACAGCAATACAGAACAGCAGGATTTGCACTTTGTGAAACACACTCTGAAGCGGTGGGTCGAGCAGTTTGAACAAGAATTGAACCTGAAGTTATGGGGTCGGAATAACAACCGGCTTTTCGCGGAGTTCAGCATGGACGGCCTTCTGCGCGGTGATGTGAAAACCCGCTTCGAGTCTTACTCGGCAGGCGTTCAAAACGGCATTCTGATGCCAAACGAGGCGAGGCAACTAGAAAACCTGCCCCAGCAGGAAGGCGGTAACAGCCTGTTTATCCAAGGGGCAACAGTTCCGCTAAGTGAGGCGGGTCAAAACCCAGGAGTAGACAATGACGTGTGAACAGCGCGGAAAGTGGGTGCGACTTCCCGTAGAGGTTCGCGCCGAAGATGACGGCTTGCGTGTCGAAGGGTACGCAGCGGTATTTAATCAAGAAACAGATATTGGCGGATACTTCCGCGAAGTTATTGCCCCCGGTGCCTTCACAGATGCGATTGGCCGGGATGAAGTGGTTTTTCTGTTCAACCATAACAGCGATACCGTCATGGCTCGCACTTCGGCGGGCAACCTAACACTTGAGCAGGACGACCACGGCCTACGGATCGACGCCAAGCTGAGCGACGATGACCCAGACGTGCAGCGCCTTACTGCCAAGATGCGGGCTGGAAACGTCAATAAGATGTCTTTTGCATTTATGCCTGAAGTTCAGGAGTGGGACGACAGCGAAGACGTGCCTTTGCGCACAATCAAGCAAGCTGCTCTGTTCGACGTCTCGGCAGTAACTGAGCCCGCATATGACGGCACAGAAATTGGCCTGCGGAGCCTGAAGGATTTCCGCGACAGTCAAAAGAAACAGAATTTCAACGCGGTGCGGTTGCGCCTGCGTATGAAAGCAGACCTCACGCAGCGAGAGAACGGGCACTGAGCCCTATCAACCCGGCCCGCCGTGATGGCGACGCCTAGCCCATAGATGGAGACTAACCATGGCTACCATTAAGGATCTGCGCGAGAAGCAGCTAAATATTGCTACTGAAGCGCGCAGCAAATTTGAAGAAATCAACGACGACACACCGGCAGAGCGCGCCGCAGATATTGAGCGTGAGTTCGACGCCATGATGGCGGATCACGATAAGATCGGCGAAAAGATCGAGCGTATGGCGCGTCTGGAGGCTGCAGAGCGCAGCCTGGACGAAGTTGTGGACGCCCCTAAAGGTCAGAACAAGCGCGCAAGCGGTGCTGACAACGGCGAAGAGCGTGTTTCGTATGAAGACGCAGTGATTTCGTTTATCCGCGCTCGTGGCAACGAAGCGCTTTTGACCCGCAACGAGCAAGCTGTTCTTCGCGGTAACTTCCAAGACGTTGAAGTTCGCGCACAGACTGCAGGCTCTGATTCCGCTGGCGGTTACACGGTTCCAACCGAAATGGCGACTTTCATTGAAAAGTCTCTTGCGGCTTGGGGTCCGATGGCTAATGAAGCGGCTGTTTCGGTCATCCGCACCGCTGGTGGTGGTCAAATCACCATCCCAACTGTCAACGACACAGCGCGGGTTATTGCAAAGACTGCCGAAGGCGTGACCCTGACTGATGATGGTGGTTCGGATGTGACGTTCGGTGAAGCGACTCTTGACGCATACGCCTATGACACTGAGTGGTTGCGCATTTCCAAGCCTCTGCTGGATGATAGCGCATTCCCAATCACTCAGTTCATTGGTGAGTTGTTGGGCGAAGGTCTGGCGCGTCGCGTTAACACCGAACTAACCACGGGCGATGGCACCGGCGATCCAAATGGCGTTGTCACCGCGTCTGCGGCTGGTGTGACCGCTGCAGGCACAGCCGCGATTACCTCTGACGAAGTTATCGAACTGATGCACTCGGTTGATCCGGCTTATCGCATGGCACCGAAGGTTGCCTGGATGTTCAATGACTCGACTTTTGAATATCTGCGCAAACTGAAGGACGGCCAGGGCAACTATCTGTGGCAGATGGGCGATGTTCGCGCGGATGCACCGGCAACCCTTCTGGGCAAGCCTTATTGGGTCAACCAAGCGATGGCGTCGCTTGCTACCGGTCAGCGCACCATGCTGTTCGGTGACTTCGGCAAATACTATGTCCGTATGGCTGGTGAAACTCTGCTGGGTGTTATCCAAGATAAGGACTTCTGGCCGGGTGTTGGTATCGCTGGTTACAAGCGGATCGACGGCGAATTGGCCGACACCGCAGCAATCAAGCACTTGGTTCAAGCTTAATCGGCTTTCTGAGAGGGCGGGTGACTGCCCTCTTTCTCAAGCCGATTGGAGGTTTTCATGGTCAAGATAAAACTCGCTGTTTCCCGCATTGGGCCGGGTGGTTCCTTTGTTCCAGGTGACGTAGTTGAAGTGCCTTCCGACGAGGCTGAGCGCATGATTGCGCGCAAACAAGGAACTATTCTGCGCACCAAGTCACCAGAGCGCGCCGTTAAGCGCTCAAAGGCTGAAAAGGCGGTCAAGTGACACGCGGCCTGCTTACCCTCAATACAGGCCCCACACAGGAACCTGTGGGCCTAACCACTGCCAAGCAACACTTGCGGGTGGATGGTTCAGACGAGGACGTGCTGATCCAGTCGCTTATTCGATCGGCAGTCAAAACCGTTGAGCTGGATACAGGAAAGGCGTTGACCTCTCAAACCTGGGATTACAAGGTTCAGGGGCCTTCCGGGTGTGTTCGTCTGCCGCTATCGCCGGTGTCGAGCGTCAGTTCTATGTCCTACTTCGACAAGGATGATGTTTCGCAGGCGCTGACTGTATCGGATTTCTATCTTCAATCCGATCAGGATCGGGCATGGGTTGAGCCGAAAGACGGTGTAAACTGGCCCTCGATGCAGGACCGGGCCGACGCGCTAACGATAACGTTTGTAGCTGGTTTTGGTATCGCCTCTCAGGTGCCGGAAGAGTTCAAGCAAGCAATCTTGCTCTTGATCGGGCACTGGTTTGAACACCGCGTTCCAGTCGACAGACGCATGGTAAGCCTACCATTGGCCTACGATCATTTAACCTCTCAGCAGCGTGTCGGGTGGATCGGATGATTGGAAAGATGTCCGAGCGGATCACGTTTCAAGGCTATTCCGAGGTGTCTAACGGTGCTGGTGGCTTCACTAAGACATGGGCCAACCTTTCGTCTGTACCGTCGGTCTGGGCGCATGTGGGGCCGAAGCGCGGCATTGAAGGGCTGATCGAGGGGCGCATGAATGCCTCCGCAACCTATGAATTCACTATACGAGAGCGTTCAGATCTGAACGAAACGATGCGCATTCAATGGCGCGGCGAGAATTACAATATCCGGTCAATCATGCGCGAAAGCCCGCGTTCAATGTATTTGAAGATTGAGGCTGAAAGGGGCGTTTCAAATTGAAACCTACAGTCACAATCACCGGCGTAGATGACGTCAACAACCTACTTTCTAAGGTAGCGCCCCGGCAGGCAAATAACATCATGCGCGCAACCATTCATGGCGTAGCGGGCGAAATCCGAAACGACGCGAAGAAATGGGCACCAGAAGACACCGGCGACCTCGTGGACTCAATCAAAGCCAAGCGGGAGCGTTTGAAGTTCGGTGTAATCTCTTCAACGGTGCGCGTGGGTGTGTTCTACTGGCGGTTTCTTGAATACGGGCAGGGGCCTGATGGCGTAGAACATGCATTCTTCATGCGGGCGGTCGATAAGTTCCGGCAGAACCTGAATAAGTATTTCCTAGTCCAATTCGGCAAGAAATGGGAGGCGGCGTTGAAACGCGCCGCAAAACGAAATGGGCGTTGAGGTTGAAGCCCAAAGGGCGCTTTATACCCGCCTCAACGGTGCCTCGATCGGGGCTGGCGTTTATGAGGTCGTACCCCAAGCACCAGATGGCGGCGATGACAGCCCATTTCCTTATGTGACCATTGGTCGAACAATCGTTTCTGAGCTGGACACGCAGACAAAGAATGGCTTTGCGGTACAGATGCGTATTCACACATGGAGCCGAAGCGGTGAAATGCTTGAATGCAAGGGTATTCAGGGGGCGATGTACGCCGCGCTGCATCGGGCTGAATTGACGGTCACCGGATTCAATAACTTCTCGCTCCTGCGTGAAGATACAGACTGCTTTCTTGAGAAGGACGGCAGAATTCATGGGGTTTGCGAGTATCGCGCCCTTATCGAGAGCGCTTAGCTCGAACTAGCCCCATAGATGGAGATTAACCATGGCAAAGGCAGCAGGACGCCTGTGCGTCATTAAGAAAAACGCCACCACGATTGCGGGTGGTCGGAACGTCGGAATTACCGTGAACGGAACGCCGATTAACGTTGAAGATCAGGGTGACAATGGCGTTGCGACGTATCTAGCGGATGTGATGACGGGTCAGTCGCTTGAATTGACGATCGACGGATATGAAGAGGACAATGTACTTCGGGATATCTCGCTGGGTGCGGTGTCGGGAAAATTCATGACAGACCTCTCTTTCGAATTCCCCAACGGTGACGCAATCACCGGTAATTTCGTTATGACGGCGTATTCTGAAACTGGCGCTTTCGAGGATGGTCAGACGTTCGATTGCACCTTCGGCAGTGATGGCACCTGGACATACACCCCGGCATAATTATGAGAGGATTTGAGCCCGTTACCCTCAGTTGGAAGGGTGAGAACTACACTATTCCGGCAAACGAGCAGATGTCGTTAATTGCGACAATTGAGGACGCCCTGACAGGCGGCACAGGGGTGCAGGCGGTCGTTCTGCTTACGCAGCCTGAAGGCATTTCTCACCTGCGTTTATCACGCGCTTATGGCGCTGCTCTGCGCCACGGCGGCGCAGATGTGACCGATGAAGATATCTATCTCAGCATCATGAACGATTTTGCTGAAGGTAACGCTGAGGTTTCGTTGAAGCTTCAGGCAGCAATGATGGGGTTGCTGGCGATCGTGGCACCGCCTGTAGCGTTCGCCTTGTCCTTTGGTGACAGTAAAAAAAAGTCGAGCGACACGGACCCGGGCTAGTTCGATCGATGCATGACCTGGTGGTTAGCCGGGGTTGGGTCGATGCGTTTGATTTCTGGCGCATGACGCCCGGTCAAATCTGGTGGCTCATTGAGGCTAAGACGCCCGCTCAGATCGTAGAGCGCGCCCGCGATATGTCGGAAGTTGTCCGAATGGTGAAATCCGCAAAAATGAAAGATCCGATGTAATGGCAAAAGTTGTAGGTGACATTGCTGTAACCGTCGGCGCGGATGTTTCCGACTTCGTTGACGGTATGAAGCGCGCAGGCAAGTCGGTTACGGGTTTTCAGGGCCGGTATGCGCGCATGGGTGAAAGCATCGCCCGGAGCGCTGCGAAGGTGGGTGTAGCGTCTACGGGTGTTGGTGTTGCGATGGGCGCAATGGCGAAAGCAGCCGTAAACGCGGGCGCTGAAATTGAGCGCTTAAGCCAAATCGCCAACAGTGCCCCGGAAAGCTTTCAATTCATGGCCGCAGCGGCTGAGAAGGTCGGCGTTGGGCGAGACAAGCTTTCGGACATCTTAAAAGACGTCAATGACAAGATCGGTGATTTTCAGGCAACGGGTGGCGGTCAGCTCAAAGATTTCTTTGAGGACATCGCCCCACTTGTCGGTGAAACCGCAGAGTCTTTCAGGGATCTATCGGGAACGGAGGCGCTTCAAAAATACGTATCGATCCTTGAACAAGCCAACACTCCGCAGTCTGAGATGATTTTTCACCTGGAAAACTTAGCATCGGATGCTTCGGCGCTGATACCAATCCTGGCAAACAATGGCCTGGAGCTACAGAGGCTCGGAAGCCGAGCCAAAGAAGCCGGGGCCATCATGTCGAACGATGCCGTCAAAGGCGCGTCCGATCTGCAAGTTGAGATGGGTTTACTGGGCGACTCTATGCGCACCACTGTGAACACTGCGTTTCTTGAGAATAAAGAAGAAATTCAAGCGATCGTTGATCTAATCAATAACGGGCTTATCCCGGCAATCAGTAAGTTGGTCGGATTTCTCGGGACCGTCGCTGAAGGATATGCGAAGTGGGGCGAAGCTTACCAGACACTGCGTTCGAATTTGGGCCTAAACTTCGAAGAGGTTCAACCTGGTCAACTTCCCGCAACCTCCATAACCCCCGGTGCTGGTTCGATCACGGATCAATTCGGTGGCAACTCAAATAGCCCCATCAATAGCCTGTTTGGCGGCGGTGGCTCTGACGAGGTTCAGGGTGGGCAGGAAGGCGATATGCTAGGGCTTGGTTCGCCCGATGCTCAGCAGGAGGCTTATGACGCGTCCTTAAGTCGGCTGAATGACTTCCTATCGCGTCGGGCAGAAATGATAGTCAACCATGCTACGCGAGAGGTTGGTGTTACATCAGACACCGCCAACCAGATTCAGCAGATTGAGGGTGCAAAGTTTTCAGGCGGTCTGTCTAATGCTCAGGGTTTCTTTAAGACCCTCGGAACGCTCACTAAGGGAAACAGCGAAACACTTCTGAGAATTAACAAAGCATTCGGCGTTGCTCAGGCTGGTGTTTCTACTGCAGTCGGAGCGGCAAAAGCTTTAGAGCAGCCGTTTCCTTTGAGCTTGGCCGCGTTTGCGCAAGTTATGGCGACCGGCGCGCAGGCCATTTCGTCAATCAAGTCGTCATCGCCGGGGAATAGCGGTATTGGCGGCGGCGGTTCGTCCACCCCTTCGTTTACTCAAGCGCCACAGAGACAAGAAACGTCTCAGTCGCGCGTTGTTGACCTTCAATTGATCGGAGGCATTCCACCGGAATACGCCCGCCAAATGGTCGAAGCGATCAATGATGCTGTTGGTGATGGAGCGGAAATCAGACTGGTTTAGTCGTTAACGACACAACGCGCGGAAGCAACCTTATCGGCGTTTTCGGTCCTGACCCTGACCGTAGTCGCGAGGTTGTCAGTGGTCCAGGTATTCGATGCGATTAAAGCTCCACTGGCGTCGTAAACAGCACAACTGACTTCCTGGTCTTTGACCGTGCCCTCTAAATACACGGTGACAAAGTTACCCCTAATCTCGTGCCCGGCAACCTTCACCTCTGCGAACTCAGAAGCAAGCAGCGCCGTTGGCGCGAGGGCGGCAAATAGTATCCGTTTCATAACCTTAAGATTTGAGGCTTGGCGCAGAATGTCAATGTGGGAAATCTGAATGTCAGTGTTCTTCGAAACGGGGTATTCGTTGCCAAGTGGTGACGAACCCTTGACCCATGCGCGAATTCTACACGCCCGCAACTGGCGCAATCCGCATGCTTTCAGCACGTCTCCGGGAAACCCAGATTACCCGGTGTCGGCACTGTCGAACTCGTTGACATATGAGGTCTGGCGTCCGTTTGAGAACACGTTGCCAGACACTGTTGACCTCGGCGTCGGCTGGACGGTCGAGGATGTGACGGTTGTCGGCACAAATGTGATGGACGAAGGCACCACGACAAACTTTCACAGCCTTTCTTATCCCGTCACGTTTACGGCTGATGGCTGGGTTTTTGGTGTCATTGTTGAATCGATCGACTGCCCCGAGGTGTTTCTGCATACCTTCGACGGCACCACTGTTTCACGCCGCTGGTTTAATCTGACTGATGGAACAGTCGGAAGTGGAACGGGTGGAGCCACGGACGCCGCAATTCGTGATCTTGGGAATGGTCGTTATTTGTGCCGCATTATGGTGACAGCCGTTGCCGGAACTGGGTTTGTCAAAATCCAGATGGGCGAGGGCGGCGAGTCCAATAACTACACCGGCGAAAACCGTCAGCTAAGGGTCATTAGCACCTTTGCGCACACGGATCAGGCGTTTCTAACGATGCGCAATCTGGGCGCGAAGGAAGCGGACGTGCTCTGCATTGCCGGGCATAACATCGGCTCTCGTGGTGGTTCGATTGTCTTCTCTCACGATGACAACGGTGACGGAAACTTTACCCAGATTGAAACCATCACGCCTCTGGATGACAGCCCCATAATGCTCATCTTCGATCCAGTCACGTCTGAGGATTGGCGCATCAGAATTGACAACGCGGCGATGCCACAGGCTGCAGTGGTGAAGGTCGGTAAAACGCTACAGATGGAGCGCCCGATTTATGGTGGGCATAGCCCCTTGGACTACGGGCGGCGTACCGAGTACCGAACGAACGTGTCCGAGACAGGCGAAACCTTGGGCATTACCAAGCAACGCACCTCTCTTACAACGTCCTATGAGTGGCAGCACATCAGCGCGTCGTGGGTGCGTAGCAATTGGGGAGACTTTCAGCGGGCTGTAGAGGATGACACCGTATTTATTGCTTGGCGTCCCGATACCTTCGGAGAGGTTGGGTTCGGTCGGGTGACCGGCACACCTTCGGCTTCAAACATGGGTCTGCGGGATCTGATGACAGTCGGGTTTAGTTTCCAGGGCTATTCCCATGACTGAAACGACCGTTGGGCGTGAAACGGTTCAAATCGTTGAGCTGCTGCAGCCTTTCTGTGCGAATACGTTTGGCGTGGCCCCGTGCACAGCCAGCGGGCCAGATGACCTGAAATGCTACAACACGCGAGGGACTTGCCAGGACGCGGAGAACTTTAGCCTTGGCACACCGTTAAGCCTGTTCTTTTCGCGTGGCCATGTTGCAGAGCGGGACGTTCCCGGTGCTGGCTACATCTTCCCGTATCTAATGAGCGTGTCGACTGCCCCTACAAAGATCAATCTGGCTGGCTCTGACGGGGATGCCCAGGGCATCGGGCAGCGGGCGGTTTGCACAATTACATTGAAGGATGCACCCCACACAGACAGGATCGTTGACCCTTACATTGATGGCCGTTCTTGGAACCCTATGGATGGCACAAGGGGCACGTTCTGGTCTCGTTGGTTGGCGCGCAACAAGTACCGCACAAACTTGCAGATCGTGGTCTATGAAGGATATGCGGGGCAGTCGTTGTCAGAGATGACAAAGCGCCGGTATTTTCTGACCGACACGCCGCAGTTTTCCAAGGACCGGATTACCTTCAAGGGTAAAGACCCACTTGCACGGCTAGAAGAACGCAAAACCCAAATACCCCCGGTTAGCCCTGGATTGCTTCACACAGGCATCAGCGCGGCCTCTTCAAGCTTTGAAGTTACAAGGTCGGTAGAGGCTGACTATCCGGCCACCGGAACGCTTCGCATCAATGATGAAATTATGACCTACACGGGTCGTTCCGCTAGTTCAAATGGAGTGACATTCACAGGCGTTACAAGAGGAACGGATAACACATCAGCTACATCTCATAGCGTTGATGACGCTGTGCAAGAGTGTCGACGTTACTCGAGTGTCAGTGTCGATGAAGCGCTTGAAAGCATCTGCCTTGAAGCCGGGATCGATGCGGCGTGGCTTGATACCGCAAATTGGGCAACTGAAATCTCGGATCACCGCAGTCTCTACGACTTGACGACACTGGTGACTGAACCGGAGGCAGCAACGTCTCTTGTTTCGCAGATTCATGAGCAATGCGGTGTTTATATTTGGTGGGATGAGCGGGACAGCCTAATCAAGCTCAAGGCCATTCGCGGCATCGACTTTACTCCCCCATTGCTGACCGATGGGGAAAACATCAGGGCCGATAACTTCAGGATCGTAGAGAAGCCAAAGCAACGCGTTTCCCAGACATGGATTTACTACAACCAGACGGACTTTACGAAAAAGTGGGACGACCAAGAGGCCTATCAGCCGCAATTCGTTCTCGCTGACCTAGACAGTGAAACGCCCGAGAAGTACGGCGAAAAATCTATACGAAAGATCTATGCGCGCTGGCTTCCAACAGCGGCACTTGCGCAAACCACGGCGTCAAGAACCATCACACGTTACACGGACGTACCGCGACAAGCGATATTTCAAGTGGACGCTAAGGACAGGTCGCTTTGGGTGAGTGATGTGTTCACACTGGAGCACTACCTGGACGTGGATCAGTACGGCGCGCGCAGGCAAACGAACTGGACGATCATTTCTGCAGAAGAAAAACGGCCCGGTGAGGTCATCGAGTACGTGGCCGAAGATACGACCCTCAACGGGCGCATTTACTACATCATGGCGGCTGGCACTGCGGATTATCCCGGCGCAACCGCTGTTCCCTTCAGAAACGCATACATCGGCGATGCCAGCGGGCTTTTGTCTGATGGCTCAGACTGCGCGAGGATCACATGACCTGGACCACAATTGATAATGCGGACATCGATACAGATAGCCCGGTTACTCAGCCCTTGATGACCGCTTTGCGCGACAATCCGATTGCTATTGCGAATGGGGATGTTGGGGCACCGCGTGTTGTGGTGGCGGCGCTATCAACCGGTGATGTTGCAGCCCGAAACGATTGGATCAGGCTTGGATATGCGCCAACGCAACACAATGAAGTAGGGGCTCTCTGCCTTGCCCGGAACCTAGACGGCGGTGACACGCAGGCACCTAACGAAACCGTTGCTGGTTCCAATCTCGACCCATCCAATGCGGCTGGCACGGACGGTGGTTATGCGAACCTTTCTGGAACGTGGCGCACCTTGGGTTGGGCCAACAGCGGCAGCACGAGCGACACTCAAACAACGCTCTTTATTAGGGTTTCCTGATGGCAGAAATAGAATACAGAAACCCGAAGCGTAACCGCTTTGGGAGCATTGATTGCGAAATCAACCATCCTGATCTTGGGTGGATTCCATTCACTGCTGACCCGAGCGACAGTGTTGCAATGGGGCGTGAGCTTTTCTCAGCCATTATCGCTGCGGATGCGGATGAAGGTAGCGATGTGACCATTGCTGAATACGTCGCACCAGCGGCCACACCTGAACAGGTTAAAGCCGAAGCAAATCGCCGCATAATCGCAATCTGTCCAGAATGGAAGCAGCGTAATCTGCTTGCACAGGCAGCGATACTGAACCGTAAGCCAATGTCGGAATGGACCGCTGAAGAGAAGGCCCAGGTTGAAGCTGGCGATGCGATTTGGGCCAAGGTCGAAGCCATCCGCGCCAAGTCCGGCGAGATTGAAGCGATGGCCCCCATTCCGAGCGACATTAAGGACGACGCGCTGTGGAAAGGCTGAAGGGCTTCCTGTTCGAGCTGTTCTCGGTCTTTTCGCGGCTCATGAACGTTATCCGGTTCCTGCTTACCGGCAGGGGCTCAGCAGACGTCACCCTCTCAGCAGCATCGCACATAGAAGAACTGGCCATAGAGCGCTGGATTGACGGTTTCTTTCGCCTGTTCGGAGAGAAAGACCACTGCCGAAAGTGGTGGGAATGGGAAGTACAGCGCTCACGCCGGAATATAGAGCGCCACGAGGCAGGGGAAGACTACTAATGGGCGGAATGAAAGAGCCTTGGCACTTAGATAAGCGTGTCCCTTTGGCGCTTATACTGACCATTCTAGGCCAAACGGCTTTAGCTGGATGGTTTGCGGCATCGGTAGCAAGCCGAATTGACACGCTTGAGCGCGATGTTGAGCGTCAACGCATCGTAGACATGCAGCAGACTGAAGCCATTAACCGGGCAGAGCGCCAAGACGTCGCCCAAAGCCAGAAGCTGGAAAACATTCTGGACATTGTTGAACGCATGGATCGCCGCTTGGAGCGGCTTACCAACCAACCCTAGAGGTCACCTCACATGACATTTAGATTTTCTAAGCGCTCGCTTGAGCGCCTTAAAGGTGTGCACCCTGACATTGTGGCGGTCATGAATTTCGCCATTAAGGAAACACCAATTGACTTCACCGTTCTGGAAGGTCTGCGCAGCGTTGAGCGGCAGAGAAAGTTGGTTCGTAACGGCGCGTCCAGAACAATGAACAGCCGCCACCTGACGGGCCACGCGGTTGATATTGCTCCCTATGTGGACGGCGGTATCTCATGGCATTGGCCGCACTATCACACGTTGGCTCCGGTCGTGAAGCGCTGCGCGGAAAAGCTGGGCGTAGAGCTTGAGTGGGGCGGCGACTGGCGTTCCTTCAAGGACGGTCCGCACTGGCAACTGCCTTGGAAGGTCTACGCCAAAGACGACATGACCTCGAAAATTCACGCATAAGGAAATCACCATGAAACTCGCTATCCCCGCCCTTGCGGCGGCTCTTTTCGTGTCGGCATGTGCCGAATGGACCCCACAGCAAAAGCAGGCTCTTGTGGCCGCTGCATTGACCCAGATTGACGTTCTGAACGCTCAGGGCATCGACCCTATCAACGCATCTCCTGAAACACAGGCAATCATCGCTAGCGGCTGTGCCGTTGGTGGCATTGCTTATCCCGGATACGCGCAAGACTTGGCAGACGCCTGCGCGGTTATTGGAAAGGTAGCGCAATGATTGACGAAAAGTTCATCCTGAAATCAAAAACCGTCTGGGGCCTCATCATTACGGTGCTGCCTCAACTCGCGCTGTTGCTCGGTGTCGATTTCACTGCAGACGACGCCAAGGAACTGAATGACCTTGTGTTGGAGCTTGTAAGTGTTGTCGGGCTTATCCTAACGGCTGTTGGTCGTTTCACAGCCAAAAACAACCTGACGCTCAAGCTCTAACCAATCACACTCTGTGATTTCAAAGACAGGCTCTGGCTGCACCTGAACAACGCTCAGCCCAACCCGGAGGGGAAACTTACCATGAGATTGATTGCAACAACGGCTTTGGCCGTCCTTTTGGCGTGTCCGGCTTGGGCGCAGAACTGTGCACCACGAGAGAACGTTCTTAAACGCCTTGCGGAAACCTACGGTGAGACACGTCAAGGGATTGGGATCGCGCGGCAGGGCGCTGTTATGGAAGTCTTCGCCTCTGACAGTACCGGTAGCTGGACAATTACGGTAACCCTTCCGAACGGGCTAACTTGCCTCCTTGCTTCGGGACAATCTTACGAGTCGCTGAACGAGGCGATCGCTGAAGGCGACCCGGCGTAAATCATGGCAAATCCAACAGGTGAGAAAAAGGGCATCCCATTAGAGCGGATGATTGAGGTGTTCAATCAGACCGGTAGCATCAATGAAACATCGCGCATTCTTGGTTGCAATCGTCGCAACACGTCGCGCCGTTTGACAAAAGCGTATGACAGCGGGGATGAACGGATTAACCCCGATTTGCTGTTTGCAGACAGGATTCCTAAAGGGTTAATCAAAGAAGACCTTGCACGCGCCCGGGTAGAGCTGGGCCTGAGAAACGAAGCAAAGGCAAACAAGGGTGATTGGCGTAAGCCCTCGCTGATAACCAAATGTGGCACCGGGCCGATTATCCTTGGCTTGTTCGGTGATCCGCACTTAGACAATCCAGGCACTGACCTTGATCTGTTCGAGGAAGAGGTAAGCCGATTAGACCCGTCACAGCGCATATACGGGGCCTGTGTCGGTGATATGTTCGACAATTGGGTCGGACAGCTACAACGGCTGTACAAGGACGCTGCAACCCCTTCGGCGGCTTGGACGCTGTTTCAATACTGGATGGAAAACCATCCATTCCTATTCGCCATCTCGGGCAATCATGACCTCTGGGCGAGTGGAACGGCTGACTTCCTTGTGGAGTTCATGCGGAACAAAGGAATTCTATTCCGTCGCTCTGGCGGGCGGTTCATTATCGACCTTGGGTCCGGGAACCCTATCACGGTTGCGATGCGGCACATCTGGCAAGGTAACAGCCAGTATTCCGAGGCGCATAACTTAAAGCGCGCGGCCACATTTGGGCACACCGATGACGACGTGATTGTCGGGGGCCACTTCCACAAAGGTGAGTGCCGGGTGCATATCCGCCCCTCTGACCAAAAGGTGTCAAAGCTGGTTGCTGTTTCGGCTTTCAAGCGGCTGGACGACTACGCAAACGACCGGGGCTTTATGTCGGCTGACACTCCGCCCGTTGTCTGGATGGTTCTGGATGATAGGGAACCCATAACCTCACACACCCGCGCTCAGTTTTTCTACGACTTCAATACTGCGCGGGCAGTTCATCAGCACCAGATGAGCAAAAACGACTTCGAGACAGCATGAGACTGGTAATAGTTGAAAGCCCCTTCGCGGGCGACGTTGAGGCAAACATTGAATACGCGCGCCGCGCGGTTCGGGATAGCCTTGGACGCGGTGAGGCTCCAATAGCTTCGCACCTTCTCTACACCCAGCCCGGCATTTTGGACGACGACATTCCTGCAGAGCGCCAGTGGGGCATAGACGCAGGGCTTGCTTGGCGAGAGGTCGCGCAAGCCTCAGTGGTCTACACCGACCATGGCATTAGCACAGGCATGAAATACGGCATTAAGGCCGCTGAAGAGGCAGGAATTCCGATTGAGTATCGAGCGATTGACGGGTGACCGGCCCGAAGCCGTTGAGACAGTCAAGTTTATCGACGGGAAGCTCACGATTCACAGGGACCATGAACTGATTGCAGTCGTCGTCCTGAACAAAGGCCAAGGCCACCAACTGATTCACGAAATCAACGACTGGCTGAGGTATCCGAAATGAACACCAACACCCCAAAAGTAAAAGTGCAGATGTTCGGTTTAGTGCGGGACAAGGACGGCAAGCCTCGCATTGACGGTAACCCCAACGACTTGCCGGAACCAATCAAAGCAATGCTCACAGAGGATGAGCGCAAAGAGTTAGGAATCTAAAATGGCTATCACACTGACAACCGGCGCGCGTAACGCCGCAATCGATGCTGTTGTCGATTTGGTTGACGTAGGCTCGACCGACGCAACTGGCGACCTTGTTATCCGCACAAGCGGTGACGTTGAGGTTGCAACCCTGGCATTCAGCAACCCGGCCTTCGGTGCTGGTGCGGCTGGCGTAGCGACTGCAAACGCTATCTCCGATGACACGAACGCAACCGGCGGCACAGCGGCAAACTACATCGCGCAGGACCGCAACAACGCGGAAGTCTGGGAAGGCTCTGTTGGCACCTCGGGCGCTGACCTTAACCTGTCCAGCACGACTATCGGCGCGGGTGACACGGTTTCTGTTTCGTCGCTGACAATGACAATGCCTGCATCTTAAGGGGGCGCTTATGGCTTGGCCATCACAGGCGCTTTCCCTGCAAAAGGGATATGACCGCGCCGCTAACCAAATCGACAGCATTAACCGGATTGCTCAGAACAACCGGGCGGCTATGGCGGCTGGCCCGGTGACTGCGCCTTACATCTTCGCGCTTGCTCAGAACCTGATAGGGACTTGGCGGGTGCTTGATGAGGTGTCCAAGCTGGCCGGGATTGATGCGTATATCTCGACGCAGGAACACGGTGGGCGAACTGAAGCCGAGGTCACTAAAGATTTTGCTGACATCAAAACCGCCCTCATGGCGGCGTTTGCAGAAATCACGACAAAGGCACCGACTGACGCTGACGGATACCTTCTGACCACGCGGCTAAACCCGGACTTTACAACTACTGACCGTGAGTTCGACGTCGCTACAACTGAAACCCTGCGCGGGCTATTGGATGCTCTTGTCGCTCTGATTGACTGAGGTGAGCCATGGCCGCACCTGTCATTGAAGCGCAAACAGCCTATATAGGCTCGTCGGACAGCACGTCGCACATCGCAAATGTGCCATCTGGTCTGGCGTCGGGTGAGTTGTTGGTTGCGATTGTCAGTCCTGACTTTACTGCAACCATTACGGAGCCTGCCGACTTTACAGAACTGGTTAACAGCTCGGCAACTCAGTTGAGATTGGGCGCATTCTATTTAGAGGCCGACGGAACCGAACCAAGCACATACACGTTTACGCTTGGCTCTAGTGAGCCGTGTATCATTACGATGTTTCGGATTTCCGGCTGGGACTCCGCAGCGTCGATTGTTGTAGGGGGTCCAAGCTCCAGCGGCACCACAACCACCCCAACTGCACCAGGACTTACGACAACTGGTGATGACAGCCTTGTCCTTCATTTCAATACACTTCGGGGCGGCAGCAGAACCCAAACTCCCCCGGCAGGGACGAATGAAGAACAGGACAATTCCGAAGGCCCCGCGAATGACAGTGGTGTTTGTCAAGCGGTAGCTTCCGAAGTCGTCGCGACAGCAGGCTTACTGGCTGACTCAACATGGACTCTTTCCTCTTCCACTCGGGCGCTGTCGGCCTCTATTGCGATTGAGCCTACAAGCGGTGGCTCAGGAACAATTACCGGAACCGGCGCGGGTACACTCACAGCAGTTACAAGCGCGGGCACAGGATCGGTTGCAAGTACCGTAACAGGTACGGGGGCCGGGACACTTCCGAGCGCCACAGGTGACGGAACAGGTGAAATCACCAAGACCGGAACCGGAGCAGGTGACTTACCTGCGATTACTGGAACCGGAACAGGGGCCGTAGGCGGCGCAATCACGGGAACAGGTGCGGGGACGCTTTCAAGTGTTACCGGAGCGGCGACCGGCGAAGTTGAAAAGACGGGTTCGGGCGCTGGTACGCTTCTCACCATCACGGGGGCAGGCTCTGGCGTTATAGGGCGCACTGGTACCGGGGCAGGGGATTTACCTGCCGTTACTGGCGCAGGCTCCGGGATTGTTGGGAATGTCACCACAGGAACAGGGGCAGGAACGTTACCTGCAATAACCGGGGCTGGTGTTGGTGAGATAGTCAAAACGGGTACCGGGGCTGGTGTAATACCCAGTATTACCGGAAACGGTGCTGGAACCCTTGGTCGTACTGGTTCAGGTGCGGGCATATTGGCGGTTATCACCGGGTCCGGCACTGGAACCGCCACTGGGGCTATTACAGGGGCTGGGGCAGGGATTCTCCCAGCAATTCTCGGCTCAGGCACAAGCCCAAGTCAGAGGCTTATCTACCGCAGCGGTTCTTCCTCAACAGTCACCAGTGGTAGCCGGTCTAGCACAGTCACAATCAAGAGACGTTCAAGTGAGGTGGGATAATGGCCTTTGAAGTAGAACTCAAACAAGGCGACAAGGGTGTTTCTTTTCAGGTGTCCCTGGTGCTGCCAGATGGAACTGATGTTTCCTTTGTTTCTGGCGACGTGGCGACGTTAAAGGTGCGCCGGTTAGGTGAATCGACAAACATGATTGAAGCCGCCATGGACAAGGATCTGGACGCTAGTACCTGTTCCTACGAATTCACAGACACCGATACGGCCACCCCCGGTGAATTCGAGTCTGAGGTAAACGTCGTTTTTGCCAACGGGCGAGACATTACGTGGCCCAAGCGAGGTAAGTACAACTTCCTCATAGACCCCTCTCTATAAGCCTCCCTCCAACTCGCCCCGGCTTCGGCTGGGGCGTTTTTTTGTCTTTAGAAATATGTAAAGTCAGGGGTTTTTAACGCTTAAACCGTGCAATTCTTCCACTGAATCACTATATTACAAGCATGATACGGTTAGCTATTTGTTTGGTAATTTTCGCAACCGCCGCACAGGCTCAGTTGCATGTCAGAGACGCGGACACAATCGTTGTTCAAGGCACTCCGGTTAGGCTGAACGGCGTTGACGCGCCCGAACTCGGCACCCGCTCAGGGCAGAACGCCAAGCGCTGGATGATTAACTATCTTCGCGGCAAATCTATCGAGTGCAAACTGAACGGTGAACGCACCCATGACCGATACGTTGGTGTCTGTTACGCTGACGGGCAGGACATCGGGGCCGCTGTAATCGCTGCAGGGCATGCCTTAGACTGCCGTAGATACTCGGGTGGCAGATACAGGCACCTTGAGACACCACCAGCTAAATCACGGCTCAGACGGGCCAAGTATTGTAGGTGAGATATGAGCGAACTCGAAAAGCTGCGTGAAGAGAACAGGCGCTTGCGTGAAGAGCTTCGCAAGTGGGAAGAGGCGCACGTAAAGCTTCTCGAACTGCAATTCGAACTCAGCGATGACGACGGCGCTGCATATCACGACTGGCAGGACGCTAAAGAGCGACTAAAACGCAAATACACCGACTGAGCCATAGAACCCCACCCTATACCTCAAGGCACCCCCAACCTATAGAACTGCCTAATCCCCACAGGACGCCTGCCACAGTGTGAACACCGCATACGGTTCAGTATGTCGTGGAACGTCGAATCCGGCCCCAGCTTTTCCAGCAACTCACCCGGCCAGAAGTCCCGGCCCCGGTGACATATCCGATCCTCACAGCAGACGTGCAGCCCGAACCCCTCGGGGATATCGGCTATGGGTAGGGGTAGGATTTTGGTCATTTTACGCGGGTTTTAGTTACGTGTAACAGAAACTCGGGATTTTCGAGAGGCTTTGTTTCAGCCTAAGCTTTTGATTTTATTGGTCGGAGTGAGAGGATTCGAACCTCCGACCCCTGCCTCCCGAAGACAGTGCTCTACCAGGCTGAGCTACACTCCGACCGTGGCGGGTGATCTATACTCGGTCTTTTGGATATGCAAGCGGGATTCTGGGCGAGGCCAACATTAACACGTTGGGTTTTGGTCATATGTGCACTGCGCTCTGAGTTCCGTGTTCCAGTCGTCGATCACGCCAGCGGATCCGTTCGATACAATCGAATTTTTGTGCCTCCGTGATCGACGATTGGACCTGGGGACAGTAACGGCAATCGCGTCGCGCGGGCAAGTCCGGACGAGGTTGTGACGATGCCCACGCGCCATCCTTTAAATCGGCTCATCAGAACTTTGCCCAAGCTGCCATAGAGCGAGCGCAAACGTTTTTCGTCGCCAATACGCGCGCCATAGGGTGGGTTTACAATGACCAAACCTGCAGGACCTTCGGGAGGTTTGATGTCGCTGACTGCACGATGCTGAAATCGGGTACATTGATCGGCTTTTGCGTGTTTTGCGTTGGAAAGCGACGCCTCGATTGCCCCGGTGTTTCGATCCGAACCATGAAACTTCAGGTCAGTCTCAATTGGTTGTGCTTGGGCACGAATTCTTTGCCAGGCAGCCTGATCAAAACCAGCCAGTTCTTCAAACGCAAAATGGCGTGAGCGGCCTGGTGGCAAGCCAAGGGCAATCTCGGCGGCTTCTATGACAAACGTGCCAGAGCCACACATCGGGTCCAGTACCGGTTCAGACCCATCAAATCCGCATTCGCGAAGGAACATGGCCGCCATCGTCTCGCGCATCGGAGCTTTGGCGACAGCGGGCTTGTGGCCGCGTTTGTGCAGTGGCTCACCCGAGCTGTCGATCGATAGCGTGCAGATGTCTTTTTCGATTCGAAGTAAAACGCGTAGTTTGCCTTCGGTTGAGATTGGTGCGCCCAGCGTCTCGGATATTGCCCGTTCAATCCGCTGTCGTGCGGCCCCGGCGTGGTAGATACGTGATTTGCGGCTGGTTGCTTCGACCTTAATTGGAACGTCAGTCCTCAGATAATCTGCCCACGGAAACTTTCGGGCTCGTTTGTCCAGCTGTGCCAGATGCACTGCGGGGAAGCTGCCCAACCGAACCAGGACTTTGTTGGCACCGCGCAGCAAAAGATTGGCGCGCCAAACTTCGGGCCAACCGCCACGGCAAACGACACCGCCTGCTACAACACGTGCGCCTGAAAATCCCCGTTCGCTTGCTTCCTGGCACAGAGGTGCTTCCAGTCCAGGCGTGGCGATCAGGAAAATTTCGAAATCATTGTTGTCTTCCATTTCGGCTGCTTACACCGGAAAGCCAGCAGGTGCGAACGCAATTTGGACAAGCGCAGCATTCGAAGCATGACAGACTCAAAAGAAAGTGACAAACCACCTCAAGATTGGGCAGTAACAGGTTTGCGTTTGCCCGCATCCCCGCGTAAAGGGTCCGTGATCGGAATTACGCTTGCGGATTCTGGTCGGTTTTTGGCGCTTTTGCGCCCGGGCTGATCGGAAATTTCGTGTTATTTCTTGGCACCATTGTAAGATGACCAGCAGCAAGCGCAGTACAGAGGCCTGGAAGAACGTAGCGACATGCAAACTTTCAAACTAAAAAAGGGGTTGGATCTGCCAGTTGAAGGCGCACCTGAGCAGAAGATCCAACCGGGGCCTGAGTTTTCCAGCGTTGGTGTGTTGGGGGGCGATTATCTTGGCCTGAAACCGCGGATGCTGGTGCAGGAAGGTGACGAGGTACAGCGCGGAACGCCGCTGTTCTGTCACAAGGATGCGCCTGATGCGATGGTGGTTGCGCCGCTGACCGGCAAGGTCGTAGCGATCAACCGCGGGGCACGCAGGGTGCTGCAAAGCGTTGTGATCGAGGTCTCGGATGCCAATGACGGCGGCGTCGATTTCTCTGGCATCGGAGAGTCTGAGACCGCTGAAGGTGTCACGGGCAAGCTGTGTGCTGCCGGGTTGTGGACTGCATTCCGGACACGCCCCTATTCAAAGATGCCTGAACCTGGCACCAAGCCTGCTGCGATTTTCGTAACCGCGATGGATAGCGATCCGCTGGCGGGTGATGCGGCATTGATCATTGCCGATGCGGGCGAGGCGTTTGCCGCAGGCCTCGCAGCTGTCTCGCACTTGACCGAGGGCAAGACCTATTTGTGTCAGCAAGAGGGTGCTTCGATCCCTGGGGCTGATCTGCCGGGCGTCGAAGCGGCTGCGTTTTCCGGTCCGCACCCTTCGGGCCTTGCTGGAACCCATATTCACTTCCTTGAACCGTTGGCAGGTGACAAGCAGGTTTGGACCATTGGCTATCAGGACGTGATCGCGATCGGTCGCCTGATGCAGACCGGCCATTTGGACCCCAATATCGTGATTGCTTTGTCAGGGCCGGGGGCACGCCAACCGCGCCTGATCCGCACCGTGATGGGCGCGTCGACAGATGACCTGACCCGAGATGAAGTGAATGTCGACGGTACCGCTCGGATCATCTCGGGCTCGATCTTGTCGGGGCAGCATGCGGACGGGCCAACCGCCTATCTGGGCCGTTTTGCGCGTCAAATCAGCATCATTCGCGAAGATCATGATCAGCACACGCTGGGCTGGATTCTTCCGATGCCCTCGAAATATGCGGTACAGCCTGTTCTGGGATCAGCCTTTGCCAAAAAGCTCTATGCGTTCACCTCGAACCTGAATGGTGGTCGCCGCGCTATGGTTCCGACGGGCGTGTTCGAAGAACTTATGCCGCAGGATTATCTGCCGACGCAACTGCTGCGGGCGCTCTTGGTGATGGACACCGATACCGCGCAGGCATTGGGTGCGCTGGAGCTGGACGAAGAGGATCTGGGACTGGTGGGCTTTGCCTGCCCGGCAAAATATGAATACGGGCTGGCGCTGCGCGACTGCCTGACCAAGATTGAAAAGGAGGGCTGATCCACATGGGTTTGCGCAGCTTCTTCGATCGGATTGAGCCGAACTTTACCAAGGGCGGCAAGTACGAGAAGTATTTCCCCATCTACGAGATGGTTGAAAGCTTTATCTACACTCCGAAAACCGTCACCACCGTCGCGCCGCATGCGCGGTCTTACGTGGATATGAAGCGGATCATGACCTACGTCGTGATCGCCACGATCCCTTGTATCCTATGGGGGATGTATAACACGGGGTATCAGGCGAACTCGGCCATCGCCGCGCTGGGGCCGGACTCGGCAACGGGTTGGCGGATCGCGATCCTGCAGATGTTCGGCATTTCGCTGAACCCTGACAGCATTTTCGCGAATGTGATGCATGGGATGATGTATTTCCTCCCGATCTACATCACCACGCTGGTTGCAGGCGGTATTTTCGAAGTCATCTTTGCCACTGTTCGGGGTCATGAGGTCAACGAGGGTTTCCTTGTAACTTCAATGCTTTACACACTGATCATGCCTGCGACTGCACCCTTGTGGCAGGTCGCTTTGGGGATCATCTTCGGTGTCGTGATTGGTAAGGAAGTGTTTGGCGGCACGGGTAAAAACTTTCTGAACCCAGCACTGGTAGGGCGCGCGTTTCTATACTTTGCCTATCCCGCACAGATGTCCGGGGATTCAGTCTGGACGCCGGTGGACGGCTTCTCGGGTGCGACTGCGTTAGGGATCACCGCAGCTGAGGGTGTTCAGGCGCTGGCGGCCGACGGGATCACCTGGGCCAATGCCTTCTTCGGGCAAATTCAGGGCAGCTTTGGTGAGACTTCGACGCTGGCTTGTATGATCGGCCTGGCTTTCCTGTTGATGACCAAAATCGCCAATTACCGCCTTATCGTAGGTTGTCTTGCTGGCACGATTGGTTTCACGCTGTTGCTGAACTTGGTCGGGTCCGACACCAACCCGATGTTTGCAATGCCGTGGTACTGGCACATCGTACTGGGCGGTTATGCCTTTGGTTTGGCCTTTATGGTTACCGAGCCCGTTTCGGCCAGCCATACCAACATGGGTCGCTACATCTACGGCGCGTTGATCGGTATCATGGTTGTGATGATCCGCGTCATTAACCCCGCTTTCCCCGAAGGCATGATGCTGGCAATCTTGTTCGGAAACGTCTTTGCGCCGTTGATCGATTATTTCGTCGTTCAGGCCAACATCAAACGGAGGGCGCGTCGCCATGTCTGATACGCAATCCAACGAACCCAAGGGCGCGATTGCCAAGTTTTTGGCGGCCTCGCCGGATTCGGTCGGCAAAACGATCATCATCGCGGTGGCGGTTTGTCTGGTCGCCTCCATGGTTGTCTCCGCTGCTGCGGTGAGCTTGCGACCGGTGCAAGAAGCAAATGCGCTGAAAGACAAACAGATCAACGTTTTGCAGGTGGCAGGCGTCTATAAGCGCGGCATCGACGTGACCGAGGCCTTTGCAGCGTTCGAGCCACATGTGCTGGAGCTATCTACGGGTGAGTTTGTCGACGATCAGTTCGACCCAGCCACTTTTGATGATATCGCTGCTGCCAGTGATCCAGACCTGAGCGTTGCACTTGACGACGATCCTGCCGGGATAGGCCGTAGGTCCAAGTACCGCGTGATCTACCTGCTGCGTGATGATGCAGGTGCGCTGGATAAGGTAATCCTGCCGCTGCACGGATACGGTCTATGGTCGACGCTTTATGGTTTCATCGCACTAGAAAACAACGGCAACGATATCTTTGGCCTGCAGTTCTATCAGCACGGCGAGACACCAGGCTTGGGTGCCGAGGTGGACAACCCTCGATGGAGGGCACTGTGGAACGGCAAGAAGCTGCGTGACGATGCAGGCGATCTGCAAATCACCGTTGCCAAGTCGCAGCCTGCAGCCGGGCCTGACTTCTATGTCGATGCGCTGGCTGGCGCCACGCTGACCTCGGTTGGTGTGGACAACCTGGTGAAATTCTGGATGGGCGATGCGGGCTACGCTCCGTTCCTGGCCAAACTGCAAGCAGGAGAGATTTGATGGCCCAGACCAAGAAAGAGATGCTGGTCGACCCGCTTGTCGACAATAACCCGATCACACTGCAGGTGCTGGGCATCTGTTCTGCGTTGGCGGTAACCTCGTCGCTGCAAGTGTCGATGGTCATGGCGCTGGCGGTGATCTTCGTGACCTCGTTCTCGTCCTTCTTCATCTCATGCCTGCGCAACCAGATCCCGGGATCGATCCGGATCATCGTGCAGATGGTGATCATTGCCTCGCTGGTGATCCTGGTGGATCAGATCCTCAAGGCCTATGCGTTTGAAATATCAAAAACCCTGTCGGTCTTTGTGGGCCTGATCATCACCAACTGTATCGTGATGGGCCGGGCCGAAGCGTTTGCCATGAAAAACCCTCCGGTCGCGTCTTTCATAGACGGTATGGGCAACGGCATGGGCTATGGCCTGATCCTGCTGTTGGTTGGCTTCATTCGAGAGCTGTTCGGTGCGGGTTCGTTGTTTGGCGTCACCATCCTGGAAACCGTCAACAACGGCGGCTGGTATGTGCCCAACGGCATGTTGCTACTGCCCCCGTCGGCGTTCTTCATCATTGGTCTGATAATCTGGGCCTTCCGCACATGGAAGCCAAACCAAGTGGAAGAACGTGAGTACAAAATTCAGCAGGTAGAGGCTCACTGATGGAAGGTCTAATCTCACTGGCCGTAAAGGCCATTTTTGTCGAAAACCTTGCGCTCAGCTTCTTTCTGGGGATGTGTACCTTTATCGCTGTTTCGAAGAAGATTTCAACTGCGCTGGGTCTGGGCATCTCGGTCATGGTGGTGCAGGCCATCACCGTGCCTGCCAACAATCTGCTGCTGAACTATCTGTTGAAACCGGGGGCGCTCGCCTGGGCCGGGTTCCCGGATGTGGACCTGACGTTCCTTGGCCTGATCTCGTATATCGGCGTGATTGCTGCGATGGTTCAGATCCTTGAGATGGTACTCGATAAGTACTTCCCGCCGCTCTACAACGCGCTGGGTATCTTCCTACCGCTGATCACGGTGAACTGCGCCATCCTGGGTGGCTCTCTGTTCATGGTGGAGCGCGACTATAACTTTGCTGAGGCGGCGACTTACGGTCTGTCCTCGGGCTTTGGCTGGGCGCTGGCGATCACCGCGATGGCGGGCGTGCGGGAGAAGCTGAAATATTCAGACATCCCCGACGGACTGCAGGGGCTTGGCATCACCTTCATCACCGCTGGACTGATGGCGATGGCCTTCATGTCCTTCTCGGGCGTGAAACTGTAAGGAGGGCGGAATGGAAACCTTTGGCTTAGGTGTAGCCCTTTTCACCGTCATCGTTCTGGGTCTGGTCGCCATCATCATGGCGGCGCGGTCTAAGCTGGTCTCAACCGGCAATGTGAACATCACCATCAATGGTGAGAAAACCATCTCAGTCCCAGCAGGTGGCAAGCTGCTGCAAACTTTGGCAGCCGAGAAGCTTTTCGTGCCGTCCGCCTGCGGTGGCGGTGGTACCTGTGCACAATGTCGCGTGCGGGTGCATTCCGGCGGTGGGTCGATCCTGCCGACTGAGGAAAGCCACATTACCAAGCGCGAAGCGTCTTGTGGCGACCGGCTGTCCTGTCAGGTTGCAGTTAAGCAGGATATGGACATCGAGGTTCCGGAAGAGGTCTTCGGCGTCAAAAAATGGGAATGCACGGTGCGTTCGAACGAGAACGTAGCGACCTTCATCAAGGCCCTGACGCTGGACCTGCCCGAAGGCGAGGATGTGAACTTCCGCGCTGGTGGTTACATCCAGATCGAAGCGCCTGCGCACCAGCTGGCCTATACGGATTTCGACGTCGAAGAGGAGTACCGTGAGGATTGGGATCGCTTCAATCTGTGGCAGTACAAATCCGTCGTCGCCGAACCGATCGAACGTGCTTATTCCATGGCCAACTACCCGGACGAGAAGGGCATGATCATGCTGAACGTCCGCGTGGCGTCGCCCCCTCCAGGTTCCGAAGGTATCCCGCCGGGTCAGATGTCGTCGTATATCTTTAACCTGAAGCCGGGTGACAAGGTCACGATCTCAGGTCCGTTTGGTGAGTTCTTTGCGCGCGAAACGGAAAAAGAGATGGTCTTCATCGGTGGTGGTGCTGGCATGGCCCCTATGCGCAGCCATATCTTTGACCAGCTCAAGCGCCTTGAGAACCGCAACCGCAAGATCAGCTTCTGGTATGGCGCGCGTTCGAAGAAAGAGATGTTCTTTGTCGAAGATTTCGACACTCTGGCCAAAGAGTTCGACAATTTCGAATGGCACGTCGCCCTGTCGGACGCCCAGCCCGAGGATGACTGGAAAGGCTACACTGGCTTTATCCATAACGTTCTGTTCGAAGAATACCTCAAGAACCACCCGGCGCCTGAGGATTGCGAATACTACATGTGTGGTCCGCCAATCATGAACCAGTCGGTCATCAACATGTTGTTGGATCTGGGCGTGGACCGCGAAGACATCATGCTCGACGATTTCGGCGGGTAGGTATTATCGATCGGCTCCAGTTACTGGAGCCGATCTATTGTGGTTGGTCAGGCAACAGTTACCAGTTGCCGAAGTCTTATGAATACCACGTCGATTTCGCACCTGTAGGCTGTGGGGCATATGCTATCCGGATGGATCAAAAGAATTTTTGCGCCGGGCACCCCGCCTGACCCGTTAGCGGATTTGTCGTTGCTCGCACCTGCAGAAAGATTCTATGCGATTGGGGACATCCATGGCAGGCTTGATCTGTTGCAGCAGCTACTTTCTGCGCTGGATGAAGATTGCCCCTTGGTGTTTGTGGGTGACTACGTTGATCGGGGTGCGCACAGTGCGCAGGTTTTGCGACAATTGCACCACCTGGAAACAAGTTCGGACAAGAACGCGACATGCCTGAAGGGAAACCATGAGGACATGTTGCTTGGCTTTCTTGATGATCCAATCAGGTTTGAGCGTGTTTGGTTCCACAATGGCGGTGCGCAAACACTGGCCTCATTCGGCCTCGCTGAGATCGACCTGTCCGACCCAACAAAAGTAGCGATCGAGCTTCGCCAGGCAATGGGCGAGCCGTTGTTGGAGTGGCTGCAAGACCGACCAACGACCTGGACGAGCGGCAATGTAGCGGTTGTTCATGCCGCACTTGATCCGGCGCAGCCGATTGACAGGCAACAGGAAAGGACGTGCCTTTGGGGGCATCCACAATTCCGCAAGAAACGTCGGAAGGACGGACAATGGGTGGTACACGGCCATACGATTGTGGACAGGCCACAGATCGAGCACAATGTCGTTTCAATTGATACAGGCGCTTTTGTCACGGATCGGCTGACGGCAGCAGAAATCTCGCCGGGCTGTGTTCAATTCATATCGACAAGTCGCACCGGCATTGAAAGAATATCAGCTTAGGTTCTTAACCGACGATCATTTGCTTCATTCTGAGCGCCTCATATTCCAGCTCTTTCAGCCGGAAATGAACCACATCGCCGATGGTGATCACCCCGCGCAGATTGCCATCACTCAGCACAGGCATATGCCGGAATCGACCTTCCGTCATGGTTTTCAGCACGTCATTCAGATAGTCTTCGGGGCTGCAGGTTTTGACTTCTGTGGTCATAAGATCAGCGACTGATTGGGGCAAGGTCTGACCCGGCGTTTCCGCCATGCGGCGCACTATGTCACGTTCAGAAAGGATGCCCTGCAGGGTTCCGTTTTGGTCGGTCACCACGACCGCCCCGATGCGTTTTTCGCGCAGAATATCCACAACCGAATGAATCGTATCGTTAGGTCGTACCGAGAAAACCGCGTCGCCTTTTCCGTCCAACAGTTTCGCAACCATTGTCTGGGAATGCGACAGATTGGTCTCAACCGATTGGCTGCGATTGGTCGACTCGGCCTTGTCGCCGCGGGTGGGGGGCTGGTAAGAGCTTGGGGCCATGGTCGGTCTCCTCTTTCGCCGATTGCGTTCTTGTCTTCCACCTTACCGTAGGGACTGGCCCTGTATAGGGTGCAATTTCGAAAACCGGCGTAACTTGACCACTTTACAAGGAGTTCCTTGCCTGTGAGCAACCTGTATCTGACCCCGCCCGTCGCCGCGCTTATCTTCTTTGCGGTTGTTGTATGTGGTCACAATTTTCGCATGGCTTGGAAACAGCAGCCAGAAGGGTGGCAAAGACGTGCGTGGTTGTTTGGTGTGCCTGCCGCCATTGGACTTATTGCGCTGGCTTTTTTACCGCTCAAGATCTGAGGTTGGTTTGACTCTGAACAGGGTCGCTGGCATATGCCGTGCAAGACCACTCCCAGGAGATCGCCACATGCGCCCATTGATTGCACTGGCCTCGATGCTGTTTGTTTCGGCCTGCTTATTCGACAAGGAACCAGTCGTGGTGCGGCTGTCTGGCGAGACGATGGGGACCACGTTCAACATCACTGCAATCGGCGATGATTTGGACGAAGCTGCGCTGGGTGAAGCAGTTCAAGAGACTCTGGCGCAAGTCAATGCCAAGATGTCCAATTGGGACCCAAATTCTGAGGTTTCGACCTTCTCGGCATCTGACAGCACTGATCCTATGCAAGTATCAGATGAGTTCGCATTTGTGATTGAGGCTGCAAATGACGTGCACCAGAAGTCCGGCGGGACGTTTGACGTAACCCTTGGTCCTCTGATCGAATTGTGGGGCTTCGGACCGCGCAAGCCCGAGGATCCGGTTCCAGCTGATGATGAGATCGCTACGGCGCTCGGGCAAGTGGGGCAATCGCGGTTGCTAACGTTGGATCGCGGTGCGGGGACCTTGAGCAAGTCTCAGGCGGGTGTTGGGATCAACTTATCGGCCATCGCCAAAGGTTATGGGATCGATGCGGTGGCCGCTCAGCTCCGCGAAGCTGGTGTCGAAAACTATATGGTCGAGATCGGCGGCGATCTGGTGGCCATGGGTGAAAACGACAAAGGCGAAAGCTGGCGGATCGGAATCGAAAAGCCGGAAGCTGATGCTCAGGCCATTCAGATGATCGTACCACTGGACGATCTGGGTATGGCAACTTCGGGCGATTACAAGAATTTTTTCGAACAAGATGGCATTCGCTATTCGCACATCATTGATCCGACCACCGGTCGCCCGATCACACACCGGACCACCTCGGTCACCGTGCTGGCGGAAAACGCCATGATGGCAGATGCGTGGGCAACGGCGATGCTGGCTTTGGGTCAGGAAAAGGGTCTGGAACTGGCCGAAGAGCATAAACTTGCTGTGTTCTTCATCTCGCGGGATGTGACAAGCGGGGAAGAAGCCTATATCACCGTACAAAGCAGCGCATTCAAAGATGCGCTGGGGACCAACTGACCGCTGGGAATCGCAATGAGCACCTTTATTCTGGCCTTTTTCCTGTTGTTGATCGTCATGGTCGGCATGGCGCTGGGTGTGATGCTGATGGGTAAAACCATCAAAGGCAGCTGTGGTGGCCTTAACGCGATCTCGGGCTCAGATAAATGCGTGGTTTGTCAGAAAGATATCGATCCGGACAGCCCGTTACGCGACCAGTTGCAGTGCAAGCGTGCAAAAAAGATGCTGCAACAAATGGAAGGCTAGGGTACCCCTCTTGGCATGAGCAAAGCCAAGAACATCCTCTTCATCATGTTCGACCAATTGCGCTGGGATTACCTCAGCTGCTACGGACATCCGCATCTTCATACACCGAATATTGATCGGCTCGCTTCGATGGGGGTGCGCTTTACGCGGGCCTACATTCAATCGCCGATCTGTGGCAGCTCTCGTATGTCGACCTATACGGGTCGCTATGTGCATTCGCACGGCGCATCGTGGAACAATATTCCGCTGAAAGTTGGAGAGATCACTTTGGGTGATCACCTGCGAAAAGCGGGAATGGATTGTTGGCTTGTCGGCAAAACGCATATGGCGGCGGATGCCGAAGGCATGGCCCGACTGGGGTTGGAGCCTGATAGTGTCATTGGTGCGCGTGTGGCCGAATGCGGGTTCGACGTGTTCGAACGCGACGACGGGTTGCGGGCAGAGGGGCCAGATGGTTTCTACGATCCCGACGGAGCCAAGAAGTACAACGAATATCTGAAAGACAAAGGCTACGAGAGCGATAATCCTTGGCACGACTTTGCCAATTCGGGGCTGGATGCAGATGGCAATGTTCTTTCGGGTTGGTTCCTGAAGAACTCGACTGAAGCCGCGAATATTGCCGAGGAAGATAGCGAAACACCCTATCTGACCACCCGTGGCATGGAGTTCATGGAAAGTCACGACGACCCTTGGTGCTGTCACCTAAGCTATATCAAGCCGCATTGGCCTTACATTGTGCCTGAACCCTATGCCTCGATGTATGGGCCCGAGCATGTCTTGCCGGTGGTCCGGTCAGAGGCTGAGCGCCAGAATGCGCATCCGGTTCTAAAGGCGTTTATGGACACCAAGATTGGCCAGACCTTTTCGCGTCAGGATGTGCGAGAGGCTGTGATCCCGGCTTATATGGGCCTCATCAAACAGGCCGATGACCAAATGGGACGGCTGTTTGACTGGATGGAGCAGAGCGGGCGGATGCAGGATACCATGATCGCGCTAACCTCGGATCATGGTGATTTTCTGGGCGATCACTGGATGGGAGAAAAGACCTTCTTCCACGACGCTTCGACCAAAATGCCGCTGATCATATATGATCCATCGCCCGAAGCCGATGCCACGCGCGGCTCTACCTGTGATGCCTTGGTCGAATCCATCGATCTGGCCCCGACATTTCTTGAGGTTGCAGGCGGAGAGCCGGCAGGCCACATTCTCGAAGGGCACTCGTTGCTGCCGATATTACACGGTCAGGCTGACAGCACGCCGCGCAATGTGGCGATCTGCGAATATGACTATTCTGCATCCCCGATTGCTCAGACACTGAATGTGTCAGTTCGTGACGCGGTGATGTTCATGGTCGCGAACAAAAAGTGGAAACTGATCCATTGCGAAGGGGGAATTCGCCCGCTTTTGTTCAATCTGGAAAACGATCCGGATGAGCTGATCGATCTGGGCGACAGCGCCGAACACGCTGATGTCATCGCCGAGATGTACGACCACCTCTTTGCCTGGACGCGGCGCCCGTCACAGCGGACAACTCGATCTGAAGAGCAATTGCTGAGCATGCGTGGCTCCAGCGGTGGAACCGGTATTGTGATCGGTATCTATGATGAAAACGACATGCCACTTGAGTTGACCGTGAAATACCGCAACCGCAAGGCGCGACCCTTTGGGGACTACAAGTCAGATTAATTCTGCCCTATCGCCGTAAAAGACGGTTCAACCTTGCTCGGGCAGGGGGTAGAAGATGGCGAGGCCGCAATCGGAGAGCATTCATGACCGCCCCCAAACCCGTCGTTTTGTGCATCCTTGATGGTTGGGGCTTGTCCGCTGACACCAAAGCCAACGCGCCCTATCTGGCCAATACCCCGACCTTCGATGCCCTGATGGCCAAGGGCCCTCATGCACAGTTGATCACGCACGGGCCAGATGTGGGTCTGCCCAGCGGTCAGATGGGCAATTCCGAGGTTGGGCACACCAATATCGGGGCGGGGCGTGTGGTTGCGATGGATTTGGGTCAGATTGACCTGGCCATCGAAGATGGCTCGTTTTTTGACAACGACGTGCTGCAGGATTTCATCGCGGGGGTAAAGGCGACTGGCGGCACAGCCCATTTGATGGGGTTGGTTTCGGACGGCGGAGTACACGGACATCTCGATCACATTGTGGCTGCCGCCAAGGCAATCACCGATGCCGGTGTCACAGTGGCTTTGCACGCTATTACCGATGGCCGCGATGTGGCCCCTAAATCTGCCTTCACCTACATCGCTGAGTTGGAAGATCGACTGCCCGATGGGGCAAAGATCGTCACCGTTTGTGGGCGCTATTTTGCGATGGACCGCGACAATCGGTGGGAGCGCGTGTCCGAGGCCTATGATGCGATAGTCAAGGGGCAGGGGCGCACCGTTTTCTCGGCGCATGAGGCCGTCGATCACGCCTATAACCAGTCCGAGACCGACGAGTTCATCGCGCCTACGGTGCTAAGCGGTTACGAAGGCATCAAGGACGGTGACGGCTTCTTTTGCCTGAATTTCCGCGCTGATCGCGCTCGTGAAATCCTGCGTGCGATCGGAGAACCCGGTTTTGCAGATTTCGACACTGGCCCACGTCCGCGGCTATCCGCGCTGCTTGGAATGGTCGAATACTCTGACGGGCACAACGACTATATGACGACGGTGTTTCCCAAACGGGATATCGTGAACACGCTGGGTGAATGGGTCGCCAAACAGGGCTTGCGCCAATTCCGGCTGGCTGAAACCGAGAAATATCCGCATGTCACCTTCTTCCTGAACGGAGGAAAAGAGCAACCCGAGGGCGGCGAAGATCGCCATATGCCGAAATCTCCCAAGGTGGCGACGTATGACCTGCAACCCGAAATGTCCTCGGCCGAGGTGAGCGAAAAATTCGTCGAAGCCATCTATGCCGGGTATGACTTGATTGTCACCAACTATGCGAACCCCGATATGGTTGGCCACACAGGTGATTTACAGGCCGCGATTGACGCTTGTGAAGCCGTGGATCAGGGCTTGGGACAGGTTGTCGCGGCTTTGAAAGAGGTTGGTGGTGCGATGATTGTGACCGCAGATCACGGCAATTGTGAAATGATGGTCGATCCAGAAACAGGTGGGCCTCATACCGCGCACACGCTGAACCCCGTACCCGTTGTTCTTGTGGGCGGCCCTGAAGGCGCAGGCTTGCGCGACGGGCGCTTGGCCGATCTTGCACCGACGTTGTTGCATTTGATGGAACTGCCGAAACCCACCGAAATGACAGGGAAAACCTTGCTGACATGAGGTTTCGCGCGCTCTTCGCTGCCGCTTTTCTATGGTCGACGCCCGTTGTCGCGCAGACCGGTCCTTCGGCGGCGGCACTAGAGGCGGCCGAGATGCTTGAGCAAGCCTCGATTGCATTGACTGAAGCCGATGGCGCGCGCGACCGGGTTCAGGCGTTGACCCAGACGATCCAAGCTTATGAAGCGGGTCTGACGGCGATGCGCGACGGCCTGCGCCGCGCGGCCTTGCGTGAGGCCCAACTGACCGCCGAATTGCAGGTACGGGAACAGGAAGTGGCGCAGTTATTGGGCGTGCTGCAGACGATCGAAACCACTGCGCCTCCGGTTTTGATGCTGCACCCTTCCGGCCCATTGGGGGCTGCGCGCACCGGCATGATGCTGTCCGAGGTTACTCCCGGCCTGAATGCGCGGGCGCAAGCCCTGGCCGGTGACTTACAAGAAGTTCAGACGCTGCGACAACTACAACAAAGCGCCGCCAATACGCTGACCGAAGGTTTGACCGGTGTGCAGGATGCGCGCACGCAACTGAGTGAGGCGATTGCGGATCGAACCGATCTGCCGCGGCGGTTTGTGGAAGATCCGGTGCGTACGGCGATACTGATTTCCTCGACCGAAACGCTGGATGGGTTTGCAAGCGGGTTGTCTGAGATATCCGATGGCGAGATTGAGGAGACCAATGCGAATGTCTCGGGCAGAAAAGGCCAGATCGCATTGCCGGCACAAGGGGTCTTGCTGCATGGCGCGGGTGAAACGGATGCAGCAGGGGTAACGCGCCCCGGGCTAGTGCTGGGCACACGGCCCCGCGCCCTCGTCACGTCACCCACTGCCGCAACGATCCGCTATCGTGGACCTCTATTGGATCTTGGGAATCTCGTGATCCTTGAACCTCAGCCCGGATTGCTGTTCGTATTTTCGGGACTGCAAGAGGTGTACGGAAAGACCGGAGAAGTGATCCCCGAAGGCACGCCAGTGGGTTTAATGCCGGGTGAAACCCCTCAAATCGGCGCTATTATGTCAACAAGCGGTGAAGGCACTGGAACTGATTGGTCAGAAACGCTCTATATAGAGGTAAGACAAGACAACAGCCCAGTGGACCCGGACGAATGGTTCCGGACTGACAAGGATGGATAAACGAGTATGAAGAAATTTGTGATGGCCGGACTGGCCGGCACCGTGGCAGGGATCGTTGCAACAACTCAAATCGCAGGCCCTCTGCTGGCGCAAGAGGTGGAAAACAAGGCGAGTGTTTACCAGCAGCTTGACCTGTTTGGCGACATTTTCGAACGTATCCGCGCCCAGTATGTCGAAGAAGTTGAAACCGATGAGCTGATCGAGGCTGCGATTGACGGGATGTTGACCTCGCTTGATCCGCATTCCAGCTACCTTTCGCCAGATGATGCCGAGCAGATGCGCGTGCAGACACGCGGTGAGTTCGGTGGCCTTGGGATCGAGGTCACGCAGGAAGAAGGCTTTGTCAAAGTTGTCTCGCCCATCGATGATACCCCTGCGGATGCTGCCGGGATCGAAGCGGGCGATTTCATCACGCATGTCGATGGCGAGAGCATTCTGGGGCTGACCTTGGATAAAGCCGTGGACCTAATGCGGGGCCCGGTGGGTTCAGAGATCGTGATCACTGTCGTCCGCGAAGGCGAGCAAGAGCCGTTCGACGTAACCATCGTCCGAGATACGATCAAACTGACTGCGGTCCGCGCACGCACCGAAGGCACCAGCGTTGTGCTGCGCGTCACCACCTTTAACGATCAGACGTATCCGAACCTAAAGGAAGGGTTGGAAGAGCAGATCGAAGAGGCTGGAGGCATCGAAAATGTCAACGGCGTCGTTCTGGACTTGCGTAACAACCCCGGCGGGCTGTTGACACAGGCCATCAAGGTTTCTGATGCGTTTCTGGACGAGGGTGAGATCGTTTCGACCCGTGGCCGTAATCCCGAAGACGGTGAGCGGTTCAACGCAACGCCTGGTGATTTGACGGGTGGCAAACCAATTGTCGTGTTGATCAACGGCGGTTCGGCCTCTGCGTCTGAAATCGTCGCGGGTGCATTGCAAGATCATCATCGCGCCATTGTGGTTGGCACCAAGAGCTTTGGTAAAGGTTCGGTCCAGACGGTCATGCCGCTCCGGGGTGATGGGGCGATGCGTCTTACAACCTCTCGCTACTACACTCCGTCAGGTCGTTCGATTCAGGCGCTTGGTGTCAGCCCTGACATCATCGTCGAACAGCCGCGCAACACTCCGGCTGATGAGGAAGCGGAAGATACAAACACGCCCGCACGGTCCGAAGCTGACTTACGCGGTAGCCTGAACAATGACAGCCTCAGCGAAGATGAGATTCGTCAAATCGAAGAGGATCGCGCCAAAGCCGAAGCAACGGCTGAGTTGCGGGAAGAGGATTATCAACTGGCATACGCCATCGATATTCTCAAAGGTCTGTCAGCCTTCAATCCGGTCGGGCCTTCTCAATAACGGCTTTGGGGTCGCTTATCGCGGCCCCAATACCAACCAAGTTCGGCCTACCCCTCGACCTTGTGCAGCTTTTTCTCGTCCAGCATCAGGGCAAGAGCGATACCAGCCGCCACCGAGATTGTTGCAAAGACAAAAGCCATGTTCATGCCGGTATCAAAGGCTGCTGCAATTGCGGCGTGGACTTTTTCAACTTCGGCGGAATTCAATTTCTCAAGAACTGCTTGCGCGGACTTTGTCGTCAAAGTCCCGCCATTGATCGCTTTCTGATCCGCGTCAGACATATTGATGCCCTCGGCGGCAAGGCGCGTTTTCAGGCTTGATAGGCTTGATACGTACATAACCGCTGTGGCGCAGGCGACGGCAATTGCGCCATAGACCAGATGGGTCATAAAACTCAGCCCACCCACCAGCCCGGCGCGCTCGGGTTTGACGGCGCATACCGCAGCGGTTCCCGAAGGGCCGACCGTGAGTGTTGCCCCCAACCCGATCAAAGCCATTCCGGGCAGGATCTGAAGATACCCTGTGCCAGCGGGCATCACGACCACACTTGCTGCGCCGACCGTGGCGCACACATATCCCCAAAAGAGCAATCGCTTGGGCCCAAAATCATTATACAAGGTACCCGATACGATTGAGCCGACCGCCAACAATACGGTCAACGGTGCCAACCCCAGAGCCGATTGGAAAACAGACCAGCCTAATACTTTTTGCATGTACTGCGGAAAGTACAGCAGCCCAACAAACGCTGCGGACACATTGAACATGTTGAGCCCTAGTGTGATCAGAAATTCGCGATTCTGCATCAGCTGGGGCAGCAGCAATGGTTCTTTGACTCTCTTTTCGACCCTCGGAAAAAGAAAGAAAAGCACCGCGCTGACAAAAAACAACGCAAGCAGCGGCAGTGAAGTCCACCCCCAATCGGCCCCAACGTCCAATCCGTAAAGGAGCAGCAGAACGGCAAAAGACAAGATAGCCATCCCGGCAAAGTCGATATGCTCGCCCTTCTTGTGCTCGGTTTCACGCTCCATCAAGAGGATCGCCGCTGCCATCGAAACGCTTGAAAACACCACATTGGCGAGGAAAAACAAGCGCCAATCGCCCAAATTAACGACTGCTCCGCTGATCATTGGGCCAAAAACATTCCCTGTTGTGACACCGGCCAGTATCAGCCCCATCACCAGCGCGCGATGTTCGTCTTTTGAGACTTTGGTGGCGCCGAAGGCCAATGTACAAGGCCAGACACAGCCTGCTCCGATCCCTTGCAAGGCCCGAGCGCCGATCAGGTAATCCAATCCAGGAGAGAGGAAGCACAGGACCGATGCCGAGAGGAATATGGACAATCCAATGATCATCATTTTGCGGTGACCATACATGTCACCCAATCGACCCCCGGCCACCATCGTCATGGCAAAGAACAGGGCGTATATATTCAATACCCATTGGGTACTGGTGATGTCGGCATCAAAGCTGTTTTCGATGGCAGGGACCAGCAACAAGGCTCCGGTAAAATCGATCCCGATTCCGAAGCCGGTCACCATCAACGCGATGACTTTTATGATGCTTTTGCGATCCACAGACGCATCCATTGATGCATGTATGGATCTGAAAAGATAGAGAGAAGTCTGCCGATCCGGCTATCAGGATACGTCTTAAGAGACCTGAGAGCGGCGAAAGGCGCGCTTTAGCATATCCAGCTCGGCACGCAGTAACGCGACTTCGGCCCTCAGATCATCTGCGGCGGGTGAACCCGCGATGATTGTGAAATCGCCCAGTTTCTGTCCCGTAGTTTCGTCGCGGATCAGTATACAGTGAACACCTTCTGATAGAGCAACGGCAGGCACAGGAATGCGCAAGGCCCAGCCATCTTGATCGGGCGCTAGCTCAACATCGGTAAGGGGGTGACCAAGGTACGACACCTCGATCTGTGGAAGGCTGTCGCTGGTCACATGGCCTTCCCACAATGCGTTTTCAAAACGGATCGGGGTCAGGGAGATTTGTGTCATGATGTGCCCTTTACAAATCGGCCCGATGATAGCGGCAGAACGTCAGATCGCGAAACACAACGCGGTTCATCCTAGGTTCCTCTATGATCAGATCCAGCCAAAGTTTTTCGATGCGACGCTCATTCAGATCTAGATGGGCCAGATCAAAATCCACTGCGGTCGATGGTGCTGATAGATCAAGTTCGCGCAACACCTGTTCTGCATTGGGGCCATGCTGGATGTTGAGGCGTGCGAACAGGACGGTGGGGCGTTCACATTCGATCATCGTCTCAACGCGCATTAGATGCTGACGCGTTAGTCTGGTGGCTGCTTCAGTGGGCAGCTCGACCGAAAGAGATAAGAATGATCCTTTAAAATCAAATGCTTCGATGGCCATGCTGAAAGGAGCCAAATCCTTGTCGCGTCGGTTTCGGATTTGCTGCATCCCGATATCGGCTTGGCTGCAATCATGAAACAACGTGACTTGCGCATCCATCCTTGCCTTGCGCGAAGCCGGAGCAATGCCCCGCCGGGTCAACGGCGTACGCCAAAGGTCAGGGCGCCATGACCAGTCTGTTCCCAAAGGTCTTGAAAACTGACTCGCCCCGATCAGAGGTTTTGTCAGTCGGCCATCAGCCTTTTGGATCACCTGCTCTAGCTGCCCACGCAGTTGCCGTGCTTCATCGCGCTGACGGCGCAATTCTGGCAATGCGATTTGATCGGACCGCTGTGCGGCACGCTGCCAACGCCCCAGTGACTTGTGCTGAATATACCAGTCCAGATATTTGCCCATCGCCTCATCTTTCAAGACTGCCCCTCTTTAGTCAAAGTCGGGGCAGGGGACAAATCACTCGTACCTGAATAGCGGATATTTCTTCTCGATTCATAAATGTGATCTTGTGTATGACTGGTTTCTGCTTTGCTAGCGGCCGCCATTCTTGCAATAGGGCGTGCTGAGGCTTACCGTCAGCGCTCTGGCAATCAGCAGTTGTCTCAATATCATACAGGTTCATTACGAGGCAGGGGAATGGAACCCACCCTATTTTCGTTCATTTGGAAGCATTCGAAGAAACAGCAGTTGGTTCTGCTGTTGCTGACCGTATTTTCCTTTCCATTCCTTTACGCTTCGCTGGAGCTGCCAAAGCAGATAATCAATGACGCGATCGGTGCACCGGCTGACACTGTGACGGTGTTCGGAATTACTGTGAGTCAGATTCAGTACCTTCTGATTCTCTGTTTCGCGTTCTTGGCGACTGTCATTGCCAGCGGTTTGATGAAGATGCGTATCAATACTATGAAAGGTGTCTTGGCCGAGCGGATGCTGCGCCGGCTGCGCTTTACCCTGATCAGCCGTTCGATGCGCTTTCCGAAATCGTACTTTGCTGCCACCAGTCAGGGTGAGCTTGTTTCGATGATCACATCCGAGGCCGAGCCAATGGGCGGTCTGATGGGTGATGCCATCGCACAGCCGGTGTTTCAGTTCGGTCAGATGATGACGATTGTTACCTTTTTGTTCATGCAAAGCGTGTGGTTCGGTCTGGCCAGTATTGCGCTGATCCCTTTGCAGGCATGGCTAATCCCCAAACTGCAGCGCCAGATCAACCTGTTGAACAAAGATCGTATTCAGGAAGTCCGTCGGCTGAGCTCGGAAATCGGCGAAAGCGCAGCCGGGATCAGCGATCTGCGTACCAATGGCGGGTGGCGTTATCGTCTGGCGCAATTCAGCCATCGCCTGGGAACCTTGTTCGAGATCCGTTTCAAGATCTACAACAAGAAGTTTTTTATGAAGTTCCTCAACAATCTGATCACTCAGATGACACCATTCCTGTTTTATTCAGTGGGTGGCTATCTTGCGATCACCGGCGAGGTAACTGTCGGTGCGCTGGTGGCGGCGCTGGGGGCTTACAAGGATCTTAGCGGCCCGTGGAAGGATCTTTTGACATATTACAACCAGGTGCAAGATATGTCGCTGCGTTGGGAGATCGTGACCGAACGGTTTGCCCCGTCAGACATGATACCTGAACACCTGTTCGAAGGTGTCCCTAAAAGCATCCCGCATCTGACAGGCGATATCGAGCTGCGCAACGTGACGGTTCGTGACGATGATGGCAAAACCATACTCGAAGACATTGACCTGACAATCCCCCAAGGTGCACGGGTCGCCATTCAGTCAAAACACGCATCCGAGCGCAGCGCGCTCGCACAACTGTTGACGCGCGAAGTGTTGCCGGTTCAAGGCGACGTATTGATGGCTGGCCACAATCTGAACGATTTGCATCAAGCTGTGATCGCCGCGCGGATTGGCTATGCCTATTCGCGGCCCTATCTGTTTGACGGCACACTAGGGGACAACCTTTTGATGCCATTGCGCACGCATCCGCAGCACGAGGTTGAGGCGCTGCGGGTTCCAACACGTCGCCAGATCGAAGCCGTTCGCGCGGGTAATCCCCCTGATTCCTTGTCAGATGAATGGATTGACCCAAGTTTGGCTGGCCTCGACGACATCGAGGATATTCGCGACTGGTGGTTCCAACTTGTCGAAGCCATGGGCATTGATGAGTTCATGTTCCGTCGCACCTTGCGATCGCAGTTCGACCCCGAAGTGCACCCGGTTTTGGCGCAAGAAATCGTCAATCTCAGAGATACGGTCGCAACACGTCTGCAAGAGCGGGGATTGGATCAATATGTCTATCGGTTCGATCCGGATCAGTTCAACCCGGCAGTACCTCTGGGAGGCAACCTGCTGTTCGCGTCTCCGACCCATGACATTGCGCCCGATATCCTCGCCGGGGATGGGCGGTTCCTATCACTGCTGAAGGCCAATGATTTGGATGACGATGCGCTTGGCATCGCAGAGGCTGTGTTGGAAACGCTGAACCAGACCTTTGGCCGGGATGGGGCGGACCACCCGCTGTTCCTGCGGCTCGGCATGTCGAAGGATATGTATCATCGCCTCCTCGATATCGAGGAGCGTCGCAAAACCAAGGGCGATGATTCAATTGGTGATCAGGAACGCGCGCTGCTGTTGACCGTCCCATTCATGCTGACAGCCGAACAAATCGGCGCCAGCTTCCCGGAAGAGTACAAGGACAAGATCCTCTCGATTCGCCGCAGTCAGGCCGACAGGCTAAGGGGCGCAATGGGATCGATGTTCGTACCCGTGTCACCGGACGTCTACGTTCCGCGCCTTACAGCAATGGAGAATGCTCTTTATGGCCGGGTATCGATCATGGCGGGGGCTCATGCGGAAGCAATCGAAGATCTTGTGGCCGAAGTCCTGAACGAAGCCGGGCTGCGCCGTAGGGCGGCAGCAATTATCTATGACCTTCCTTCCGGTTTGGGCGGCAACAACCTGCCAACAGTGTTCCAGGAGCGTGCGGCTTTCTCGCGCGCCGGGATCAAGCGCCCTGACATCCTGATCCTCGACAAGGCATTGGCCAGCCACGATTCCGAAAGCAGATTGCGTACCCGCCTAAAACTGCGCGAGTTGTTGCCGGATTCGATCATGATCTTCATGGAAGATCACTTTGCCCATCCCGAAGCCTATGATCTGTTTGTCGAAATCAAGGACGGTCGCATTGATGGAGTTTCGCGCGTGTCTTCCGAAGTCGAGGACGAAGGTCCTGACGATCTGAGTAGAAAGCTCAAGATCATCTCATCGAACGAGCTATTTTCGCGGGTGGACGGCCGCAACCAACGTCTTCTGGCGTTCTCAGCGCAATGGTACGAGGCGGCAGCCGGGCAAACCATTTTCGCGCGCGGACAAGCGCCGGATGCGGCGTATCTATGTATTTCAGGTCAGGCCAGTCTAAACTGGATGGATGAACATGGCGAAATGCGTTCGATCTCGACGGTCGAACCTGGTCGGCTGATCGGGGATCTTGCGATTATCACCAATGAACCTCGGCAATTGGACCTGGTGGCTCTTTCGGATTGTTCATTCTTGCGGATTGGTGCGGAAGAGCTTCGTGCTGTCATCGAAAGTGACGCAGGCGTTGCCGTGCGGCTTCTTGAAACAGTCGCAGGCTATTTGACCACCGTGTCCGAGCGTTTGCGTGACCGCAGCACTCCGATCGGAGAGGATATGCCTGCCATCGGTGCCGAGCACGGCGATGAACGTTGAGCAAAGGCGAAGCGCCTATGAGAGCCATCGACGGCTAATTGGCGACGCTCGTCGATATCCCCAGATTTGGCGGCTGCTTGCAGGTCTCGCGGTGGTTGCGGTGGTCGTGGTCGTGCTCAATGCGGCACTGTTCGCCATTGTCGCCAATATCAGCACACCGGGGTCAGCGGCCGCGTTTCTAACGGGTTCGTCACCTACAGCACTTCTCGTCGTTCTCTCCAGCTTTGTATTTGCCACTCTTGGTGTGAAGCTGGGTGCAAGACTGTTTCAGCATCGATCACTTGTCTCGATACTCGGAGAACAATCTTTAACGATAAGGCAGTTTTGGCAGGTCCTTCGGGCATTGGTTTTTCTAAGCGCCGTCATATTCGTGCTGCCGCCTTATGATCTGGGCGCCCCATTGGTTGCAAACCTGGCTTTAACTACATGGCTGCTCTTGCTGCCGTTATCTGCCTTTGCAGTTCTGGTTCAAACAAGTGCCGAGGAAATTCTGTTTCGAGGCTACATGCAACAAAGCCTTGCCGCGCGATTCAGATCTCCATTGATTTGGATGGGGCTGCCTTCGATTTTGTTTGCTGCAGGGCATTATAGCCCTGGCACAGTCGGCGACAATGCAACGCTGATTGCTATTTGGGCGCTGGCCTTCGGGCTTTTCACAGCTGATATCACGGCGAGGGCAGGGACTCTGGGACCGGCTATCGCTTTGCATTTTTTTAATAATTTTGCGGCGCTGCTTGTCATTTCCTTGCCCGACAGTCTGAGCGGTCTGGCGCTATATCATCTGCCTTATGACGCGTCGGATGCCGATGCCCTAAGACCCTGGTTGCTTGTTGACTTTGCGCTGATGATCGTCGCATGGCTGACGGCGCGATTGGTCCTTAGGCGCTGATTGCATTTCCCTGCATTGCGTCTTATTTGACGTCAACGCCGCATTATCAAGGTTCCGATATGAACTGGATCACAAACTACGTCCGCCCCCGGATCAACTCGATCTTCTCGCGCCGCGAAGTGCCCGAAAATCTTTGGCACAAGTGTGATGAGTGCGGAACCATGCTGTTCCACCGCGAACTTGCAGAGAACCAGAATGTCTGCACCCAGTGTGGCCATCACATGGCGATCACGCCGCGTGACAGGTTCACGCATCTGTTTGACGGCGGCATATTCTCAGAAGTTGATGTTCCGGCCCCCAAAGATGATCCTCTGCAGTTTCGGGACCAGAAAAAATACCCCGACCGCATGAAAGCAGCCCAGAAAAAGACCGGCGAGCAAGAAGCAATGTTGGTCGCTGTTGGTGAGATCGGGCGCACCCCGATTGTCGCGGCCGCTCAGGATTTTTCGTTCATGGGCGGGTCGATGGGCATGTATGTGGGCAATGCGATCATTGCCGCTGCGCAAGAGGCGGTGAAGCTGAAACGCCCGCTCGTCCTATTCTCGGCCGCTGGTGGTGCACGAATGCAGGAAGGCATTCTGAGCCTGATGCAGATGCCCCGGACGACTGTTGCAGTTGAAATGCTTAAAGAGGCAAACCTGCCCTACATCGTCGTGCTGACCCATCCGACCACCGGCGGCGTGACCGCATCGTATGCCATGTTGGGGGACGTCCACATTTCTGAACCCAATGCTTTGATCTGTTTTGCCGGTCCCCGCGTGATCGAACAGACCATTCGCGAAAAATTGCCTGAGGGCTTCCAGCGTGCCGAGTATCTCTTGGATCACGGCATGCTCGACCGCGTGACCAAGCGTACTGAGATGCGAGAAGAGTTGATCACCATCACCCGGATGCTGATGAACCAACCACCTGCGGTCAAAGGCGATCTGCCTGCGCCTAAACCGGAAGAAGGCACCAAAGAAACGCCCGCCGAGGGCGCGGTCGAAAAATGACCACTCAAACTTCGGATGTCATCCTTGATCGGATGATGGCGTTACACCCCAAGATCATTGATCTGACCTTGGATCGGGTGTGGCGTTTGCTGGCGGCATTGGACAATCCACAGACCAAATTGCCTCCGGTCATTCATATTGCTGGAACCAATGGCAAAGGGTCGACTCAAGCCATGATCCGGGCAGGCTTAGAGGGGGCAGGGCGCTCGGTCCATGCTTACACCTCGCCCCATCTCGCGCGGTTTCACGAACGGATTCGACTGGGCGGCGAGTTGATTTCCGAGCCAGACCTGACCGCCGTGCTGGATGAGTGCTACGCCGCCAACGGTGGTGAGAACATCACATATTTCGAGATCACAACCTGCGCCGCTTTGCTCGCATTCTCACGCGTAAAGGCTGACTATACTTTGCTCGAAGTCGGCTTGGGTGGACGTCTGGACGCCACCAATGTGATTGAGCAGCCTGAATTGACGGTGATCACCCCGGTATCGATCGACCATGAACAATTTCTTGGCAACACCTTGGGAAAGATAGCCGCTGAAAAAGCCGGGATCATCAAGCCGGGTGTTCCTTGTATTGTTGGCCCTCAACAGGACGAAGCGCTAGAGGTTATTGAATATACCGCTGCCCGTCTGGGTGCACCGCTGATGGTCCACGGGCAGCACTGGCATGTGCATACGGAAAACGGACGACTGGTTTATCAGGACGAAACCGGTTTGCGCGATCTGTCGATGCCAAATCTTTTGGGGGCTCATCAGATTGAAAACGCAGGTGCTGCCTTGGCCGTGTTACGCCACCTGCAAATGGGCGATGACGCGTATGAGGCCGCGGTTACCAAAGCGGAATGGCCCGCGCGTATGCAACGGCTCAAAACCGGCCCTCTGGTTGAACAGGCCCCGCAGGCTGAACTCTGGCTGGATGGCGGTCACAATGCTGCGGCAGGAATCGCGCTGGCGGATGTGTTGGCCTCATTGCCAGAGCGGCCTACGCATATGATTTGCGGGATGTTGAATACCAAAGACATCACCGGCTATCTCGCACCACTGGCTCAAAAGGCCGACAGTCTTACGGCTGTTTCGATCCCTGGTGAGCAGAACACGCTGAGCGCCGACGAAACTGCCACAGCCGCTGCCAAGGTGAACCTAGCTGCGACGACAGCCGACAGTGTCGCAGAGGCACTGGCAGTGATCACCGCACAGACACCGGACGCGCGGGTTTTGATATGCGGATCGCTTTATCTCGCGGGAAATATCCTCCGAGAAAACGCCTGATTCTTCATCTGGCCAAAAATATCCCGGGGGAGGCCAGCCCGATCAGGGCTGGACGGGGGCAGAGCCCCTACGTGCCCCAATCCTTGTCCTGCATCTCGCGCAGCCTTGAAGCTGTACGCTCGAATTCAAACGTGCCTTCCCCTTCGACATACAGCATTTCTGGTTCGGCGGCGGCAGAACATATCAGCCGCACCTTGGCCTCATAGAGCGCATCAATAAGGGTAACAAAGCGCTTGGCTTCATTGAAGTTGTTACGTGACAGACGTGGGATATCCTCAAACACAAGCACCTTCAGTGCGTCTGCGATAGCCAGATAGTCCCCGGGCCCCAGCATCCGCCCACACAGATCGTAAAATGACGCCCGCGCTACGCCATTGCGAAAGGCGGGCAGCACAACTTCGCGGCCTTTGACCTGCAAGGCCAGCGGTTCGGCTGGCCCACCAGATAGATCAGTCCAAACGGTGCGGATTTTCTCGCGGGCTTCGGGTCCGATCGGGGAGAAATACACCGGCGAGCCTTCAAGCCGATTCTGCCGATAATCCGTGGGCGACACCAGTTCCCACACCTCAAGATGCTCTTTGATGTGCTGGATGAAGGGCAGAAAAAGCTGCCGGTTCAGCCCGTCTTTGTACAGATCATCAGGGTGCCGGTTCGAAGTCGTCACGACAACAACCCCACCCTGATGCAGTAGGTCAAACAGCCGGCCTACGATCATTGCGTCTGTGATGTCGGTGATCTGCATCTCGTCAAAGGCCAGCACACGTACAGACTTGATGACAGCCTCTGCTACTGGTGCCAGTGCATCTTCGACGCCATCCTCTCGTGCTTTGTGTAGCCCTGTGTGTATTTCCTGCATGAACGCGTGGAAATGGACTCGGCGTGCAGGGATATCGCCCAGCGTCTCAACAAACATGTCCATCAGCATCGACTTGCCACGCCCAACGCCCCCCCAAAGATACAAGCCTTTGGGCGGTGGTGGCGCCTTGCGGAAGAACCCGCGCTTTACCGGTTCTGCCAGTGCTGCGCGAATTCGATCAAACCGCGGCAGGACAGCCTCTTGCGCATCGTCCCGGGTCAATGTCCCGTCGGCGATAAGATCTTCATAATGCGAAATCAAATCCGTCATAGTTTGAGCCATACCGCCCGGCTCGTAGGTTGAAAAGAAACCTTTTTTACTGACACATCAATTTTGCTGAACTGGTATCGCAAAACTCCTGAATTGACGCACGGTGGCGTGCCGGTAAATCTTCCAATACCAATTACCGGAGCCTTGATGCCCCAAACCACTCGCCTGTTGAACCCGATCCTAATCGTCGGCTGCATTGTTATCACCGTCAGCTTTGCGGTGCGCGCGTCGTTTGGCGTGTTTCAGATCCCCATCGCGGACGAGTTCGGATGGTTGCGAACAGAATTCTCAATGGCGATTGCCGTTCAGAATTTAGCGTGGGGAATCGGGCAACCGATATTCGGAGCCATCGCAGAAAAGATAGGGGACCGTCGGGCCATTATTCTAGGTGCGCTGACCTATACGGCGGGCATAGTCCTGTCAGCTTGGTCCGTCACACCCTTTGAGCATCAGATGTATGCGTGGCTTGTGGGGTTCGGGATCGCCGGAACAGGTTTTGGTGTTGTTCTAGCGGTTGTTGGTCGCGCGTCGACCGATGCGAACCGATCTATGTCATTGGCGGTTGTGACGGCGGCGGGCAGTTTTGGTCAAGTTATAGGCGCGCCCACGGCCGAATGGTTGTTGACATTTCTGCCCTGGCAGCAGGTTTTCCTTGTCTTCGCAGTGGCCATTCTTGCGCTGATACTAACCATGCCTTTCATGCGCGCGCCTCATCCAGCCAGCAAGGTGGCGCTTGAAGAAAGCATGGCGCAAATTCTGGCCAAAGCGTTACGCGATCCCTCTTATTCTCTGATTGCGATTGGCTTCTTCAGCTGCGGTTATCAGTTGGGATTTATCACCGCCCACTTCCCGGCCTTCGTCACTGAAATGTGTGGCCCAATCCAGCCCGGGGGCCTGCTGTATTCCATGGGTATCACGACAACATCGGCCCTAGGCGCTATTGCTATTTCATTGATCGGGTTGGCCAATATTGGCGGAACGCTTCTGGCGGGCTGGGCAGGAAACTACTTTCCAAAGAAATATCTGCTTGCAGCGGTATATACGGGCCGGACACTTGCCGCAGCGGCCTTTATCGTGATCCCGATCACACCCTTGTCCGTTATTGCATTCTCACTGGTGATGGGCTCACTTTGGCTGGCGACTATTCCTCTGACCTCAGGTCTGGTCGCGCATCTTTATGGTGTCCGGTACATGGGCACGCTGTACGGGATCGTCTTCCTCAGCCATCAAATCGGCAGTTTCATGGGGATCTGGCTGGGCGGACGTATGTACGATCAATTTGGTGATTATACCATGGTGTGGTGGATCGGTGTCGCTATCGGAGCTTTCAGCGCCATCATTCATCTTCCCATCCGCGAAAACCGTGCGCCGACTGGCGCAGCGGCCTGAACTAAGTGGCCTCTTCTCTGGTCAACAGCCCCTCTGACACCAACCGATCGGCCCAGCCCTCGGGGTCGGTGAAATGATGGGTTTGCCATCCGCGCGCCTGAGCCGCCTCAAGGTTTTCGATCCTGTCATCAGCAAATAGCAAGGCGGTTGGATCGATGCCGCAATCGGCTTCGACCATTTCATAAATTGGCGCATGCGGCTTCACCGCTTTCATCCGGCCCGAGACATAGACGCGATCAAATTCGTTCAAAAACGGATAGACAGTGGTCGCATAGTCGAAATTCTGTACCCCAAAATTGGTCAAGGCAAAAACCGGAACCTTGTTAACGCGGAGCGCACGCAACAGTCGCGCTGAATGCGGGATTTCGGGCGCAGCTAGCTCAATCCAATTGTCATGCCACATTCGGATTTCATCACGCCACTCTGGGTATTTCTCGGCCCATTCGTAAATTGTATCCGTGAAATGATGTCCCTGATCCACCAGATCATTCATCCCATGCAGGTCGACCTCGGCAAACATGGCGCGGCGACGATCCTCTCCGATCACGCGATCATAATAACGCTCGGGTTGCCATTCGATCAGTACGTTTCCGATATCAAATACAACAGCTTCGATGGCCATGCTTATGTTCCAATTTTCATCATTCAACGCCGAATGAACCAAGTGCTTGCAAGAGATGCAAGCGCCAACCGCAGCGCGGTACGCGCTGCCCGGCCCAACGGGAAGATGCGCATCTGACAGGCGGGAGCACTACCCGCGCAAAGCTGCACGTATTTCCCGTTCCAGAGCGTCCAGAAATCGCGACCGGTCTGCTTTGGAAAATGGCTTGCCGCCACCGCCGGATCCAAGCGGGTTTGCGGCGCGAAGGTCAGCCATCAGATCGCGCATGGCCAGTTGTTGGCCAATATTGGCTGCGGTGAAAGCCTCGCCATTAGGGCGCAACACGCGTGCTTTGGCCTCAACACACTTGGCGGCCAGCGGGATGTCAGACGTTACGACAATATCACCGGTGCCACAGCGTTCGGCGATCCATTTGTCGGCCTCATCCGCTCCGGCGGCAACGATCACCACTTGCACCAATGGGTTGGCCGAGGGCCGCAATCCTCCATTCGAGACCAGAACCATCGGCACTTTGTGCCGCATCGCGACCCGTTCGGCTTCGGTTTTTACCGGACAGGCGTCACCATCGATGTAAAGCGTCGTCACGCCTCTTTGGCCTTTGCGGTAGGTTTGGCCTTTGGTGCCGATTTTCGGACCTTGAATTCGTCGGGGATGGGCATCCGGTTAAACGCGTCCAGCCCCGCGATTTTGTAGGCTTCTGCCAAGGTGGGATAGTTGAACGTGTTTTGCACGAAATAATCCACCGTACCTTTCAGGTTCAGCACCGCTTGTGCAATGTGGATCAACTCGGTTGCTCCTTCGCCGACAATCTGCACCCCCAGAACCCGGCGGGTCTTGAGCGAGAACAGCATTTTCAGCATGCCATGTTCGAGCCCCATGATGTGCCCACGCGAGGTTTCGCGGAATCTAGCCACGCCGACCTCATAGGGGATACCACGCTCTTGCAGCTCTTCCTCGGACATACCGCAGGTCGAAATTTCGGGAACCGAGTAAATTCCATACGGATACCAGGGGCTTTCCGGCAAGGTTGGCGTCTCAAGCGCGTGGCAGGCCGCGACCCGTCCTTGTTGCAATGACGTGGAGGCCAGCGACGGATGCCCGATGACATCCCCCGTTGCATAGATATGTGGCACCGAGGTTTGATAGGTCTTGCGGTCGACACTGATCCGGTTGCGGTGGTCTGTTTCAATACCAACCGCGTCAAGATTAAGGGCTGAAGTTGCGCCCATGCGTCCAGCCGCAAACAACAGCATCTCAGCCCGCACATGACGTCCATTGTCCAGCGTCACCTCGACATGGCCGCCTGCATCTTCGATCCTCTCGACGGCCGATCCCAATCGTAGATCGACGCCATTTTCCCGGATCTGATGCGTGAAGTCATGGATCAGTGTCTTGTCGATAAAATCCAGAAACGTCTCGCGCGGCTCGATCAGCGTGACCCGCACGTCAAGCGCCGAGAACATGGTGGCATATTCAACACCGATCACCCCTGCACCGATCACGCAAAGCGAACGCGGGATTTCCTCCATTTCAAGAAAGTCATCCCCATCGACAACGGTTTTGCCGTTGAATGGCACGTAATCAGGTCGATAGGTCTTGGTGCCTGTCGCAATCAGGAATTTGGCTGCCGTCAGGCGCGTGGTTTCGCCTGCATCGGTCGCAACCTCTACCTCGTGCGGCCCTGTGAACGTTGCGAGCCCGTTCAGCGTTTCAACATGGTTGCGGTTGAACTGATGTTCCAACACATCGACCTCGTGATCGAGTGTCATGTGCAGTCGCGCCTTCAGATCCTCGGCCCGAATCTGATCTTTGACCCGGTAGGAACGCCCATAAAAACTGCGCTCGCGCCAGCCCGACAGGTTCAGCACGGTCTCGCGCAAAGTTTTTGAGGGGATCGTGCCAGTATGGACCGAGACGCCGCCAAAACGGTCTTTGCGGTCAATCACCAGTACTCGGCGCTGTAGTTTTCCGGCCTGTATTGCCGCCGCACGCCCTGAAGGACCCGAGCCGATGATGATCAGGTCATAGTCATATTTGCTCATGCATCAATCCCCGTACAGCGCTTCGGCATGGAACGAGATGTGATCTTCCATGAACGTGGACACGAAATAGTATGAGTGATCATAGACGGGCTGTAGGCGATAGGTTGCCTGCTGACGACGTTCGGCTATGGCCTGTGCCAGCGCCTCGGGGCGCAGCAAATCCATGAACTGGTCGTGTGCACCGGTGTCGATCAGCACAGGGCCATCGAATCCCGCGCTTTTCATCATCGCGGACGCATCATGTTTCGCCCATACCGCTTCATCGTCGCCGAGATAGGCGCTGAGTTGTTTGCGGCCCCAATCAGCCCCCATCGGGTTCGAGATCGGCGAAAAGGCCGATACTGACCGGTAGCGCCCAGGCAGGTTCATCGCCAGTGTCAATGCGCCGTGTCCGCCCATCGAATGCCCGGTGATCGCCTGACGGTCTGCATCGATTGCAAAATTCTCAGCCAACAGCGCGGGTAATTCCTCGGCAACATAGTCCCACATGTTGAAATGAGGGGCCCAAGGCTCCTGTGTAGCATTTACATAGAACCCAGCGCCTTGACCAAGGTCGTAATCTTCGTGATCGGGCACACCTTCGCCACGCGGCGATGTGTCGGGAAACACCAGCGCGATACCTTGCTCGGCCGCCCAGCCTTGCGCCCCGGCTTTGGTCATTGCGTTTTCATGGGTGCAGGTCAAACCAGATAGATACCAAAGAACTGGAACGGGGCCGTCCTTGGCCTCGGCCGGAAGGAAAAGGCCAAATGTCATGTCACATTTGCAAGCCGAGGACGCATGGCGGTAGACGCCTTGCACACCACCAAAACAGGCATTTTCCGAAAGGGTTTCCATCGCGCTGATCCTCACGTTGTGTCTGCGCCATGGCTAACGTCCGGCAGCGTCGGCGTAAAGTGCGGGCATCACCGGTATGCGCAATTTTCCAAGAGGATGAGGATCAAAATTCGCTGAACCAGCCGATCACAAACGGAACAGTCAAAATGCTGACCATAGTTGAGAACAATATAGCGGCGGATGCACGTTGTGCCGCCACGCCATAATGAGCAGCCAGAATATAAACATTCCCCGCCACCGGAAGTGACGCCGCCGCAATTGCGACCATCGCCGGGAACGCGCTGACCGGGATTAGCCAAATCACCGCAAGAGCCACGAAGAGTGGATGCAGAACCAGTTTGCAAAAGCTTAGCCAGCCCGCAATTTGAATCCGTTCAGCTGATTTGTCCGCCAGTGAAGCGCCAATCGCAAACAGTGCTCCTGGCGTAGCAGCGCCGCCCAGTATGGTCAGAAAATCATTCAACGGGGCGGGGACGGGCACCTCTAACGCCGACCAGATCAAGCCAGCAGATATTGAAAGGATCATCGGGTTTTTCAGCAAGCCAATGCCGATCAAGCGCATAGTTCCAAAACTAAGACGACCGTCCCTGCCTCCGTTTATCAAGATCACGATCAACGATGAGAACACGACCAGATCAACAGTCAGAACCAGCATAACTGGGCCTATGGCAGCTTCGGTGAACAGAAGCGCAAGCATGGGCAGGCCCAGAAATCCAACATTTCCGATGGCTGCACACTGGGCCTCGACCGCAGCGGTGGGGACATCCAGCCCACGCAAGTAGGCAACTATCGTTGCAATGGCATAAACACCTGCTGTGCCGATCAAGTACCCGATCACCAAGCGACCGTTGAAGATTTCGGCAAAAGGCAAAGTGGCCGCAAAGCGAAACAACATCGCCGATAAGGCAAAGAAAAACACAAATTTGGTAAGATATGCTGTCGCTTCGGGTGGAAAAAAGCGACTGCGCCCAGCCCAGTAGCCCAGGCCGATGATTGCAAAAAAAGGTAGGGTGCGCAGAAATATCTCGACCATGACAATGTGTTAGCACGGATGCTGAGGGTCTCAAGGCCATTGTCTCGCATCGCGCAATTGCAGCCGCAACATTGTGATAAAAACTTGATGGGGGCGAAAAGCGTTGAAACTGAACCGAACGGTTTATAGTGTTGCAGGATATCACTTTCAGGAGACATCATGACCCAAGCCGCCACCATTCTGCGTACTGGCCGGAAATTTGACCAGGTCTTGCGCGGGGCTCGAGAAGTGTTCATGGCGGACGGGTTTGAAGGCGCAAGCGTCGACGATATTGCGCGCGCTGCGGGTGTCTCGAAAGCGACGCTGTACAGCTATTTTCCTGATAAGCGCCTGCTATTTACCGAGGTTGCGCAAACCGAGTGTCGACTGATGTCCGAGCGCGTCCTCGCGATGATCGACGAGACCAAACCAGTGCGTGAGGTCCTGACCATTGCCGCCACGCAGCTTACCGCCTTTCTCGTCTCGGATTTTGCGCAGCAGGTTTTCCGCATCTGCGTGGCCGAGCGCGACAGGTTCCCGGAGCTCGGTCGCGCATTTTACGATGCAGGACCTCAGAACGGGCAGCGCCAGATGGCGGAATACCTGAGCAAGGCCGTCGCCAAAGGAGAGTTGGCGGTAGAAGACGTAAACATTGCAGCCGAGCAATTCTCTGAGTTGTGCAAAGTCAGGCTCTGGGTTCGTGCTGCGTTTGGTATCCAGAATAACTTTAGTCAGCAAGAAATCGATGAGGTCGCATTACAGGCCGTCGACATGTTCATGGCCCGCTATGGCGTGTAAACAACAACGCCAATAGCCAACCTCGATCTACAATAAGGTATTGGTGCGGGTGGAGGGACTTGAACCCCCACGCCTTGCGGCGCCAGAACCTAAATCTGGTGCGTCTACCAATTTCGCCACACCCGCAGTCAGATGCCGAAGCATCACGACGACGCGCTGAATAGCAAAGCTTTTGAGCGAGTGCGAGAGGTAAAATTGCCAAAAATAGAAGAATATTGCCCCGAAAAAGGAAACAATCGCGCGCTGCTTTGAGGCGCTCAGTTTCCTGTTGCTCTCAACACGATCCAGCCATGCTTAGACGGCGATGAGCCTGATGACCTTGAAGAATGTGAGTCTGGTGGGGGCGAAGCGGATTATTTTGCCTAGCTGATGAACTTTTCACGCATCAAATTTTAACCCGTTATTTGTTTCCAAATAGGGAACATTGAATCTGCGTTAGGTCATGTGATTTAACTCTCATACGTTGAGTAGTCGAATCCTGTGAGTATACCAAAGTGTTTTTGCTGAACTATTTGTTCGTGCCGGGCGCGTGGCTCAGAATGGCTCTTCGCCAATTCGTTCTAAGCCAAGTTTATCGACATTATACATAAAATACAAAGGTATAGATCAAGTTTGCGAAGGCGATCGCGAAGTCATTCGTCTCGCGATTCGAAAAAGTTTTGGCCTGCCTGTATTCATTGAAAGCTCAAACGCGTAAGTGGATTTCTATCTAGGGTTGAGGCTTTTCCATGGGGCCGCACCATAATTGCGCCACAATTCAAACGTCAAAATATCCTATTCGCGTCAAAATAACACCGCGGTAATCGTAATTGATTGGGCGCAGGAGTTAATGAGTCTTTTTGCCTTCGGGCACCGTGCGAGTTTCTGCTCAACTCCAGAACAAGGGTCTCTATCGTGACCAACCAGATCAAATCCGCTGCTTCCGAGCAAGACGCTGTCAGTCTTGCCCGCGAGAGCTTTATTGGCGAACTGAAAACCTTGAACCGTCAGCATCCTGGCACGGGTTTCGGCGTCGCACTCAGAACACACTCGGGCAATCGTTACTTGCTGGCCAACGCTCGCATGCCGCTGCCTGCCAACAAATCCGAAGATTTCCCGACCGGTCGACGCGTGGCCTGTCTGGAGAACGGTGAAGGCTTCAGCTCGATCGAAGTGCTGGCTGACTCCTTTGCGTATGAATCGATCTCTCCAAGAACCGAGGCTGCGATTCTCGGTAATGCGTTGGACCTGATCGCACGAATCGACACGCTTGCGTGCCTGCCTGACGGGGCAGGGGACCACATCGCTGCAACTGGTACCGGAGGCTGACCATGGCGCGTAACGACCACCTTCTGTCTGTAGGAAACGAGGCTCTGTCCGAAATGACAGAGGCCATGACCTCGCTGACGACGCAGATCGACCAATTGACAGAGGTGGCGGATGCGCGTTCTTCCGCTCGGCTTGCTGCGCTTAAGACCAAAATGGAACACTTCACCGCCAGCGTCACGCTGGTCGGGCAGGTGAAGGCGGGCAAATCATCGATTGTGAACATTTTGTCAGGGCGACCGAACCTGTTGCCCTCGGATGTAAACCCGTGGACATCTGTGGTGACCACGCTGAATATCAATACAAGGACCGAGGGCGATACCAGGTCCAAGTTCACGTTCTTTGAGCAAGAAGAATGGGACAACCTTATGGTTGGTGGCGGCCGTCTGGGTGAGTTGGCCAACCGCGCAGGCGCTGATGATGAAATGGATGATATTCGTCGTCAGATCGGAGAAATGAAGGCCAAATCCGAAGAAAGGCTTGGTAAACATTTTGATCTGATCCTCGGACAAAGCCATCAGTATGATTACTTCGACGATGAACTGATTCAGCGGTATGTCTGCCTCGGGGATGAGGACGATCCGGATATCGACCCCAAAACTGGTCGGTTTGCAGACGTCACGAAGTCTGCCGAGCTTTATATGGATATCCCGCAATATCCAATCTCGCTTAAACTCTGCGATACGCCGGGTGTGAACGATACCTTTATGGTTCGCGAACAGATTACCCTGCGCAGCCTGCGAGGGTCAGAGGTGTGCGTTGTCGTATTGGCCGCCAGCCAGGCGCTGACCACTATGGATATGGCGCTGATGCGGATCATCGCGCAGTTCGAAAACCGTCAGATAATCCTGTTCGTGAACCGCATTGATGAGCTGTCTGATCCGGTCACTCAAGTGCCTGAGATCCGCGACCGAATTCAGGATACGCTGAAGCAGAACAACATCGACACAAATACAAGCGTCGTGTTTGGCAGTGCGCTATGGGCCGAGGCCGCATTGACCGGAAATCCGGATATTCTGACCGAAGATTCGCGCGAAGCTCTGAATACGTTCTACCTCGCTGCCGGGTTTGGCGATCAGGCTGCGTCGCTGGACAAAATTTGGGCGCTGTCGGGCCTACCAGATTTGTTGCTTGCCATGAATGAGCGGATCGCTGAGGGTGCGGGAACGCGCTTGCTGGATCGTGTCCGCCATCGTGCACGCAACATAGCCAGCCAGATTAGGGCGACGGCAGTGGCCAAGACGCTCTCAAACTCGGACGGCATTGTTCGGGATCTGGATGGTGCCTCACCAGAAGAGGCAATCGCCAAGGTTTCGTCAGAATACGAAAAGAAAGTCTCGGAGCTGACAACCAAGCTGCGTGACAAAGTATTGGAGCGACTGACATCCGCCGAGGCCAATTTCGTCAAACGCGCGACGGATTCGCTGATTTCACACTTGGAACAAAATGGCGAGCAGGGAACTTGGCAATATGATCCGGCTGGCCTGCGTACTTTGCAAAAGGCGGCTTACTTTAGCTTTGCGCGATCCATGCGAAAGGATGCCGGCGCACTTTATTCGACTGCGGCTGCGGATGTTGAGGCGCTGTACCAGAAACTGTTGGGCAATCATCTGGGTGAATTCAGTATCGAAGCGCCTATCGTGCCGCGTGTCCCGCCTCCACTGGGTATCGGGCGCACCATCGCGCTTGATCTGCAAAGTACTTGGTGGCGTCGTTGGTGGCAACGTCGCAAGGGGTTTGAAGCCTATGCCGCAGACTACACACGTCTGATCGCGTCCGAGGCAAACTCGATCACCAAGGACATTGAGGAAAATCAGATCGCCGCAGTCTTAGAGAATGTGCGCGCCGCGCTGACCGACTTTATGGCCGAACAGAAAGATACTTTGCTCAGCATCTCGCAGTCGCCCGACAGGGCAGCAGCACAGCTGAGCGAGCAAAAGCCACAGAAATCGCGTGATGATATTCTGGGCGACATCCTGAAAGACCTTAGTAACGAAGCAGCATAAGAAGAGTTATGGTAAAAGAATCACAAACCCGCTTCGTCTCTCCCAAGGCCTGGAACCGCATCGAGCAGTGGTCCCGCCGCAAACCTGTGTTTGCGCTTATGGGGGAATTCAGTGCAGGCAAATCGACGTTGATGAACTTCCTGCTGCGCAAGCAGGCTCTGCCGACACAGGTCACCGCAACCCAGTTGCCGCCGATATGGTTCAGCTGGGGCAATCGGCCCGCCTATGTCAAACGCCATGATGGGAGTACCCAGAACATCGAGTTGGATCAGCTTGAACAGGTTGGCGTCAATGACGCTCAATTCGTTCGCATCTTTCTTCAGGCCGATATTCTGGAAGCAGTCGACCTGATTGATACGCCAGGTATTTCGGACCCGAAGATCTCGACAGATGTTTGGCAACGTGCTGTCGGTCAGGCCAATGGTGTTTTGTGGTGCACCCACTCGACACAAGCCTGGCGCGAGACGGAACGTGCGACCTGGGTTTCGCTCCCTGAACGGTTGCAGCACAAGTCGCTGTTGCTGGTGACCCGGGCGGATGCCTTGAGCCACAAAGACCGCCAGAAGGTATTGCGACGCGTGAACCGCGAGGCGGGTCATTTGTTCAATCGCACAATCCTATTTTCGGCGCGCGATGCCATTTTGGCCCGTGACAAAACTGGTGATGCTGAACTTTGGTCACGCAGTGGCGGCGGCAAGATGGTCGATAGCTTCCTTGAGATCACCGAGCAGATAATGGACAGCCGTGCAGAAATGCTGGCACGCTATCAGATCGATAAATCCATGTCTGATGCACCCAAAGTGCAACCATCGCGGCCGGATAAAACAAACGGCGACGCTTCGTTGAAGCTTGTCACACCGACCGAGGATGACTCTACGCCCGAGAACGAAGTGATTACAAGTTTTCCGGTTCGCCCTGCTCGTGTAGAGCGCCGGTCTGAGGAAACCGAACACGCACGGATAAATGCAGAAGAAGCTGAACGGATGCGCGCTGAAATGGCGACCGAAGCGGAACCTGCTGACGAGGATTTGCGCGCCTTGTTCTCGGATCAACCAGAAAATCCGCTGGATCTGAACCTGCTGGCGAATCCCGTCACCGACGTGGATGAGTTTGCCTTTATGGATGACGATGACGAAGATGATGCTGACGACGCTGAATTGATCGTCATCGGAGAAGAAGAAGCACCGGAGGCTGTAGAATCTGCGGAAGCTGAGGCAGAGACACCGACAGAGGCCGAAGAAAGCTCGGACATAGAGGTTTCTGTCTCGTCAATTACCGCTCTGTTGACAGAACAATCAGAAAGCTCTGCCGAAGAATACGAACCGGAGCCGGATTCAAATTCGTTGGAGCCAAGCCGCGTCGTGTCGTTGACCGGTGAGCTGTCTGGCGAAGATATTGATGGAACAACTGATGACAAGGCGGAAGCTGCAGAGGATCAGCCCATTGAATCGCCTCTCAGTGCAGCGGCAATGTGGGGCGAAATCGTCGCGCATCAAGACCTTCCCGATGATGCGAAGGGTCTCAAAAGCGCCTTTGCAGCGTTCTTAACCGAGTTCGATCAGATAGCGCTGGAACATGACGCCAAAAGAAACCAAGTGATGCCGCGCGCGGTGCCCGAAGCTCGTAAAAACGGCGGAGCGGAATGGCATGCGATCTAGGTTAAATCGCAGAGGTGGGCATCTGAATGTCGCTTGAATCTGCTCTGGCTTCTGCCATCGAGACAATACCCGACTGCATCGCAGCCGGGTATATCGACATGGAAACAGGCATGTTGTTGGGGATCGACGCCTCAGATCAGGACAGCGCAGATGCGCTTGAAAATCTTGCGCTTGCGGTCGCCAATTTGTTCAAAGGTCGAGGGACGAAAGGGATCGAAAACCTTCTGCGCTCGGCAAATATAGACGATACGGACCATCCGGGATTTGGGGAAATCGCGGTGTTTTCAAATGATCGTCTGCACATCTTTCTCAGGACGAAGGAATATCCTGATCACGTGGTGTGCTACATTTGCCGAGACAGTGCCAATATCGGGCTGGCACTTACGAAGTCACATCTCAGCCTCGGGCCGGTAGCGGCCGCAGTTTAGACGGGACCAGAGGGGGTCACGCATGATGGATAGTGAAATACTGGACATGCTCGAAGGGATCGGGCGGTCTTCGGTCGCGCGATTGTCGCCTGCGGTTCACCTGACTGGGAACAGCGCGCAGCTACGTCGGGATGAAGTTCTTGGCGCCATCAGAGGGACAATCTTGCCACGCCGCCTTGAATTTACGGCGTCAGACGGCGCGGTGTTGGCCATCGAAGTTAACAGCTCTCGGATTACGGATGTTTTTCGCTGTGTATCGGGCCCGTTACCGGATTTTGAAACCGAAGCACGCGAGAACTTGACCGAACGGCTGGCCCAGTTGGTATCCGACATCGCGACGGCCCCCGGTCCGTTGGAGTTGGTATCCTTACGACCCGATATAACGCTTGAAGCGGATGATGTGGGCATCACGTTTTCCGAAGTCGATGCGGCCTGCGCCCGGATTGAGTTGCCAGATGAACCGCGCATGTCCATTGTCCCCGACCCTACCCCAGAACCTGAATCCCAGCCTGCGGCTGCATCTCAGGATTCGGATGGCGTTGCCAGACAATTCTATGAAGGCTCGGGCCGATTTGCGCTGGGGCGTGTATTGGTAGGGGCAACCGAAGACGCAGCTGAAATGGACGGGCTTTGCGCACAGGGTCAGCCATTGCACCCAGACAGGGATCTACTGGACCGGCTCACCCGGGATCTGTCTGGTTGGCAAGCTGATGGTTCCGATGCTTTGTCTGTGCCACAACTGATCGTCATGCGCCCCACGGGCGGGCAAGGGGCCGGTATCGCCATTTTGCGCGACGGTCAGGAAACCGCGGCAGCCGTTCATGACGCCCGCAAACTGGGCGCTGTTGTTAACCTGCTGAAAACCTTGAAAAGCGCCGCTGAATAACCGCTTTCCTGCCAAATAGTGTCCACTTTGCAAAATTATGTAAAATATGAGTTACCAGGGTAAATCTTATGAGTGAATTAAACCGCCGCGAACTTATTCGCATCGCAGAAGATATGAATGGGATGAGCAATGACGAAACACGTCATTTCATCTCGCGCATTGTTGACGACCTGTCGAACCTCAAGCCTTCGATTGCTTTCGTAGGCCAGATCAAGGCGGGTAAGTCACGCTTGATCAATGGCTTCACCGGACAGGCGGAATATCTTCCCTCAGATGTTAATCCCTGGACGACCGTTATCACCGACATGCATTTCGGCCATCCTTCGGGGCGAACTTCGGGTGCTGAGTTCCATTTCTTCGATAACCGCCAGTGGCAGGCTCTGATCGCCGAGGGAGAAGAATTGCGCAACATGTTCCCTGATGAGGAGGACAGCTATAAGCGCGAAATGATCGAAGAGCAGGTTGAGGCGATGAAGACCCGCGCCAAACTGCGCTTGGGTGAAAGCTATAAACACCTGCTCGGCCAGCATCACGACTTGGACGAACTAAACTCGGACGATCTGGCGCGCTATGTTTGCGCCGGGGATGATCCTACGGATGAAGGCCAACTTGATCCCGGCTCAGATCGTGGACTTTACAGCGATATCACTCGCAAGGCTGAAGTCTATTTCGACATCGGCCATTTCCCATATCCGGTTACTGTTACCGATACGCCCGGCGTCAATGACCCGCTGCTGATCCGCGAAGAAATCTCGCGCCAGTATCTAAAGGAATCCGATTTCTTTGTTGTGGTTCTTTCTGCGCATCAGGCTCTGTCACGGGCTGACCTGAAACTGTTCCGTTTAATGCAGGCGCTAGAGCTGGGTCAGATCGTGGTTTTCATCAATCGCGTGGACGAGTTGGGCGGTGGTGCCGAAGATGCAACCAAGGTGCGTGCCGATGTGTTGGACGGCCTCGAACAAGCGCTTGGAAATTCGGAAATTGACGTTCTCATGGGCAGCGCCCAATGGGCCCATTATGCGTTGACCGGTGACGAATCCGGCATCGATCATGATCAGATTTTGGCGTGGCTGCGCGCCCACCCTGACCAGATGAAACAATATCTTGAGGGTGTCGAAGAGATCAAGCAAGGCCCCGGCCCTATCAGCCGTGAGGGTGTTTTGCGCTTTGCCGCGATGATCGCATCTGGCCTGCCTGATCTGCGTCGCCATGTGACCAAGGCTTTGACGGAAGGACCGCGTCAAGAACAACTCAACATTGCTTGGCAACACCTCAACAGCTTTGCGCAGGGTGAGCTGGAACGCAGCACAGCGCGGCTGCGCGCGGTAGAGGACAATGATGGTCCGAACACAGCGGATGTAGAGGTGAACAACAAAACGCTCGCAGAGTTGCGGGCGCTTGTTGACGAGAAAACCAAATCCATCACCAGTGATATGGACGATGTACTGGCCAATCTGCGTGGCGTTATGGATGACACTGTCGCCGAGGCCGTTTCGATCGTGGTGCGTGGCCCGGATGGTCAATCGCCCTTGCTGGCCAAAGATGGGGATACTGAGCTGAACTTCACCCCGCTGCGCGAGCGGATGCGAGAACTTGTCCAAGGTGCAACGCAAGTCGTACGCCAGCGCATGCTCAGCGAACTCTATGCGATTGATATGCAGACCAATGCGGCCCTGCGTGCCCTTCCAGGTTGGCAAGAGCCGGTAGACAATCGCATGAACACAAGTGCAGTACGCTGGTTCCGACCGGATACAAGCGCGTTGACGCGTGGCATCACGGTAGAGCTGCGCGTGACATGGTTGTCGCGACTGATTTCGCGCCGCAGTGTCCTGAACCGCGCCGAACGGATGATCGTTCAGGAATTTGAAATGATCGGAGATGATCTGGTGGATACCGCCAGAAGTGATCTGGCAGAACGAATGAAAACTGTTCTTGATCACTATCTGGCGCTGCTGGCCGGGCATCTCGAACACCGCGCTGGCCCGGATGGGTCGAATGCGCGCGCAGAAGCGCAACGTGCGGTTGACCAAGCACGTCGTATAAGCGATGAACTGGGTGCGGTGCATGGAGCCGCGCCCGTGGATAATCGACAGGCAGAGGCCGCAGAATGATTGAATTCCCCGGAACCGAGAAGGAAGTGCGCCAGCTGGAGCGTTTCCTGACCGTCACCGAAAACGCGCCCTCATCGGCGGAACTTGATGACATGCGTGCCCGTGCGCTGGCCTATGCCGAGCGTCTTTCGAACGCGGTTTCAATTGGTTTTGCGGGGGAATTTGGTGCCGGGAAGTCTAGCCTTGCCAACATGTTAGCGGGGGCTGATATCCTGCCCACAGGGCCGCAACATCTGAAGCTGCCCCTTGTCATTGTGGCCTATGCCGAGACACCGGAAACCACTGTTGGCTGGTGGGATAAGGAACCCAAGGTCTATTCTGGCATTGCGCTGGAAAAGGCGGCAGCGGACGAACCCGATTTCATTTCGGTCGGGTTGAACACCCCTGCCCTGCAGGAAATTTCGCTGTTTGATCTGCCCGGTGCGGGTGCTTTGGATGACACTTACAAACAGACTCTGAGCTTGCTGGATTATGTTGATTGCGCGATCTGGTGCACGAATGGCACCAACGCCTGGCGTGAAACAGAACGTCACCTTTGGTCACAAGTTCCGCAAAAACTGCGCGATAACAGCCTGCTCGCAGTGACACATGCTGATCTTCCTCCGGTTCGAGATTCGCTGGATCGGGTAATTGCGCGTCTGAACAAGGAAAAGGGCGATCTGTTCCGTGCGGTCGTGCCAATTGGTACCCCAATTGCCGTTCGCGCGATGGAGCAGGAACCAGAACCTGATTTTGAGCTTTGGAAAACATGCGGCGGTCAAGACCTTGCAGAACAGGTCTTGCGCGTCGCGTCTGATCACCGACGCCACGACCTGGAAGCTGCTCAAAGAGATTTGGCCGAACAGTTCTTGCCTTATCTGGAAGACCTCACTGGTGAAGCCCCTGCAAATGACGCAGAGTCGGACACCAAGGCCGTACAGGCAAGCCTGGAATCCTCCCTTCCCCCCCTGGACAATCCAATCCTTGAGGATTGGCGCGCCGCGATCGCAAGCATCTACAACGATCTTCGTGAAAGCTCGGATATTGAACCGGCTGCCTTTTTGCAAAGCTGTCAGGAAATCGTCGAGGACTTTGCCGAAAGGCTGGAGTCCGGGTCTGAAATCGACCCCGAGGCAGACTGGATTCCGGCAGAGTTTGAAAAGGCCACAGACCTGCTTTTGCTGCTGCAATTCGAAAGCGGCGACGCGCCCTTGAAGGATGCGGTAAGCATTCTTGCGCAGCTTGGTGACAATCTTGCCTGGGCTGGTAGCTCGCTCGCGTCAGCACCTTCCAAAACCGGTACCTAAGCATTTCCCGCATTAATTGAGCCGCATTGCAGCGATTCGAACGGATCGGAATCACTCCGCTATTGTTTCGATTTCGTGGACCAAGCTTGTATTTCAGCGATATAGAATCCAAATAAATTATCAACAGGTCACCATATATGGCGATCGGAATGAACTAGAATACTAAATATGCGATTCAGGTATTTTTGATCCTTAGTGAAGCCATCAGGCGGCCCCAATAAAGTCAAATTTGAAACGTCTAACCGTCTTAAGTGTCCTGCGGTTGTGTTTGGTTGTGAGTTCGTGGGCTGAAGCCCTGGTAATTTATACCGCAAAAAACGAGTAATATGGGCGGGAAGAAATGAGCCACAACCAGGCAGTCGATGCATCGCACGACGAACCTCATATCGAAGGACTGAAACCCGGAGCAAAACTGCTGCGCGGTCAGTACGAAATTCTTCGGTTTCTCAGCAATGGCGGGTTTGGAATAACTTACCTCGCACGCGATAGTCTGGAACGCGATGTCGTCATCAAGGAATGCTATCCGGGTGCGCTGTGCCAGCGGAACGGAGATCTGGTAGAACCGGCCAATCCTGATCACAAAGATGATCTGCGCGCGATCATTGATCTCTTTATTCAAGAAGCGCGCAATCATGCGCGCCTGGTGCATCCGAACATCGTTGATGTGCATCAGGTGTTTGAAGACAACAACACAGCCTACATCGCAATGGATTTGATCCGCGGCTGTGACCTGTTGGATTATGTCGAGAACCCTGAAAACAAGAGTGGTCCGGACTTTATCATTCAAGTCACCGAAAAGATGTTGTCGGCGGTGTCGTTCATTCACCAAAGCGGCATGCTGCATCGCGACATTTCGCCGGACAATATCCTGATCGATGAAAATGGTGAGCCCATTCTGATCGACTTTGGCGCAGCGCGCGAGCAGGCGGCGAACAAATCAGCGGCCTTGCTGACACTGCGGGTGATCAAGGATGGGTATTCACCTCATGAGTTCTATGTGCGTGGTGCAGACCAAGGCCCAAGCAGTGACCTTTATGTGCTGGCTGCGACGCTCTATCACGCGATTAGTGGTGAGCGCCCGATTGATGGCCAGACCCGACTGAACGCTTTCAACAACGGCCAGGACGATCCTTACACCCCGCTTGCCGGGCGCTTCAAAGGCTATCCGGATGGCTTCCTTGAAGCGATCGACAAAGCGATGGAGGTTCACGCAACTGATCGATTGCAAACAGCACTGGAGTGGCTGCGCATGTTCCGTGGGCCCGATGTGATGTTCGACAGTTTCGCGTATCGTCCGGTTTCGGTCATTGTCGGCATGGATCGCAAAGACGAAGAGGCCGAGAAAGCGCGCATCAAAGCCGAAAGCGAAAATGCCGAGGCTGTTGTAACAGCTCTTCTGGCTGGAAACGCTGATCTGACCCTCGGGCACGAAGAAGAGCCCGACGACAATCTGGCCAAGTTCACCCCTCAGGATGAGGCAATGACAGCGGTAGACACCGTTGTTAAAAGTGGCTCAGGCGGCAGTGGTAAAATGATTGCAGGTATTGCGGTTGTTTTGGCAGCATTGGCCGGAGGTGGATTTTTCGTGATGACGGGCGATCAGCAATCGCCCGAGGCAACTCCGGTTACTGCAGAGGCTCCGACCACGCCGGCGCCCGTCGAAGCAGCATCGGAACCGGTCGAGCAGACTGCCGAAGCCGTAACAGAGCCGGAACAGGCCGAGGTTGCTTTGGCATCAGAACCAGAGGTGGCGCAAAAACAACCTGTCGAGCAGGTACAAGATGCGCCGGAAGCTTCTGCGCCAGCGCCGGAAACTGAGGAAGTTGCTGTTGCGGAACCCGACGTCACGGAGCCTATGGCCGAGGCAGCCGCGCCTGCCGAAGCTGAGGCAGTGGCACCTCTCGAAACCGCAACACCGATTAACTTGGCAGAAAACCAAGTGGCATTTGGACACTGGGACATTGAAATCCCCTTTGCGATGTCCAAGCGTCGTAGTTCGACCGGGAATACTATCGGGATCAATGGCCTGAACGAAGGTCAAGATAAGTCGGTAATCGGTGATTGGGTCGAGCGTGGCGCGACTATTTTCACCCTGAACGGTGAACCTATTCGCGCGGATGCGACACTTGCTTCACAAGTGCTGGACAATTTCTCGGTTGACCCAGACGGATACATCCGTGTGGCAGCCCGCTATCGCAGTCGGGGTGAAACACGTGCACAAAACGGATTGCTGGCACTGCCCGCCCACCGCAGTTTTGGCCTCGCAAACGGGTATACATTTGATGTGCGTCATGCCGGTGATGCAGGGTGGCAAACCGTTGTCACATCTGTTCCAGAAGGAGTGTCTGGTAGTCTGCGGCAGGGAGACGTGTTGTTGCTTGAAGCCCAGACTGGGGCCGCGATCAACGAGCCCGAGAGTTTGGATGGCATCCTTACTCAGCTGGTTTCCCAGAACCAACCCGAAGCGCGCCTGAATATTCTGCGCGACGGAACTGAAAGTACTGCGGTCATGCAGCTAACGCAGGAGTGATCGCCCGGTTCATGTAAATTTCGCCAGTTTCAGTTTGCTGGGGGTGCCGCCGATTGCGTCATCCCGTCGGGGACCGGCTCGTCGCGACGTAAATGTTTCTCTGTTTCCTCTTCATCAGTGCCCTGCGCCTTAGGCGAAGCGGTTTGTAGCAGTCCTGCGGGAAAAGCCCCGCATCAGAAATCAAAGAAGGTGACGACACCATGTTTAAATACAAAAGCCCTCTGAGCCGGCTTCTAGAAGGTGCCGGAAAACCGAAAGAAGAAGATGCGGTGGAAACTGAAACCGTTGCGGAAACGGCAGAAACAGAAAGCCCCGCTCCGATCGCGGATTTCAACGCCTTGCGAGCAGCCCTTGCGGGTGGAAACGTTAGCTCGGACAGCTACGAGGAAGCAGACGAACTGATCCCAGAAGAACCAATGCCCGAGTTCACGGAAGACCAGATCGAAGATCAGGTCACCGAAGAAGAAGTGGCTGAGGTTCAAGAGGTTGAAGAAGAAGACGAGCAGATTGTCACACTTCATCTGACCCCGGAAGACGAGGTTCAAGACGACGAACCTGAAGTCATCGTTGAAGAACCAGAAGCCGTTGAAACTGAAGTTGTTTCCGAAGCTCCGGTCGAGGCGGAAATCGTCGATGAACCTACACCTGCACCTGAGCCGGAGCCTGTTGACGTAGCCCCGGAACCAACCTTGGTCGCACCTGCACCTGCGCCCGAACCTGCACCTGCTGAGGATCGCCGCTCTCGTGTGAAGACCACATTTTTGGGTTTCGAGCGTGCAGACACGCATGTTCAGGAGCTCATGGAAACGGCTGAGCCCGTTGAGAAAAAAGAAGCAGCCCAACAGACCTTCCCGGTTGGTTGGCTGGTTGTGACGGCTGGACCAGGACGGGGTGCTGCAGTCACCCTGACCGAGGGGCTGATGCAGATCGGTCGGAATGACGATCAGGCCATTCAGCTGGATTTCGGCGACACCGGGATCTCTCGCAGCAATCACGCTGTCATTGCATATGACCCTGAGGATCGGAAATGCTATCTGGGCCACGGTGGTAAGGCCAACTTGGTGCGGCTCAACGGCAAGCCAGTGCTCAGCACGATTGCTTTGTCCAGCGGTGACCTGATCCGGATCAGCGAAACCTCGATCCGCTTCACCGCATTCTGTGATGATGGCTTTGACTGGCGGGATGCCGATTAATGCTGGCGAACCCTGCATATGATATCGCCCTGATCCTGGACCAGGGTCAGCGCGACTCGCAGGAAGACGCGATTGCTGCGCGGGTCTCTGACGCGGCAGACGCGGGTTATGTTGTTGTTGCTGATGGTATGGGTGGTCATGAAGCGGGCGAAGTTGCTTCGCAGTTGGTCATTTCTGCCTGGCGAAATGCTATGGATGCCCAGTTGGATGGGCCCGACCTTGCCGAGAGCGCACTGCTCGACGCTCTGCCGTTGGCCGCAATGCAGGCCAACGCCGCTATGGCCAGTCATAGCGAGGAAAATGAGGTCAACCTGGGCTCCACCCTTCTGGGCATGCTGATGTTGGATCAGCGTGTGTTCTGGATTTCGATCGGTGACAGTCCGCTTTACCTGTTCCGCAACGATGCGATGACGCAGATCAACGAAGACCACTCGCTAGCGCCAATGATTGATGCGCAGCTAGAGCAGGGTTTGCTTAGCGTGGAAGAGGCGCAGGCGCATCCAGATCGCAACCAGCTGACCTCGGTCATCATGGGTGCCGCGATTCCAAAGGTGGATTGTCCAGAACAGCCGCTGGCGTTGGTCGCCGGGGATGTTCTGATCCTTGGCAGTGATGGGCTTCAGTACCTTAGTAATTCCGAGATTGAAACCTTGCTGCGCACGCATATCCAATCCCCCGCCCGCGACATTGCGGACGCCTTGCTTCGGGCTTTGCATGCCAAGGCGGATCCGGATCAGGACAATATCTCAATCGCCGTGGTCAAACCGGCACAAGCTTAAACAAGGCAGTGAAACAGGACCAAATGAGAAACCATCTTATCATATCCAGCCTGGCTCTAGCGGCCGCAACGGGCACGGCCTCGGCGCAAGAGGCGTGTTCGACCTATGAAATCCAACCTGGCGACAGCTTGCGCGAGCTTGCAATCGCGGTCTACGCCACCGAAGACTATCGGTTCATCTATGATGCAAACCGGGACGTTATCGGTTCGAACCCCAACATTATCCGTGTTGGCGATTTTCTGACTTTCCCGTGTCTTGAAGACATCGGACGGACCGCGCAGCTGCCGGATACCGAAGCTGGTCGCATGGCAGCCGAGATGGCCTCTGAACTGGTAAAAGCGGCCGAGGAACGTGCGGAGAGAGCTATCGCCCAAGCCGAAGCTCGCGTTGCTGCCGCCGAAGCCGAAGCCAAGAAAGCCAGCGAGGATGCAGTGATCGCGGCGCGAGCCGCAGCCAAGAAAGAGATCGAGGCAGCACGGGCAGAAGGAGCGGCGCTGATCCGCAACGCTGATGCTGGGGAGCGCCCCGAGGTTCGTGATCGTCAGATTCTGATGATTACCGGCAGTAATTACGCCCCATTTACGGATGAGGCGCTGCCTAATCGCGGGCTCTACACCAGCCTGGTTGAAACCGCCATGCTGCGCGCCGCGCCGGAACAAGCCTACAAAATCCAGTTCGTCAATGACTGGTCGTCGCATCTGGATCTGCTGATGCCAACTCTTGCCTTTGACGCAACCTTCCCATGGTCGCGCCCGAATTGCGAAGAGGCCGAAGCGCTGTCCGAAAAGGACCGTTCTCGGTGCGAGACTTATAACTTCTCGAACCCCTTCTACGAAGTTGTGGATACCTTCTTTGCGAAGGACGGTTCCGGATATGAAGAGACTCTGACCTATTCAGACTTTGCAGGCACAACGATTTGCCGTCCGGAAGGGTGGTCTCTGTCGCATATGGATGCGGTGGGTCTTTACGAGCCCGCAGTAACTTTGATGCGACCGGTGTCACCGGATGATTGCTTCCACGCAGTCATGGATGGCTCAGCCGATATTGTCGCGATTGAGGCCCACCTGGCTGTCGAGGCAATCGGACGCTTGGGCTATGAACATCAGATTATCGAAAACCCCAACCTGGCGGCGATTAAGTCGCTTAACGTTATGACCCACAAAGATAATCCGGATGGGGAAGCGATCCTTGAGACGCTCAACCAGGGTCTGGCAATCATGCAGCAATCCGGCGAATGGCGCGATATCGTTTCGACCGCGCTGCGCTATCAAATGGAAAATGGCTAAGGCCTTGGTTGGCCTAACAAAACAAACGTCTGGAGGAAGTGGACATGTTTAATAAGAAACTGAAGAAAGCAGTACTGTCGGCATCAGCCTTCACTGTCCTGAGCGCTGGCGCCGCAGCCGCGCAAGAGGCCTGCACCAACTATACAGTTCAAGACGGCGATACGCTGGCAACCATCGCAATCGCGGCTTATGGTACCTCGAATTATCAGCCGGTTTTTAACGCCAACCGGAATGCGATTACCAATCCTGGTTCGCTCGAAGAAGGTCTGGTTCTGGCTCTGCCCTGTGAGGACGGCAGCCTGCCCAACGGACAAAGCGCTCAGGAACTGATTGCAGCAGAGGAACAGCGTGCAGCCAGCGTGAAGCGCTCGAACGTTTATGCTCCACCGATCAAAATGGTAGCCGGCAACGGTTGGGAACCATTTACCACAGAATCTCTGGGCGGTGGCGGTATCATGACCCGCCTGGCGACCACCAGTCTACAGCGCGCGGGAAACAGCCGCGATTACTCGGTCAGCTTCGTGGATGACTGGAACTCACACCTCGAAACACTTTTGCCACTTGGTGCATTCGATATCTCGATTGCATGGACAGTTCCGGATTGTAGCAACCGTTCGTATGAGTGGTCGGCAGAAACAGAAGCGCGCTGTACCCAATTCGTCGCTTCGGTACCAGTTTACGATGTTGTTGGGGGCTTCTATACCCTGCCAGAAAGCGAATACTCCAACGCGACCAAATTCTCGGATCTCGAAGGTTCCACCATCTGCCGTATGCAAGGCTGGAGCATGGTGGTACTTGAAGAAGTTGGCCTGAACCGCAAAAACACAACTGTGGTACAACCAAATTCAGCGCGCGATTGTCTTGACGCTGTACTGACCGGTACAGCTGACGTTGCGGCGTTTGAAGTTGAGCTGTTCGCTTCGACAATGAAAGACATGGGTTTGACGTCAGCAGACATCGTCGAAAACCCCTATGTGTCCACGCTGTCGTCGATGAGCTTCCTAGCGCACCGTACAAACCCGTTCGCGCGTGAATACATTGCGATGATGAATAAAGGTCTGGTCGAGATGCGCGAATCCGGCGAGTGGTATGCGATTATCTCGGATACGCTGCGCGAGCAAAATGAAAAATTGAACGCAGCATCTAACTAATCCCTCGGTCATATATGACCATTCTTTGGGGCCGGTCTTTGGACCGGCCCTTTTTTTGTCTGCTTTCGGTTTTCAATGTGGTTCTTGTCGGTCAGTTACAAGGGCGTGAAAAACCGCCAAAATCAGTGTATTGATCATTATGGGCAGACATTTGAGTTAAAAATAACATTTATCGTTAAATAAATCGGCCCGTCTACGGGAATCCCCCAATATTCAGCGCGAGTAATAGGCTTAGGATTAACTTAACTGCACCGGTGAGGCGTCAGCCCCACCACTCACTCAGAAAGAGGCTGGCTATGGGGGCCGGCCTTTTTCTTATTCTGGTGCGGAAAAAAACCGGCCTGCTTAGGCCGGTTTCTTCTTTGGTACTTTGGGTAAAGTGCAGCTTATCCGATAAGCGCGTTCAACGTTGCACTGGGGCGCATCACAGCAGCAGCTTTGGCCGGATCAGTGTGGTAGTAGCCACCCAGATCCGCCGGTGCGCCGTGTACCGCTGCCAACTCTGACAGGATCTGTTCTTCCTTGTCTGCCAGCTCTTTTGCGAGCGGAGCAAATTCGGTGGCAAGTTCCGCATCATCAGATTGTGCGGCCAGCGCCTCAGCCCAGTAACGGGCGAACCAATAGTGGCTATCGCGATTGTCAGGCTCGCCGACCTTGCGGCTGGGCGATTTGTTATTGTCCAGAATGCCTTGCGTCGCGGCCTCTGCAGCAGCACCAAGAACACCGGCTTTGGCGTTGTCTTTGCTGTCGGCAAGGAAGTTCAGGGATTCACCCAAAGCGCAGAACTCGCCCATCGAGTCCCAACGCAGGTGATTTTCTTCTACCAACTGCTGCACGTGTTTCGGGGCCGAGCCGCCCGCCCCAGTCTCGAACAAGCCGCCGCCATTCATCAGTTTGACGATCGACAACATCTTGGCCGAAGTCCCCAATTCGAGGATCGGAAACAGGTCGGTCAGGTAGTCCCGCAATACGTTTCCGGTGATCGCAATGCTGTCCTTGCCTGCTGTGATGGTATCTAGCGATTGGCGCGTCGCTTCACGCGGGGCCATGATCAGGAACTTGTCGGCCACGCCAGCAGCCTCAAGCGCCGGTCTGACGTATTTGATCAGCTCAGCGTCATGGGCACGGTTGGCATCCAGCCAGAAGATGGCTTCGGAACCAGTCAAGCGTTGACGGTCCATCGCCAGCTGAATCCAGTTCTCGATCGGGGCCTTTTTGACGGTGCAGGCGCGCCAGATATCACCCTTTTCAACCGCATGCTCATGCAGCGTTTCACCATTGGCCAGTACGATGCGGATAGTACCATCTGCAGGCGCTTCGAACGTTGTGGGGTGCGAGCCGTATTCTTCGGCCTTCTGCGCCATCAAGCCAACGTTTGCGACGGCGCCTGCGGTCGCTGGGTTCAGCGCACCATTTGCTTTGAAGAAATTGATGGCCTCATCATAAACCGGCGCATAGCAGCGGTCAGGGATTACACAGTTGGTGTCGCCCTTGGCTCCGGTCTCATCCCAACCTTTGCCACCGGCACGGATAACGGCTGGCATCGAGGCGTCGATGATCACATCCGACGGGACATGCAGGTTGGTAATGCCGCGATCCGAGTCCACCATGTACATCGACGGGCGATCGCCTTTGATCGCGTCGATCGCTGCAACGATATCTGCATTGCCCTGAACCCGCTCAAGCAAATCACCCAGCCCAGAGTTTGGATTTACACCCAACGCATCCAGTTCTGCGCCGAATTTCTCAAATACCGGTGCCAGCCAAGCCTTGACCGCATAGCCAAAGATGATCGGGTCGCTGACCTTCATCATCGTCGCCTTCATGTGCAGCGAGAACATAGTGCCGTCTTTCTTGGTGTCTTCGATGGCATCAGCCAGGAAAGACGACAGCGCCTTGACCGACATGAAAGTTGCGTCCGCCACGGTGCCTTCAGCGAGGGGCCAGCCATCTTTCAAAACCGTAACGCTTCCGTCTTTGCCGACAAACTCAATCTTGGCATCGCCAGCCTGTGCTGCTGTGATCGTTGCGGATCTCTCGTTGGCGTAGAAGTCATTGCCCGGCATCGAGGAAACTTTGGTTTTGCTGTCTGCGCTCCATTCCCCCATCGAATGCGGGTTCTTCTGGGCATAGTTCTTTACTGCCCGAGCGGCGCGTCGATCGCTGTTACCTTCGCGCAGCACAGGGTTCACGGCCGAGCCTTTGATCGCATCATACCGCGCACGGATCGCTTTTTCCTCACCTGTTGAAGGCTCTTCAGGGTAGTTCGGAATGTCATAGCCCTGTGACTGTAGCTCTTCGATGGCGGCTACCAATTGTGGGACCGAAGCCGAAATGTTGGGCAGTTTGATGACATTCGCATCTGGTGTTTTTACCAACTCACCCAGTGCCGCCAGATCATCAGTGATGCGCTGTTCGTCTGTCAGGTTCTCAGGAAAGGTCGCTATGATGCGCCCGGCCAGAGAAATATCCTTGGTTCCAACACTGACGCCAGCGGCTGATGCAAACTTGCGAATGATGGGCAGGAACGAGGCGCTCGCCAATTCAGGTGCTTCGTCTACAATGGTATACAATACGTCGAAGTTCGATTTTTCTGCCATATTCACTTACCTTTTTTAGCCTTTCAGGGGCGTGCGATCCAAGAGTGTGTGCCGTCATGACTTAGGCACCGAGCCGTAACGAGACGCAATCGCCCCACGGGTGACTCTGATTTGACAGGGCCTCCCTTAAATGAGGAATGGCTTGGGATCAATCGTATTACGCCGCGCAAATTGACACGGGTGGTGCCAGAGTTGCGCTGCGCCTTGTTTTCAGGCGCTCGGAAACTCAATTCTGAACAATGCTCCGGTATCGGATGGGACCAGCGCAATGTGCCAGCCATGCGCAGCAAGAAGGCTTGCTGCGATGGTTAGCCCCATGCCGGTCCCTCCTCGCTCGCGTGTGGTTGTAAAAAAGGGATTGAAGATGCGATCCCGGTTGCCCGCGGAAATGCCCGGTCCATCGTCGCGAACCGTCAGGGTTCCGGGCCCTGCCGTCAAAGTCACCCGCCCTGCCCCGTGACGTTGGGCATTGTCCACTAGCTGCTTAAGGACGATCCGCAGACCCGAGGCTGCCAACGGCAACGTCTGATCCCCACCTTGAAACGCAAGGTTCAGGTCCGGGAAGGATGCTCGTAACTCACCGGCAAGGTCATTGAGCAAGGTTGCGCCATGGTGTTCGGGGATCCGCGCCTTCGCGACACGATTCAGAGCGTCGAGCTGTGTTTGCATCTGGTCGCTCGCGCCGAGTATCTGCTGCAATAACTCGCGGTCCTGATCAAAAAGCGTGTCGGCCTCGGTCAGCAATTCGCTGGCTGCTCGGATGGCGGTGACGGGCGTTTTTAGTTCATGTGTGACGTGATCTGCAAACACGCGGATTGATGCCTCGCGCCGCTGCAATGTATCCGCCATACCCAGCACCGAACCTGCGAGACGAGATAGCTCTTGCGTTCCATAGTGATCGGGTGGTTCGGCGCTTTGGCCTTGCTCGACCGCTTCGGAAAAGACTGCCAGCGCCGAGATTGGGCGCAACAAAAGCCGGACAAGCAAGTAGCCAAGCACGCCTGTCGCGCATCCAATCAGGATCGTCAGAAAGCCTGCAGCATTTCGAAACCCAATTTCAGGTCCCAGATAGCGCAATGCAATCAAGCCCAGCAGGGATAAGACGAGTGTACCCGCAAGACCTCCACCAAGAACAAGCCCCAGAGATGGACGCCATTTGCGCCTTAGCCCGGCCATGCACCCATCCGTAGCCCGATCCCGTGCACGGTCTCGATGGCACCGCCCCAACCCTGATCGCCCAACTTGCGCCGTAGATTTCGCAAGTGGCTATCCAGTGTTCTATCCGACACCGGACTGCCCGTTCCATAAATCGCATCAACCAGTTGCGGTCGCGATACGATGGCCGCGGGCGTCTGCATCAGCCGGCGCAAGATCGATAACTCGGTAGCGGTCAAAGCAAGCGCGTTGCCGTCGACCCGGACCGAATGCGCCGAGACATCCATTTCAACCGGACCATGCCGCAGGAGTAATTCAACACCACCCGCCTTGCTGCGTTTCAAGATGGCTTTGATCCGCGCCACCAGCTCACGCGGGCTGAAGGGTTTTGTGACATAGTCATCTGCCCCCAATTCAAGGCCCAGAACGCGATCAATCTCATCATCGCGCGCGGTCAGGAACAGGATCGGAACGTCCGAGCGCGCCCGCAGGCGGCGGCAAACTTCAAGCCCATCAATCTCGGGCAGACCCACATCCAGAACGACCAGATCAGGTGCCTCACGTATGGCATGGGTCAACGCGATCTGACCATCGCGTGCGGTGATCGTCTGGTATCCGGCACGTTCCAGCGTGATCGAAACCAGTTCGCGCAGGCGGGGATCGTCATCCACGACGAGGATTTTCATCAACCTTCTCCGGCATAGGTTCAGTGGACAGATTACGGATCACCCGTTCTGCGCGAAAGCCCCAATCCCTCCAATTGTCGATGACCGGAGGAGTCGCGCAGTCCTGAAGCCTTTGATCTTTCTGCAACTCAGCTGCTGCCATTTGGTTCAATTGGCACGCGTAGTAGATGTCGAACCGAACCGGGTGCTCAAGATTCCAGCGGGCAATCAAGGCTGCGAAATTCACAAAACAACATGCATAAAGCACACAGATACCCAGCCCTGCTGATCGCAGCAACAGCCAGCGGTTCGATTTGCCCTGCAGGATTTGCCAGCCGGTCATCCACAAGCCTATAATAACCAGCACCATCCAAATGGCGGCGTGAATGCGCAGATAAGTCAGCCCATATGTCTCGACATAAAGCGACAGACGCATCAGGGACGAGATCACCAGCAGAACATTCTGCGCAAGCCACAGCATCATCCATCTTGTCAGTCCGCGTCTCTCGGTCAGAAAAGGCCGCGCGACCAGAGCGAAGGCTCCTGCCAGTAAGGCCGTTGCTAAAAGTGGATAGGCCCCGCGATGGGCGTATTCAGCGTAGCTCATCCCGTCAGGCAAGCCCGCGCTGCCCCAGAGAAAAATCATGTCCATCCCGGTTTGGACAGCCAGTAGCAGGTTGAACAAGATCAGGGCATTCGCAACGGATTGAGCATTCAAACCAAAGGCCGACCGGTCACGTGCCCGCTTGGGGCCAATCCGGGGTGCAATTAACTCCGGCTGTGTCGCAACAGCCAGTATAGGCCAGATTGCGATGGCTGCTCCAAGCCAGAACAACAGCCGTTCAGGCCGAAGTTCAAATCGCCATATTTGATCAATCCGCTCGGATAAGACAGGGTTGGCAGTGGCCATCAGAGATACAAGGATCAACCCGCCTCCAACTGGGAAACTCCAGTCGCGCAGTATGCGAGTTACTATGCGATCATCGCGCTTGGTGGTCGGGCCGATTTGGAAGGCTTTAATCGCATGACGCATAGCCAGCAGAGGATAAATCGCCAATAAGCGTCGGAGCGATGCACCTTGGCGTGTTCCTGTCGCCGCCCAGCACAGTGCAATAGCAGACCCTGCAATCAAGAACGCCAAGGATAGAGCCTGAACATACTCAACCACGGGCAATACGCTAAGCAACAAGAGGATCGCAGGCCCTGTGAGGCCAGCGCGGCGGCGCAACAATACAAATACGACGACGGCAACCACCAAAGCAAAAACTGCCAAAGAAATACCCAGAGCATGATCAAAGAATAAAACGTCTGCGAGTGCGATCAGAACGACCAGTCCAATGAGAGCGTGTCTATTCCGCCGCTCTGTCTTGTCGACACCTTGGCTTGGCTCATCGCTGGGGGCATCCAGCCACCAGCTGTCTTGCAAAACCGTCGCGGGTACGCCGCGCACGATGAACTGACCCATATCACTGCTCCTTGTTTATGTAGGCTTTGTCTGGCTTTGGCAGGTGCAGATCATCGCGTAGCGGTCGTGCAGTTCTTGTGCAGAAGCGCTTTTTGCTGTGCGGCCCTTCCCCTCGCCCGCGTCGGTGGCTAAGACAATCTTCCAACCGCATGTCAGGAGGCCACTTTGGACCGTATCGCCCGCACCATCGCCAACGAGATTAACGCCCGTCCGGAACAGGTTGGGGCTGCGGTCAGGTTGCTGGACGAAGGTGCGACTGTGCCGTTTGTTGCACGCTATCGTAAGGAAGTGACCGGCGGGCTTGATGACACCCAGTTGCGTACCCTGTCTGACCGCCTGACCTATCTGCGCGAGCTTGAGGCACGGCGTGAGTCGATTGTGGCCTCGATTAAGGATCAGGGTAAGCTGACAGATGATCTGGTGAAGTCGATTGCGCAGGCCGAGACCAAGGCGCAGTTGGAAGACATTTATTTGCCCTACAAGCCCAAACGCCGAACGAAGGCGATGATTGCCCGTGAGAATGGGTTGGAGCCTCTGGCCGACGCCATTCTCTCTGACCGATTGGCAGAACCGGAGGCACTGGCAGAGGGGTATGTTAAGGAAGCCGTTCCCACCGTCAAAGACGCTCTGAACGGCGCGCGGGATATCATCACGGAACGGCTGACCGAGAATGCGGCTTTGTTGGGTGAGCTGCGCAATTTCATGCAACGCGAAGCGTTGCTGAGCGCGAAGGTGGTCGAAGGCAAGGAGCAGGAAGGTGCCAAATTCAGTGATTACTTTGATCACACAGAACTCTGGTCCAAAACACCGTCGCACCGGGCGCTCGCGATGCTGCGTGCCTCAAAGGAAGGGATCGTAACGCTTGACATCGCGCCAGAGCCTGAAACCGGGGCTGCTCGCGCCGAGGCCATGGTTGCGGCCCATCTGAATACGCGTGGTGACGGGCCGGGCGACAATTGGCTGCGAAAGGTCGCGGGCTGGACGTGGCGGGTTAAGCTTTCGCTTTCCATGATGGTCGAGATGATGGCAGACCTGCGCAGCCGCGCGCAGGAGGAAGCCATCCAGGTGTTTTCACGCAACCTTAAAAATCTACTGTTTGCGGCACCGGCTGGAGCCCGTCCAACGCTTGGCCTCGATCCCGGCATTCGTACTGGGGTTAAAGCAGCCGTGGTGGATGCGACGGGCAAAGTGGTTGCGACGGATACGCTCTATCCGTTTCAGCCCAAGAATGATCTGCGCGGTGCGCAGGCCGCGATCCTGAACCTAATCGCGGCCCACAAGATTGAGCTGATCGCCATCGGCAACGGCACGGCAAGCCGCGAGACCGAGCGTTTGGTGGCCGATACGCTGTCGCTGCTGCCAAAAACCGTCAAAGCGCCGACCAAAGTCGTTGTGTCCGAGGCAGGAGCTTCGGTCTACTCTGCCTCAGAACTGGCCGCGCGCGAGTTCCCCAACCTTGACGTCTCGCTTCGTGGAGCGGTCTCAATCGCCCGTCGACTGCAAGACCCCTTGGCCGAATTGGTCAAGATCGAACCCAAGAGCATCGGCGTTGGCCAGTATCAACACGACGTTGATCAGCACCGGCTGTCGCAATCGCTGGAGTCAGTAATCGAAGATGTGGTGAATGCCGTAGGAGTTGATCTGAATACGGCTTCGGCCCCCCTGCTCTCGCACGTCTCGGGCTTGGGCCCGGGTTTGGCCGAGTCGATCGTCACGCACCGGGATATCCATGGCGCTTTTGCATCTCGCAAGGACTTGCTGAAGGTCGCTCGCCTCGGTCCGCGCGCTTTTGAGCAATGTGCGGGTTTCCTGAGAATACGCGACGGTTCAGAGCCGCTGGATGCCTCCTCGGTTCATCCCGAGGCCTATGATGTCGCGCGCCGCGTGGTTGCTGCCTGCGGGCGTGATATCCGCCAGATCATGGGGCATGACGGTGCCTTGAAAGGCCTGCGCGCCGAACAGTTCGTGAACGAGACGTTTGGTTTGCCAACGGTGCGAGACATCTTCACCGAGCTGGAAAAACCGGGCCGAGATCCACGCCCAAGTTTCAAAACGGCGTCGTTTACTGATGGTGTCGAAGAGATCACAGACCTGAAACCCGGCATGGTTCTGGAAGGAACCGTAACCAACGTTGCCGCCTTCGGTGCGTTCGTTGATATCGGTGTGCATCAGGACGGGTTGGTTCATGTCAGTCAGCTGGCTGACCGGTTTGTGAAAGATCCGCACGAGGTGGTCAAAACCGGTCAGGTTGTGAAAGTGACGGTGGTTGAGGTCGACGTGCCGCGCAAACGCATCGGGCTGTCGATGCGTAAAGACGACGGTGCCTCGGCCCGCGAGGACAAAGCAATGCGTGGTAACGGAAAACCAGCGCGACCGACGAAGTCAAAGACAAGCAAGCGAGATCGCGGTGGGCAAAGTGCCCAGAGCAGCGCATTTGGTGACGCTCTCAGAGATGCTTACAACAAACGATAGTCATCTTCATTCATAGAGATTTAGAGGCGGGGTGCGACCCAGTCATTCATGCGACCCATTGCATCTTTCGGACTATCGTTGGCTTGGTGGTTTAGACCATCTGGCGGGGCGCTAACATTCGGGTGTTGCAACTTGGGGAATGATCTGGATGATGCTGACCCATGATGGCTGAAAATTTGGCCAACCGCATGAAAATGCGGGCACAACAAAAAATGGGGAGACGACTAATGTCATTCAAAACTCTGATGCTTGCCGCCAGCGCTACGGCGATGATTGCGGCTGGCGCTTCGGCGGAAACGCTGCGTTGGGCGCGTGCTGGTGACGCGCTGACACTTGATCCACACGCACAGAACGAAGGTCCGACTTCGACCTTTGCACACCAGATCATGGAAACACTGGTCATGCGCGACCATTCCGGCGCACTTGTGCCGTCATTGGCAACCGAATGGGCACCGTCGGAAGAAAACCCGAACGTTTGGGTGTTCAAGCTGCGTGAGGGCGTCAGCTTTCATGACGGTGCAGAATTTGACAGTGAAGACGTTGTCTTTTCGCTGAACCGTGCGATGACACCGGATTCTGACTACAAAGAGCTGCTGGCCTCGGTGAAAGAGGTGCGCGCGCCGGATAAATACACGGTTGAGATCGAGACCGATGGCCCAAACCCGATCATGCCAAATAACCTGACCAACATGTTCATGATGGATAAGGGTTGGGCCGAAGCGAACAACGCGGTCAAAGTTCAGGACTATGAGGGTGGTGAGGATACATTTGCAGCCAAGAACGCAAATGGCACCGGCCCCTATAAGCTGGTCAGCCGCGAACCTGATGTAAAAACCGTTCTGACCGCCAACGAAAATTACTGGGGCAAAGACGAGTTCCCGCTTCAGGTGACCGAGATCATCTATACCCCGATCCAGAACGCCGCGACTCGTGTTGCTGCCCTGCTGTCGGGTGAAGTTGATTTCATTCAGGACGTGCCTGTTCAAGACCTTCAGCGCGTCGCCGGAACTGATGGTCTGGATGTGCGTACCGCACCTCAGAACCGGGTTATCTTCTTTGGCATGAACATGGGCGATGCTGATCTGGGCTCGGACAGTGTTGAGGGTGCCAACCCGCTAGCGGATGTTCGGGTGCGTCAGGCAATGTCGAAAGCGATCAATCGTGATGCAATCAAGCAGGTTGTGATGCGTGGCCAGTCAGCCCCTGCGGGGATGATCTCGCCGCCCTTTGTTAATGGTTGGGATGCGGATATGGATGCATCATCCACCACGGATATCGAAGCGGCCAAGGCACTGATGGCCGAGGCAGGTTATCCCGACGGCTTTTCGCTGACACTGAACTGCCCGAATGACCGCTATATCAATGACGAGGCGATCTGTCAGGCGGCCGTGGGGATGCTGGCTCAGATCGGCATTACCGTGAATCTCGACGCCAAACCCAAGGCGCAGCACTTCCCGCTGCTGTCCAATCTCGAGACAGATTTCTACATGCTGGGTTGGGGTGTTCCGACCTATGACTCGGAATACATCTTCAATTTCCTCGTCCACACCAAGGGTGAGAAATACGGATCGTGGAATGCTACCCGGTACAGCAACCCGGATCTGGATGCCAAAATTCAAGCGTTGGCTTCGGAAACCGACCTACCTGCGCGCGATCAGCAGATTGCGGAAATCTGGCAGGTCGTACAGGATGACCAACTGTACATCCCGATCCACCATCAGGTGTTGAACTGGGGTATGAAGTCGGGTGTGGGCACCATTGTCGAGCCTGAAGACTCGCCCAAGATCAAATACTTTGAGATGAACTAAATCATCTCGTAGCACATCAAGCAGGGCGCTATCTCGCGCCCTGTCCTTATTCCTGCTTTCAGTAACAGACCTGTGATCTCAATTTGAGAACCGCTTTACGTGGTGGCGAAAAAGCGGGATTGTTTCAGCGCTAACAGGGAGAATTCGCCATGATCCTCAGAAAAAGTGCCATTGGTCTGGCCATGTTGCTTGCCAGTACCGCGCAGGCCGCCGATTTCAAATGGGCCTCAACCACCGATCCGCAAACAATGGACCCGCACGCGGTCAACTCAGCCCCCGTCTTAGGGTTCCTGAACAACGTCTACGAGGGTCTGGTCCGCCGCGGCAAGGATATGAGCGTTGAACCCGCTCTGGCCGTCAGTTGGGAATCAATTGGTGACGGAGAGGGCTGGCGCTTTAAACTGCGTGAGGGTGTGACCTTCCATGATGGCAGCAGCTTTGACGCGCAGGACGTGTTGTTCAGCTATCAGCGCGCTTCGGGCGAGGCAGCAGATACCCGCAGTTGGTTTGCCCCTGTCAGCGATGTCATCGTGGTTGATGACTATACCGTCGATATCATGACCACTGCACCGAACCCTCTGTTCCCGTCGTCGATTGCCAACTGGATGATCATGGATCAGGGCTGGACCGAGGCCAACGACGCGGTGGTGCCTGACAAAGAAACAGGCAACTACGCCACCATCAACGCCAATGGTACCGGAGCATTCAAAGTCACCGAGCGTGAGCCGGGCTTGAAAACCGTCTTGGAACCATTTGAGGGCTGGTGGGGAGATGTGGAACACAACATCACGCGCGCAGAATTCAACCCGATCCAGAACCCAGCGACTGCGGTTGCTGCGCTTCTGTCTGGTGACGTTGACATGATCAACCCGGTTCCGATTCAGGACGTGGCGCGGCTTCAGCAAAACGGTGAAGTTGACGTCATTCAGGGCATTGAGGCCCGCGTGATCATGCTGGGGTTTGACCATGAGGCCGAAGCCTTGAAATACACCGATGATGCGGGCAAACCGAACCCCTTCCGCGATGCGCGTGTGCGTCAGGCGGTTGCACAGGCCGTCAATGTGGATGCGATTCTAGCCACGATTATGCGTGGCAATGCCGAACCCGCCTCTCAACTCGTTAGCCCTGCGATGAGTGGGTTCTCCGAAGCCAATTCGGAACGTCCCGCATTCGACGTCGAGGCCGCCAAGGCCTTGTTGGCCGAGGCAGGCTATGCTGATGGGTTCTCGTTTGGGCTGAAATGCCCCAATGACCGTTACCTGAATGATGAAGCCGTCTGTCAGTCGGTCGTTGGCATGCTTGCGCAGATCGGTATCACTGCCGAACTGGATGCAATGCCGGTCCGGAACTATTGGCCAGAGCTGCGTGAGGACAACTACGATATGTACCTGCTGGGTTGGAGCCCGGGTACGTTCGACGCCGAACATCCGGTCCGCTTTCTCGTCGCGACTCCAAACGAAGAGAAGAAGCTGGGCAGCTGGAATTTCGGCGGGTTCTCAAACGCGCGGGTCGATGAGCTCCTGCCAATGATTCAATCCGAGCTGGATCAGGCGAAGCGTCAGGCCATGTTGGATGAGGTCACTCAGATCTATCAGGATGAACATGTCTATGTGCCGATGTATGTCCAGCCGCTGGTCTGGGGGACGCGCGATAATGTCGAACTGACGCAGCGCCCGGATAACTTCTTCCTACTGCGCTGGGTGACGGTGAACTAAGCCATGGGCCTGATGATTGCCGGTGTTTACCACAGCGAAGACCCGGCACCGGACAGCACTCTTGACGGCGAATTTCGCCGTCAGGCCTCGACTATTCGCAATGCGTTACCAGAGGTTGCGTTGGAACCGGGACGGTTTCACCTTTATGCCGCTTGGAATTGTCCTTGGGCACATCGGGTTCTCTTGGTGCGCGCAATCAAAGGTCTGCACGAACTAATTTCGGTCGCCTATGCCGAACCGCGACGTACCGCAGATGGCTGGGTCTATGCGGAGGGTGCGGATGCGGCCTATGGCGCAACTGCGTTGCATCACGCCTATGCTCGCGTGTCTCCTGCTTACACCGGTCGGATCACCGTGCCGCTGCTTTGGGATCGGGTTCACGACAAGGCTGTCTCAAACGAATCCGCTGATCTGGTGCGTATGCTCGGTACTTTGCCGGGCTACGGTCCTAGCCTTGCACCAACAGAAAAGCTGGACCAGATCAATGCCTGGAATGAGAAAATCTACGCGCGCCTCAACAACGGTGTCTACCGCGCAGGATTTGCCCGAACACAAGAGGCCTATGAGGCCGGGTTCCGCGATGTCTTCGACACGCTTGATGAGATCGAAGCGCACTTGGCCACCTACCGCTATCTCTGCGGTGACACTCTGACCGAAGCGGACCTGCGCCTGTTCCCGACGCTCGCGCGTTTTGATGTGGCGTATCACTATGCCTTCAAATGCAATCTACGCCGTTTGATCGATTACCCCAATCTTTGGTGCTATGCGCGTGAGATTTACGCTCTGCCCGGCATCGCGGATACGGTGAAATTCGACATCTACAAGCAGGGCTATTTCACTCCGTCCGAGCTGCGCAACCCGCTGGGCATCGTGCCGTTAGGTCCGGATGTTGATTGGACCGCTCCGCACGGCCGAGATTGCTTGACCATCCGGTCGGGGAACGCATAGACAGACCCACCAATGGGGAAAACAAATGTTCGCATATATCGTCCGACGGATGTTCCAATCCATCATCGTTTTGCTGGTCGTGGGTCTGGTGGCATTCTCGATGTTTCGCTTTGTTGGCGATCCGATCGACAACATGCTGGGGCAAGAGCGTACGCAGGCTGATATCGACCGCCTGCGGACCGAGCTTGGGCTGGATCAGCCTTTTGTGGTGCAATATGCCAAGTTCCTGCAGGGCGCCGTCCAGGGCAATTTTGGTGTGTCGTATCGGCAGGGACGACCCGTTTCGACAATCTTGGTGGAACGTGCCCCAGCCACGCTGGAACTGGCGTTTGTGTCCGGTTTTCTGGCCATCACAATGGGCATTGCCCTTGGCGTCTTCACCGCGATCCGACGACAAGGGATTGCAGCGAATGTGATCATGACCGTATCCCTGATCGGAGTCTCATTACCAACTTTCCTCATAGGGATTTTGCTAATCTATATCTTCTCGGTCGAGCTTGATCTCTTGCCCAGCTTTGGGAGGGGCGAGACCGTTATGATTGGCAATTGGTCCACTGGTTTTCTAACCGCTTCGGGTCTTAAGGCGCTGATATTGCCCGCTATTACGCTGGGTCTATATCAAATGACATTGATCATGCGCCTGGTACGATCCGAGATGCTTGAGGTTTTGCGCGCCGATTACGTCCGCTTTGCGCGCGCACGGGGGTTGTCTGACCGCGTGATCAACTTCCGCCATGCGCTGAAAAATACTCTGGTTCCGGTGATCACCATCACCGGCCTGCAATTGGGGTCGATCATCGCCTTTGCCATCATCACTGAGACAGTGTTCCAGTGGCCTGGCGTAGGCCTGCTGTTTATCAACGCAATCCAATTCGTCGATATCCCGGTTATGGCAGCGTATCTGATGCTGATTTCGGTGATGTTCGTGACGATCAACCTGATTGTCGATCTTCTCTACTATGCCATTGACCCGCGCCTGCGTGTCGACGCGAGGGCCACATGACCGATACGATGGAAACTCCGAAAGCCACGCCCAAATCGCGCGTGGCCAAATTCTGGAACAGCGATTTTGCGTGGTCATTCCGGCATTCGCCAGTGGCTGTGATTGCATCTTTGGTTGTTGTGGTTTTGGTGCTGGCCGCGATCTTTGCTCCGTTGATTGCACCCTATAACCCGTTCGACCCGGCGACACTGAACCTGATGAACGGGTTTACGCCTCCGGGCACGCCAAACGCTTTCACGCAGGAAACGTTTTTGCTGGGTACGGATGATCAAGGGCGAGATGTGTTTTCGACCATTCTTTATGGCCTGCGCATCTCATTGTTTGTCGGTACTTCTGCGGTTCTACTGGCGCTGATCATAGGTGTGATCCTTGGGTTGGTCGCGGCCTATTTCGGTGGATGGATCGAGACACTGATCATGCGGATTGCCGATGTTCAGTTGACCTTTCCGGCCATTCTTGTCGCCATGCTGATCTTTGGCATCGCCAAGGGGATCACTCCGCCGGAATACCGTGATGAGATGGCAATTTACGTTTTGATCATCGCGATTGCGCTGTCGGATTGGGTGCAGTTCGCACGGGTCGTCCGTGGTGCTGCTCTGGTTGAGAAAAACAAGGAATATGTGCAGGCCGCCCGCCTGATCGGGCGTGGATCATTCCCTATCATGTTCCGCCACATCCTGCCTAATGTGCTCAGCCCGGTTCTGGTCATTGCCACGATCTCGCTGGCACTTGCGATCATCGCCGAGGCCACGTTGAGCTTTCTGGGTGTGGGCGCTCCCCCGACGCAGCCCTCACTGGGAACCTTGATCCGCATCGGTCAGGGCTTCCTGTTCTCGGGTGAGTGGTGGATTCTCTTCTTCCCAGCTTGCACGCTGCTGGCACTCGCCCTTTCGGTAAACCTTCTGGGTGATTGGTTGCGTGACGCGTTGAACCCCAAATTGCGGTGATTTCATGAGCCTTCTGACTATCCAAGACCTCACCGTTGAGTTTCCAACCCGCCGCCAGTTATTCACAGCGGTGGATCACGCCAGCCTGTCCGTCGAACCCGGTGAAATTCACGGGCTTGTCGGGGAATCCGGGGCGGGCAAGTCCACCATCGGTGCCGCCGTTATGGGCCTGTTGGAACGCCCCGGACGTATCGCAAGCGGCCAGATCAAGCTGGGCGGCGATCAGATCAGCGGGATTGACGCCGAGGCGATGCGTGGGCTGCGCGGCAAGAAGATATCCATGATCTTTCAGGATCCGCTGACCTCGCTGAACCCTCTGTTCACGGTGCGCGAGCAACTGGTTGAAACGATCCAAGCTCATCTTGGCGGTTCAGACGCCGAGGCGGGCAAACGCGCACGTGACCTGATCGATCGCGTGGGCATCCCCGACCCTGACACACGTTTGGATCAATACCCACACCAGTTCTCGGGCGGAATGCGACAGCGCGTGGTGATTGCACTTGCCCTATGCACCGAACCGGATGTGATCATCGCGGATGAGCCGACCACTGCATTGGATGTATCAGTTCAGGCGCAGATTTTGGACCTGATCAAAGAACTGGCACAAGAGCGTCAGGTGGGTGTCATCCTTATCACCCACGACATGGGTGTCATTGCCGACACAACCGACAAAGTGACTGTGATGTATGCAGGTAAAGTGGTCGAAAGCGGGACCACGGCGCAGGTGATGGGCCAGCCGCAACACGAATACACCAAGTCTCTGATCGCTGCGGTGCCGCGTCCGACGTTGAAGCTGCACCGCTTCCCGCAAATCAGCTATGGCGGGCGCGAGACTCGTTTCGCCATTGATGATATGGCCCGTCACTGGCCCAAGGTGACTAACGACGCCAGCAAGCCGGTCTTTGAAATCCGAAACCTGACCAAGAAGTTCTTGTTGCGCAAAGGGCTGCTGCCCTGGGACCGGAGCTATTTCACCGCCGTTGATGACGTCAACTTTGATATTCAGGCGGGTGAGGTCTTTGGAGTGGTAGGCGAGTCAGGTTCGGGCAAGTCCACAGTCGCGCGGATGATCGCGGGGCTCTATCCGGTAGATGGCGGCACCATAACCTTTGATGGGCAACTGGTCAGCGATTTAAGTAATCGAGCCGTTCAGGATGCTTATCGCAAGAATATCCAGATGATCTTTCAAGACCCGTATTCCTCACTCAACCCGCGTATGCGGGTGGACGAGATCGTGGCTGAGCCAATCCGCCACCACCGGTTGATGAGCGGCACAGATATCAAGCGGCGCGTTGATGAACTGCTGGATCAAGTCGGGCTGGGGCATGAGGCAGGGCTAAAATATCCGCATGAGTTTTCAGGTGGCCAGAGGCAACGAATTTCGATTGCCCGTGCGCTGGCAACGCAGCCGCGTTTCCTTATTTGCGATGAACCCACCAGCGCGCTGGATGTCTCGATCCAAGCGCAAATTCTGAACATCTTGAAGGATTTGCAGGAGCATCTCGGCCTGACAATGCTGTTTATCAGCCATGACCTGCCAGTGGTGCGTCAGATGTGCGACCGGGTTGCGGTGATGAAACAGGGTCAAATTGTCGAGGTTCAAGAGACCAGCGATCTGTTTGCCAATCCCAAGACCGAATACGCGCAAGAATTGCTGCGTCTGATGCCAAAACTTGACGACCTGTCAACTGAAGGGCTTGGAGTGGGTACCGACTAGATTGGCGAGTGCGCAAATCAGAGCTTTGAAATCACAAATCCTGTTCAAATGCTCGAAACTCGGCAGCGATTGCCGCCGCCGCTGTTGCTAACAAGCGCTCTCCATCTTCAGGGGTGGCCAGGGCTGAGTGTGACCCGACCCGGCCATCCGGAAAGGCTGCGCGGTGCTCGGCTGGTAGGCCATGGCGATCCCCGGCATGCGCATGCATGTATTCGGCACTTAGCTTTTGGGGCGGTTCAACGGCCTGTTTGGCTGGCAAAGCTCCAAGCAATGACTGGGTGATTGCGATTTCAGAAGGGGTTGCGTGCATCCCCTCCCAATCCCCATAGAGCTGTTGCCGCAAGGCATTCACGGGTTCCGGCTCCCACCAGCTACGGATAAGCAACTGGCCAGCCGGAACCACGTTCTGGATTTGCCGAAGGGGTCCTAGGTTGGCCCCGTGTCCGTTTACCACGAATACGCCTTTGAAGCCTTGCTTCAACAAACCTTGTATCACTTCTTGCGCAACGGTTCGGAACGTTTCGGTCGAAATGGAAACCGTGCCTGGAAACCCAGTGTTGAATGGTGCCGGCGTATAAACCAGTGCCGGAACGACAATCCCATCGCATTGCTTGGCAGCAGCAAGCGCTATGGCTTCGGCGCAAATCGTGTCAGTGCCTATGCGACCCATCGGGCCGTGCTGCTCGGTCGAACCGACGGGCAGCAACACGGCCGCACCGGCATTGATACGAGTGTCAACCTCGTACCAAGTCATGTGCTCAAGCTTCATCGCGCGGAAATCCTTCCTGATCGCTTAAGCCGATGGTGCGTCAGATCAGAGACCCCACCGTTCCCGGTTCTCGTCAAAGAAGCCTTGTGCTTTTTTCACCTCAATCCAGTTGTTCACGTAATTGATCCAGACCTGATCATTTTGCGGCAAAAGCATTGCGATTGGGGACGGCGACCGGGGCCCTGCGTTTTTGACGCGAACAACCGGGAACTTCTCCTCAAGGGTCGAGCCTTCGATGTTCGACGTAATAAACACATCTGCGCGCCCCGCCAGGACTTCCTGAAAACCGCGTGCAGGCGCTTCGACCACTTTGATATCGGCATCCGGGAACCATTCGCGCACACGCTTTTCAAAGGTTGTGCCCAGAGTGGTTGCGACTTTCACGTCCGGCTTGTTGATGGAGTCATAGCCGTCAAATTTGTCGGCCTTGTCCTTGGTTGTGTAAGGAAAAAGTTCAACGGCGATATAGCTGTCGGAAAAACCCGCAACTTTCATGCGCGGCGGCGAAATCGAAGCTGAACCGGTAATGTGGTACTTACCCGCAACCACGCCATTAACCAACGTTTTCCAGTCGGTCGGTACATATTCAACCTCGACGCCCAGGTCTGCGGCCAGCGCGTTCATGATGTCGATATCGTACCCTTTGTAGCTGTTGGTTGCAGGGTCGCGCAGAGACATCGGATTCCAGTCACCGGTTGTACCAACCTTCATCACACCGCTATCGAGAATTTCATTCAGCGCTGATTGCGCCTGTGCTGCGCTACTGATCACAAGTCCAAGTGCAGCAGCGGCTGCGGCTTTCAAAAAACGTTTCATGTAATTCTCCCGTTGGTGGCGTTTGGCATTATTTGTAGGACATTGCTTCTTGATTTAAGCGTAAAGACAAAGATAACCTCAAGCAACTAATTAACTCGTAGTAATCAAAGGCAGGCCATCAGATGCCAGACGCCGCGATCGAGCTTGTCGACGTAAACAAATGGTATGGCACATTCCATGTGCTCAAGGACATCAATCTGACAATTGAAAGCGGTGAAAAGATCGTGATCTGCGGTCCTTCCGGGTCCGGCAAATCAACTGTCGTCCGATGCATCAACCAGCTTGAGAGGCACCAGAAAGGTACCATCCGTATTGATGGGGTCGAGCTGACCGACGATGCCAAATCCGCCGCTACCATCCGATCAGAGGTTGGAATGGTGTTTCAGCAGTTCAATCTGTTTCCGCATCTGACAGTGCTCGAAAACCTAACCCTTGGCCCGATCAAGGCGCGCGGGTTGAGCCGGAAAGAGGCTGAAGACAAAGCGCGCCATTATCTTGAGCGGGTTCACATCCCCGATCAGGCCGAAAAACGCCCCATACAACTGTCTGGCGGGCAGCAGCAGCGCGTGGCCATCGCGCGCTCGCTGTGTATGGAGCCACGGGTGCTGTTGTTTGACGAGCCTACCTCAGCGCTAGACCCTGAGATGATTTCCGAGGTGCTGGATGTGATGGTTGAATTGGCCGAGGAAGGCATGACCATGGTCGTGGTCACCCATGAGATGGGTTTCGCCCGAAAGGTGGCTGACAATATGGTGTTCATGGATGCAGGTGAGATTGTCGAACAAGGCAAGCCCGAGCATTTCTTCACCAATCCACAATCTGAACGGTGTCAGAAATTCCTGAGCCAGATATTGCAGCACTGAGTTGGGTCCGATGAAAAAAACACTTCTCTTCTTCCCGTTGCTCTTGTTTGTCGCGGGTTGTTCGTCGTCCCAAACCTGGGGTTGGTACGTCATCGATCCGACTACAAGCTCAGGCTGGACCAACATCAAATTTCTAGTTTCCGGCATGGGGGCGACGATTCAGATTTCTCTGATCGCGGCTGTCATGTCTATTGCTATCGGATTGCTCGTTGCCCTGCCCGGCCTGTCCGAAAAACGCGGCTGGCGGCTGGTGAACCGGGTTTATGTCGAGTTTATCCGTTCGATCCCTTTGTTACCGATGCTGTTTTGGGTTTTCTATGGCCTGCCGATCGTCTTCCAATCGATGGGTATGAACATTCCGATTGATCCATTTTGGGGCGCGATTATCACGCTTGCGATATCAGACAGCGCCTTTACCGCCGAAATCTATCGCGCCGGTATTCAATCCATCGCCAAAGGCCAAAGCGAAGCGGCTCAGACGATTGGTCTGAACTACTATCAAACCATGCGATTTGTGATCCTGCCTCAGGCCATCCGACGTATTTTGCCCCCATTGGCCAACCAATTCATCTACATCGTGAAGATGAGCGCGTTTGCTAGCGTCATCGGCATGCAAGAACTAACACGACGCGCCAACGAACTTGTTGTGACGGAATACCGCCCGCTTGAGATTTATACATTGCTGATCTTCGAGTATTTGGTTCTGGTTCTGATCATCAGCGCTGGTGTGCGCTGGCTGGAACGTCGCATGGGTGCGGATGAACGCGGATAAGGAGCACAAGATGGATTGGAAAGACTTTATGGCCGAGACTGAGGCCAATATCGGTGCGTTCTCCAAAGAAGTGCCGGAAACCGTGCGTGGATTTGGGATCATGGGCAAAGCCGCCAAAACAGATGGCGCGCTGAGCGAGAAAACCAAAGAATTCATGGCGCTTGGAATAGCAATCGCCACCCGCTGCGACAGCTGCATTGGCTTTCATGTCCGATCCCTGGTGAGGCTCGGCGCAACCCGAGACGAACTGTGCGAAGCTTTGGCCATGGCCACCTATATGGGAGGTGGCCCATCTTACGCCTACAGCGCCAAGGCGTTGAAGGCGTTTGATGTTTTTTCAGAATGATGGACCGATGAGCGGCCCCAATTCACTGGGTGGTTTTCAGTATGGCGGCTGCTGAAATTCGTAATGAAGGAATGCGCATCGGGGGTGAAATCGTTTTCACCGATCAGACCATCCCGATTCACTATCCCTATACCAATGAGGTTGTGGGTCATGTACCTGCTGGGCAGGCAGAACACGCGCGCCGCGCTTTTGAGATCGCCGCCAACTACAAACCTAACCTGACGCGATATGAGCGCAGCCAGATTCTGCAGCGCGCGGGTCAGTTGATCGGTGAGCGGCGAGACTATCTGGCCAAATGGTTGGTTCTTGAGCTAGGGATTTGCCACCAACACGCCGTTTACGAGACAAGACGCGCGCAGGATGTCTTTCAATTCGCTGCCGCCGAGGCGCTGAAGGATGACGGTGAGATATTTTCGTGTGATCTGACGCAAAACGGCAAGGCGCGTAAGATTTTCACCATGCGTGAGCCGGTGAATGCCATCAGTGCGATTACTCCATTCAATCACCCGTTGAACATGGTCGCGCACAAAGTCGCACCATCGATAGCCACCAACAATTGCATGGTTTGCAAGCCCACGGAACTTACGCCCCTGACCGCACTAGCGTTGGCGGATATCTTATATGAAGCGGGGCTACCGCCCGCGATGTTTCAGGTTGTCACGGGCTGGCCGCAGGATATTGGCGATGAGATGATCTCGAATGAGAACATCGACATAATCACGTTCACCGGTAGCGTTCCGGTTGGTAAGATGATTGCGAATATGGCGGGTTATAAGCGACAAGCGCTGGAGTTGGGTGGTAACGATCCTCTGATCGTTCTGAATGACCTGTCCGACGCTGATCTGGACAAAGCGGCGGGTATCGCTGTGGCGGGCGCAATTGGAAACTCGGGCCAGCGCTGCACCGCGATCAAGCGCATTCTCGTGCAACAAAGCGTGGCGGACCGGTTTGTCCCGCTGGTTCTGGAAAAAGCCAAGAAGATCAGATTCGGAGATCCGCAGGACCCCGAAACCGAACTGGGTTGCGTGATCCATGACAAAGCTGCGGAGTTGATCGAGGGCCGCGTCTACATGGCTGCCGAAGCAGGCGCCAAGATCCTATATCACCCCGGACGTAAAGGCGCGCTGCTTCCTCCGATTGTAGTCGATGAGGTTCCCCGCGACAGTGAGCTGGTACGAGAGGAAACCTTCGGTCCCATAATCCCAATCCTTCGCGTTCCTGATGATGATCAAGAGGTTATGCGCATCTCAAACTCTACTGAATTTGGCTTATCCTCGGGCGTCTGCACCAACGACTTGAACCGCGCCATTGCCTTTATCAATGGCCTGAATGTCGGCACCTGCAACATCTGGGAGCAACCCGGATATCGAATCGAGATGTCTCCTTTCGGAGGCATTAAGGACTCTGGCAACGGTGTCAAAGAAGGCGTCATTGAGGCTATGAAGTTTTTTACGAATGTAAAAACCTACTCACTCCCCTGGCCCTGTTGATCTAGCCGCCGAAATCAGCAATTAGGCTTTGTCGCCATTGGGTGATCAGCCAGAAAATGATCGCTTGAGCCCTTGTGCCATAGGCGTCATATGTCCCCTGAACGCATACGCCAACCCCGGCCAGACAAGGAAACAACTCCATGCAAAAGGTTCTGATCACAGGTACCGCCGGATTTATCGGCTTTCATCTTGCCAAACTTTTGCTTGAAAACGGAAATCGTGTACACGGCTATGACGGAATGACGGACTACTATGATGTCCGTCTCAAGCAGAGCCGACACGCATTGTTGCTGGAGAATCCGAACTTCACCTGTGATGAAGGCATGTTGGAGGATACGGCCAAGTTTGACCAAATCGCGGATGCTTTTGAGCCGGACGTGATCATCCACCTCGCGGCACAGGCTGGCGTTCGGTACAGCCTCGAAAACCCGCGCGCCTATGTCGAAAGCAATGTTGTTGGAACCTTCAACGTGATGGAAGCGGCGCGTCGCCACAAGGTACAGCATTTGTTAATGGCTTCTACCTCGTCGATTTACGGCGCGAACCCTGACATGCCATTTGACGAGTGTGAAAAAGCCGATCATCAGCTTACGATGTATGCCGCAACCAAAAAGGCCAACGAGGCCATGGGGCATTCTTATGCACACCTTTGGAATATTCCGACAACCATGTTCCGCTTCTTCACGGTCTATGGACCATGGGGGCGCCCAGACCTTGCATTCTTCAAATTCACGGACGCGATCCTATCAGATCGTGCGATCGATATTTACAACCATGGGGACATGTATCGCGACTTCACCTATGTGGATGATTTGGTGCGCGCGATCTCTTTGCTGATCGATGTCGTACCGGTACGGCCCGGGTCTTCCGAGGAAATCGCTGAGGGTGACAGCCTAAGCCCGGTCGCGCCCTATCGCGTTGTAAATATTGGGAATTCAGACAAAGTGCGTTTGTTGGATTTCATCGATGCGATCGAGGAAAGCCTCGGCAAGCCTGCTGTCCGAAACTACATGGAAATGCAAATGGGCGACGTCCCCGCGACTTGGGCCAATGCCGAATTGCTGCAACGACTAACTGGTTATCGCCCCAAGACAGACATCAAAGACGGTATTCAGGCCTTTGTTGACTGGTACCGCGACTATTACGGGAAATAGGCTCTGCGCATTGGCCTCTCCTTAAGGGTGTGACGCTTAGGGAAGACAACAAGAATTGCAGCGATGATCAGATCGCTTGCTTCAAGACCGCGATGATCTTTTCCTGCGTATTTGACGGCAGATACGGGTGCATCGGCAGGCTGATAACGGTCGCGGCAGCCTGATCCCCCACAGGAAGATCTGCGTTGGGGTCAGATACGGCGGGTTGCTTATTCAACGGCAGTGGGTAGTGCACTGCAGTTGGCACGCCTGCCTCTTTCAGCTTGGCCTGCACATCGTCTCGCCCATCAACGCGAACTGTGTATTGCGCCCACGCGCTGGTGGCCCCCTCCATCAGCGTTGGCGCTGCGATGTTGGTGTCTTTCAGCAGCGACTTGTATCGGTCAGCGACGGTGTTTCGCAGCTCCAATTCATCTTCGAAGATGTCAAGCTTGCTGAGCAGAATGGCCGCTTGAAGCGTATCGAGACGGCTGTTCACGCCGACTCTGATGTGGTGATAGCGCCGGTCTTGTCCGTGTCGCGCAATCTGGCGAAGAACAACGCTCAGGCCCTCATCCGAGGTAAAGATAGCCCCACCATCTCCATAGCATCCAAGCGGTTTAGACGGGAAAAAACTGGTGCACGAGATCGTGGACAGGTTCCCGGAACGTTTCCCTTGCAATGATCCCCCAAAGCTCTGCGCACCATCTTCAATCACTGGCAGGCCGTGCTTTGAGGCAACTTCGTTTATGCGTTCAAAGTCAGCGGGCTGACCATAAAGCGATACGGGAATAATGGCTTTCGTTCTCGGTGTGATCGCGGCATCCAGCTTGCTGGGATCCAGATTATAGCTGCTCGGGTCGATATCGACATAAACCGGCACCGCGCCCAATAATCTGACCGCCTCGGCTGTCGCGATGTAAGAAAATCCGGGCGTGATGACCTCGTCCCCCGGCCCAACCTCTACCGCCATAAGGGCGATCTGCAACGCATCCGTCCCGTTGGCACAGGTAATGCAGTACTTTGCGCCCGTGAACGCTGTCAGTCGTTCTTCCAGCTCGGCAACCTCGGGGCCGAGAATGTACTTCCCGTGCGCCAGCACATTTGCCATGCGCGCGTCCAACTGATCTTTGATGCGCTTTTGTTGTTCTGCGAGGTCAATAAACTGCATGTTTCTTCGGACGCCCTTTATTCTTGGAAGCTCAGCACAGGAGTACTGTATTCAAAGCCATTCCTTAACCTAAACTCGTTCGGCTCAGGCCACCCGTGCAAACAAACACTGCATGAGCTTCCATTCAAGCCATTCTGTATCCGCCGATATTCACATGGCCAGCAAACCGAGTGACGTCAAACAGCTAAGAATTGCCAGTCTTCAGCTTCGGGTGCTGTTCGCCTTTGCTGGTTTCAATCGGTGCATTGCGGATATGGCTGACCATTGAAATCGCCGGACGATTTTCATTTAGACCGAAGCCGTTGCCATTCAGGATCTCTTCGTAGCTGCGCGTGTGAAGATCAGCGAACCCGCCAGAGAACTCGATCTCTTCACCATCGATTGTAATCGATCGATATGTCCTGGCCCCGTTCTCTCGTGCTTCAGTGGGAACGTCATTGATGTCCAGAGACAAGAACCAACGGCACCGAGCGTGCTCGAACTCCAGATACCCGGCGGCCTTTGTGGGGGCATTCATGTGAACCCGGTTTTCCTGCAGATCACCGAACAGAAAATGCAGCATGTCAAAGAAATGCACACCAATGTTGGTCGCAATACCGCCGGATTTGCGCACATCCCCTTTCCAACTTTCCAGATACCAGCGTCCGCGCGACGTGATGTACGTCAGATCGACCTCATACTTGGTGCCCTTGGGGCTATTTTGAATTTTTTCGCGCAGCGCAATGATCGAGGGATGAACCCGCAACTGCAGAATGGTGTTAACCGTCTGACCTGTCGCTTTCTCGATCATCTCGAGGCCATCGATATCCTCGGGGTTCAGGACCAGTGGCTTTTCACAGATCGCATCAGCACCAGACCGAAGGGCGAATCGCATGTGGCTGTCATGAAGATAATTAGGTGAGCAAATCGAGACATAGTCGACCTTGCCTTTTTCACTGCGGCGCAACATGTCCATATAGCGGTCGAAACGTTCAAACTCGGTGAAGAAATGAGCATCCGGAAAATGGCTATCGATAATGCCGACCGAGTCACTCGTGTCCAGAGCTGCCAGCAAAGTATTGCCAGTATCCGTTATCGCCTTCATGTGGCGCGGAGCGATGTATCCGGCGGTTCCAATCAGTGCAAAGTTGCTCATTTCATGCGTCCCACGTGCTCAAAATTTGCCTTTGCGCATCCAAGATATTTTCCGGGAAGTCAATAGACGAGGGCCGTTCGATCGCGCTGGAAACCCATATCATCCTCTGTTAGAGCAGACCAGAATTGTTAAAGCTAGATTGGTCTTTGCTTCATGTCAGGCACCCCCAGCGAATATCGGAAAACTATTTTCTGTCTAACTTACCATGAGATAACTGCAGACGCGCGAGTACTGAAGGAAGCGCGTGCGCTGCACGCGGCAGGTCACAAAGTTCGCATCTTTTGTGATTGGCCGGGCGGATTGCCACAAGAAGACGATATTGATGGTATCAGAGTCACTCGCTTTAACTGGCAATCGCCTGAGCACATCAGTGAAGATATGTTGCAGCGTTTTTTCTTTCTCGAACGTGTATCGAGTGAGGTGGAACTGCGGGTAAAGCCTTATGTCGAGGCTGCAGCGAATTTGAATGAACTCAAAGCTTGGTTCAGTGCGTACTTCACGGACGAAGAAGTGCAAATGCTTGATCCTATGTACTATAAGACCCACGATGGCCGAGAGCGGCGCAAGAGAAAGTTTGCCCACAAACGACTTCTTTGGAAATCTAGATTCCAGCATGGATTCGGTGAAGCCTCACAAAAGCTAAAGTCACTTAGTCCGAGTGCTCGGGAGGTAAGAGAGAAGTTCCGAGAGCTCTATCAGCTTAGTTCATTGATATTTGCGGAAAATATCAGCCATATTGACTTTGATGAAACCCCTGATGTCATCCACGCTCATGACATCTATTGTCTCCCGGCTGGTGTGGTCCTTGCAAACCGGTTTCAGGCCAGGCTTGTATACGACGCGCATGAGTATGAACCGGCTCGCGCGACGAAGAACCCGGCAGATGGGTCAAACTTTGCGGAAAAGCTCGAAGATGATTGCCTTCCACTTGTTGACCACATGATTACAGTATCGTCGTCAATTGCGGACTTGTATGCCGAGCGCTTCAGGGACCAGCCAACCCTGATACTCAATGCCCCAGAAATCGATGTCGAATACATGGAAAGACGCAAATGCCAGGCTTTGGCTCAGCTTTCGATTCGAGCTCAGGCGAAAGTTGCAGATGAAACACCTTTGGTGATTTTTACAGGCGGTATTCAGATGTCACACCGGGGTTTGGACAAAGTGCTAGAGGCCCTTGTTCATCTACCAGGTGTTAAGTTGGCGACAATGGGCCCGCGACATCATCGAAATGACAAATGGTTCATGAAAGTGGCTCGTGACCTTGGAGTGGATGACCGGATCACTTTGCTCCCGCCCGTGGCTGCTCCTGATGTACCGGTCGCGATTAGTACAGCGAACCTTGCAATCTGCCCGTTTCAGGACGTGTCGCTAAATCATCGCTATGCTATGCCAAACAAACTTTTTGAGGCTGCATTTGCGGGTGTCCCAATCTGCGTTTCAGATCTTCCAGAGATGCGCCAGTTTGCCGAGTCGCTCGGCTTCGGCCGTGCCATGGACGAAACTGATCCTCAGAGTATTGCGGACGCCATTCAGGATGTCTTGGACAATCCCGAACGCTACAGTTTGACTCCTGAAAACAAGAAGAAGCTTTGGGAATCATACAGTTGGCCAGCACAAACCAAGAAATTGGAAACGCTTTACGAAGTTATTTAGAATCGCGAGGCCAAAATCTGTGCTATTTGAAGAGATGCGGTTCCATCACCGTAGATTTTTTCTTGTTCTCCTGTGGTCCCAATTGCGTTCAGAATAGAGTGCTCAATATCCCCCTCTAAAGGTGGCACAATACGATTCCATCCGCTATCCACGAGCTCGCCCCACTCTGTTTCTGTTCTCAGCGTGACGCACGGGACACCGTAAAAATATGCCTCCTTTTGCACGCCGCCGGAATCTGTGGCCACCAGCATTGCATTGCTTTCTAGCGCGACCATGTCCAAATAACCGACCGGTTCTATTGTCCGAACATTTTCGAACTGACGTCCAATATCTTTCAACCTCGCCGCTGTACGAGGATGTAACGGCAAGACTACTGGGTGGTGTCTTGCAACAGCCTCAAGGCCATCCACAATATTTGATAATACCGCGGGGGAATCCGTGTTCTCAGCGCGATGAACCGTGGCTAATATAAAGCCTTTCGGTTTGACCCCAATCTCATTCATAATTGTTGATTTCTGCCCTGCCCTTTCACCAAAGTGCAGGGCGGCATCGTACATTACGTCACCGACTCCAAAGATTTTGTCGTCTGGGATGTTCTCTCTTCGTAGATTCGCGATCGCATCAGCCGATGTCGTGAACAATAGGTCAGAAACGTGATCCGTCAGCACCCTGTTCGTTTCCTCAGGCATCTTTCGATTGAATGAGCGCAATCCCGCCTCGACATGAGCGACAGGGATATGGAGCTTTGAAGCTACTAGTGCTCCCGCCAATGTTGAATTTGTATCACCGAATACGAGCAGTGCGTCCGGATTATGTTCTTGGATGATTGGTTCAAGCTTTTGCATCATCAAACCGGTCATGGCACCATGACCGGCTGAGTTCACCGAGAGGTTGATATCGGGTTTTGCTATTTCTAGCTCATCAAAAAAAATGCCTGACATTGAATCGTCATAGTGCTGCCCCGTATGGATTAGAATCTCAGTCATTCCGGGCAGCGAGCGAAGCGCCTTACTCACCGGTGCCAATTTGATAAACTGAGGGCGAGCGCCTACTACGACTGCGATTTTCACGGTAGCTCCATCCAAGTGTTGTTTTGACACCGCGCTAACATAAGGTTGCGGAACATACCACGCGAATTCTTGAAGCCAAAGCACTGTTGGATGTCTGGTGCCAATTGAGACCTAAGTGCCGTCCATGTCCTCTGGCCGAGCAAATACCCATTGCCTTTTTCGTTGAAGCGACTAGTAGAGACGCGAACTCACATTCGAGTTACAACCATCTTTCCCGGCAGATACAGTTAAAGAGCTATTTCTCATGAAACAGACATCACTAAAGAACCTGCTAACAAAGCTCTCCGAGAAGCAGGCGGTGATTGGCATTGTAGGGCTGGGATATGTCGGGCAACCGCTGGCGCTAAGATATTCCGAGATCGGATATCGTGTCATCGGCTTCGATCTGGATGCCACGAAAGTACAGGACTTGAACTCAGGGCATAGTTCGATTGAGCATATCGATGATGCCCGCATCGCGGAAGCACGGCAAAACGGGTTCGAAGCCACCACCGATTTCTCACGTATCGCTGAGGCTGATGGCATCATGCTGTGTGTGCCAACACCCTTGAACAAATATCGCGAGCCTGATCTGAGCTTTGTTACGGATACCTGCGATCAGATCGCTGATCATCTGCGCCCGGGTCAGGTAATCGCTCTCGAAAGCACGACGTATCCTGGCACGACCAAAGAAGAGGTTTTGCCGCGACTCGAAAAAAATGGGCTTAAGGTTGGTGAGGACCTTTTTGCCGTCTACTCACCCGAGCGCGAAGACCCTGCCAACCCGGATTTTACCACGAATACAATCCCAAAAGTTGTGGGTGGACACACCGACGCCTGCCTGAAAGCAGGTATTGCGCTTTATGAGCACGCGATTGATAAGCTTGTTCCGGTGAGTTCCACCGAGACAGCGGAGATGACCAAGCTTCTGGAGAATATCCACCGCGCGGTAAACATTGGTCTCGTCAACGAGATGAAAATTGTAGCCGACCGGATGGGTATTGATATCTTCGAGGTGATCGATGCGGCGGCAACCAAACCTTTTGGATTTACCCCGTATTATCCAGGTCCAGGCCTTGGTGGGCACTGCATTCCGATCGATCCGTTCTATTTGACCTGGAAAGCCCGTGAATACGGAATAAATACCCGATTCATTGAACTTGCGGGTGAAGTCAACACGGCCATGCCGGAATACGTCTTCGGTAAACTTGCCACCGCACTGAATGAGCGTCGCAAGGCGGTTCGTGGCAGCAAGATCATGGTTTTGGGTATCGCATATAAGAAAAATGTCGATGACATGCGCGAAAGCCCCTCGGTCACCCTGATGGAATTGATTCGAGACAACGGGGGTGATCTCAGCTACTCGGACCCCCATGTTCCAGATTTCCCCACGATGCGGGAGCACTTCTTCGAGCTATCATCTGTAACGCTAACCCCAGAAATTCTGGCGGAACAGGATGCAATCATTCTGGCAACCAATCACGATGCTTTTGATTATGAATTAATCAAAGAGCACTCAAAACTCTTACTCGATACCCGTGGGAAATTCCGCACGACAGATCAGCATATTGTCCGTGCGTAGATAATTCTTCAGGGTTCGGGGTCGTTCGATTGGAGTAAGTAGCGGAGGGGCGTAGAGATCACCTCCACTCAATTGGCTGTTTGTGACAGTCCAAGTGGTTTGCGCAACGCAAGCAGATAACAAAGCAGGAACGAACCAGCACAAATGACCGACCAACGCTGTGTAGCTAATACATGCGGGCTGAGGAAATTACCCAAATGCCTTCGGCGCTTTCCTGCCGTTCTGACCTCGAAGACGGCACGTTAACCGCCTAATCAATTCGGAACGCACGAAACTCACGTTGTTCCTATTCAGGCACGCAGATATAGTTCTAGCAAATGTCAGGCCGCCTTCGGGATGAAGAAGATTGGCTTTTGACGAGTTCCATTTGTGAGCAATCAAAGGCCGAAACGCTTGAGTTTGAAGAATCGTAACACCCCGCCTCAGCGCCACGAACTGCGAAAGGTACGTAATCAGGGGAATAGTTTCATTGCGTTGGCTTTCTTGTTTAGCATCTTCGTCAATCTCCTGATGTTGACCGGGCCACTGTTCATGCTGCAGGTCTATGATCGCGTACTTGGATCCCGTTCGGTCGAGACGCTGTCGGCGTTGTTTCTGTTGGTCGCGCTACTTTATGCCTTGATGGCGATGTTGGATTACGCTCGGGGTCGGATTGTCGCTCGGTTCGGGGCTCGTTTCCAGTCATCGCTGGATGAGCGCGTTTTCGAGGGAACGATGCGGCGCGCATTAATCCCACAGATACGATCTGCTCCAGCGACCGCACTGCGCGACTTGGAATCTATCCGATCATTGTGTGCCTCGCCGGTTTTGCTTGCGGTTATGGATATCCCTTGGACGCCGATTTTCTTGGCTGCTATCTTTTTGTTCCATCCGTTGTTGGGCTGGCTGGCCGTGGCAGGTGGTACGTTTTTAGTCGTGATCGCTTTGCTCAACCAGGCATTGACCCACCGTAAGGTAGCCGAAGCACAGGTAGCAACAGCCAAAGCCAATGCCTTCTCTGAACACGCCCGACAGGCTGCTGAAGTTGTCAGATCTCAGGGTATGCAAGAAGATGTTTCAAAACGCTGGTTGACCCAACGCACCGAGGCACTGTCCCAGTCGATATCTGCCAGCGATTGGACGGGTAGCTTTACCTCGTTGACCAAATCGATACGATTGTTTCTTCAATCTGCGATGTTGGCATTGGGTGCGCTGTTGGTGCTGCGCAATGAGATGACGCCTGGTGCAATGATCGCAGGTACGATTTTGCTTGGGCGCGCATTGGCACCTGTTGAAATGGCTGTTGGCCAATGGGCGATGATCGAACGTGCAAGAACTGCTTGGATCAGACTTAATACGTTTCTTGATTCGACTCCTCCGGAAGAGACTCGCATCAAACTGCCGATCCCCAAGGCTCATCTAGTGGCAAGCGGTTTAACCGTTATTCCCCCGGGTGCTAAGGCTCCGACATTGCGCAACGCTGCACTAGAACTAAAACCTGGTAGAGCGCTTGGTGTCATTGGCAAAAGCGGTTCGGGGAAAACGACGCTTGCCAAAGCGTTGCTTGGACTATGGGCTCCCGCTGCAGGTGAAATCCGTCTAGGCGGCGCTACACTCGATCAGTACGACCCTGACGACCTTGGGCAGCATATAGGATATCTGCCCCAGCAGGTAACTTTGTTTAATGGAACCGTTGCTGAAAATATCGCGCGAATGTCCCAGACCCCTGATCCAGAAGCCGTTGTTGCAGCTGCCAAAACGGCCAATGCTCACGATCTTATTTTAGGTCTAGAGAAAGGTTACGATACCTTTCTCGAAGGGAACGACAGTCAACTCTCAGGCGGGCAAAAACAGCGGATTGCATTGGCGCGGGCGCTTTATGGAAATCCGGTTCTGCTGATCTTGGATGAACCGAACTCGGCGCTCGACGCGGACGGTACCCTCGCTTTGAACAACGCTGTGCGTGAACTTAAGAAAGCGGGCAAATCTACAATAATCATGACGCACCGGCCTCAGGCAATTTCGGAGTGCGATGATCTTGTCGTGGTCGAAAAAGGCCAGATCGTAAAGTCCGGTGGTCGCGATGAGGTTCTGAACACGATGGTACAAAACGCCAATGTCATCAAACGACACCTGAATAAGGTGGGTGAATAATGTCTAAAAAGAATTCTCGTCCTGTTTGGAGCATCAAAGCTCCGGCTTTCGTGGGCCTTTTGGCTTTGGCCGTATTGGTTTTGGGCCTGGGTGTATGGAGTGTCCGTACCGAACTTGCCGGCGCGATCATTTCGCAAGGTGTTGTTGAAGTGCAGAGCAATCGCCAGGTCATCGAGCACCCTGATGGTGGCGTCGTAGGCGAGATTTTCGTGCGGGATGGAGACGCGGTTGCGCGCGGAGACATGATGCTGAGGCTCGACGACACGTTTCTGGCCTCTGAAAACACGATTGTTGAATCGCAACTCTTCGAACTGCTGGCACGCAAAGCCCGATTGGAAGCCGAGCGAGACGGTGAAGATGCAGACGCGCTTGGTCAAAGTCTACAGGAGCTGAAAGCGCGCGAATCTGTCGATGATGATCTGTTGGAAGGCCAGCAACGCTTGTTCAACGCGAGGCTCGACACGTTGACTCAGCAGATTGACCAGTTGGGCAAGCAGAAAATCCAGATTCAAAATGAGATTGAAGGAACGCAAGCGCAGCTTACGTCGCTGAATACTCAGGTTGAGTTGATCAGGACAGAACTAAAGGACCAGCAAGGTCTGCTTGATCGTGGCCTGACACAGGCCAGCCGCGTTTCAGCGCTGCAAAGAGAAGAAGCAAATCTTACGGGTCAGATCGGCCGCCTCGAATCTACTGTGGCGCGGTTGACTGGTCAGATTGCAACGACCGAGATTCAGATCGTTGAACTGCAGGCCACGCGACGTGAAGAAGCAATCACCGAACTGCGAGACGTACAGTCCCGCGCCGTGGAATTGGCAGAGCGTCGTTTGTCATTGACCGAACGATTGTCGCGTCTCGACATTCGTGCACCCGTCGCAGGTACTGTTTATGATAGCCAGGTCTTTGCTATCCAGTCGGTGATCCAGCCGGGTGAACCGATGATGTACTTGGTGCCACAGGATACACCCCTGCTGATCGCTGCACGCGTAGACGCGTTACATGTAGATCAATTGCATCGCGGCCAGGAGGTTGCGCTGCGCTTTCCGGCTTTCAATCAGCGTGATACGCCCGAGTTAGACGGGCATGTTATCAACGTTTCAGCGGATACCTTCACTGATGAGGCCAGCGGTTTCACGTTCTATCGCACCGAAGTCGTGCCCGATGACGGTCAGCTGGACCGATTGAACGGGCAGGAATTGTTGCCAGGCATGCCTGTCGAAGCCATGATTAAAACGGACGAGCGGACTCCGCTGTCTTATCTGGTCAAACCCCTGGCTGATTATTTCTATCGCGCGTTTAGGGAATAGCCAGTTCTAATTGAATTGGCTTAGACGGCATCGAGGTTTCCTAACAATATCGAAGTCATGTCAATCGAAATATCCCCGTCAACTATGGTGACCTCCGCTCCGGTTTCATACGTGACATTGTTTCGTGAGATCCCGGACAGATCTGCGTTTGCGTCCAGAAATATCCATTCTGCATCATGTTCGGTGGGTTGACCAACGGCGACTTGAAGGATCGCCAGCGCATCCAATGCGTTCACGAACCCATCGCGTGTGATGTCAGCCGCAATGAAGTTTTCGGCCTCTGCCGGACCCCACGTAGGGTCGAGACCGACCGACATGCGCAACACCTGCAATGCATCCAGAGCTGTGATCTCTTGGCTTGCGGTCGAGTAAGATTTGATGATGCCCAGATGACCGGGAAATGAACCGTCAGGTATATCAAGGTCGAACTCACCTTGCGCATTGGCCTGGGCTACGACTGCCAAACCTCCGTCAGGGGTGAACCGGATTTCAGCATCACTTAGTGCTGGATTTGATGAGGCCGAGTTTAGCGTGAATGTTCCGGCCAACCCATCGGAGGAATTGTTGTCTGGTCCACTGCCCAGATCCACCGGGATGTGGTCTGGCCCAACGAATCCTGCTCCAAAAACTTGCGCGCTAGTCAGCGAATCTCCGGTATCCGAGACAAGTTCGATTGTTTCACCCCGATAGACGATTTGGGCGCCTTTGATGGTTGAAGTGAATTCCAGCTGAGCAGGCGTACGGAGAAAAGGATAGTTGGACAAATCCAACCGGTCGCTACCGGCTTGGAAATCCGTGATTACAGTTGGCCCGCTGCTTTGGCGAATAACAAAAATGTCGTCCCCGGCGCCGCCTGTCATAGTCGTGGTACTCGTACCCGTAATCAGGATGTCGTCCCCTGCCCCGCCATTCAAGGTCGAATCCAATATTCCCCCTTTCAGCATGTCATCTTGCGCGGTTCCCGTTACGATCCCAAACCCTTCTGTAACCTCTCCAAGTTCGCCAAGCGACACACTAAGCTGCGTAAGGCCGGCATCCTGCTGTGAGGCTGCGAAAATCTGCAATTCATCGCCAATATGCGCAATGCTGATTGTTTGAACATTCTGCAAGCCGCTTTCCAACGTATCGGCAAAACTATCCATATGGATGAGTTGCCCGTCCGGAGTCATGGTGAACAGAGTAATCCCGTCATCCCCGCCACCGGCCACGACGAACACCCTGCCGTTGACCTGAACAACCGACAAATCTTGTACCGAGGCAAACCGAGTATGCAGCGAATCGAGGACATGGTTTGTTGGTATCAGCTGTCCTGTACTGCTCAGCTCCATCACACTGAGTGAGTTGCTGCCAGACCCGGCCACTATGATCCAGGATTGTCCATAGGCCTGAAAAGCTTCGATCGCGGTTGGCGAGTTGATCCCGAGTGTTTGAATGCCATCGTTGCCAGTGACTGCTGACAAACCGCCGCTGCTTTGATCGACTTGATATGAAGAGAGCGTGCTACCCACTGTGTCGACGGCAATGACAAATTGATTCGAACCTGACTGAACCGAGTGCAGGGCATCCGCACTTACACCAATGCTATCTGCCAGACTTAGAGAACCGTCGGCGTTGATGATGTAAGTTCCGATCTGGTTGGTATCTTCATGCGCCAATGTAAGAAGATCGCCAATGCCGATCGACATCTGTACGGCTGCAGAGATGTCACCTCCCCCCGACAGAACTCCTGTTTCCTGAAGCGTCCCGAAAGTGCCATCGGGGTTCAGATCATATCCGATTAGGCCGGTAGCAGTATCAACATCCAAAACAAGCTGATCACTGCCTGCCAGCCGGATCGGAACACCGCTTCGACCAACCTGATGCACAATCGTCGCGTCGAAGTACTGCTGATCCTGCTCTTGCGGAGCTGCGTATTCCACCAATTGCCAAGATACGATCCCGCCACCGGTGCCCGTCATGCTGTAAAGATACGTTTCACCGTTAAACGTTTTTAAAGCCGTATCGCCGATACCTGAATCGAGCGCTGCGGTCCCCGTTGCAACCACTCTTTCGAATTGAAGCATCATCGCCCGTTACCCCCTGCCACCCCTGGCAACAAAAACAGGATGAAACGATGCCCAGGCCTGAACCAGAGCAGAAATGTGGTGAAAACAAGGACTTCAGTTTCAGATTAACTCAAATTTTTCGGTTCGGTCGCACGGTAAATCTGATCGCAACACCGATGAATAGTTTCGGACCGGAAACAGCGCAACGCGCGCCCAAAGGCGTCTGACAAGTGAGAGGGCAAAATGACCAAAGATACCGTTTCGGCCGGCAAATCGATTGTAAAGGGCCAGCCCGATGAACCGCGCAAGCGCAATATCCAAAAATGGATCGGCAAGAAGCTCAAGCGTTGGACCGGACGCGGGATTGCTGGTGGTCTTGGCTCAACACTGTTGGCGCTGCCTGCCCTTGCGCAGGCTACTGATGAACAGCTGGCGTCGTTTCAATTTGCCGAGTCACTTCCCGGCGTGCGGTCGGCCAAGCTGCTTTCGAACGGCGACGTTCAATTGAAACTGACGGATGGTCGGACGATCGTCGTTGCTGCCGAAAACGTACAGGTTCTGGAAAACGGCGCAATCCTGGTCGCTGACGATGTGGTCGGAGAGATTGCTCAATTCAGTGCGGGGGCTGAGGCCGCTGGTGCAACCGCTGCTTCGGGTGGAATCAGCGGTGCCGGGCTGGCATTGGGTGGGCTTGGAATAGCTGGCGCCGCCGCTGGCGGCGGAGGCGGCAGAGGTGGTGACGATGATGATGGTGGCGATGAAATCGAAACTGTGCCTCAACCGCCAAGACCACCCAGCCTTAATCTGGCTGAGCTCCAATCAAATGCGCTTAACAATGTCAGCAGCCAGACAACAACGCCGGACGGAACCAATACGGTTGAGGTCACCATAGGTTCGATAACCAAAACGGCTGTCCCAGCAGGCGACGGAAGTTGGAGCGTCTCGCTGACACAGGCTGATGCTTCCGGTGTGCCGCAGGGGATATCGGACGTTTCGGTGCGCTATCTTGATGGCGACGGTGTGGAATTGTCGGTTGATACGGCCCGGTTCGATGTTGATACCGTGCCGCCGACCCTTGCAATCACTGACTTCTCCGCCGGTGCAGTCATGAATGCCTCAGAGCAAGCAGAAAACCTTGAGATTTCAGGCACCACGGACGCAGAGAATGGGCAAACAGTGACTGTGACTTTGGGTGGTCAGACCTATAGCGGCACGGTTTCAGGTGGCGGTTGGAGCGTTACAGTCCCTGCGGCTGACCTTGCCACCCTTCCGGACGCGTCCAACATATCGGTAACCGCAGATGTGTCGGATCGGGCAGGCAATCCGGCAACTCAGGCCAGCAACAGTTTTGACACTGATCTGATCGCCCCCGGTCTTACGCTCAATCCAGTAGCGGGTGGCTCCATCGATTTGGCAGATGTGGTTGGTGATCTCATCCTGACAGGTACGTCTACCGCCGAAAATGGTCAGGTGGTTACAGTGTCATTCGAAGGTCAGAACTATCTGGGCTCGGTGACTGGTGGTCTTTGGTCTGTGACCATTCCCAATGCCGATCTGTCGGGCTTGGCAACGGGCGTGCCCGCTTCTGTCGCCGTATCGGTTAGCGATGCTGCAGGTAATCAGGCGACACCTATCTCGGTATCCGTACCCGTTGACCTAACAGGCCCCTCAATCGCTATCACACCGCTGCCAGTAGGATCTGCCTTGAACGCCGTCGAAGCGGGCTCGGACCTGACAGTAAGCGGTACCACCGGAAACGTGACTGACGGGCAGCAAGTTACCGTGACCCTGGACGGTCAGACCTACACTGCGTCGGTCTCAGGTGGCGGTTGGAGTGTGACTATCCCGACAGCGGATCTCGTGGCACTTTCCGATGGTGGTGATTTTAGCATTACTGCGGATGTGACAGATGCGGACGGCCTTGTGGCCCCGCAAGCCAGCGTTGGCTTATCCAAAGATGTTTCAGCTCCGTCTCTGAGTATCGACAGTTTTTCGGATGGGGCCGTCATGAATGCGGCGGAACGCGGGACTGATCTGACCGTAACAGGCTCCACATCTGCAGAGTATGGTCAGATAGTTACAGTAGACCTGAACGGTCAAACCTACTCTGCACAGGCGGCAGGCGGGGGATGGTCGGTGACTGTCCCTGCGGCCGATCTGGCAGCGTTGGCAGACGGGTCGACGATCACCGTGACAGCGGATATTGCTGATGCGGCAGGTAACCCTGCGCCTCAAGCGACCGGAAGTTTTGATACCGATTTCACCGCCCCCTCCATCGCGATTACATCATTATCGGATGGGGCCGTGGTGAATTTGGCCGAGCAAGCGACTGATTTGATCGTATCAGGAACCTCGGATACTGCCGACGGTACGCAAGTTAACGTTCAAATCATTCAATCTGGCGGTGGCGTGTTGGTCGCAGGCACAGCAACCGTCAATAGTGGAACCTGGGCCTACACAGCGACGGCCGCCAACTTGAGCAGCCTGCAAGACGGTCAAACCTATGATGTAAACGCTTCGATAGCAGACGCGGCAGGTAACACCAACACCGCGACAACCAGCTTTGGAACCGATCTCACGGCGCCAACCCTCGCGTTGGATCCGCTTTCGGTTGGATCGGTCTTGGATATTATCGAACAAGGTTCCAATCTCAGCATATCGGGGACAACAAACGCAGAGGATGGGCAGACTGTCTCTGTAAGCCTGAATGGCCAGAGCTACACGGCGGTTGTTTCAGGCGGGACTTGGAGCACAAACGTGCCTTCGGCTGATCTGAAAGTATTGGCAGATAGTAGCAGCTTTACAGTGACTGCCTCAGTACAGGATGCAGCTGGAAACCCGGCAACCAATGCTACAACAACACTGACAACTGATTTTCGACCAATTCTCTATATTGATCAACTAGGTGCTAACGAAGCGGTCTCGCTCAGCGATGCACAAAGCAGCGGGTTGACGGTAACGGGAAGTTCCATTGGATTGGCGGCCGGGCAAGCAGTTGAAGTCACCCTCAACTCAGCCTCACTCGGGACCGCCTCAGTCGCGGCCGATGGCAGTTGGAGTCTATCCATTCCTGCAGCGAATTTTTCCGCAATCGAAGCTGGCGATACCCTTGATATCGCTGCGCAGGCCTCTGTTTCGGGCGGTAGCGACCCTGATCCTGTTTCCCAGCAAGCGTTCGCTCATGTCCCTGCAGCTTATACCATTGTCGAGGCCGGGCGCAGCGGGACAACAGTAACATTTGAGGTATACGCCGACCCTGATCGCGATATCTCAAGCGGGCTGGCCTTTACTGCTGAGCTGGGATTCGACCCTTTGGTGGCCACTTATGACGGAGGCTCCGAGACCGAAAACCCAGACTTCAACCTCTTTCTAGCCAACCCGAATGGAGCGTCCGCAATCAGTTTTGCAGGCGCTGCCACGAGCTATGGGGATCTGTCGCAGCCCGTGGTGACATTCAACATGACGATCCAAGATGCGGCCCAGCCCATTGTACTGACAATGATAACGCCAGACGGAGGACCATCGCAGTTCCATCTCGGTACGAATAGTAACGATATCATCACGGGATCGGACGTTGATGACGTCATCCGAGGCAATCAAGGCGATGATACAATCGATTTGACCGGTGGGGGTCGAGATGTGGTTGTCTTTGAGGCAGACCCTTCCGCAAATGGCATTGACAGTATTAGTGGTTTCACACTGGGCCCTGCAGCAGATGTTTCAGATGCATTGATGTTCCAAAGTCTGAACCCTGCAACTTTGCGTGGAGATGGATCTGGTGTCGAAACGCTCTTGGTGGGCGATACAATCGGCATAAACACCGGGTTCGTCGGGCTAGAGACAGCACTGGCCGATCTTAGCCAGAGCACGATTGCCACTGCAGCCGAGAATCTGAATGGAGCGCAAGCGGGCGATGAGTTGTATTTGCTCGCAACCGACGGCACTGACAGCCTTCTTGTCAAAGTGGATTATTCTGGTCCGGGCTCGGCATCGGTAGAAACCATCGCACAATTTGACGGCTTGTCAGATCTGAGTGGTTTGACCGCCGACAACATCCTGATCACGGACCCAACTGGCGCCTCTGCCTGAACGGCGAGCACAATTTAAGGAGGGGCCGCAATCGTGGCCTCTCTACCCCAGCACAAGAGGATCACATGGCAGAGAACGGCCTATTCCCCGTCAGTCTCGAACGCCACCAGACACGATACTGGCGGCGCTTCACATCATACCATTTCGCGGAGCATATGGACGCATGCCCCATCGTTATCGCGGAGGTTCCCCAGATTGCGACATCCTTCCCGATTGTGTTCCGTTTGAACCGATCAGGATTTGGACCAGTCGTATTGCTCTCTGTCGCCTCAGGAATGGCGTCACCATTCATTGACCCGAACGGACGTTGGCTTGCACCTTACGTTCCATCTGCGTTGCGTTGCTTTCCGTTCCAAGCCGAATTTTGTACCAGCGGCAACAGCCAGAGCCGTCTTCTTGTTGATGAGGACTCAGGGTTTGTCACAGATGACGCGCGCGACGATCCCTTTTTTACCAAAGATGGTGTGTTGACGCCGGATCTTTGTGATGTGCGGCGCTTTCTACAAACACGCCATGCCTCCGCTATCAAAACAGCAAAAATCTGCGCTTTGATCGCTGAGATGGAGCTATTTGAACCGCTGACTGGACAGAAAGAAATCACTTTTCCTGATGGTTTGTGGGGCATCGACACAAAACGGCTAGAACGGTTGCCCGAGGCATTCAAGCTTAGCCTGTTTTCCAGCGGCGCGCTTCAGCTGCTTCATGCCCACCAACTGTCTCTATCTCATTGCACTTGGCTGTATCGCGTTCAGAAGCAGACAATCTCGAAGACTAAAACTCAAAGTAACACCTTTGGTGGGTTTGTGAACGCGATTGCAGAAGACGTTCTGAAAAACAAAAGCAACGCCGAGGTGCTCCATGCAATGGGTTAAGCGTGGGATCGGCGTCTTGGGTTTGTTGGCTATGCCCCTATTGATTTCTGCATGTGCGCCGACACCAGATCTGTCCAAGGTTGAAACATCTTTTGCGTCCGGTTCTACTGGCGCGGGTGCAGTTGCTTCTTCGAGCACCCTTACTAAGAGTGTTTTTGGTCAACGAGTGCGGCAGGCCGTAAAGACCAGCCCAACCGTGGCAGACAGCGCCTCTCAGTTGGGGATCGCGCAAGCAAATCAGGATGCTGCAAGCGGTGCGTTTCTGCCTCAAGTCTCGTTGGGATTAAATGCGCGCTCAACTCAAACGAATTCCAACAACGGTGAGGTATCTCCGTACCTAAGAGTTTCCCAGCTTGTCTATGACGGGGGGGCTACGGCGAACTCACTGGCCGCCGCACGCGCACGTGTTTTTGAAAGTCGGGGCAATCAGCTGCAAGCTGCATCGGCCACGGCTTTGGCAGCGATAGAAACCTACGTCATGGTATTGGATCGGCGACAGCTTTTGGAGATCACACGGCAAAACGTTGCTGTCCATGAAGACATTGCGCAGCAGATTACAGAACGCGTCTCCGGAGGGCTTGGTTCAAATGCGGATTTGTTGACGGCGCAGTCGCGCACAGCCGATGCACGAACTCAATTTGCAGATGCGCAGGCACGCGTTGATCGCGCAGAGGCACGCTTTCGAGAGGTCTTTGGCGTACCTCCGGGAGAGTTGCCGTCGCCGGTACCCGCTCCGAATCTCAAGCGAAGTGATATGCAGATTGTATTAGACAGCCCTCAGGTCCGGCGAGCGGATGCAACGGTGATCGCTGCCCGCGCGGAGTGGGCTGCGTCACAAGCACGTCGTCAACCTGATATTCGCGTTGCGGCTTTTGCAGATCACGATGATTTTGATGAGGCTGACTTTGGTGTCGACCTTTCCGTAAACTATGAACTGGACAGCACAGGACAGCGTCGTGCGGCGATTGCCGCCGCAGCGGCACAAGTCGATCAGGCCGAGGCAGAGCGCGAAGTGCTGATCCGTGAAATTGGTCGTGAACTTGGCTTTATCAGATCAGATCAAAAGGCAGGCGCCGAACGCCTCCGCGAGGCGCGGGTCGCGGTGAAAGCGAATGCCGATAGTGTCGCTGCAGCGCAGGCCCAATTTACCATCGGGCGCCGAAGTTTGATCGAGATTCTGGATGCGCAGCGTGACTACGTGACCGCGCAGGAGCGCTTGATCCTGGCCGAACAAAGCTTCTTCCTGACGAACTATGCTGCTCTGAGCCTGACCGGGGACATTCTGGATTTGCTTGGGATCACGCTGAACACATGGAACGGATCGCTATGAGGAAAAAGTGTGCTGAGTTAACCGACTTGGAAGCTTGCATGTTGCATGTTGCCACTGTGCTTGACCGACCATTGACTGTGGCGGCATTACATGCTGCACAGTCTGGCGAGGCGAGTGAAGTAACCGTGCGTGATGCGATGAGCGTCGCACAACGTGTTGGCTTGCAGGTCGGATTTGGTGCGCGCAAGCTGTCTGCCTTTGATGCGGCATTAGCCCCCGCGATTCTACTGCTGGAAGGAGATCGGGCGGTTGTTTATCATGGGCGCTCTCCCTCTGGCGACCTATTGGTTTTTGACCCAGCGTTGGATGACGGAATTGGCGAAGTTGCCGAAAGCTATCTGTCGAAGGTGTATAAAGGCTATGCGCTGCTATTTCGGGCAATGCACCGAGACGTAGCGACCAACCCAACGACAGAGCAAGGTGGGCACTGGTTTTGGTCCGCGCTTGCCGCAAACCGATGGTCATATGTTCAAGTCGCGCTAGCCGCCGCGATGGCGAACATCTTGGGACTTACAACATCGGTCTTCATCATGGTCGTATATGACCGGGTCTTGCCAAACGAAGCGACCGAGTCGCTAATTGCATTGACGCTTGGGGTCGGCTTAGCGTTGATCTTTGATTTCACGTTGAAACTTCTGAGGGCAGGTTTCATTGATCGCGCTGGTCAGAATGCGGATATGTCCATGGGACGACGGGTCTTTGACCAGGTGTTGAATATACGCATGTCGTCGCGCACGGGCTCCACCGGTGCCATGGCCAGCACAATTCGCGAATTCGAAACACTGCGAGAGTTTTTTACGTCTGCGACACTTGTCGCTGTCGTCGATCTTCCGTTCATTGCCGTGTTTATTTTCACGATCTACTTGGTCGGCGGACCACTAGCGGTGGTTCCGGCGCTTGCTGTACCTGTTGTCTTGCTGAGCGGATTGGCCGTCCAGCCAATCCTGTCACGTCTTGCAGAGCAAAGCTTTTCCGAAGGTCAATCCAAACAATCAGTTCTGGTTGAGGCGGTGTCTGGCTTGGAAACCATCAAGACGACCTCAGCCGGGCGCCAGATGCGGGCGCGGTGGGAAGGCGCCATCAAACGCCAATCAAACCACGGAGCACGCAGCAGAGCTGTGACTCAGTTTGCCCTGAATCTGACAGGCTTCACGCAACAGGCGGCGCAAGTGATTATCGTGTTCTACGGGGTGTTCCTGATTTCGGACGGTCAGACAAGCATGGGCGCGCTTGTTGCAACTGTTATGCTTACAGGTCGCGCGTTGGCACCGCTTGGTCAGCTCGCGCAAACCCTGACACGTGTCAATCAGGCCCGCAGCGCTTATCGCAATCTAAATGCATTGATGCAGGCTGGCAATGAACGGCCTGCCGGTCGATCCTGGATAAGCCGATCTGAATTTTCCGGGCGCATAACGTTCAACAACGTCTACTTTGCCTATCCTGACCAATCCGATGACGCACTGAAAGGTGTTTCCTTTTCAATTGAGCCTGGCGAAAAAGTAGCGGTCCTTGGCCAGATCGGGTCAGGCAAGAGCACGATCGCTCGGTTGCTGCTTGGCCTTTACCAACCGAGGGTCGGGTCTGTGATGTTGGACGGGCTCGATATACGGCAGATCGATCCAGGGGACTTGCGACGAAACATCGGTTCGGTCCTGCAGGATGTATGGCTTTTCTCTGGGACGGTACGCGACAATATAGCCAGCGGGTCTGTACGTCCGCGTGATGACGAACTGATCCATGCTGGACGTATCGCCGGTGTCGAAGACTTCATCGCGCGGCACCCACGTGGCTATGACCAGCAGATTGCTGAGCGTGGAGAAGGTCTTTCCGGTGGTCAGAGGCAGGCGATTGCGCTGGCCCGCGCACTCATTGGCCACCCGCCTGTCCTGTTGCTGGATGAGCCTACAAGCGCGATGGACGTCAAATCCGAAGCCGAAATTATTGGTCGGCTGAAAGAAACAACACCAGATACAACGATGGTGATCGTTACGCACCGGACTAGTCTTCTGGAATTGGTCGATCGGGTCATCGTTATAGAAGACGGTAAAGTTGCTATGGATGGCGCCAAAAACATCCTAACACGCCAAGTGCGCACCTCTGGGAGTCATCTGAATGTCGCAGCATCCTGATTTGGAGCGCCTTGCGCGCGAGTTGCAGGGGAAGGCGCCCATACGGGGTTCACTATTGCTGTTGCTTATCCTCGGTTGTCTGGCAAGCGCGGTTATTTGGGCGCACTTTACTGAACTGGATGATGTCGTGAGGGCGGATGGTCGTATCGTTCCGTCTGGGGATATCCAAGTTATCGAAGCGACTGAGCCAGGCGTTTTGCAGTCCGTGCAAGTTCGCGAGGGTATGGTAGTAGAAGCTGGAACCTTGCTGATGGAACTTAATACCAACCAGATTGAACGGGAGCTAAGTCAGGAACAACAACGCGTCTACGGGCTCATGGCGCGCGCGCAACGATTACGGGCCGAAATCGACGGGACTGAGCTTGAGTTTGACAAGACGCTTATGACGGGTGCGCCGGAGGTGGTTCGGTCTGAAACAGCTTTGTATCACGGACGACAAACGGAACTGTCAGCCGAAATTGCAATTCTCTCCAGGCAGCGCGAACAGAGGCAACGCGAGTATGAAGAAGGCTTGGTTGACCAGGTAACTTCAACAGAAACGCTGAGTGTCTTGGCCGAAGAACGGGCAATCATGGTGCCACTGGTGGAACAGAGAATGGAGCCTGCAACAACGCTTTTGGCCCTGCGCCGAAGCGAGGCGGAATGGAAGGGTCGCAAGGTGCGGGCCGAGGCAGTCGTCAGCCGATTGAAGGCTGGACTTGAAGAGGTTGATGACAAGGTCCGAGCGACTCGCAGCCGTTTTCGCAGTGCTGCATTGACGGATTTGGCCTTGGTTTCGGCAGAACTGGCTGCACTGCAGCCTGCCCTGCCCGCCTTGCGCGACCGTGCATCTCGGGCACAAATTCGGTCGCCGGTTCGAGGTGTCGTAAACCGGATTCATCAGACAACGATTGGCGGGATGGCAAGAAGTGGCGAGGAGCTGATCGAAATTGTGCCTTTGGACGAGCGCTTGTTGGTCGAAGCTTATGTCCGGCCAAAGGACATCGCGTTCCTGCACGCCGGGCAAAAGGTGAAAATCAAGATTACGGCGTATGATTTCTCGCGTTATGGCAGCCTGGATGGCGAAATCATCCGAATAGGGGCAGACACGATTACGCGTTCAGAACGGAGCGAAGAAGAGGTTTTCGTAGTTGAGATTCAGACCACAGACACGATGCTGGATTCAGGTGGGGTCGCAGTTGCAATCATTCCTGGTATGATTGCTCAGGTCGACATCTTGTCGGGTCGAAAATCAGTGCTTGATTACCTAATCCAACCTGTTCTGAAAATCAAGGATCAAGCTTTGCGCGAATGAAGGTTGAGCCTAAGCTGGAATAGCAGGCAAGGCGTTGTCGAACTACCAATCGGTAGTCCAGGTCCGGATATCTCCTATCTAAGACCATGAAACTTCGCCAAGAAAGATGTATCCGGCGCCATATATCGTTTTGATAAGTCGCGGATTTTTCGGGTCTTCTCCGAGCTTCGTCCGTAAGCGGGAAATCCTTACATCCATAGCCCGGTCAAAGCTGTCACCAGCTGCGCCACCCAGCATTTCTTGCATTTGGGCACGGCTGATGAGGCGTTTGGGGCTTTCAAGGAAGAGGCGCAGAACCTCACCTTCGGCATGGCTGAAAGGGGTTTCGATGCCTTCTGCATCGATCAGCAGATACCGGTCAAAATGCGCAGTCCACCCATTGAACTCGGCAATATCCGAATTCTGCGTCGCTGGCCCAGACGAGCGCAGGCGCGCCCGGACCCGAGCGATCACTTCGGCAGGATCAAAGGGTTTTGTGATGTAGTCATCAGCCCCAAGCTCTAGCCCTGTCACCCTGTCCTGCACCTGGGCACGGCCCGAGATAATGATGACAGCGGCGCCTTGTTCAAGCGCCAATCGATGCACAAGAGCCAGCCCGTCGGTATCCGGCAAAGACAGATCCACCAGACAAAGATCCGGCGTGACCCGTTTTAGTGAAGCCTCAAATTCACGGGCACGGGAAAAGCTTTGAGTCCGGAAACCGGCATCCTCCAGAGCATCGGTCAAGATACGGCGGATTTCTGGTTCGTCATCGAGGATGGTCACCAATGGTTGTTTCATCTAAGCGGCCTTGGTTCGGATCAGCGCCGACAATTGTGACGGCGTGAAGGGTTTGCTCAGAACTGGTGCGCGCGTCAGCGCCTGATGATGCAGCGGATCAGAAAGCGGCAGCGATGTCATTAAAATACAGGGCAACGCACCGTCCAAGCGGTCGACAATATCGATCCCAGTTCTGTTTCCTTCCAGCCTGATGTCCGAAAGCACCAGTGCGATATCGCTGATGTCGGAAGTTAACGCTAAAGCCTCATCGGCCGAGCTTGCCTCGATCACCGAGCACCCCAACTCGACCAGCATATCCCGGAACTGGCTACGTAGCTCATCACTATCTTCAACCAACAGTACGAGACCTGCCTGCGTTTGTGGCGCCGGACGATAAGGCAAACGTATCACAACTGAAGCGCCCGAAGGCGTGTTCCGCAAATTCAAATCACCGCCGGCCAGTTTAACGGTGTCATAGACCATGGGCAGCCCCAGCCCCGATCCATCGCTGCCTTTCGTCGTAAAGAATGGGTTCAACGCCTTTTCCAAGGCTTCCGAGGAAAATCCCGGGCCTGTATCGGATACCGTGATCTCGACCCAAATTGTCCCAATTGCATGCGCAGTGATCGTGATTTGGCCAGAAGTGCCACAAGCATCCCGTGCATTTAGCACCAGATTTAACAACGCGTCCTGCACCATCCCAGGATCAAGCATCAACGCATTGTCGGGAAGCGTATTCACGACTGACAATCCCACGCCCTGCGGCAAGGAAGGCGTGGCGAGCACACGCAAATCCTCAAGCAATCCGCTCATATCGGTTGCCTGTGGCTGAGGTGTACGATTGCCGGTCATATCGGCGATGCGATTCAGCAATTGGCCACCGCGTCGCGCTGTTTGCTGCGTGGCCGAGACGAGCTGGCCAGCCTCTGCCGGTAGTTCCATTTTCTCCAAGCGGGCCTGCATCCCGAGAATGATGGTCAGCAAGTTCGAGAAATCATGCGCAAGTCCACTAGTCATCTGCGCAGCCATAGCCCGACGCCGTGTTTGCTGAAGGGCAACACGCGCCTGGGTTTCTTCGGTGATGTCCACCGACATGATATAAACACCCCCCGCCTTATCCGGCGTGAATGACACGCGGATGCGGCGCGAATCCTGATCCTCGGTAAATTCGAAAACCGACGGTTGCCCTCCATAGGCTTGCTCCAGATGCGGCTTCACGCGGCCATAGGCTGATGATCCCAAAGCCCGTGAAATATGAAGGCCCAAAATGTCCGATGGCCGCCCGGGCATGACCGAGCTGAGGCGACGATTTGAGTAGTCGTAACGCCCATCAGCATCCAAATGCGCAATATGGGCCGGCATCATCTCGGTCGTCATCCGCGTGCGAGCCTCGATCTCAGTCAACTGGCGCTTCGTTTCTTCCAGCGCTGTGATGCTCGCCTCTAGCTTTCGGTTTGTTGCAGAAAGCGCTTCGGCGCGGCTCAGCAGTTGGTCTGACAATTCTTCCGACCGGGCCCGCAACAACTCTTCGACCTGTTTGGTTCGCGTAATGTCGGTATAGACAGCAACCCAACCTCCATTTGGCAAAGGCGCACCTTCGACCGAGATCACCTGGCCATTGGGGCGGGTGCGCTCCATATAGTGCGGCTCAAATGCCAAAGCCTGCGCGACCCGGATCTCAACCATTTCGTCAACGTTACCTTCAGCGCCGTATTCTCCTCGGCTCGCGAGAAATTGAATCGTGTCGCGAAACAAGGCGCCCGGTTCGACCAATGCGTCCGGCAAACCAAACATTTCCTGAAACCGCAGATTGCTGACCACCAGCCGCAGTTGGCTATCATAGATCGACAGTGCCTGCCCGATCAGGTTCAGGCCAGCCGTCGTCATCGCCTTGATGCGCTGTTCGGATATGTCCAAAATCATCCTCCCCTGCGCTTATGGGTAACACCAGTTCAAGCGCAGGTGTAGGGAGATTTAGCTACCCATGCAGCGGCATATTGTTCGCGGAACGGTAGGCCTGAACATAGCCGCGCGCGACCGATCGAACAGCCGTTCCGATTTGCGAATAAGCCTCATCCGGCAGGTTGGCGAAGGATACGCGGGCCGACCAGCCTGGCGCGTCAAACCCGCTGCCGTTCAAAAGGACAATGCCATAGTCCTCAGCCAGTTTGAACGCGATATCCAGCGGGTGAACATTCTGCTTGATCCATGCTACGACATCCTCGCCGACGTATTTCCGTAGCCAGTATTCGAAATCGATGATCCCGTAATATGCGTCGTAATGTTCCCCTGCTTGTACTTCGATCCCCAAAGCTTCGGTCAGGAGTCTAAAGCGTCGCTGAACCAGTTCCATGCAAGCGGTTTGGTAGATTTTCTTGGTGTCGACGAGTTCGCTCAAGGAAAACAGGGCCATCATTACCTGCTGGGGCAGCGATAGCCCGGCGGTGTGATTCAAGGCTACATCGCGGCTGTCGGCGACCAGCCGGTCAATAAAGCGGATTTCACGCGGCGTGAGGCTAAGCGTGCCATAGCGCTTATCCAATGCTTGTTTGATCTCATCCGGGTGATCCGCCAGCTTGAGGTCGAAGATGTTGTCTTGCGCAACGGCGATCACTCCAAGACGCCAGCCAGTACAGCCGAAATACTTCGAGTAGGAATAAACCCCAATCGTATTGCGAGGCAGGTGACCCATGACCGAGGTGAAATCATGTACGAAGGTTCCATACACGTCATCCGTCAGCACGATCAGGTCCGGGCGGTGGTTTTCCACCAGATCCGCCAGTTTGCGCAGTGATGCGGTACTTAGAGCAACAGAAGACGGATTGCCGGGATTGACCAGAAAGAACGCCTTGACCTTGGGATCTTTGAGCTTTTCTACCGCTGCGTCGGTTAGCTGAAACCCATCCTCCTCATCGGTTTCCACATGGACGGATTCAAGGCTGTAATCCTCCAGCTCAGGCATTTCCAGATATGGTGTGAAGATCGGCGTGCACAGCGCAATCGTGTCACCCGGGTTCAGCAGCCGGTTGGCCTTGAGCGATTTGAAGATGTAACACATCGCTGCAGTGCCACCTTCGACCGCAAACAGATCAAATTGCGCATCAGGCCGGTGCCCCCGGCACATGGACCACATCAGATATTCGTGGGCGATGGTGGCGTTGTGTTTCAGGATGCGGTCGGGGACCGGATAATTGTCACCGATGATGGAATCTGTCAGCTCATGCACAAACTCATCTGCATCGAAGTCAAACGCGGAAATGGCATGTGCTACAAGTTCTAGCAGCGTATCCACACCCGGAGTGTCAGAATGGTCAGTCGCCCAGCTTTTCAGCCGTTCATAGCAACCCTTCTGCGCAGGCATTCCGCCTAATCCTGCGGGGTGGTTCATCACAAGTTTGGACTCGGTAATCGCAAATTGACCAAGGGCAAAGAACGCCTCGCGCGGGCGAGTGGCGACCCAGTTGGGATTGCCGCGACCTGCGTTCAGAAAAGCGCTGTTGACCTTTCGCGCTTCGGCCGATGCCAGTTTGATCAACTCATCCTTGATCTGAAACGGGCTGAGTGCTTCGTAATCGTGCAGCGTTACTCTATCCATAACATGAACCTTTCCAAATCAGCTTAAGATCAAAACAACAACCATCCCGAAGATGGTTAGCAAAGTGTTCCCGATCGCGTACGGCATTCCGTAGCCAAGCGCAGGAATGCGGCTTTGCGCGGCTTCCTGGATCATCCCCAGCGCAGCCGTGGTGGTTCGTGCGCCTGCACAGGCACCAAACAGAATGGCCGGGTGAAACTTGAACACGTAATGCCCGACATAAACCGCGAAGATCATCGGCAACGATGTTGCGACGATCCCCCATAACAACAATGCGATACCAGCCTGCTGCAGCCCAGCGATAAATCCTGGCCCAGCGGTGATCCCAATTACTGCAATAAAGACGTTAAGTCCCAGCGTGTTCATCAACCACAACGCCGGGCCTGGAATGCGTCCAAAGGTTGGGTGAACCGTGCGAAGCCAGCCCAGTACCAACCCGGCAAGCAACGCGCCACCGGTGGTGGACAGGCTGATCGGGAAGCCACCCATCATGACGGACAGTGTTCCGATAATGCCGCCGATGAATATCCCCCAACCGACAAAGGCCAGATCTGTTGTGTCTACCGGGCGATCGGCATAACCGATCTTGGCAACTGCGGCCTCAACATGCCGCTTGCTGCCTTGAATGGTGACGATGTCACCACGATGCACAACAGTACCCGGCAGCAGAGGCAGATCCTGCATATTTCGCATCAGCTTTGTAACATAGATGCCCCGCGCGATTGACAGTTTGCTTAGCTCTTCGAGTGTTTTGTTGTGCACTTCTTTGCTGGTGATCAGCACATCCAGCTTTTCCGAAGGGATGCTCAGCAGTTCCGGCGCGTCGGCCTCGGTCAAATTTTTCTCAAGCAGTCCTACTAAATCAGAGCGGCGGCCGGAGAACATCACAACATCCCCAGCTTGCAACATGGTGTTGTCGTCAACTTCGATAATCTGTCCATCGCGCCTGAGGCGTTCAGCATAGATGCGTACACCGGGCATCAGATCTTTGACCGGTTGCCCCAGCAGATTGCTGTCTTCAGGTATCTCAAAGGCCCGCGCTTCAATCGCGCGATAGGCCGAAACGATGCCGTCGCCGGTTTCGACTGCGGCGCTTCCGCCCAGCTTGGCTTCGTATTCCTTGCAGGCAGCGACCAGATCAACGCCAATCAGACGTGGGCCGATCTTGGCCAGAATGATGGCTGATCCGATGGTGCCGTAGATATAAGTTACTGCATAGGCCACTGGGATTTGGTTGGCATAGGTCTTGGCCTGTTCCGCCGGCAGCCCTAGCTGGCCGATCTGGTCGGTGGCCACGCCGATTGCCGCTGAAATCGTTTGCGACCCTGCATAAAACCCAGCTGCATATCCAAGTTCTAACCCCGCCACTTTGGCGGCAATGATCGGGATAACCAGACATAGGGCCAATACGCTGAGCGCAAAGAACACCTCTCTCGCGCCATCGGCTTTCAGACCACGGATGAATTGTGGTCCTACTCCGTAGCCTACTGCAAAGATGAACAAGATGAAAAAGGTCGATTTGACTGCCGAGTCGATATCGATATGGGCCTGTCCGATCACAACCGCCGCCAGCAACGTTGCTGTGACCGTACCCAGACTGAAACCCATCAGCTTCCAAGGCCCAACGAGAAACCCGATGCCGATGGACAGGAACACCGCCAATTCAGGGTAGGTTTGAAGAATATTCACCAACCAACCAACCATTTTTCACCTCTCAATCCGCGCCAGACAGGCCTCCGAGGCAAGAGTCGGTGACAAGGCCAGACGCCTTGAAATTCTAGTACGCAAACCGACCAAGCCGCATGCTCGAATAATTCAGCCACAACAGGAAAATTTAGGCCTCACGATAACGCAAGAACAGTAATTGTCTATAATTATCTGAATATTAACAACTGTGGCGACTAATCACCGCCTTTGATGCTTTGCTACTTCTGAGCAGCGGGACAAGATCGTTATAGTAACAATTCTCGCATCGCACGGCCGCTCGACATCAACAAGACTCCAGACAGAGATGGCCACTGTCGCACCATCGCAATGCGTATCCGCAAAATACCGGCTTCTTTGAACAATTCCATTGCAGGTACCCGTCGTTTGCCATCACATACCGCTATGACACGGCCGACGATTATTTCTGAGACCAACGCAACCGGCGTTTGTATAAGGATTGCGGGCGATTTGCGGACGCAATCCCTCGATCGTGTCGAGCGGGATTTCGCGGCCCTAAAACCCAATGGGAAAAATACGACTGTCGACATGTCTCAGGTCGAGGCGTTGGATACTGGAGGGGCCTGGCTTGTTGCCAATCTGGTGCAACGCCTTGGATCGACAGGCGTTCAGGTCAAGTTCGACGGGTTGGAACCGGCGCATTCTTCGTTGATCGAGACGGTATCGCAGAACATTCCCGAAAAAACCGGAGAAGAACTCCCGCCTCGTGGCCTCATCAACTGGGTGGCCCGGATCGGGCAAAAGACATTTGGCGCTTGGCAAGATACCTTGTCGATCATCGGCTTTCTGGGTCTTACGTTGCATCGGTTGGTCCGGACCTTGATCATGCCATGGCGGCTGCGCCGTGCTGCACTGGTTTCGCAAATGGAGCAGGTCGGCTTCAAGGCGCTGCCGATCGTTTCCTTGATGGGCTTCCTAATCGGCGTCGTTTTGGCCTTTCAGGGTGCAACGCAGTTGAAACAGTTTGGCGCTGAGATTTTTGTGGTCGAGTTGATCTCGATCTCGATCCTGCGTGAGCTGGGCATCTTGTTGACCGCGATCATTGTCGCGGGCCGGTCCGGGTCGGCGTTTACGGCCTCAATCGGGTCGATGAAGGTGCAGGAAGAGATCGATGCGATGAGAACGCTAGGGCTGGACCCGATTGAAGTGCTGGTCATTCCGCGCGTTCTAGCGCTGCTGATCATGTTGCCGATCCTGGGCTTTGTCGCCGACATGGCGGGCCTGATCGGCGGCGCGTTGATGAGTTGGATCGACCTTGGCGTCAGCCCGGGCATGTTCCTGACTCGGCTTAAGGAAAATACCGGTGTCGCACAACTTGCGGTCGGAATGATCAAGGCACCGTTTTTCGCGCTGGTGATCGGCGTCATTGCCTGCTGGCAGGCCATGCAAGTCAAAGGGTCATCCGAAAGCGTTGGTCAGCGCACGACGGCCTCGGTGGTGCAATCTATCTTTATGGTCATCGCCATCGACGCCCTTTTTTCGATCTTCTTCTCAGAGTTGGGGGTCTGACATGGACGGAACCCCGCTAACAGACAAACCGCAATCCGACACCAAACGCGAAGCCGTTATTCGGGTACGCAATCTGACCAACCAGTTCGGCGAGCAGGTGGTTCACGACAACCTTAACCTCGATGTCTGGAGAGGTGAGGTACTGGGTGTTGTTGGTGGCTCGGGCACCGGGAAGTCGGTCCTGCTGCGCACGATCGTAGGCCTGAACAAACCAAAATCCGGTAGTATCGAGGTTCTGGGCGTCGATGTTCTCAACGGCCCGGAAGAAGAGCGTCAGCGGATCGAAAAAAGCTGGGGTGTGGCCTTTCAAGACGGGGCGTTGTTCTCTTCGCTGACCGTGCTGCAGAACGTGATGGCGCCGCTGCGCGAACATACTGGTATCAGCGAAAAACTGATGGCCGCGCTTGGGGGCCTCAAGATCAGTCTGGTTGGTCTGCCTCAGTTGAGCTGCAGCAAGTTTCCATCCGAATTATCCGGCGGAATGCGCAAACGTGCGGCCTTGGCCCGTGCCTTGTCGCTGGACCCCGAGATCGTGTTTTTGGATGAGCCAACTGCTGGATTAGACCCAATCGGTGCTGCAGCCTATGATGACCTGATTGGGGAACTTCAGCATGCGCTGGGGCTGACCGTATTCATGGTGACCCATGATCTGGACAGTCTTTATGCCATTTGTAACCGCATCGCGGTACTTGCGGAAAAGCGTGTGCTGGTTGAAGGTCCAATAGAAGAGATGACCAAGGTCGATCATCCTTGGGTTCAGGAATATTTCACAGGCCCCCGCGCCCGCGCGGCCCAGCAGAAGGGGCAGGACAGGTAGAGGCGATGGAGACCCGAGCGAATTATATCCTGATCGGTGCGTTTACCTTGGCGGGCATTCTAGGTGCCTTCGGGTTCTTTCTATGGCTCGCCAAATTCGAAGTGACCCGGCAATACGCCTATTATGATGTGCTTTTCGACAATGTTTCGGGCCTTTCAGCAGCGGGCGGTGTGAACTATAATGGCTTGCCGGTCGGCCAGGTTATTTCACTTAATTTGGATAAAGATGATCCCTCTAAAGTGCGGGTGCGACTTGAAGTTGACGCCGATATTCCGGTGACAAAGGAAACCATTGCACAGTTGCAATCTCTGGGCGTAACCGGGGTGGCCTATGTAGAGCTTTCCGGTGGGTCTCCGACTGCAGAAAAGCTGGCCCAGAACAGCGTTATCCCAAGCAAACGCAGCTCGATCCAGTCCTTGCTGGAAGGAGCGCCAGAGGTGCTGGAAAAGGCTGTCACGCTGTTGGAAAATCTCAATTCCGTTGTCGATGACAAAAACCGCAAGGCCGTTTCGGATATCCTGACCAATCTGGCGGACGCGTCGGGTAAACTGGATAAAACTCTGACGGATTTCCAGTCGCTCTCGTCTGATTTGGGCGGTGCTGCCAAAGACGTTGGAGAATTTACCAAGAGGCTGGATACCTTGGCGAATACTGCCGAGACGACGTTGAGCACTGGAACTGACACGCTGAAGAGTATCAGAGAGACTTCAGACACTGCCAAAACGACGCTAGAGACTGCAAACAGCGCCATTGTCAGTGCTGAAAGAGTGATTCAGGAAGACCTTAGGCCCTTTATCGAACGTGGCTCAATCCTTGCTGAGAGGCTGACCCAATTGTCTGATGAGGGCAGCGTCACGCTTGGCGTGATAAGCGAAACTGTTTTGAACGCAAACACCACTCTTGAATCAGTTACATCGACCATGGATTCGGCAAAAGGGGCGCTTGCTTCGGCAGAGAGAGCGTTTGACTCGGCCAACCGCGTGATGGACGAAGATATTTCTCCGGTCGCAGCGGATGTGAGCAAGGCGGCCAATCAGGTTGCGGAAACCGTCTCGAATATCACCCAAAAGATCGACGAAATTTCTGACGATGTCCTCAGTGCTTCGAAATCGGCTTCAGATTTGTTGGCCACTATTGATGGCGTCGTTCAGGATAACCGGCGTCAGGTCTCGGATTTCTTGCGCGTCGGCTTGCCCCAATTCATCCGGTTCATCGAGGAATCGCAACGTCTGGTCATCAGTCTCGATCGGTTGGTCGACAAGGTCGAACGTGACCCGGCCCGCTTTTTATTAGGCACCCAAGCATCGGAGTTTCGTCAATGATACGGACCTTAGCTTTCACTCTGATATTGGCTGCTCTGACGGGTTGCACTGGCCTTGGGACGCTCCGGCAAGCGTCCAAGCCGAACGACCTGTATTTGCTGACACCAAAAAGCACGTTTTCTACGTCTTTGCCGCGTATCCAAAAACAGATCGTTGTCGAAGAACCCACGGCGACGGCTGCGGTAAACACCGACCAAATAGCCGTGCAACCGACCTTGTTGCAGGTTCAATATCTGCCCCGAGCCCGCTGGGTTGATCGCGCACCGCTGATTGTGCAGGCCTTAATGGTCGAAAGCTATGAGAATTCGGGCAAAGTTGCCGCCGTTGGACGCTCGACAGTCGGCCTACGTGCGGATTATGTGATCGCGCCTGATCTGCGAGAATTTCAGGGGATCGTCATCAGCGAAACCGAGAACTCGAAGACGGTTCGCGTAGAGGTTCGTATAAATATCAAGATCATCGATGAGTACGAGGACAAGATCATAGCCTCAAGTTCTTTTCAGGAAGCCGTGCTAGCGGCCACAGATCAGACACCTGATCTGGTTGAGGCCTTTGATGTCGCTTTGGGCAAGACCATGCGAGATGCGGTTGAATGGAGCATTCGCAGAATCCACACCCACACGCTCAATAATCCGAGATCAAACCCAAGCTAGGTAGCGCTAGAATTGGCTGGCTGAAGCAGCTTGCCAGTCTGCAGCGAATTCTTCTGGGATCTTCTTGCCCAACAATGCACCATCATCCAAAAAGCTGAATAGTTCGGCATAAGAGCGCTCTTGTTCATCTGCTGTGCGACGACGGATGTCGGCAGGCCGCAAGTCCGATACTTTTGCTTTGCCCATAGCCCCCAGTATTTCGCGGAAGCTTTCTAATGTCGCATCGTGGAACCGGTGCACGCGTTGCCGTTTTTGGGGCACGTTTACCGCACGACCACGGATCGGGTCCTGAGTCGCCACGCCCGAGGGGCAACGGTTGGTGTTACAATGCAACGCTTGAATACACCCCACTGCAAACATCATCGCCCGCGCTGCGTTACACATGTCCGCACCCAAAGCGAATTTCTCGACCATATCGAACCCGGTCGCAACCTTGCCTGAACTAATCACGCGTATCTTGTCCCGGAGACCTACGCCGCGCAGGCAATTATTCACAAAAATCAGGGCCTCATTCAGAGGCATTCCTAAGCGGTTGGTAAACTCGACAGGTGCAGCGCCTGTCCCCCCTTCCGCGCCGTCCACCGTTATGAAATCGGGCAGGATTTTGGTTTCCAGCATCGCTTTGCAGATTGCCATAAATTCGGACCGACGCCCGATGCACAGTTTGAAACCCACGGGCTTGCCACCAGACATCTCTCGCAGATGTTGGACAAAGTGCATCAACCCCGTCGGCCCATCAAAAGCAGAATGGATGGGTGGAGAAATCACATCCTGATGCACCGGAACTCCGCGAATCTCGGCGATTTCTTCATCGACCTTAGCAGCCGGAAGAACTCCGCCGTGAGACGGCTTCGCCCCCTGCGATAGCTTGATCTCAATCGCTTTGACGACGTCTTTCCTGGCTTTTTCAGCAAACAGATCCTTATCGAACCCGCCATCAGCTGTGCGGCAACCAAAATACCCTGTGCCGATCTGCCAGATGATGTCACCACCTTCGGCCAGATGGTGGGGCGAAAGACCGCCCTCGCCCGTGTTATGCGCAAAACCACCATCTTTTGCGCCACCATTCAAAGCGCGGATCGCATTGGCGCTGAGCGCACCGAAACTCATCGCGGATACATTCAGGCGCGAGGCGTTGTAAGGCTTGTCACACTGCGGTCCCCCCAGCACCACCCGCTCTTCGCTCTCTTCAACGTGCTTGGGGGCCAGCGAATGATCGGCCCGGTGATAGCCTACGGTCATGATATCGTATTGGGTACCAAACGCCTGAGTATCAACCTGCCCCTTGGCGCGGGAATAAACCAGGCTGCGGATGATCCGATTAAAAGGCCGCCCGCTTTCGTTGGTTTCAACGAAATATTGCCGGATCTCAGGACTGACAAACTCCAGCATATAGCGGAAATGCCCCAGAACCGGATAGTTGTTCAGCACGTTATGCTTGGTCGTCAGCATATCGTAGAGACCGATGATCGCGTAGGGGATCAGAATGATCAGCAGCCAATGGGCAGGTGGCCAGTAAAAACCCCAAAGCAAAGTCAGCGGGAGGCAAACATAGCTGAGGATATAATAAAGCCTGCGAACAATCATTTTATGCTTCCCTGAGTAGCGCTGAAACAGCGTGACCTTGATCGGTTTCAGGTCCATGAACCGAACCTTCAAACAGAGCGTGGAACAGATTGGTCTGAATGCGCAAGCCCCTGCGTTTCAAACAAGCGCAACCTTTGGGTCAGCAAGGCCGGTTGATCCGCACAATCGCAATCTGTATGCCGAATGGAAGACCGGTCAACGCAGGGATAATCGCAGTGTCTAGTTCAGCCCCTGCATTCAGTCATCGCGCGCTCATGTACTCAGCCGTCTTTGTTGGCGGCGCTGCCGGATCGTTGCTAAGAGAGCTCTTTTCGCTGGAAATCCCAGGTGCTCCGTTCCTCACAGCAACGTTTGGCATCAATATTGTAGCCTGTTTTATTCTTGGTTGGCTCTATGCCATTCGAAAACGGGTTCATGCGCACGTTCTGCATCTGGGTGCCGTCGGGTTTTGCGGCGGATTGTCCACCTTTTCTTCGTTCGTTGCCGAGTTGGAACGACTTGCAGAAACTGGAAACTGGTTCGTAATTATCGCCGTAAGTGCAGAAATTGCATTTGGCCTCGCCGCAGCGGTTCTGGGCGAAGCATTGGGGCGACGCCAATTCCGGGAAACCCGGCAATGACGGCCCTGTATCTACACGCCATGTTTGCTTTGGGCGGAGGGTTGGGGGCCGTATTGCGGCATTGGCTGACGCTTCGGGTGACGCATGACCTACCCTACGCGACACTGATTGTGAATGTTCTGGGCAGTCTCCTGCTGGGGCTGTGGATCGGCTTTTTGGGCGGTTCGGCTGAAATGGGTGAACAGGAAAAACGTCTTGTTTTTGGGTTTTGCGGCGGCTTCACCACGTTTTCGAGCTTTGCCTATCAGTCACTGCAGCTGCATCGCGAGCGGACAATCGTTTTTGCCGTTGGAAATATCATTCTCAGCCTCGTCTTGTGCTGGTCCGCGCTTTGGCTGGGTCTTGTTCTGACACGTTAGTGTACAGGGGCCGAAGCCCTTTGATCAGGCTTCGGGGCACGGCAGAAGAACAGCAACGGGATCGTCGCCAAGGCAAGCAATCCAAGATTGTTGAACACTGTGAGGTATGAAATCATCTCGGCCTGCCGGGAAATCTCCTGCCCCAGAATTGCGGCGCCTTCTGCGCTTTCGGGTGTCAGCCCGAGCGGGGCAAGGTAAGCCTGTGCTGCAGGATTATAGGGCGTCACATTCTGGCTTAGCGCTGCGGTATTGGTCTGCAAGCCTCGCACGACCCAAGTGCCAACCAACGAGATACCCACTGATGATCCCAGCTGTCTTGTTACATTGAACAGGCCCGAGGCCTCGTCCTGTCGGGCCTTGCTGATGCTTTCGAATGCCAAAATCGACATAGGCACAAAGACCAATCCCATCCCTAGGCCGCTGACAAAACCTGGCCATGCCAATTGCCAGAACCCGGCATTCAGGTTGAGCATCCCTACCATGAAGTTTCCGACTGCAGTCAGAAGCATCCCCAGTCCTGCCAAAACTCGCGGATCAAACCGCGTAACCAGAACAGCGCCCGTCAATACCATGGAAGCGCCAGCTGCGATGCCGCGAGGAATGAACAGATGACCGGACTCGATGACCGGATAGTCAAGCAAGTTCTGCACAAAGGTTGGAAGGATGGCGATCCCGCCAAACAAAGAGATCGCAAAACCCGCGATGATCAGATTGCACAAGGCAAAATTGCGATCCGCAAAAAGCCGTAGATCAACGACCGAGCTCCGGGACGTCAGTGCATGTACAATAAAGCCCACAGCACCCATGACCGACGCAATCAGTGCGATTTGGATGATGCGAGAAGAGAGCCAATCTTTCGTCTCACCCTGATCAAGCACAAATTGCAGGCAGCCAATACCAAGCGCTAGCAGTGCCAGCCCTTTCCAATCGATGCCGACGTTCTCGGTTTCGTCATCGGGCAGTTCGCCAGCCAATAGCAGCAGGGCCATTGCAGCGACAGGAAGATTAACAAAGAACACCATTCGCCACGAGAAATACTCGGTCAATACCGCGCCCACAGTTGGGCCCAACACTGGTGCGACCACAACGCCGAGGCCGAAAACCGCCATTGCCTGCCCCCGTTTCTCACGTGGGAACGCATCGAACAAGATGGACTGAGATAGCGGGATCAGGAACGCGCCGAACATGCCCTGTGCAAGGCGAAACGCGACGATGGTCTCTAGGCTCCATGACAGACCACACATGACAGACATGGTTGCAAAACCTGTGACGGCAGTCAGGATCAGCCGACGCCGTCCTACGCGGCGCGCGACAAACCCGGTCAGCGGCATAACCACTACAGCCGAGACGATATAGCTGGTCAATATCCATGTCGCCTGATCGGTGGTAGCCCCAAACGCCGCCTGGATATGCGGCAATGCAACGTTGACAATAGTGCTGTCCAGAACCTCGAGTATGGCGCTGAGCACAACGGCCACGACAATCACACGATTGATGTGGCCTGGTTCGGTCATTGATCGGTTCCGGTGGTATCCACTATGACCTTGCTGCTGCCCCCGACGCGAAGCAGTGCGTCAGTGGGATCAAGCTCAATCCGCACCGGGAACCGCCGGGTGACCTTTACCCAGTTACCGCTGGAGTTTTCGGACGGTAGCAAAGAAAACGTATCACCCGAGCCGCGGCCGATAGAAGCGACTTTGCCGGTCAGGGTTGTCCCCGGAAGCATATCGACTTGCACGGTGACGGACTGACCCGGGCGAATGCGGGTCAGCGATGTTTCCTTGAAATTGGCGTCCACCCACCACTCAGACGACTCGACGATGGAAAACAGCGGTGCATTGGCCGAAACCGACGACCCTGGCCGCAGAGCCAGATTCGCAATCCAGCCATCGGCCGCGGCGTAGACTTTGGTCCAGGCAAGATCGGCCTGCGCGATCTCTAATGCAGCCTGTGAAGACAACACATTGTCCTGCCGGGCCGCGAGACCACTTTGCAACGCGGAAAGCTCGGATCGGGCAGTGGTCAATCGGGCCGAAGCCTGCGCGAATTCGGATGTGGTTTGATCCAGCGAAGCCTGAGCCAGATCTCCGTCCGAGAACAAGGCTCGGGCGCGTTCAAGATTACTCTGCGCAGTATCGTAGAACGAAGAGGTGCTTTCGACGGCGGCCTGCGCAGCGGTGATCTGGTGCGAGAAAGACTCGGCCTGCTGAATGGCGCTATCCAGATTAGCCTGGGCCTGATCGACCGAGGCCTTGAACTGTGTCGGATCAATTGTGAACAGCAAATCACCTGACTTGACCGGCTGGTTCTCGATCACCGCGAGGTTTGATACCTGCCCGGTCACCTGCGCAGCCACATAAATGATATTGGCCCCAATGTACGCATCATTGGTCGAAGGATAGCGCTCTTCATGCCGCCAATACAGCAATAGGCCCACCGCAATCGCAGCAATAATTCCAGCGACGGCTACTGCTTTTAAACGTTTCATCAGCAGCGCTCCTTCAAGGGTTACATCACGTGCATGTGCATTCGTATGGCCAGATTGCCCAGAATCCAGACGGTGCCGCCGATAATAATCAGCAGAACAAGCGTCGAGAACAGGATCAGATCAAGATCCTCACGACTGCTGCGACGGCGATCGATATGCAGGAAATAGACCAGTTGCACGACCAACTGCGCAATCCCCAATAGGCCGATGGCCATATAGACACCCGGGGTTTCGATTCCGAACTGATGCGCGAGAGCGAAAACGATCAATGTCAGCAACAGCGAACCACCGTAGCCGATCACATAGCGCCGCCGTTCACGTTTATGCATCTCGGATCGCTTATCCATAGGCCAGCCCTCCGAAATAGACGATGGTAATGATGCCGATCCATATCAGATCGAGGAAGTGCCAGAACAGCGCAAGTCTTACCATGCGCGACATCAAAAGATCGGTCAGGCCAAACACCCTTAGCTGAATGCCCAGCACGATCAGCCACAGACATCCTGCAGCAACGTGCAACCCGTGCAGCGGAACGAGCCCATAATAGGCCGACAAAAACCCGCTGCGCTGTGGAATGCCGCCCTGAGCCGCCATGTTCATGAAATCGCGGATTTCCATAGCAAGAAAGCTGAGGCCCAAGACCAAGGTCACTCCAAACCACAACACGATCCTTGCTCGTGGCAGGTTGTATTTCAGCGCCAGCATTGCCAGTCCGACGGTCAGGCTGCTGGTCAACAGAATAAGGGTCTGGGCAAAGATGCTTTTCAGATCGAACAGTTCATGCGGGCCGGGACCTCCGGCCTGTGCATCAATCATGGTGATATAGATCGCAAACATCAGGCCGAAATAGACCAGATCGCTCATCAAGAAGACCCAGAAACCAAAGGTGACAACTTCGGACGCTTTGTGGGCGCTCGCGTGATCTTCGCCGAGGTTGATCCCCGGATAGCTGTGCTTGGGTGCGCGCCTCATGTCACAGCCTCCATATCCGGGCGGGCGAGGCCGCGATTCTCGGGCGCGCTTTCGTGATCGCGATCCACGGCGGCCGTGCTGTGAACCAACGCCAGCCACGCCTCGTGATCCTTGCGTACCTCTTCGGCGGGGATGATGATTTCGGAGCTTGTGTCGAAACTCCAGATGATAATAGCGAGGACTATCGCGATGGTCATTACGATTGCCAGCCACCAAATCCACCAGACCAGAGCGAACATCCAGATGCCGCTAAGCACGCAAAGGATGAAACCAATACCGGTGTTTCGCGGCATCTCGATATCTTCATAGGCTTCAGGGTCGGGATAGGCCTGACCACGTTCCTTAGCGGCAGCAAAATCATCGCGATCAGTGACCTGCGGGATAATAGCGAAATTATAGGGCGGTGGTGGTGACGGGATCGACCATTCCAGCGTGCGCCCATCCCACGGATCGCCTACAGGGGCGCGAGACTGATTGCGATCGCGGATGCTGACCCAAAGTTGGATCAGAACCGAGAGCAGACCACAGGTAATCACCAAAGCCCCGATGACAGCGGTGATCATATAAGGGTGAAAGCTCGGGTCTTCCCAACTGAACGATCGGCGGGGCATCCCCATGAGGCCAACGAAATAAAGCGGCATGAAGGTCAACAGAAACCCAACGGTCCAACAGAACACTGAGACGCGGCCCCAAAACTCATTCAGTCGGAACCCGAAAGCCTTGGGGAACCAATAGTTATATGCGGCGAGCAGTCCGAACAGTACGCCCGGCAGCAGCGCATTGTGGAAATGCGCAACAAGGAACAGGGTGTTGTGCACTTGATAGTCTACAGTTGGGTTGGCGAGAACCACTCCGCTGAGCCCGCCAATGACGAACAGCATCAGAAACGCGAGGCTGTAAAGCATCGGAACTGAGAACCGAATGCGACCACGATAGAGCGTCGCCATCCAGTCATAGACCTTCACCCCGGTCGGGATCGCGATCAGCATGGTTGCAATGCCGAATACTGCGTTGATCAAAGCACTTTGGCCCATCGTAAAGAAGTGATGCAACCAGACGGTGAAGGACATGACCGCAATCGACATTGTAGCGATGACCAGTGAGTTGTAGCCATAGAGCCGCTTGGCCGAGAAGGTGGCAAAAACCTCGGAATAAATGCCGTAGGCGGGCAGGACCAGCAGGTAGACTTCGGGGTGACCGAACAGCCAGAACAGGTTGGCATAGTTCATCATGTTGCCACCAAGGTCATTGGTGAAGAAGTGGAAATCGAGATATCGGTCAGCCGCCAGCAACAATGCAGCTACGCCAAGCGGGGGCATGGCAAAGATGATCAGAATCGAGCTGCAGATTATCGTCCAGCAATACATCGGCAGCCGCATGAACTTCATCCCCGGCGCGCGCAGCTTGTAGATCGTGACGGCAAAATTGATGCCGGTCAGCGTGGTGCCCACGCCTGAGACCACAATCGCCCAGATCCAGTAATCCGGTCCAACGCCTGGATTGAACGCGGCCCCTGTATAGGGCGGATACGCGGTCCAGCCACCTGTTGAGAATTCGCCCACCACAAGCGAAACCATCAGCATCAGCCCGGCCGAGACGGTTAAGCCAAGCCCGATCTGGTTCATCACCGGAAAGGCCACGTCGCGAGCGCCGATCATCAGCGGGATCACATAGTTTGCAACACCAAAGACGAATGGAACCGCCACGAAGAACACCATGATAGTGCCATGGGTGCTGAACAGTTCCGCAAAATGCTCGGGTTCCAGAAATCCGTCCCCCGGACCCGCTGCTTGCTGGGCGCGCATCACCACACCCTCCAGCACACCGCGTGCCAGCATGACGATCGCGAAGACGATATACATGATGCCGATCTTCTTGTGATCAGCACTGGTCAGCCAATCCCGCCAGAGAGGCCCCCACAGCCGGAACCACGTCAGGATGCCAACCACGGCCACAACGCCCACAATCACAATTGCGGCAGCCGCATTTGCGATGATCTCATTTGCGCCTGGGTTCTGGATCAGACCTGCGATGGGAAATGCATCCCAGCTCAAACGGCCAAAGAAACCGGTCTCTGGAGTCGTCATTCGTTTGCCTCCTGCCCGTATTCAACCGTCCCCGGTTGCTGGTCCAATGGCAGAGGTTCTCCGCTGTGATAACGATGCAAGATTGAATGGAACAAATCGCCCTCTTCAAGTGTGAAATAGAGCGCGTTTAGTGGCATGAGCGCCGTGCCCAACGCTGCCTGAACTTCATCCCGGTCGGTGCGCATGGCCAGCGTCTGATAAGTATCTTCGGTCAACGGAATGCCGTGCGTTTTGACACTTGCGACCCAAGCTTCAAAATCTTCAGGAGCCATGGCCTGCGTCAGGAACTTCTGTTTGGTGAAACCCCGGCCATTGTACTGCGTGTTCTCTCCCTGCATCGTCTTGGGCACGTCAGCTACCACATGTAGCTGAGTTGTCATGCCAGGCATGGCATAGATCTGCCCTGCCAGCGCCGGGATCAAGAAAGACTGCATCACAGTGTCTGTGGTCAGCGTCATCGCGACTTGCTGTTTGATTGGTATGCCTAGCTCTCCCACCGTGGCGATGCCGTGATCTGGATAGATGAACAGCCATTTCCAATCGAGACCAACCACCTGCACGTTCATGGCTGGCTCATCCCCGAATGGCGCGGAATAGGGATCAAGGCGATGCGTCGCTTTCCAGAGGTAAAAGGACAAGATCATCACGATCACCACAGGAACGCCCCACATCAGAAATTCAAGCTTTGCGGAAAAATCCCAGTGCGGTGTGTAGGCCGCGTGCCCACCCTTACGACGGCGGTAGCGAAGGGCGATCAAGGGCACCAGAACCAGAACGGGTATCACAGCAATCAGGATCAGTGCGGTCGCACGCAGAAGATGCGTCTTTTGCACCGCTGCAATAGGGCCTTGGGGATCCATGAAGCTGTCGCTTGCCTCGGCAGGGTGAGCCATCAGCAACAAGATAACCAGCGTCACCGAGGTGAGCATTGTGATGACTGACATCCGGGAAAAGGTCACGCCTGTTGATCCTCTTACGACGGGGGTTCCCGGCAACTATCGGCAGAGTCACGGAATTTCTCAAGGACTTTCGCAATACCGCCCCGACGGGCTGCTGTTGACATAAGGTCTTGCGCGCGCGAGACCGATTGTATGCGTTTGGTTCTTGCTTTCTTCACCCTGCTTTGTCTCGCACCGCCCTCGCTTGCGCAGGATCGCGCTGCGGTTGAGCGTCAGTTCCAAAGTTGGCTGGAACAAACCGTCTGGCCAAAGGCAAAGGCCAAGGGCGTTTCGAAACACACATTCCACCGCGCCTTCAATGGAGTGACTTTGAACTGGGACCTTCCGGATTTGGTTCCCCCGGGAAGCCCGGAAAAGACGCCCAAGCACCAACGCCAGGCCGAATTCGGTTCACCTGGGCGATATTTCAATGCGGGATCGGTTCAGGGTGCCACATCTGTTGGGCGCAAGATGGCGAAGCGTCACGCAGATACGCTGACCCGAGTCGAGGCAGAAACAGGCGTTCCTGCCCGTATAATTCTAGCTATTTGGGGACGCGAGAGCGGCTATGGTCAGGTCCCGATCCGCCACAATGCGTTTCAGGTACTGGGCACCAAAGGGTTCATGAGCACGCGGGCGGATTATTTCACCAATGAACTGATTGCCGCATTGCAGATTGCCGAGTCCGGTAACGGCCACGCCCTGAAAAGCAGCTGGGCTGGTGCACTGGGTCAGCCCCAGTTCATGCCCACAAATTTTCTGACCTATGCGCGTGATGGTGACGGCGATGGTCGGGCTGATATCTGGGGCTCGCCCGCTGATACGATTGCATCGATCGGAACATATCTAGACGAGCACGGATGGGTGACAGGTCGCGATTGGGGGTTCGAAGTCAGAGTTCCGACAGCGGTTTCATGCGCGCTGGAGGGCCCAGATCAGGGGCGTTTGATCAGCGATTGGGTCGCTATGGGCGTCAGTCGCGTTTCAGGCAGGCCCTTTCCGGCGCACGAACTCAACGCCGAGGGTTATCTGATGATGCCCGCCGGGCGCAGCGGTCCAGCCTTTATCGTGACACCCAATTTCTATGTCCTTAAGGACTATAACACCAGCGATCTCTACGCGCTGTTTGTGGGCCATGTGGGTGATCGCATTCAATATGGAGTCGGCGACTTTCGCGGTCGTTGGGGCGATGTCGGGAACCTCTACCGATCGGATGTCGCCAGCATGCAGCTGGCACTTGTTCAACAGGGCCATGACGTCGGCGGTGTCGATGGCCTTCCAGGATATAAAACCCGACGCTCAATCGGGCGCTGGCAAGAGGCATCTGGCCGCGCACCTACCTGCTTTCCGGATGCCGCTTTGAAAGCCGTTTTAATGCCGTAGCGCATGAAGTGATTCGCCAAATACGCGTATCAAGCACAACATATTCATCCTTGGTGATATCTTGAATTTCACGAAAATGTCACTGCTGCGAAGTGTTTCAAAATAAAATTTCTACAGCCCTGCGGGTTACAGTTCATTTCAACCTTTGTGGCCATCGCCAACTGCAAACCCTTTTACCTTTGCTCCAAAACTGACAGGTTCTTATGCAGTGAAAGATGACTTTCGCACTCGGATCTCCGACATTGCCTGATTGAAGAGGGTAAAATACTCGATCCTGATGCGATCTAGATCAAGGTCAAGTCCTGACAAATGCCGGAGACATAATGGCAGACGAGCGTGCTACCGCTGATGCGGTCCGGACGCCGTAAACCACATAAAATGGGAGTAATCACATGAACAAAATTATCCGAACCTCATTGGCGGGACTGCTGTCCTCGACCATCATCGCTGGCACTGCAATCGCAGCGGGCACGCATCCAAAGACCGGGGAAGCGCTGGCTGACGATCAAACCTTCACCTACCGAATTCTAGATGAGCACAGCTCAGTAGACCCGCAGGTTGTCGAAGATGTATCGGGCGCCGAAATTGTACGCGACCTGTTTGAAGGCCTGATGAACCAGGATGAAGACGGCAACCTTGTACCCGGTGTCGCCACCGAATTCTCGGTCAATGATACCAAAGACGTGTACACCTTTACCCTGCGCGATGAGGCGAAGTGGTCGAATGGTGATCCGGTAACTGCAGGCGACTTTGTTTATGCTTGGAAACGTGCCGTCGATCCCGAACTTTCGTCGCCTTACGCATGGTTCATGGAACTCATGTCGATCGAAAACGCCGCTGAGATCATTGCGGGCGAGAAGTCGGTTGACGATTTGGGTGTTAAGGCAATCGACGACAAAACACTGGAAGTCCGGCTGAGCGCCCCCCTGCCCTATTTCCCGCAGATGACCACACACTCGACAACTTTCCCCGCGCCGCAGAAAGTGATCGAGGAATTTGGTGATGCGTGGACCAAGCCTGGAAACATAGTCTCGAACGGCGCTTATGTACTGACCGAGCACCTGCCGCAAGAACGCTCTGTGCGTGAGCGTAACGAGATGTACTGGGACAACGACAATACTATCATCGACAAAGTCGTCTCTCTGGTCATCAATGACGAGAACGTTGCCCTGACGCGTTATTTGGCTGGCGAGCTAGACCGCACCGAAATTCCTGCGGGTCAGTATCCGCGCCTAAAGGAAGAGCACCCGGAAGAAGCCATCAGTTTCCCGCGCCTTTGTAACTATTACTACACTTTCAACGTCTCAGATAGCGGCCCCGAAGCCTTTAAGGACCCAAATGTGCGACAGGCGCTGTCGCTTGCCGTTGATCGTGCGATCATCACGGAAAAAGTTATGGCCGGTGGTCAGCCTGAGGCCTACACGTTTGCACCAGAGGCAACCGCTGACTTTACTGCGCCAGAAGTTGAAATGACTTCAATGTCTCAGGCCGAGCGCGATGAGTTGGCCAAAGAGTTGCTGGCCAATGCTGGTTATGGCCCCGACAATCCGCTGAGCTTCGAAATGGTTTACAACACGTCCGAAGCACATAAAAAGGTTGCGGTCGCTCTGAGCCAGATGTGGAAGCAAAAGCTGGGCGTTAACGCCGAGCTGGCGAACATGGAGTGGAAAGTCTTTCTGGAAGAGCGTGGCAACCAGAACTTCGAACTGGCCCGTGGCGCATGGTGCGGGGATTACAACGAAGCATCGACCTTCCTGGATCTGCTGCAATCAGATTCCGGCTACAACGACGGTAAATACAATAACGCCCGCGTAGACGAATTGCTGGCCGAAGCCAAAACTTCGGACGATCCTGCGCCTCTCTATACCGAAGTTGAGCGCATCATTGCGCAGGAAACGCCTGTCATTCCGATCTACCACTATGCTGGTGTTTACATGATGGACAGTGACGTGGGGAACTGGCCGGTGAACAACGTCGAGCAGAATTGGTATTCGAAGAATCTCTACAAGATCGCCGAATAATCGTCATTGAACCTCGCCTTGTCCCGGGTTCACCGGGGCAAGGCCAATAAATACGGGGGGCATCAAATGCTTGCCTATAGTGTTCGGCGACTGCTTGTCGCCATTCCGACGATCCTGCTGTTGATCGTCGCCTGTTTTTTCCTGATGCATGTTGCGCCCGGCGGGCCCTTCACCTCGGAACGGCCATTGCCGCCGCAGGTTCTGGCCAATATCGAGGCGCGGTACGGGTTGGATCAACCGCTGTGGAAACAGCTTTGGGACTATCTGTACAACATCGTCGTGCATTTTGACTTTGGCCCATCCTTTAAGTTCAAGGACCGGGACGTCAATGACATCATCGCGCAGGGTTTCCCAATCTCGCTGACCTACGGTTCGCTGTCCTTTCTGATGGCAACGTCCGTTGGCGTCGCGCTGGGAATTGCCGCTGCGATCAAACACAATAGTTGGATCGACTATTTCGCGGTGGGTCTGGGTATTGCCGCACAGGCCCTTCCGAACTTCATCATGGGCCCGATCCTGATCCTGACCTTTACACTTTGGCTGGGGTGGCTGCCGGGTGGAGGTTGGCATGGTGGCCAGTGGCAATATCTGGTCATGCCGGTCATCGCATTGGCGACGTCCTACATGGGCTCGATCGCAAGGATCACACGGTCGTCAATGCTGGAGGTTCTGAACTCGAACTTCATTCGCACCGCGCGGGCAAAAGGATTGCCGACAAGAACCGTGATCTGGCGCCATGCGCTTAAGCCAACATTGCTGCCGGTGGTCTCGTATCTCGGGCCTGTATTTGTCTATGTCCTGACCGGTTCGGTCTTTGTCGACATCTATTTTTCGACTGGTGGTCTGGGGCAGGCCTATGTGGGTTCCGCGTTGTCACGGGATTACGCCGTGCTGTTGGGGGTCACCATCCTTTATGGCGCGTTGACCGTGGTTGTGAACCTTCTGACCGACCTGGCTTATGCCTGGTTCGATCCAAAAATCCGTTACTGAGGGGCAGGCAATGCTTGGAAAATCACAAAAAGCCGCCCATCTGGCCGAGGAAATCACCGATTACACGGTCATTCAGGGGCGCTCGCTCTGGCAGGACGCACGGATGCGCTTTGTCCGCAACAAGGCCGCAATGGCCAGCGTTTTCATTCTGGCTCTGATCGTGTTGTTCACGATTTTTGGACCGTACTTTGCGGTCTGGAACAATGAAGAGATCGATTGGAACGTCATGGGTGACGTGCGCGGCATGGGAATGCCATCCATCGAATCCGGTCACTATTTCGGCGTCGATGATCTGGGGCGCGATCTTTACAGCCGCGTCATTCAGGCCACGACCACCTCGCTGCTGGTTGGTCTGATTGGGGCCGCAACTGCTCTGATCGTCGGCACATGCTATGGCATCACCGCAGGATATATTGGCGGGCGCACGGACAGTGCGATGATGCGGTTCGTGGATATCCTGCTGGCGATCCCGGCAACGTTAATTATCATTCTTCTACTCGTTGTAGCGGGAAGATCCTTTTTCATGCTGTTCATCGCCTTGGGCGCGGTCGGTTGGCTGACAATGGCGCGGATTGTTCGGGGGCAAACCCTGACCTTGAAGAACCGCGAGTTTATCGAAGCCGCGCGCGCCGCCGGTGTTAGTGAGTTCACCATCATGTACCGCCACATCCTGCCCAACCTGTTGGGCGTCGTCATCGTGTATGCCTCGCTGCTGGTGCCTGAGATGATCCTGACGGAAAGCTTCATCTCGTTCCTCGGTCTCGGAATCTCGGAACCCTATACGTCGTTAGGTCGTCTGATTGCCGAAGGGGCTGGCACCATGGCGTATGGCACGCTCTGGCAGCTGATGTTCCCACTCACTTTCTATGTCGCCATCATCATCACCATGTTCTTCATCGGTGACGGGTTGCGCGACGCTCTGGACCCGAAGGATCGCTGATATGAGTCTGTTTTCCGTGAAGGACCTGAGCGTCCGATTTGATACGCCCGACGGTGTAGTTGAGGCTGTGAAAGGCATCAGTTTCAACATCGACCCCGGTGAATGTCTCGGCATCGTCGGCGAAAGTGGGTCGGGCAAGAGCCAGACGTTCATGGCGGCGATGGGGCTATTGCCCACTGCTGGCCACGCGACCGGCTCCGCAATGCTGAATGGTCAAGATATCCTGAATCTGCCCGTGAACAAAATCAACAAAATCCGAGGCTCTGACGTTGGCATGATCTTTCAGGATCCGCTGACCGCCTTGACACCGCATTTGCGGGTTGGTCAGCAGATGCGCGAAGTGTTGCAGGTGCATGAGGGCCTGCAAGGTTCGGCTGCCCGACAGCGCTGTTTGGACTGGCTCAACCGCGTGCGCATTCCCGAAGCGGCGCGGCGATTGGATCAGTATCCGCACGAACTGTCCGGAGGTATGCGTCAGCGCGTGATGATCGCGATGTCGATGCTGTGTAATCCAAAACTGCTGATCGCGGATGAGCCAACGACCGCGCTGGATGTAACCGTACAGGCGGATATTCTGGATCTGATGGTGCGGCTACAAAAGGACGAAGGTACGGCGATTGCGTTGATCACCCACGATATGGGCGTTGTCGCACGCATGTGTGACAATATTCAGGTCATGCGTATGGGCGAATTTGTCGAGGCCGGGGACACACGCGAAATCTTCCGAGCGCCCCAGCATGACTATACCCGCACGCTACTTGAGGCGATGCCACGCATCGACGCCGGTGATGCACCCAAAGCTCTGCCCCAAGTGGAAGAGCCGTTGCTGAAAGTGGATGACGTCAAGGTTCATTTCCCGATCCATGTCTCAGGTGGCCTGTTCGGGCGCAAGGTGCCCTTGAAGGCCGTCGATGGTGTCAGCTTCGATATTCGCAAGGGTGAAACTCTGGGCGTTGTCGGTGAATCTGGTTGCGGCAAATCCACATTGGCGCGCGCCGTTTTGCAATTGATTGAGCCCAGCGGTGGAAATGTCAGTTGGCTGGGCACGCCAATCGTCGGGCTGAAACGTGCTGAGCTAAACAAATACCGCAAGGATTTGCAGATCGTGTTCCAAGACCCGTTGGCAAGCCTTGATCCACGGATGACAATATCGGCCTCCATCGCGGAACCTTTGAAAACCTATCGCCCGGACCTGACTGAACGCGAGCGCAAGGAACTGGTTTCCGAGATGATGGAGCGCGTTGGCTTGCCAGCCAATATGATCAACAGATACCCGCACGAACTGTCGGGTGGGCAAAATCAACGCGTGGGAATCGCACGCGCTATGATCAACAAGCCAAAGCTGATCATATGCGATGAAGCAGTCTCGGCGCTAGACGTGTCCATTCAGGCCCAGATCGTTGGATTGTTGCGTGAATTGCAACAGGAGTTCGGCTTGTCGATGATCTTTATCAGCCATGATCTCTCGGTGGTGCGCGCGGTCTCAAACCGGATCATGGTTCTGTACCTGGGTCGCATCGTCGAGTTGGGCGATGGCGAAGTGATCTGTTCCGAACCGATCCATCCCTATACCAAATCCTTGATCTCAGCCGTTCCCATCCCTGATCCGGATGTCGAACGCAGCCGCCAACGGCTTAAATTGCCCGGAGAATTGCCGTCCCCCATGGATCCCAAGGCGGCCTTGCGATTCCTGCCTAGCAGGCTGACATTGGGCGAAACAAGCTATGTTCCCAAGCTCAGCGAGGTAGCCCCGGACCATTTCGTCGCAGAGCACGATTCTTTGGAAGCCATAATGGCGAATGCTTGAGGCATTGCACCCCGGTCTCCGGGGTGCAAGTTAGTCAACATGGATTGCATGGCCGCCGGAGAAATGTATTGGGCACTTACGATCAGTCATGTTTCGTTTTGACTCTGCCCATAAGTTAATGGCAAATTTCTGCAAGCCACGGCAGACCTGCTGGGTGAGATTGATTGATAGGTATTTTGGTCTTATGTGGGTGCTCCGGCGTTTCCACTTGGCATCGGTAATATACAGAATTTGTGAGGTAATATGGTACGTAAGGTCACTAAGGCAATTTTCCCTGTTGCAGGAATGGGCACGCGTTTTCTTCCGGCGACAAAATCGGTGCCAAAGGAAATCATGACACTCGTCGACCGTCCTTTGGTTCAGTACGCCATTGATGAGGCACGTGCCGCTGGTATCACCGAGTTCATCTTTGTAACATCTCGCGGAAAATCGGCGCTCGAGGACTATTTCGACCACAATCTCATTTTGGAACAAGACCTGAAATCCAAGGGCAAAGACGATCTGCTTGAGGTATTGAACGCGACAAATATGGAAAGCGGCGCGATTGCCTATATCCGCCAGCATAAGGCATTGGGGTTAGGGCACGCCGTATGGTGCGCACGTCGGCTGATCGGAGATGAACCGTTTGCTGTCATGTTGCCCGACGATGTGATTGCCGCCGACAAGCCCTGCTTGCAACAGATGGTCGAGGCTTATGAAGAAACGGGTGGCAACATGGTTGCCGCGATGGAGGTCCCACATGAAAAGACAAGCTCCTACGGTGTTTTGGATACGGGTCAAAATGTTGGCACTGTTGTCCGAGCCAAAGGAATGGTGGAAAAGCCGAAGCCTGAAGAGGCGCCATCCAATCTTGCGGTGATCGGTCGATATATTTTGGGGCCTTCGGTTCTATATAATTTGAACCAAAAGAAGAAAGGCAGTGGTGGAGAAATCCAGTTAACCGACGCGATTGCCGAAGATATTCAGAACGGCGTACCTGTATTTGGATACAAGTTCGACGGCCAGAGGTTCGATTGCGGCTCGAAAGCCGGCTTCTTACAAGCAACGGTTTCATTCGCTTTAGCCAGGGACGATCTGCGCGACGATCTGAACCAATACATACATGACATTGTTGTTTCAGACCGGGCCGCACAATAGCCCAAAATTGTATTGTCTGATCAGCGTGTTTAGTTTGTTTTGAGTGCTTCAGAGAAGGCGGGCATCTTGAGCAAGGTCTATCCAGTAATTCTATGTGGTGGGTCCGGTACGCGACTTTGGCCATTATCGCGCAAAAGCTATCCCAAGCAGTTTGTACCGCTGATTGGTGAAACCAGCCTGTTGCAACAATGTGCAGATCGGCTGCGAGGCCCCGAAGATACGCCTTACGTCAAGCCCATGATCCTGACCAACGAAGCTTTCCGCTTTGTTGTACCCGAGCAGTTGATGGCCATCGGGATTGATCCCGGTTCAATCCTTATCGAACCGGAAGGGCGCAATACTGCTCCGGCGGTTTTGGCTGCTGCCCTGCACCTTTCTTCGATTGATTCTGATGCGATAATGCTTGTGGCGGCATCGGATCACGTCATTCCAGACACCCAAGCCTTTCACGCAGCCGTCGCCGAAGGGGTGCGCGCAATCGGCAAGAGTGGCGACCTTGTGACTTTTGGGATTACACCAGACCGGCCTGAGACCGGGTACGGTTATCTGAAACTTCGGCACGCACCTGATGCTTCGGGCGCTTCCGTTCCGCTCGACCGCTTTGTTGAAAAACCTGATCTGGACAGTGCTAAGGCAATGGTCACCGAAGGGAGTTACCTTTGGAATTCCGGTATATTCCTGTTTGCCGTTCGCGACATCCTTACGGCATTCGATCGGCATGCCCATGATCTCTTGGCACCTGTTCAAAAGGCGGTCGACGAGGCGCAATCAGACTTGGGTTTTCTCCGGCTCGATCCCCAGGCATGGGCGAGCGTTCCGGATATCTCGATCGACTATGCGGTAATGGAAAGGGCCAGCAATCTGAGTGTTGTACCTTATAGCGCCGGTTGGTCCGATGTTGGCAGTTGGTCCGCGGTGCAAGAGTTGAGCGCGCCTGATGCTAATGGCGTAGCTACAGCAGGAGAAGTGACTGCAATCGATTGCCACAACGTGCTTGTGCGTTCTGAAACGCCCGCGCAAGAGGTCGTGGCAATGGGGCTTGAAAATGTGATTACGGTCGCAATGCCTGATGCAGTTCTTGTCGCCAGCATGGACCGGGCACAGGATGTCAAACAAGCGGTCTCGGCTCTGAAAGCAAAGGGCGCAAAGCAGGCGGAATCGCTGCCCATTGATCACCGCCCCTGGGGATGGTTCGAAAGCCTTGTCATTGGGGATCGCTTTCAGGTGAAACGTATCCATGTAAATCCTGGTGCGTCTCTAAGCCTTCAGTCCCATCATCACCGATCCGAACATTGGATTGTAGTAGAAGGGACTGCTGAGGTGACAATTGATGACAAAGTTCAACTCGTATCCGAGAACCAATCGGTCTACGTGCCTCTGGGCGCAGTGCATCGGATGGTTAACCCCGGTAAAGTGCCCATGGTGTTGATCGAAGTGCAAACCGGGACCTATCTGGGTGAAGATGACATCATTCGCTACGAAGATGTTTATGCCCGAGACTGAGTTTTAAGCTCAGTAGCTATACTACTAAGTAGGTACGTAAGCGGTAGCTGCACACTGGGCGGGCGACTACCGATTGCCAAAGCAAATCATTAACGAATGGAAACCCAGGTGTTCGGTTCGGTCCGGCGAAATTCACGCGGATCATCGCAGGGTAACGCGCAATCGGTATTGGAACGGCACCATTGAATTCTCCCCGTTTTTATCTCTATTTGTCGCAACTGCGCAGGCCCAAAGCCACATGGCGAACAACGAAGCCCTATGCGCATTGGATTTGGAGGTAAAGCTGAGCGTTGCCTCGGTCGATGCGACAAGCACACTGCAGCACTAAAACAGGGCGAAACGTATGCGGCTTGGTGCTGCTCTCACCGAGCCTTGGGTCGGCTAGAGATGGTGAGCTTGCTTTGTCTGAATCGACGCACCATCAGAATCGCAGATCACTGATCAGGTTATAGGGTCCTCTACAGGTACTCCAAATACGGCACCCACAGTAATCGCAATTGGCCGCTGGTTCTGACGCACGAGACCGTTCGGGTGAACGCCCGGACGGTCATTTTTCACGCAATCCGGTTTCCGATTGTTCCAGAAACCATGCATAGGTCTGACGTATCCCCTCCTCCAGACCAATGCTGGCGCTCCAACCCATATTGGTCAGCCGGGATACATCCATTAATTTCTGCATCGTACCATCCGGCTTGACCCGGTCATAACTGACCCGGCCAGTGAAGCCGGTGATACGGGCCACAATTGCGGCCAGTTCAGCGATCGAAATATCCTCACCCGTGCCAACATTGATGTGACTTAGCATCGGTTGCGTATTGGCATCATAGATGCCGCGCGGAAGGTCCAGTACGAAGAGGGTCGCTTTGGCCATGTCGTCGACATGCAGGAACTCTCGCCGGGGTGTTCCGGTTCCCCAGATCACAACTTCCTCATGCCCGTCAGTTTTCGCCTCGTGAAAGCGGCGGATCAGGGCGGGCAGTACATGGCTGTTTGCAGGGTGAAAATTGTCGCCGGGGCCATAGAGGTTGGTTGGCATGACAGATCGATAGTCGACGCCGTATTGCCTATTGTAGCTCTCACATAGTTTGATCCCAGCGATCTTGGCGATGGCGTAGGGTTCGTTCGTCGGCTCCAACGGGCCGGTCAAAAGCGCGTCTTCACGCATTGGCTGGGTGGTTTCGCGTGGATAGATGCAAGAGCTTCCAAGTTGCAGCAGCCGATTTACACCTGCCGAAAACGCCTGATGGATCACATTGCATTCGATCATCAGGTTTTCGTAGATAAAATCTGCCGGATAGGTGTTGTTTGCATGGATGCCGCCAACGCGCGCTGCGGCCAGGATCACAATGTCGGGTTGTTCCGAGCGCAAGAAAGTTTGAACCTGAACCTGATCGGTCAGATCCAATTCGGCCCGCGTGCGCGTGATCAATTCAATTTCTTCACCCGCTTGCTGCCGCTGCTGCAGTTTTCGCAGAATCGCGCTGCCGACCATACCGCGATGCCCTGCCACGTAGACTCTGCGTGCCCCAGCCATCTCAGCCATTTTCCCGCGTTAGAGGTGCCGCAAGCCCATGTTCCTTAAGCAGCGCGTTGCGCCGTGCGATTTCAAGATCTTCGGCAACCATCTCGGCGCACAGGTCCTGCACTGACGTCTCAGGTACCCAACCAAGTTTCTGTTTGGCTTTGGACGGATCACCCAGCAACGAATCCACCTCGGCTGGACGGAAGTATCGGGGGTTGATACGCATCACGATGTCCCCGGCTTTCAATGCCGGTGCCATGTCCCCGATTACCTCGCGGACAATTGCGATTTCGTCGACGCCCGCGCCCGAAAACTCCAGAATGATCCCCAACTCGCTGGCAGACCACTCGATGAACTGGCGCACGGAATATTGCTGGCTGGTCGCGATCACAAAGTCTTCGGGCGTATCTTGCTGTAGCATCAGCCACTGCATCTTCACATAGTCCCGGGCGTGCCCCCAATCGCGCAGGCTGTCGATATTGCCCATGTGCAGACAATCATCCAATCCCTGCGCGATATTTGCGAGGCCCCGCGTGATCTTACGTGTCACAAAGGTCTCGCCGCGCCGGGGGCTTTCGTGGTTGAACAGGATGCCGTTACAGGCGTACATCCCATAGGCTTCGCGATAATTTACTGTGATCCAATAGGAATACAGCTTGGCGACCCCATAGGGTGAACGAGGGTGAAACGGCGTTGTCTCGCGCTGCGGAGTTTCCTGTACCAGACCATAAAGTTCCGAGGTCGAGGCCTGATAGAACCGCGTTTTGCCCTCAAGCCCCAAAAACCGGATCGCTTCGAGCAGACGTAGAGTACCCAGACCATCCACATCCGCGGTGTATTCAGGCGATTCAAAACTCACCGCAACATGGGACTGTGCGCCGAGGTTATAGACCTCGTCTGGCTGCACTTCCTGAATTATCCGCGTCAAGTTTGATGTGTCGCTGAGGTCGCCATAGTGCAGATGCAATCTGGGGTCCGGTTCATGCGGGTCCTGATAGATATGGTCGATCCGCTGCGTGTTGAACGACGAGGCCCGGCGTTTGATACCGTGAACCTCATAACCTTTGGCGAGCAATAGCTCGGCCAGATAAGAGCCATCCTGACCCGTTATGCCGGTGATCAGTGCCGTTTTGCTCATAATTGTGCCCCGATGGATCAGTTTCGCCTGCCTGATCTTCCAGAAACAGCAAGACTCAGCCGATTGCAAGCCAACGCAGTTGTTCGCCGCCTGTTACAAGGCCGCTGTCCAAACGCGATACCGACCTTGGCCGGTAACTTCGCGGATCAGCCCTCTGTCGCTAAGCTTGTCCAGATTACGCTGCGCCGCTGCGCGCGAGGCTTGGGTCAGTTCCTCGGCCAAGGGGGCAGATACCATAGGCCAAGCGGTCAGCGCGTCGATCAAAACGGGCGGCGTCCGACCGCTTAGATCCGATATGGCCTCACGGGCGCGGTCTTCCCAGGCGCTGATCCGATCCAGATGTAACAGGGCGGCAAGGGATGCCTGGCCCGCACCCCTGATCCAGGCCGAGAGCTTTTCGTCTAGCGCCCCTGCCCCGCGCAGCGCACCGGGGCCAGACAAAGAAAGCGGCATGAACAATGCTCCACCTCGGCCCATTGTGGCGGCATGGCGGGCCGCGATTACGGCGGCTTCGGTGTCCTGTCCAATGCCCGGAGACAACGCGCGCCACGCATGAAATCCGATTGCGGACTGGGTCACCGGGTGTAAACCAGCTACATTTCGCATCGTTTCCGCCAGATCGATAATTGCCTCGGGCACGTCCTCGATCCCTTGCGCCTGACGGTCAAGAAACGCTGTCAATCCAGCGTCCCACCCACCCTCAGATGGACCAGCACCCGCAGATAACCGACGAACGGCCCATCCAGCCCGGTAGAGCGCCTGCACATCATCACCGGTCGCCCCGATCCGCAATCCGGTCCAAAGCGCGAGCCGGTCGACGCTGATCCTGTCACCAGTCCACCAGCCCAAATCTGAAACTTCCATTAAAGCCAGCCGGTGGCCCCACCCTTTTGGGCCTGCACGCAGCCTTTCGTCCAATGCACCAAAGGTTACCGCCAGATCGGCAAGCTCAGCGGACAGTTCAGATTGGGCCGCACGCCAGTCCCGGGGATCAAACAACATGCGCTGATCAGACCTGGGCACCGAGGGCAGGAATTCTTCTGGTTCATCTTCGTCAGAAGGCGCGAGGAACCATAAATCCTCATCTTCCGGCGGATCGGTATCGTAGATGCTGCGCGGCCCTTCGTCCAAGGCCTCATCATCGGGGTCCGGTATCTGAGGGTTCGGCTTCATGTCATGTATTCTTCGGACATTTGCCGCAGTTCACAAGAGGTTTTCCATCGTCCTCAGGATCAGCCGGTAAACGCCTCGGTCAGAACATCCAGCTCACCGCTCAAATCCGTCTGCGCATCGCTGCCCAACAGCATGTAGCCATAGCCATCCTTGGCCCATGTCGCGGTTGCGAGACCACTGAGGACCGCGAGATTCACATCTTTGGACGGCGCTGCGGCCCCTTGCCGTATCACACAAAACGCGAGCGGGTTGCCCTGAGCATCTGCGAACACAACCTGCACCAGCGGCTTACCGTTGAATGAGAGCACCTGGGCACGTTTCAGATCAAGGCCCGGCAGATTCTCCAGAACATCGCGATTCAGCGACCGCCCCAGCTTGGCTTCGGCCTGGGCAAACTGCGCATCCAGGCTTTGCTGAGAATTGTCCAAATTTGCGATTGTGTCCGGTGAATAAAGGGATTGGTAGATCGCGGCTTGCTCGGCCCATCCCAGTGCCTCGGGCCTCGTCGCCCAGAAAGTTGCGGAAACGGCGATAACGGCAACTGATGCGGCGACTGCCAGCAGACGAAGTGGCCCTGAGTTAGACTGTGGCGCGGTGGGCGCGGGCAGATCGACCGACGGCGCCTCAACTGGAACGTCTTTGAAAACCTGCTGCACAATCGGGGCGAACGGATCCAATGCCATCAAGCGGGTTTCCAGCGCAGAATCTTCCGCCACCGCGTCTTCTATGGCGCGGGATTCGGCCTCAGAAAGGCTGCCTTCCAGATAGGCCAGAAGTGTTTCGTCGGAAAACTTCATTTGCCACTCCGTCGCACTGCGCTGTCCGCTTCGTGCTGCATTACGGTTTTCAGTTTCTGCCGGGCATTGGACAGCCGGCTCATGATCGTGCCGATGGGAACGTCCAGCATAGCTGCTGCTTCGCGGTAGCTGTAGCCTTCAACAAACACAAGCATAACCGTTTCGCGCTGCGCCTCTGGCAGTTGCATCACCTGGGTAAACACCTGAGCGGCGAAAATATTCGTTTCTGAATCAGGACCTCTTGCGACCAGCTCTGCCTCAGGGGTCACCGACAATGCCTGGGCCTTGCGCACCGACCGCGCCCGTATCTCATTCAGCCAGATTGAGCGGCAGATCGTCATCAGCCAGCTATCCAGCCGCTCATGTGATGTGACCTGGTGGTGTTTTTCCAACGCCCGCAGGGCCGTTGCCTGCATCAGATCGTCCGCTATATCCGAGGCCCCTGATAGCGCCAGCCCAAACCGCCAGACCCGTTTTGAATGGGTCTGGATCGCGCCGCGTACGGCTTGCTCGCTGCTCATTTCAACACTCATCGAATAATTCGCGATCTGTGCGTGTTTGATTTGTCATGGGACCGGGTCCGCTTGGTCAGAACTGTCATAGACTCTGGAGGAATGAAATGAAACTTCTGCTCAAATCAATCACGATTGCGTCGGCTTTTGTTGCAGGTCCGGTACTGGCCGCAGATTGGACATTGAACCCTGACGCCTCTCATCTGGCCTATGGAACGGTCAAAATTGAGGATGTGGGCGAGGTCAATTCCTTTACCAATCTCTCGGGCCATGTCAGCGGCGACGGTAAGGTCGAGATCGATATCGATTTGTCTTCGGTTGAAACGAATATCGACATCCGCAATGAAAGGATGATCGAATATGTGTTCCGCAAAGCCCCGACCGCGACCCTGACCGCGGAGATTGATATGGACGAGGTCTCCAAGCTGGACGTGGGTGCCAGCAACACGGTTGAGGTGGATGCAAAACTGGCTCTGGCAGGAACCGAGGTCGAATTTTACACCGACATGTTCATCCTGCGCGTAGCCGAAGACGCGGTCATGGTGTCAACCAACGACATGGTTTTCATCAGCACCGAGGATGCGGGCGTTTCTGCAGGCGTCGACAAATTGATGGAACTGGCGCAGCTGCCCAGCATCACCCGTACCGTGCCTGTTACGGCGCGACTGATGTTCAGCCTTGATGGCTGAACACAGCGCAAGAGTTTGGCCCCGGCTTAGGCCCCCCAAGTATCGCTCAGGCGATAGCCGCCGGGCCATGGGTCATCGGGGTCTAGCATATGCTGGTGTGTGCCCGTAATCCAACCTCGGCCCGATATTTCCGGCGTGATCGCCAAGCGACCGTTCAGATCAAACTGATCAACGATACGACAGCGGAATTCACTGTCGATAACCGACCGCGCATGGTAGCGGTCGGTCAACGTCATCTCTCCTTTGGCCAGCAAAACGGCCATCCGGGCCGATGCGCCGGTGCCGCAGGGCGAGCGATCCAGCTTACCCGGCTTGATGGCGACGGTATTGCGACCTGTGAGGACGTCGCCCTGCCGATCCAGCGGGCCTGCGATCTGGCAGAATGAAATGTGGTTCCAATCTTTGGTGGGATGATTGAAGCCAAGCTGCTCATTGGCGGCGTCAGTAATCCGCGCTCCGGTCCTTGCCAGATCGGCACCTTCATCTGGCGTCAGAGAAAACCCCAGATCGGCGGCCTCGACGATTGCAAAACTGTCGCCACCAAATGCGGTATCGACCCGAAGTGTCCCGATACCTTCGACCTCAATCCGGGCATCGAGTTTGTCGACGAAACTTGGAACGTTCTGCACAAAGATACGTTCGGCCTTGCCATTGCGGCATTCGGCGCGGACGCGGACAAGCCCACCGGGCGCTTCCAAAGTCAGATGGGTTTCAGGCTCGCGCATCGGAAGGATGCCACTATCCAGCAAGACTGTAGAGACACAGATAGAATTAGACCCGGACATGGGCGGCGTGTCTTCCGGTTCCATGATGATAAAGGCCGCGTCGGCTTCAGGGTTTTTGGGCGGCACCAGCAAATTCACATGGCGAAAAACACCGCCGCGGGGTTCATTCAGCATGAATTCCCGCAGGGTCTGGTCTTCGGCGATAAAGGTCCTCTGGTCCCAAACCGTTTCCCCAGGGGGCGGAGTGACACCTCCGACAATGACGTCGCCCACTTCACCTTCGGCATGGGCCGAGATCACATGGATGGTTTTGGAGCTGCGCATCGGGCCTCCTCGAAAACAGCCGGTCTATGCGCAGTCATCCAAAATTGATCGCCTCAGGCAAGAACTAACGTAGACGCTGACCCGATTCAGGATCAAACAGCATCGCCCGTTCGGGACGGATCGAGAGGCCGATACGTTCACCGGTTGTGCTGCGTTGGTCTTCTCGCTCTTCCACAATCAGCTTATCGCCATTTGGCGTCAGCAGATACGAATAGGATACACCGCCAAGCGCTTCTGTCAGATCGACCGTACAGGCATCACCGCTTCGATCCACTTGAATATGCTCGGGTCGAATCCCGAGCGTCACCTTTGTCGCTCTGTTCGGAACACTTTCAGTGACAGGGATCGAGTCGGTCAGCGCAGGGTGCCGAACCATACCGTCAACGACATCGCACTCTAAAAAGTTCATCGCCGGCGAACCAATAAAGCCTGCCACGAACTTATTGTCGGGGTCGCGATACAGGTCCATGGGGGCGCCTACCTGCTCGATCCTGCCATCGCGCAAGACAACGATCTTGTCGGCCATGGTCATTGCCTCAACCTGATCATGCGTAACATAGATCATCGTTGCGCCAATTTCTTGATGAAGTCGCGCAATCTCGACCCGCATTTCAACACGCAATTCCGCGTCAAGGTTCGAAAGGGGCTCGTCAAACAGGAACACTTCGGGGCCACGCACGATAGCACGCCCGATCGCCACCCGCTGACGCTGGCCACCGGACAACGCTTTGGGTTTGCGTTTCAGATACTGGTCGAGTTTCAGTATGTTCGACGCTTCCTGAACCTTCTGATCAATCTCGGCCTTGGCAACACCGTTCATCCGCAGACCAAAACCCATATTCTCGGCCACCGTCATATGGGGATAGAGCGCGTAGGTCTGAAACACCATCGCCACTCCACGCTTGGCCGGATCCACATGCGTGACTTCGCGTGCACCGATATGGATTTCACCATCCGAAGTTTCCTCAAGACCCGCGATCATCCGCAATAGCGTAGACTTGCCGCAGCCCGACGGGCCAACGAACACACAGAACTCGCCATCTTCAATCTGCAGATCAATGCCGTGGATGACCTGAGTCTGACCATACCGCTTGATCGCGCCTTTCAGGGTTACACCTGTCATGTTGCTTGCATCCTATTCTGTTGGCCCTCAGGGAACCGCCATGCCTGTGCTTCTGTACCAATCTGTTCAGCGACGCGCCGAACGCGCGGCACCCAAGATTGCAACTGCTCGAAATTCATTCGCCCGGTGGACCCCGTCACCGAAAGCGCGCCCAGCATGCGCCCCCCGGTGGTCAAAATCGGACACGCGATGCAGATGATGCCGGGCTCATGCTCTTCATCATCAACGGCGTAACCCCGGCTTCGGATCAGCGCGAGGTCAGCCCGCAATGCCTTTTCTGACGCCAAGGTTTTGTCGGTGAACCGATGGAAACTTTGTTGCGAGACAATCTTTTCCAGCTGTGCCTCGTCCAGATACGCCATCATCGCTTTGCCAACGCCGGTACAATAGGCCGGACCGACCTTACCGGCCTCTGAAAACATCTCGACCGGACGTTGAGCATTGCGTTTATCCACGTAAAGCACCTGCCCGGAATCAAGCTGCGCCAAATGCACTGTTTCCCCGGTCTCGGCGCTGAGCGCGTCCAAGAAGGGTCGTGCAATGGGCGCCAGCGAGCTTTGGGTCCACGCCGAATGCGCCAGCCTTACCAGCCGCATCCCCGGAGAATAGGTCTGACGTTCCGGTTCGTAATACAACATCCCTTGATTAGTCAGCGATTGAAGAAACCGGTACAGCGTCGCTTTGGGGAACTCGCTGCATTCCAGCAACTCACCAAATCTCACAGGACGCTCAAACGCAGCGACCTGCTCCAGCACATCACATGCTTTGCCTATTGTTCCGTCACCTGCCACGGGTGCCCATTCTCCTCCACTTTCCCCCGGCCTTGGACACGAGGGTCTTGACAAGACTAGCCGAGTCGATGTGTAGTTTTCAATATATAAAACAAGGTTTCAATATTTGGAACCAATATGGAAGCTTAAGGGAGGAAACCATGCATTCCATGTTCAAGCGCACAGCGGCGGCTCTGGCTGCCAGTGTGGCACTTGCTGCGCCCGTTGCAGCCGAGCTGACAGGCGAGTTGCGAATCTTTCTCGATACATCCAACCCGGCGCCGCGCGCGACGATGGAAGCAATGATCGATCGATTCGCGGCCGAGCATCCCGGCTTGGAAATCGAAACCACCGTGATCGACCGCGAGGCCTATAAGACCCAGATTCGCAACTTCCTCACAGCGGACACACCGGATGTGGCAACCTGGTACGCGGCCAACCGGATGAAACCATATGTCGAAGCGGGCCTGTTCGAAGACGTATCGGACCTGTGGGCAGAGCCTGAGATCGCCGACAATCTGGCATCCACCAAAGGTGCGATGACCATTGATGGCAAGCAGTGGGGGGTACCCTACACCTATTATCAGTGGGGTGTTTATTATCGCAAAGACATCTTTGATGAACTGGGCCTGACCGAGCCGACCACTTGGGAAGAGGAACTGGCCAACTGTCAGAAGATCGTCGATTCGGGACGCGCCTGCTATACTATCGGGACCAAGTTCCTTTGGACCGCTGGTGGTTGGTTTGACTATCTGAACATGCGCACCAACGGCTACGACTTCCACAACCAACTCGCCAATGGTGAGATCAGCTGGGAAGACGATCGGGTCAAGCAGACCTTTGCCAACTGGAAGCAACTGATCGACATGGGTGCCTTCATCGACAACCACCAGACCTATAGCTGGCAAGAAGCACTGCCCTTCATGGTCAATGGTGAAGCCGCCGCCTATCTGATGGGCAACTTCGCCGTGGCTCCGCTGCGCGAGGCAGGCCTGACAGATGACCAGTTGGACTTCTATCAGTTTGTTGCCATCAATCCCGATGTTGAACTGGCGGAAGATGCACCAACCGATACGTTCCATATCCCGGCCAACGCCTCGAACAAAGAAGCCGCGCGTGAGTTCTTGCGCTTCGTGGTTTCCGCAGACGAGCAGACCGAGATCAACAACGGTGCGAACCTCGGTCAACTTCCAGTAAACGCACAATCTTCTGTGGATGACGATAAGTTCCTGCAGCAGGGCTTTGCGATGCTATCGTCCAACAGCCCAGGTGGTGTTGCCCAGTTCTGGGACCGTGACGCTCCGGCAGAAATGGCCAAAGCGTCTATGGAAGGCTTCCAGGAGTTTATGGTCAAGCCGGACAACGCGGACAAGATTCTCGCCAAGCTGGAACGTGCGCGCGAGCGTATCTACGACAACTGATCATGAACGGGCCGGGCGAAAACCCGGCCTACTTCACCGTATAATTTAGGGCGGTATTTAGTCCGCCACACCTTCACCCGGGAAACCGATATGACCACAATCGCCGATGTCCAAGAACAAGAAAGCTGGTTCCACAGGAACCAACAACGTATCGCGCCGTGGTTGTTTCTGGCCCCGGGTCTTTTGTTTTTCATGGTCTATGTGATCATCCCAGTTTTTCAGTCCTTCAATCTGTCTCTTTATGAATGGGACGGCTTGGGCGCGGCAGAATATGTGGGCTTTCGCAACTACGAAGACCTTTATTGGGAATGGGTCGATCGGGACGCATTCTATATCTCACTGAAAAACAACCTGATCTGGTTGATCCTATATCTGGCCGCGATCCCTGCTGGCTTGTTTATCGCATTATTCCTGAACCAGACTGTCTGGGGCATCCGCCTCTATAAATCGCTGTTTTTCTTCCCCTTTGTGATTTCTCAGGTCGTTGTGGGCCTGGTTTTCACGTGGTTTTATGATCCGACCTTTGGCCTTCTGAACGAATTCCTAGGCCTGTTTGGAATGGGCCCACTAAATGTGCTGGGTGATGAACGCTTCGTCACATATGGCATCATCTTCGCGGGCCTTTGGCCGCAGACCGCCTATTGCATGATTCTCTATCTCACTGGCCTGAACGCCGTGGACCCTGAACAGATCGAGGCCGGACGGCTGGATGGTGCCAAAGGTGGCAGAATGCTTTGGCACATTATCTTGCCGCAACTGCGCCCTGCGACCTTCATCGCCTTCGTCGTTACCATTATCGGCGCGTTGCGCAGCTTTGACCTGATCTCGATCATGACCCAGGGCGGGCCTTTCGGGTCGTCCCGCGTGCTGGCCTATTACATGTTCGAGGTCGCCCTGTCCGAATATGGTTTCCGCATGGGATATGGCGCCGCTATCGCTGTGATCCTGTTCCTGATCATGCTCTGCTTCATCGCCTACTTCCTGTGGTCGATGTACCGCGAAGAAAGAGGGCACTGAGATGTTTCCCAAACCCATCGAAAAACAACCCCGCGCGGCCCAGTTCACCTATCAGGCAATGTTACCGGTGGCCCTGCTGCTTTGGCTTGGACCCTTGCTGGCGGTCGCATTGTTCTCGGTCAAACCAGCGGCGGATTTCACCAACGCAAACTACTGGGGCATGCCGTCCAGCTTTGAAGGCGCGTTCAACTACGGGCAAGTTTTCTTTAACTCGGATATGCCGCGGTACCTGCTGAACTCGTTCCTGATCACCGTCCCAACTGTGATCGGTGCCGTGGCGCTTAGCTGTATGACCGGGTTTGCGTTGGGGATCTACAAATTCAAATCGAACCTCTGGATCTTCTTCATGTTTGTGGCAGGCAACTTCGTGCCCTTCCAGATCCTGATGGTACCTGTGCGTGACCTGACGCTCGAGTTGGGCCTCTATAACACTAAAACCGGTCTTGTGCTGTTCCATATTGCGTTCCAGACCGGCTTCTGCACGCTCTTTATGCGAAACTTTATCCGCGCCCTGCCTTTCGAGTTGATCGAGGCCGCACGGGTCGAAGGCATAAGCGAATGGCGGATCTTCTGGTATGTCGTTCTGCCCTTGATGAAGCCTGCGATTGCCGCACTCAGCGTGCTGATCTTCACCTTCATCTGGAACGACTATTTCTGGGCCGTTGTGCTGACCCAAGGGGCCGAAAGCCAACCTGTCACGGCAGGGATAACCAGCTTTAACGCGCAATTCCGCGCCGCCTATCAATTGATGAGTGCCGGTTCTATCGTGGCAGCCCTGCCGCCTGTGGCCATGTTTTTTCTGATGCAGAAACACTTCATCGCGGGCCTGACCCTCGGTGCCGTAAAATAACGTCAAACCAGAGGTTTACCTCATGACAAAGATCACCTTTGTAGGTGCGGGTTCCACGATCTTCATGCAGAATATCGTGGGCGATGCCCTGCTCACCCCTGCACTGGCTGATAGCCACTTTGCATTGATGGATATCGATCCGGTACGCTTGGCCGAAAGTGAGGCCGTGGCCAAGGCTATGATCCGCTCAGTCGGCGCTGGTGCGACGGTCTCGACCCACACGGATCGCCGTTCCGCGCTGGATGGCACTGATTTCGTGATCACGGCCTTTCAGGTTGGCGGGTATGAACCCTGCACGGTGACCGATTTCGAAATCCCAAAGCAGTACGGCCTGCGCCAAACTATCGCTGATACGCTGGGCGTGGGTGGCATCATGCGCGGTTTGCGCACCGTGCCCGTCCTATGGGGCGTCGCGCAGGACATGATGCAACTCTGCCCTGATGCCACGCTGTTGCAATACGTAAATCCGATGGCGATCAACACTTGGGCACTGGCCGAGCGCTTCCCAGCGCTGAAACATGTGGGTCTGTGCCATTCCGTCCAGAATACCGTTGAGGAACTGGCGCATGATCTGGATCTGCCCAAGGCAGATATTCGCTACAAAGTCGCAGGCATCAACCACGTCGCATTCTTCCTTAAACTCGAACACGAGGGGCGCGATCTTTATCCCGCTCTGCGCCAGGGCCATCGTGCCGGGCACTTGCCCAAGCCTCCGCTGCTCATGCCGCGCTGTCCGAACAAAGTGCGCTATGAGGTAATGGACCATTTGGGATACTTCTGCACCGAAAGTTCCGAGCATTTTGCAGAATACGTACCTTGGTTCATCAAAGACGGTCGCAATGACCTGATCGAACAGTTCAGCATTCCGCTGGATGAATATCCGACCCGCTGTGTCGAGCAGGTGGCCAATTGGAAAGAGCAGGCCAAAACTCTGACTGATGGTCGCGACATCGAGGTCAATCGAAGCCACGAATTTGCTGCTGACTTGATGAACGCAGTCGTAACAGACACCCCATACGCGGCTTATGGCAACCTGCCGAATACGGGTCAGATTCCCCAACTGCCATTGGGTGCCGTGGTCGAAACGCCTTGTCTGGTTGACTCGAATGGTGTCCAACCTTCCGTGGTCACGGATATCCCGCCACAACTGATCGCGCTGATGCGGACCCAGATCAACGTACAAGAGCTAACGGTTCGTGCGCTGACCGAAGAGAACCCCGAATACATCTATCACGCCGCAATGATGGATCCCCATACTGCGGCCGAATTGGATCTGCGCCAAATTCGCAGCCTCGTTACCGATCTTCTTTCCGCCCATGGCGACTGGCTGCCCGATTGGTGCCGGCCGGCCCGCGCCGCCTGATCTTCATCTTTTCAAAAATACTCAATTCCAACGTCAGCCAGACAGACAGAGCCAAAAATGACCAAAAAACGCCGTTCACAGCATTGGTACGGAAAACTCGACAAGGACGGGTTCATTCACCGGTCCTGGATGAAAAACCAGGGCTTTCCAGACCATGCTTTCGACGGGCGCCCCATCATCGGCATCTGCAACACCTGGTCAGAACTGACCCCCTGCAACTCGGGCCTGCGCGATCTCGCCGAGGGCGTCAAACGCGGCGTGTGGGAGGCTGGCGGCTTCCCTGTGGAATTCCCGGTGATGTCGCTCGGCGAGACGCAGATGAAGCCCACTGCGATGCTGTTTCGTAACCTGCTGGCGATGGATGTCGAAGAATCCATCCGCGCCTATGGCATTGATGGTGTTGTCCTTTTGGGCGGCTGCGACAAGACTACACCGGGTCAATTGATGGGAGCGGCCTCGGTCGATTTGCCGTCTATCGTGGTCAGCTCTGGCCCCATGCTCAACGGCAAGTATCGCGGTCAGGATATCGGGTCGGGCACTGACGTCTGGAAATTTTCTGAGGCTGTCCGTGCCGGGGAAATGACCCTGCAGGACTTCATGAACGCCGAATCCGGCATGTCGCGCAGTGCAGGCGTTTGTATGACCATGGGCACGGCCAGCACCATGGCCTCGCTGGTGGAGGCGATGGGCATGTCCCTGCCCACCAATGCGGCCCTTCCCGCCGTTGATGCCCGCCGCATGGCGCTGGCACATCTGACGGGCAAGCGCATTGTCGAGATGGTGGACGAAGACCTCAAGCCCTCGGACATTCTGACCAAGGAAGCCTTTGAAAACGCCATCCTTGCCAATGCAGCCGTCGGAGGTTCGACAAATGCAGTGGTCCACCTGTTGGCGCTTGCAGGTCGCGTGGGCATCGAACTGACGTTGAAAGATTTTGAAATCGGGTCAGAAATACCTCTGCTGGTCAACTGTATGCCTTCGGGCAAATATCTGATGGAGGATTTCTGTTACGCGGGCGGAGTGCCTGTGGTTCTGAACGAACTAAAGCCTTTCCTGCGACCGGCGAAAACAGTTTTGAACAAGGATATTTCGGCCCATTACGAGGGGGCTGAGTGTTTCAACGCAGACGTCATCCGCCCCTTCGATGATCCCATCAAACCAGCCGCAGGCCTGCGGGTTCTGCGCGGCAATCTCGCGCCCAACGGGGCCATCGTGAAGCCTTCGGCAGCCACGGATTCGCTGCTGGAAACCGAGGCAGAAGCGTATGTCTTTGAAAGCATCGAAGACCTGAAAGCCAACATCGATCGCGACGACCTGCCGGTGACATCTGAGACTATTCTGGTTCTCAAGGGCTGTGGTCCCAAAGGCTATCCAGGTATGCCCGAAGTTGGGAACATGCCAATCCCGGCGAAGCTGGTCAAAGAAGGCGTACGCGACATGATCCGTATCTCAGATGCGCGCATGTCAGGCACAGCCTTCGGAACCGTCATCTTGCATGTCAGCCCCGAGGCGCAGGCAGGTGGCACGCTGGCCCTGGTCAAAACCGGTGACCGTATCCGCGTGTCCGCCAGCAAGGGCGAGCTGGAACTGCTGGTTGATGAAAAGGAACTGGACGCCCGCCGCGCCCTGTGGCAACCGGACGATCCACATTACACACGCGGGTATGCAAAACTTTATATCGACCACGTATTGCAGGCCGATCAGGGCGCTGATCTTGATTTCCTGGTCGGCAAAGATACCCGCCTTGTGACCAGAGAGAGCCACTGATGGATCATCCTGCTATCTTTCCCGACCTGAACGGCGCTTCCATCTACATTACTGGCGGCGGATCTGGCGTTGGTGCCGCACTGACCGACGGGTTTATGGGCCAAGGCGCAAAAGTTGCCTTTATCGGTCGTTCCGATGCAGGAGCTTTCGTCGATGAGATGCGAGACAAGCATGGGCGCGCACCTTTGTTCCTTCAGGGGGATATGACGGATACCGAGCTGTTGCAAGCCACCATGGCTAAAGCGGCCGAAGCGCATGGTCCGATCAAAGTGCTGGTCAACAATGCGGCCAATGACAAGCGCCATTCGCTGGAAGAAACCACGACTGATTTCTGGGACTGGATGATCGAGGTGAACCTCAAAGCTTATTACTTCGCTTGTCAGGAAGCAGCCCGCCAGATGAAAGACCACGGCGGTTCAATCATCAATTTCAGTTCGATTAGCTACATGATGGGAAATGCGGGTTATCCGATCTACACAAGTTCAAACGCCGCGATCACCGGCATGACAAGGTCGTTGGCGCGCGAGCTTGGGCCGCAGAACATCCGCGTCAACGCGCTGGCTCCGGGATGGGTCCTGACCCAGAAGCAGCTGGACATGTGGGCCACACCAGAAGACCTGGCGGCGCATATGGATCGCCAGTGTCTGAAAGAGCATTTGACGCCCGAAGACATGATCGCGCCGACCCTGTTCCTTGCCTCAAACGCAAGCCGTGCGATGACCGGGCAATGCATGGTGGTCGACGGCGGCGTCGTAGGAACGGGGTGATGCTATGAATGTCGATTGGATCGCCGTCGATTGGGGAACATCGCATCTGCGCGCCTGGGCCATGCAAGGAGACCGCGCAGTCGCTCACGCTTCTTCTCAGGATGGCATGTCGCGCACTGCAGGTGGGGATTTTCAGGCAGCCCTGCTGGCTCTGGTCGAAGATTGGCTGCCCGGACATCCGGTGGACGTGATCGCCTGTGGCATGGTCGGCGCACGACAGGGTTGGGTCGAGGCGCCGTATTCTGCGGTTCCTTCCAAGCCGATCCCGGTTGTCCCGTTCCGCGTGCCCAACACCGATCCGCGCATAAGGGCCTTCGTGGTGCCCGGGTTGAAACAAAACTCACCCCCCGATGTTATGCGTGGGGAAGAAACACAGATCGCCGGGTTTCTCAGTACCCATCAAAATTGGGACGGCGTCATCTGTCTACCCGGCACCCATACCAAGTGGGTGCAGATCAGCGCAGGCGAGGTCGTCAGTTTCCGCACTTTTATGACCGGCGAGATGTTTGATCTGCTGCGCGGGCAATCCGTCCTGCGGCATTCGATTGATGAAGGTTGGGATGACGATGCATTTTCCGATGCTGTGGCTGACGCGCTGTCAAAACCCGAGCAACTTGCTGCACGGTTGTTTGGCCTTCGTGCTGCGGACCTGCTGCACGGTCAAGACAAGAGCATCGCAAGTGCACGCCTGTCGGGAATTCTGATTGGCGCTGAACTAGCTGCATCACGGCCCTATTGGTTGGGTCAACAACTGGCAATAATAGGCTCGGAAGGGTTGACCAAGGCCTATGCGGCGGCGTTGCAACAGCAAGGCGCGCTGGTCGAAACCGCCGACGCTACTGCCACAACCCTTGCAGGGCTGGCGCAGGCCCGAACACTGACGAGGCAAACCGCATGAGCCGTCCTATCATCGCCATCTTGCGTGGCTTGACACCCGCCGAAGCATCCCCGGTCGGGCGCGCCCTGCTGCAAGCGGGCATTGACAGAATTGAAGTACCGCTCAACTCGCCCGATCCGTTGGAGAGTATCCGTATACTCGCCTCCGAGATCGGAGATTGCGCGCTGGTCGGAGCCGGCACCGTGCTAACCACGGAGCAGGTTGAGGCGGTCGCTGAGGTCGGGGGCAAACTGATCGTGTCGCCAAATTGCGATGTTTCGGTGATCGAACGCTCGGTCGCACTTGGGCTGCAAAGCTGGCCGGGCGTTTTCACCCCGACCGAAGCTTTCACCGCCCTGCAGGCAGGGGCAACGGGGTTGAAACTGTTCCCGGGATCGATGGCCGGACCCGTCGGATTAGCTGCGATGCGTCCAATTCTGCCGACTGGCAGCCAGATTTATGCTGTCGGCGGTGCGGGTCCTGAGAATTTTGATCAGTGGATCAAAGCCAGCGCTGATGGCTTTGGCATAGGGTCCGCGCTGTATAAACCGGGTATGTCGGTCGACGCAGTATCGAACCATGCCCAGCAAATCGTGGCCGCCTATGATAAGGCGGTGAAATGAGCCACATTTATGATGATCGCCCTTGCGAGTTGGGTGAGGGACCGTTGTGGCATCCCGAGCGCAATCAGCTGTTCTGGTTTGACATCCTTAGCAAGCGGCTGATGTCCCAAGAAAGCAGCAAGGCAAGAGAATGGGCGTTTGACGAACATGTCTCAGCCGCCGGTTGGGTCGATCGCGACACTTTGCTGATCGCATCTGAAACCGGACTTTGGCGGTTTGGGCTGGAAAGCCACTCCATGGATTTGATTGTGCCGCTTGAGGCCGACAATCCCGTGACCCGATCCAATGACGGCCGCGCCGATCCTTGGGGCGGGTTCTGGATTGGCACCATGGGGAAAAACGCAGAAACAGGTGCCGGGTCAATTTATCGATATTGGCAAGGTGAGCTTCGGCCATTGGTCCGAGATGTAACCATCTCAAACGCGATCTGCTTTGCTCAGGATCGATCCTGCGCCTATTACAGCGATACCGTCACCAAACAGGTCATGCGCTGGGAGCTGGACGATGCAACTGGCTGGCCTATCGGTGAAGCCGCCTTATTCCTTGATCTACAAAGTGATGGCTTGAACCCGGATGGGGCAGTTGTGGACAGCAGCGGAAATATCTGGATTGCACAGTGGGGTGCGAGCCGCGTCGCGGCTTATTCACCAAGCGGCCAATTCCTAAGGGCCGTTGAATTTGACGCCTTGCACACCTCCTGCCCAAGCTTCGGCGGGGACGATCTGACCACGCTTTTCTGCACCACCGCCCGGCAGGGGCTTGATGCAGACACGCTTACAAACACGCCTTCAAATGGTATGACTTTTGCTGCGCACAATATCGGGCAAGGTCAGGCGGAGCACAGAGTAATACTATGAAACCAGAACTTGGGGTCTGCTATTACCCCGAACATTGGCCCGAGGAAAACTGGGCCAAAGATGCGGCGCGCATGATCGAAACCGGTCTGTCCTGGGTCAGGATCGGGGAATTCGCATGGAGCCGGATGGAACCCTCTCTAGGTGATCTGCAGTTTGATTGGTTGGATCGCGCGATCGAGACGTTGGGCGGTGCGGGCCTGAAAATTGTTCTGGGAACCCCCACGACCACACCGACGCGCTGGATGCTGGACAAGTATCCCGATATGCTTGCCGTGGACGCAAATGGCGATCCGCGCAAGTTTGGTTCTCGCAGGCACTATTGCTTTAGTCACGCGGGATACATCGACGAATGCAAGCGGATCGCCCGGATCATGGGTCAGCGGTATGGTAGCAATCCGCATATCGCTGCCTGGCAGATCGATAATGAATATGGCTGCCATGATACGACGATCAGCTACAGTAACGCGGCCCTGAAAGCATTTCGCGGCTGGTTATCAGACCGATACGGTTCGATCGATGCGCTTAATAGCGCCTGGGGAAATGTGTTCTGGTCGATGGAGTATAACAGCTTCGATCAGATCGAACTGCCGAACCAAACAGTGACCGAGCCGAACCCGGCGCATGTTCTTGCGTTTCGCCGTTTCAGTTCAGATCAAGTTGTGGCGTTCAACAAGGCTCAGGTCGATGAACTGCGCCCGCTAACGGATGCGCCGCTGCTACATAATTACATGGGCCGCGTGTTGGAGTTCGATCATTTCGATGTCGGCAAAGACCTGGATATCGCCACGTGGGACAGCTATCCGATCGGGTTCCTTTCGGATCGTCTGGAAGCGGATGAGGCGCATAAGACCGAGTTCTTGCAACAGGGTGATCCTGACATGCAGGCATTTCACCATGACCTCTACCGCGCTGTCGGTCGGGGGCGCTGGTGGGTGATGGAACAACAGCCCGGCCCGGTGAATTGGGCTCCATACAACCCGGCCCCCCTGCCGGGTATGGTCCGGTTATGGACACTTGAAGCGGTGGCGCATGGAGCCGAAGTGGTCAGCTATTTCCGCTGGCGGCAAGCACCATTCGGACAGGAACAGATGCATGCGGGTCTGTTAACCCCGCATGGGCACGATGCACCCGGATTGGCCGAGGCGCGCCAGGCCGCTGATGATCTGGCGGCATTGGGCGAGGTTAAACCCGCACGCGCCCAAGCGGCCATTATGTTCGACTATGCATCGGACTGGGCGTGGGCCACGCAGCCTCAGGGCGCTGGATTTGACTATTTCAGGCTGGTGTTCTCGGCCTACCGCGCTCTGCGCCGTGCTGGGCTATCGGTGGATATTGTTCCCCCTGAAGAGGTCGGCAACGAACGCTATAACCTTATCCTTGCACCGGGTGTGGCTGTGTTGGGCGATCTTGAACGGCGCTTGTTAGAAGGTTGCGATCTGGCAATTCTGGGGCCGCGCAGTGGTGCAATCACTGAGGACTTTGAAATTCCTAGCACTGGACGTCCTGGCCTTGTCGGTCTTGATGCACATGTGGATCTGATCGAAACGCTGCCACCTAATGTGGCACGCGTAGTCGATGGCGGTGGCAGTGCAAAACACTGGGTTGAACGCTTATCGGGCGAAGCCAAAACACTGTTGTCGTTCACCGATGGCACACCAGCTCTGCAGGGGGACTCCGGGCTTTGGTATCTGGCGGGGTTCCCGGATGAACAGCTTTGGGATCGTGTCGTTGCATTGGCTGCACATGAAATCGGTATGAAACTGTATCCGATGCCTGCCGGGCTGAGACGACGCGAGACGCAGTCGCACGAAGTCTTGATCAACTACAAGGCGCATTCCGTTTCATGGAACGACCTGCAGATTGATGGTTGTGACGTTCTCTTTAGGAAGCGTGACTCATATTAACGTTAATCTAGATACCGCTAACATAACCTGATAGAGGGCATGGCGCAGGTCATGGCTCCTACAGGTTGCGACAATGAAATACACCCGTTCAGACTTTCCCGATGGCTTCCTTTTTGGGGCGGTCGCCCCTGCCGAAATGGCCTTGGGGTTGGACATGTACCGCATTTCGATCCGTTGGGCTGACATTCTGCCAGATGGGCGCACGCCTGATTTGGCTGCGCTGGATCGTTATGAGCATCAGATTGACCAGATTCTGGAGCAGAACATGCGTCCCTGTGTCGTACTGGATCAAGCGGTGCTTCCCGCCGAATTGGTCGATATCGGGGGTTGGCGTAATCGAAAGGTGGCGGATCATTTCGCGCGTTTTGCCGAGGCAATCGTTGCGCGGATGGGTGATCGCATATTCGGGATTTCGACCTCTAAACTGGCCTTCGACAGCAACAGAGATTCACGCACCGAAGCGCGTAGTCTTCATCATCAGCTTCTTGCTCAAGGCTCTGCTCGACAAGAGATGCGGAGCTATGGAATGAGCAATCTTGGTGCCGAGCTTGAATCAGATCTCTTGGAAGCAGTTTTCAGCAAGCAATACCCTAAGCAACTTCTGGATCGGCTGGGAGAAAACCTTCCTGATAACTGGACGGATGACTTTGCAATCATTGCAGAGCCTGTCGATTGGCTGAGCATAACCAATGCGGAAGACATTGAATTCGGCTCGGTGCTGCGCACAGTGCGTAAACACGCGCAGTCAATTCCAGTTTTTGCAACTGTGAACTCAGATACTGAACGGGGCGTAACCCATGGCCTGGAAACCGTGCACGCCGCCCTTGCCCAAGACGGCTTGATTCAAGGCGTTTTTGTTCATTCCGAGCAAACCAACTCAATCGAGGCGCTGCGCCCGGTTCTAAGTCGTGGTGATCAGCCTGCACCTTGGGTTCGGCCCAAAGAAGGGCTGCACGCACATTGGAACCTTGTCGCCGATATCGGTGGCACCAACACGAGACTGGGTGTCGTGACCGAAGGTGAACTGACCGATCTGCGCAAACATCCCACCGGCACAGTCAGCGATCTGCAAGATGCTTTGCATGATCTGTGTGACGAGATCGGCACCCAACCGCGCGCGGTTGTCGCTGCGGGTGCAGGTCCGGTACAGAATGGCACCATTCGCCTGACGAATGCCAATCTTGATCTGTCCGAGGATGCTCTGGCCAAAGCTACGGGCGCACACCACACCTATGTTATCAACGACTTTACCGCCGCTGCTTGGTCGGTCGCTGAAATCACTGACAAAGATATTGAGGTTCTGCAGGGCGTTGCAACGCCACCGCTTGGGACACGGCTGGTTGTCGGCCCGGGCACAGGGCTTGGTGTGGGTGCCCTGCTCTTTTCTGAAGGTCACTTTCATACCGTTTCGGGGGAAGGTGGACATGTTGGATTGTCGCCGCGCCATCTGGATGAGGTTGAGGTTTTTAGAGCCGCTCGCCGGATTGTGCCCGAGTGTTTTTTCGACGACACCCTCGTTATCGAAGCTGAGATGTTCCTAAGCGGTACGGGCCTGCCGGTTCTCTATCAAGCGATTGGGATGGCCGAAGGTCTGAACGATGTCGCCAAGCGTCCGGCAAAAGATATTCTGCAAGATGCACAAGACGGCTCGGATCCCTGCGCCGTTAAAGCAGCCCGAATGTTCACCGAGCACCTTGGTGCCGTCATGGGAGATCTCGCCGTCGCGCTGATGCCGACAGGCGGTGTATTTCTGGTTGGTGGCGTCGCCGAAAAGAACCGCTGGTTGTTTGGTCAGGATTTTCTGCGTGCCTTCAACGCTGGCGGTCGGTTTGATGAGCTGCGCCAATCGATGAATTTGTATGTGTCAGAGCAAGATGAATTCGGTATTGTTGGCGCTAACAATTTCTGCAAGAATGCGCTCGCACGGTAGCTGCATCGCGCGTTTTCTGAACAATCGGGGGATAACACGATGATCCTGTGCTGTGGAGAAGCTCTGATCGACATGATCGCCGAGCCTACGGTTTCTGGTGCAAATGGGTTTGTGCCGCATTCCGGTGGTGCGATCTTCAACACCGCAATCGCATTGGGGCGTTTGGGGGCACAACCCGGGCTATTGTCCGGGCTCTCGACGGATATGTTTGGCGAGCAGCTGATCGCCGCATTGCAAATCAGCCATGTTGCAACCTCGCATGTAATCCGCTCGGATCGTCCGACTACGCTTGCCTTTGTTCAGCTGCAGGACGGTCATGCCACCTACAGTTTTGTGGACGAGAATACGGCAGGACGAATGCTTCGGCCCGAGGATATGCCGGATCAACTGCCGGGTGTTTCGGCCTTATATTTTGGTGGGATCAGTCTGGCTTGCGAACCCTGCGCCGATGCATATGCGTCCCTGCTTGAGCGCCATGGGTCTGATCGCGCCGTGATGCTGGATCCAAATATTCGTCCCGGGTTTATCAAAGACCAGACCCGTTATCGCACGCGCCTCAACCACATGATTGCGCAGACTGATATTGTCAAAGTTTCAGATGAAGATCTGGATTGGATCATCCCGGGGCCTGAAAGCCATGCCGAGAAAATCCCTTTGCTGCTTCAAGCCGGCCCGGCGGTTGTGATCGTAACCAAAGGGGGCGACGGCGCGACGGGTTATCTGTCAGATGGGTCCGAGGTGTCTGTCCCCGTTCAAAAGGTTGACGTCGTGGACACCGTTGGTGCAGGGGATACGTTCAATGCAGGTGTATTGGCGGCGCTCAGCCAAGCTGGTCATCTCAGCAAACCCAACCTGCGCAGCTTGTCAGAGAACAGTCTGCGCGACGCTTTAACGTTCGGCGCTAAAGTTGCGGCCGTTACCGTATCACGCGCCGGGGCGAACCCACCTTGGGCCGAGGAACTTTGAACGCTACGTACGCTTAGCATTGACGCTTTGATGCTGCGTTCAAATTTGAACAGCCGACAGGTAAAGCACCAGCTATTCGCTATGCAGTCAAAAAGGCCCCCGAGATTGCTCGGGGGCCAAATTTGTTTTCGCCGTGTTTTAGAAACCTATCAGCTCCGGCCCTTCCATGGGACAAGCCAGTTCTCGGCCTTACGCATCAGAATATCGATGCCATAGCCGATCACGCCGATCAGAACGATCCCCATGATGACGATATCGGTCAGCTGGAACTTGGACGCAGCGATGATCATCATCCCGGCCCCTTTTTGTGCCGCAACAAGTTCTGCCGCAACAACCGTGCCCCAGCAAACTCCCATGGCCACACGCGCGCCGGTGAAAATTTCAGGCAGCGAGTTGGGTACGATCACATGGCGCATGATCTGCCATTTCGACGCCCCCAGCGAGTAAGCCGCATGGATTTTTGAGATATTCACACCTGATACACCAGCCCGTGCTGCAATGGTCATGATCCAAAGCGCCGCAAGGAACAGCAGAACGATCTTGCCAGTTTCCCAGATGCCGAACCAAATGATCACCAGTGGGATCAGCGCCAATGGTGGGACCGGGCGCATGAATTCGACGATCGGATCAAACCAGCCACGGAACCAGCCAGACAAGCCCATCGCATAGCCCAACGGGATGCCCACAAGCGCACCAGCGATGAACCCGGCAATAACGCGCAGCAGCGACCAGCCCAAATGCTCCCAGAGTGAGAAGTTCTGGTAACCCTCGCTGGCGATCTCGAAGAATCGAGCGACAACGGTTTCTGGTGCAGGAAGCCAGATGGGGTTCATCTGCAGACCCTGTTTCGGGGTGAAACTGATCGCACCTTTTCCGGTCAACGTTACAGTGCCGTCACCTGTGTCGACCTTTTGGCCTTCACCGATGGGTGTACCGTTAATCGCGACAATCTTGGCGCCTTCGTTGCGCTTGGCGTCATCATTCTTGTCAAACAAGATCGTCGATGAACGGCCCGCGGCCGCAGCGACGGCGTCGTCCTTGGCAAACCCGCTACCGGGATCAACCTCGAACTTCTCTGCTTCGTCACCAAAGGCAGGAACGCGAACATAGATTGTTGCCTCATCCGTGCTTCCGTCCGCATTTTCCAGCGTGTAGGTGAATTGTGTATCACCGACAAACGGCCCCGGAACGTGGATCGGAAACAGCTTGGAACCGGTGAACGCCGCCCAGATCACAAAGATCACAAGGACCGAGATGATCGATGCTGCCCTGTCTGCGCGTACGGCACTTTCGTCACCAAAGGTCACAGTTTTCAGGCTGGTGAAATCCTGACGCGATTGAAGGCCACGCCGCAATGCGTAGACGATGAAAAACGCACCACCGAACAGGCCGATATAAAAGAGGAGTACAATCATGATGCCTGCTCCGTCCGACCCATAATCTCTTCTTCCATCTCCCAGATCATCGAGAGAATCTCATCTCGCTTCTCAGCGAAACCTTCGGATTTCTTCACATCGCGCAGGTCTGCATTCACGCCTCGCTCGGCAAATGGCAGATTGTATTCGCGGTGAATGCGCCCTGGTCTGGGAGCCATGACGATCAGTCGTTCGCCCAGCAACAATGCCTCTTCCACCGAGTGGGTGATCAGGATGATCGTCTTGCCCGTTTCTTTCCAAAGCTTCAGGACAAGGCCCTGCATCTTCTCACGGGTCAGAGCGTCCAGCGCACCCAAGGGCTCATCCATTAGGATAACGTCCGGCTCATTGGCCAGACACCGCGCCAAGGCGACACGCTGTTGCATCCCGCCGGACAGCTCATACACTGCCTTGTCTTTGAAATCCTGAAGTCCAACAACCTCAAGCAGATGGTCCGAGATTTGATCTCGTTCCGCCTTTGGCATGCCTTTCATGCGCGGGCCGAACTCAACATTTTCGCGCACATTCATCCATTCAAACAAAGCGCCTTTCTGGAACACCATTCCGCGTTCAGCATCGGGGCCTTTGACCAAATGGCCGTTCAGTTCAATCTTACCAGATGTCGGCGCCAGAAATCCCGCAACGATGTTCAGCAACGTTGTTTTACCACAGCCCGATGGGCCGAGCACGGACATCAACTCGCCTTCTTTGAGGCTCAGCGATACATCCTGAAGGGCCTGTACTGAGGAGCCGTTGGGCAAGTCAAAGCGCATGGACAAATCTACGATGTCCAGTTCAGGCATCCTGCCTCCTTCCTGCTTTCATAGCTGACGACCGGCCCGCTCTGGGGCCGATCTCATGAAATGTTCGATTGTATTAGTTGCTTGCAGCTGTCAGCGGAGCGGCGTTGACGGCGCCATCGTATGAATCCAGAGCGGATTCGATGCTGCCTGCCGACACGAACACGTTTGCGACGCCTTTCATGAACTCTTGTGCGCCACCGCCCAACCATTTGTCAGACAGCTGATCATCAACCGATGGGAAGGTGAACGTGGCAATTGTGGCCTCAGCATCTGCGGGATCCATACCAGCATCTTTCGCAATTACCGGCAGCATCTCATCTTTGGCGTCGCCTGCGTTCCATTTGGCGTTTGCATCCGCAGTCACCTTCAGGAACTTGGACAGAAGCTCGGGCTCTTCTTCAATGAAGCTGGCCGGTGCACTTGTCACGTCGAATACCAGGATACCGATCTCTTCTTTTTCGGCACCGGTCAGAAGGATGTTGCCATGCTCAGTCATGCGACGCAGCGCACCACCCCATCCGCAGACCATATCGAGGTTGCCCTGGGCGAACGCCGCTGCACCATCAGCCGGAGCCATGTCAACGATTTCCATCGAGCCTACATCGACACCGAAATGGCCCATTTGCGACAGGAAACCATAATGCGCGGCAGTACCGATCGGAACACCGACCTTCTTGCCGTTCAGTTCGCCAGCATTGGTCTTATCGATTTCAAGAGCTTCAGCAACGACGCAGTTGTCATTGTCTGAGTAGCTGACGGCCACATCGACAATCTGAATGTCCTGACCCGCCGAAGTTGTCACAACGAAAGGCGGCACACCCTGACTGACTGCGATCTGAACGTCACCCGAAGCCATTGCTGCAGACATTGCAGTTCCGGTGTCGAAGGACACCCAGTTGATCTTGACCCCAAGCTCTTCTTCGTAGGTGCCATTTGCTTTTGCATATTGGAACGGCATCGGCCATTCGAGGAAATAAGCAACCGTAAGTTCATCAAGCGCAGCGGCTTGAGTGGCGGTAATGGCTGCGGTCCCGGCGAAAGCCGTGGTGAGCAGATATTTTTTGATCATTTTTACTATTTTCTCCCTGCTGGTTCCGTGCATCCGACTTTACTGTGGTTCGAGCACTGGAACAGTGAAAAAACCATAATCATTGCGAGCCAAATTAGTAAATCAAAATACTAGTTACGCAAAAACCGAAACTTTGTTTCGCTTTTAGCTTATGGTATGCGTGGCATGTGGGGAGAATCCAGTGTCAAACAAATCGCTTAGTCTCAGATGGCTCGAAGTATTCCAGCTGATTTCCAAATTGGGATCAATCCAGAAAGTTTCAGCCGAGACCGGACTGTCAATCAGTACTGTTTCCAACCACTTACGCAGCCTCGAAAAGGCATTGGATGTGGATCTGGTGGACCACGGACGCAGGCCAATGGGTTTGACCCCAGCGGGCACTGTGTTCTCGCGCCATGTGCACGAAGGTCTGATGTCTCTCAAACGCGGCGAGGCCGAACTGAGGTCTGGCAGTTGGCAACACGCAACGGATCTTCGCCTTGGCCTCATCGACGATTTCGATAGCCGTGTCGCCCCTGACCTGTTTCGACACCTTTCAGCCAGCTTGCCACGGTGCAGTTTTCGCCACTTCACACGCCCCAGCCACGAGATTCTCGATAAGCTGCAGTCTCAAAAGCTGGATGCTGGCGTTGCCACGCGACCCTCAGGAAATGTTGAAGGATTGGTTGAGTTTCCGCTGCTTCGCGATCCTTTCATTGTTATTCTGCCGCCCTCGTATAACGGCCCGGTCGAAGATCTGTTGAACCCGAATAGCCCCCTGCCGCTTTTGCGATACTCGCGAGATCACATAATCGGCAAGCTCATTGAGATTCAACTCACGCGCAGCAAGATCAATTTGCCCAACCGGTTCGAACTTGAATGCAATCAATCCATTATCGGTCTTGTTGCAGGCGGCAGCGGTTGGACGATCACCACTGCCGCAAGCTATTACCGCGCGCGGCGTTTCCACGAAAATGCGCGCGCATTGCCTTTTCCGGGCAAAAGCTTTGCGCGAACCGTCTCGTTGTTCACAACCAATGTGTATCCGTCATCGACCACCCGGTTGATTCATACCACGCTGCAGGATCTGATCTGCCAGCATGTGACCGAACCAATGATATCGCGGTTTCCGTGGCTTAGCGAAGACTTCCGAACGATAACCGCACCTGCGGAATGAAAGGGTGAATCGCTAGTGGGCAAATTCGAAGTTATTTTCCGGCTTTTTCGAAACCGATCTCAGGGTGCTTGACCGATAGGCAATGATTGCTGTGATTAGACTTAACTTTGCCGCATGACTTCAGGCGGCATTCCGAAACCAGAAACCAGCCCGGCAACCCGCGTTGTGCCCAGCCAGGGATAACGCGTCGGTCTTGAACCAAGTGCCGGGTCCAGATCAGGATAGCTTGATGCATCTTTCTCGATTCCCGCGCGTTTTTCTTGCCCATCTGCCCACACCGCTCGAACGGATGGATCGCCTGTCCGAGGCGCTGGGTATTGATTTGTGGATCAAGCGAGACGACTGCACAGGTATGTCGACGGGGGGCAACAAGACCCGCAAGCTGGAGTTCCTGTTCGGAGAAGCACAGGCTCAGGGCGCGGACATGGTGATGACCCAAGGTGCGACCCAATCGAACCACGCCCGACAAACCGCCGCTTTCGCCGCACGGCTAGGCCTGAAGTGCCACATCCTTCTGGAAGACCGAACAAGCTATAACAACTCCAATTACAACAACAACGGCAACGTCCTTCTGGACCACCTGCATGGTGCAACCACCGAGAAATTTCCCGGTGGCCACGACATGCCTGCCGAGATGGAGCGGGCAGCCGAGAAAAAGCGCGCAGAAGGCCACAATGTCTATGTGATCCCCGGCGGAGGATCGAACCCGACAGGTGCGCTTGGTTATGTGAATTGCGCTTTGGAGTTGGTGAGCCAGGCAAACAATGCCGACCTAAAGATCGACCGCGTGGTGCATGCCACAGGCTCGTCGGGGACTCAGGCCGGGCTGGTTACAGGGCTTTGCGCCATGAACACAGGAATTCCGGTGCTGGGCATCGGCACCCGCGCACCGCAACCAAAGCAAGAGCAGATGGTCTATGATCTGGCCTGTAAAACCGCCGAGAAACTCGGTTGCCCGGGCGTGGTGGAGCGCGAAGATGTGATGGCTAACACCGATTATGTCGGCGACGGCTATGGCCTGCCAACAGAAAGCGGGATTGAAGCCATCCGCATGTTCGCCGAGCTTGAAGGGATTCTGCTCGACCCAGTTTATTCCGCAAAAGGAGCCGCAGGTTTGATTGATCTGGCGCGCAAAGGCACATTCAAGGATGAGCGGGTCGTGTTCCTGCATACTGGTGGCTCGGTCGGTCTGTTCGGCTATGATTTCGCCTTCGATCACGCTGATCGCTGGGTCAATCTGTAAAGCAGTAGCGAGAGCAAACAGCAGGTCTTTGCATGAAACCGCGCGTAACCGGCATATTGGGCGGGATGGGCCCTGAGGCGACGATCCTGTTGCAGCAGCGCGTTCTCGCCACTGTTCAGGCGAAAGACGACGCTGATCACTTGCCGTTGCTGATCGACATGAATCCACAGGTGCCTTCCCGCATCGCACATTTGATCGAAGGTACTGGGGCTGATCCGGGGCCGGTTCTGGCCGAAATGGCCCGTGGGCTTGAACAATCTGGGGCAACTGCTCTGGCCATGCCCTGCAACACGGCTCATCACTATGCGGAGCAAATCGAAGAGGCCGTCGCGATCCCATTTCTGAATATGGTCGACCTGTCCGTAGAACAAGCGGCACTACACTTGCCTGCCGGCAGTCGGGTCGGAATCCTGGCGTCACCAGCGCTGCGCAGGGTGGGCATATTCAACTCTTCACTTAATCACGCGGGGTTTGAGCCGGTGTGGCCCGAGGATGAAGACCGAATGCTCGGCACGATCCGGCATATCAAGGCGCAGGGGCCGACCGGCACAGCGCTTCGCACAATTTCTGACGCAGCAAAAGCGCTATCGGCGCAGGGTGCCAAGCTTTTGTTTGTGGCCTGTTCCGAGTTCTCTCTGCTAACCCGCGACTTGCCCCAAACCGTTCCAATCATCGACACGGTTGACGTTCTGGCTGACGCCATCCACACACATTCTCTGACGCGTTGAGGTTACCCATGGCCGTCACATATCTGAAAACCGCCCTGCCCCGCCCCGATGCCGAGAATTCGGACATCCGCGATATCGTCGCGATCATGCTGTCCAATATCGAGCGTGAGGGCGAAGATGCCGTTCGACGCTATGCCGGAAAGCTCGATGGCTGGAACGGAGACTTCGTTCTGTCTGATGAAGAACGCCAGGCCGCCTGTGCGCGCGTGCCTAAACAAGTCAAAGACGATATTCGCTTTGCCCATGCAAACATCCGACGCTTTGCCGAAGCGCAGATGACAACAATCAGCGAGTGCGAAATCGAGGTAATACCGGGGCTGCTTGCAGGACAAAAGCAGATCCCCGTCTCCAGCGCTGGGTGTTATGTTCCCGGCGGTCGATATAGCCACATCGCAAGTGCGTTGATGACGATCACAACGGCGAAAGTGGCCGGTGTGCCCCATATCACTGCGGTTTCACCCCCGCGTCCCAGCACAGGCATCCCTGATGCAATCATCTATGCGATGGACCTAAGTGGCGCGGACCTGATCCTGAACCTGGGAGGCGTACAAGGGATTGCCGCGATGGCCCACGGTATGTTCGGTGCGCGCCCTGCCGACATTCTTGTGGGCCCCGGAAACTCCTACGTCGCTGAAGCCAAACGTATGCTGTTCGGCAAGGTCGGCATTGATATGTTTGCCGGCCCCACGGATTCGCTTGTCATTGCAGATCATACCGCTTCGATCGAAACCGTCGCCTGGGATCTGGTTAGCCAGGCTGAGCACGGCGTTGATAGCCCGGTCTGGTTGGTCAGCACCGACAAAACGCTCGCCCAAGGTGTCATTGCGCGGGCTGATGCGCTGATCAATATGCTCCCCGAGCCGAACGCCACAGCGGCACGCACAGCATGGCGCGACCGGGCCGAGGTCATCCTCTGCGATACGCGCGAAGAGGCCGCAAAAGTGGCCGATGACTACGCGCCCGAGCATCTGCAGGTGATCGCTGAAGACTTGGATTGGTGGCTAAATCGGCTGTCAGCCTACGGGTCACTGTTTCTGGGTGCCGAGACAACGGTTCCATTCGGTGACAAGACCTCTGGGCCAAATCATGTCTTGCCAACAAGCGGGGCGGCCCGATATACCGGCGGATTGTCCGTGCACAAGTTCACCAAAACGGTGACATGGCAGCGCTGCACCCCACAAGCTTCGTATGAGCTTGCAGAACGCACCGCCAGGATTAGCCGCATGGAAGGCATGGAAGGCCACGCGCGTGCGGCAGAGATGCGGTTGTCCAAAGTGTGCTAATCTTGGACAACAGTTGAAAAAAGCTGGTTTCACCGCATAACGAATGGATCGGGGATCGGGTCGTCGCTGGTACGAAGCCAGACCGACTTGACCCGCGTGTAATCTAGCGCCGCCTGTAAACCCCCCTCGCGCCCGTGTCCAGATAGTCCATGGCCGCCGAACGGAGCAATCGGACTGACCGCCCGATAGGTGTTAACCCATACGATCCCTGCCCGCAGGTTCCGGATCATGCGATGGGCACGGGTCAGGTCTTTGGTAAAGACACCAGACGCCAGTCCAAATGCAGTGTCATTGGCGATCTGAACCGCCTGCGCTTCAGTTTTGAAACTGGCAACCGAAAGGATCGGGCCAAAGGCTTCACGCGTCAGGCAAGGCGCATCTGGCGCATCCGTGCAATCGATGATGGTTGGTGGGAAATAATTCCCGTCGCGGCCCAAAGGCTGTCCGCCGATTATCACGTTGGCTCCCGCAGCGATAGATTCTGCAACCAGTTCCGTGGCCGTCGCCAACTGGGCTTGGGTACACAGCGGTCCGACCTCTGTCTGGGGGTCGTCAGGCGCACCGATCACGATCTCACCCGCTTTTTCCGTAAGCCGGGTCAGAAACTCGTTCTTGATCTTGTCGGCGATCACCAGCCGCGATCCAGCGACGCAGCTTTGACCGGTCGCGGCGAAGATTCCCGATATCTGAGCGTTCACGGCACTTTCGATATGGGCATCTTCGAAAACAATGAACGGGGATTTTCCACCCAGTTCCAGCGACGTCGACGCAAGGTTTTCCGCCGAGTTGCGCACGATGTGCCGCGCCGTATCCGGACCGCCGGTGAAGGCGACATGATCGACATCCGGATGGCTGGTCAGAACAGCTCCGCATTCCGGCCCAAAGCCGGTGATGACATTCAAAACTCCAGGTGGAAAGCCTGCCTGATCGAAGATACGCGCAAACTCCAACATCGGGGCCGGGCCGTCTTCCGAGGCTTTCAGGACAACCGTACAGCCCGCGGCCAACGCGGGTCCAATCTTGACGGCAGACAGGAACAGTTGCGAATTCCATGGCACCACTGCGGCCACCACGCCGACCGGTTCGCGGCGCAGCCAAACTTCCATATCCGGCTTGTCGATCGGCAAGTATGCCCCTTCGATCTTGTCCGCCAGCCCTGCATAATAGCGATAATAATCCGCAACATACGCGATCTGAGCGGATGTTTCGCGTATGATTTTGCCGGTATCGCGCGTTTCAAGTTCGGCTAGGGTCTGAGCGTTCTCGGCCACCAGATCGGCCAGCCGATACAGCAGCTTGCCACGCGCCGTCGCCGTCATATTCGCCCATTCGGGCGCGGTCAGTGCCGAACGTGCGGCGTTGACCGCGGCATTCACATCGTCGGTTCTTGCTTCGGGCATCTTCGCCCATGCGGTACCCGTCGCTGGATCGATGCTGTCGAACTGAGCAGCCCCATCCGAAAACGCGCCGCCGATATAGTGCTGAAACTGCCGCATAGTCTCTCCTCAGGCGAAGGCGGGCATGACGTCCGCAATGAAACGCTCAAGCGAGGCTTTCTTGCGCTCAAAGCTCATCCCGCTGTCGATCCAGAAAGAATATTCGTCATATCCAAGATTGCGATAGCCCTTGATGCGTTCGATTGCTTTGTCAGGCGTGGCGATTACGTTATCCCGGATCATCGCCTCGGGCGAATAGAAGGGGTGGTTGGCGATGTCTTCATCGCTCAGCGTCTGGATCAGACCCTGCGACACAGGGCGCTCGTTTTTAAACCACGCACCGAAATAGCAATAAAAGCGGTTGATCTCTTCGGCCGCACGGTGGGCATCTGCTTCATCCGCGGCAATATAAGTATGGTTCAGCAGCATGATTTCAGGGCGTGGAACGTTCGGGAATTTGGCGCAGGCGGCGTTGAACGTATCCATCAACCGAGTGATCTCTTCATCACCCTGCCACAGTGGAGTGACCTGTACATGGCAACCGTTCGAGACCGCAAACTCATGACTGTTGGGATCGCGCGCAGCGACCCAGATTGGGGGCCCGTTTTGTTGTAGGGGCTTGGGCGAAGATGTGGTGGCCGGAAACGAATGAAATTCCCCCTCGAGCGCATAGTTACCTTCCCAAAGGCCGCGCACCGCCGGAACAAGCTCGCGCATGCGCTGACCAGCCTCCCATGCATCCAGACCCGGCACCATCCGCTCGTATTCATAGCTGTACGCGCCGCGCGCGATGCCCAGATCCAGACGACCATTCGTGATCATGTCGGTCATCGCGGCCTCTCCGGCCAGCCGGATCGGGTGCCAGAATGGGGCGATAATGGTACCGGTTCCCAGCCGCACATTGGTTGTTTGGCGCGCCAGATCAATCAGGTTCAGAAACGGATTCGGCGAAATGGTGAAATCCATCCCGTGATGTTCGCCCGTCCAGACCGCATGCATGCCACCCGCGTCAGCAATCTTGGCCAGGGCGACAAAGCTCTCATACAGTTCCTGCTGGTCCTGATCGGGTGAGGTGCGCTCCATGTGAACGAAAAGCGAAAACCGCATGTCAGTGACCTCCTCGTGTGACGGGGCGAACTTCGCCGCTGTTTTTGTCGCCGTAATAAATGCCGAAATCTCCCAACCGGTTTTCCTCGGACAATCGTTCAAGCATGGTTCGGGTCGCTTTGTCGGATACTGCGCAAAAGGATGTTACGTCGAGCGGGACAAATGTGCCGCTCGTGGGCTCACCATCGGCGGCTTGACACAGGAACGCGATGTGTTGACGCCTTTTCTCTGCATCCTCGTAGACCGAATAAACAAAGCCGGGTTCTGCGGTCAGACCGGTGGACTCGATCAGCTTGCTCAACGCCGCTGATACGCCCTCTGATCCGACCTTTGCATCGGGCAATGCAAACGCACCTTCACCGACATCGATCAGCAGCACCTCGCCGGCGCGCTCGATCAATGCTGAGACGATCAGGCCGGTATCCTGTGTCAAGGCACCTGCGGCCGTTGCTGGTGTCAGATAAGCCCCGCGGACGTATCCAAGGCCAGGCGATGGAGTGTTGTCAAAGGCTTTGACCTCGCCGATCAGGATCACGTGATCTCCGGCCTCAACCGTTTTGTGCATGGCACAGTCGAACCAGGCCGACGAGCCGTCGATCAGTGGTGACCCTGCCGGCCCTTGTCGCCATTTGACGCTTGCAAACCGGTCTTCGACAGGCCGGGCGAATGTATTGGACACTTCGATCTGAGTTTCTGAGAGGATATTTACGGCAAACCCGTCGGCGGCAATCAGTGCATCATAGTTCTTTGAACTGTTGGCGAGGCAAACCAGAACAAGCGGCGGGTCAAGCGAAACAGAACTGAAAGAATTCGCGGTAAATCCGATCGGATGACCTTGGGCATCATGCGACGTCACCACCGTTACACCTGTCATGAACACACCGAATGCATTGCGCAACGCGCGGGGATCAATTGAGCTCATTGCGCGATCCTTTCTTCGGCTAGCTGGCCGAGCCATTCAACCAGATGCGCCGTTACCAGTTCGGGTGCGGTCAGGTTCACCATATGCCGATGGCCCTGGACCACAACAGCCCGACCATTCTGAACGACAGCGGCCATTGCTTCTGACATCGCTGGGGTGGAATTCGGATCTCCATCACCGGTAAATGCAAGAAACGGACACGAAATCCGGTTCATCTTGCTGGCGTAAGTCGCATCGCCTTGCGCAAAAGCAGTATAGGCGATGGCATAGCCTTCGTGATCTACCGCACTAAGCCATTCCGCAACCTGCGCGCGGGCGGCGCGTTCGCGTGGGGCGTCTCCAAACCAGCGTGATAAAGGTGTTTCCAGATCGATCTGACCCGCGCAGATATCGGTGGCGCGTTTGACAACTGCTGCGCGCGCGGAGGCATCGCGGCAATAAACGCCATTCAACAGGGCGACGCGGGTGGTTTCACTTGGGAATTCCACCGCAAAACCTGCAGCAATCAACGACCCCATCGAATGACCGATGAGCGCGACGGGACCCAGGTTCAGGGCGTGGACCACATCATGCAGCCAGTCGACAAAGTCCGGCAGTTGGCTCCCGGATGGCAGGGGGTCGCTCCCTCCATGTCCTGGCAAGTCAACTGCGATCACATGGTAATGTCTGCTCAATGCATAGAACTGAGGCCCCCAAGCCGCGGATTGCAATCCAACGCCATGGATCATTAGAACAGGAGGCCCGTTGCCCGCTTCTCGGAACGCAACTGTTTGGCCGGACTTAGACAGCCGCAGGGTTCTCAACGTCATGGCCCAATTCCTTGATGTCTTGATAGCGATCCCCGATCCGATGGTGGGGGCGCCCGCCGATCGATGCGCCCAGAGCAATCAGGATCTCATCCGCCGCAGGTGCATCCGCAACCGAGGTTTGGATCGTAAGGTAGTGAGAGCGACGCCCACCATCATGCTTATCCATTAGCGGGATCAGCAGCGGTGCATTGGCCGGGCCGCGCGTATTGCAGAATGAAAGGTAGGACTTAGCACCCACTGCTTTTCGATAGTGATTCCCGAAATGCAGCGTATGGATCAAGGCCGATGCATGCTCGACCTCGCCGTTCAGGCCAACAATCGCGGATTTGCCATAGGCCTCTACCCTGTCACCGCCACCTGCCGCATCAAGTATCATCCCGGTCAGCAACTCGCCCAGACCGGGTGCGCAATCTCGGATTGCTGGGCCGAGATCTTCGACAAACCCCTGAGCAGCCCACGGGTTCCGAAGGACCGCCATTGCAGCAATCAGTTTCAGCGGTGTGTCCGCAACCTTGCCACCCTCGATCAGAGTGTCTTCGACATACAAAAGCGTTTTTCGAATTTCGGCGGGCATTGCGATTCCTTTGGAGAACTTTCAATCAAGAATATGGTATACCATCATACCATAAGTCAATCATACTTGTTCCCAACCAATGCTGGAGATATGAAAGCGTTGATGACAAACACTGACCCCGCCCTGCAAAGGATTGAAAAAGCCCCGCAAACCTTGCGGGATATTGTGCAGGCACGCCTGCGCGAAGCGATCATTGCCGGGCATTTTGCCCCGGGCGAGCGGCTGGTCGAACGCCCGCTTTGCGATCAACTGGGCGTCAGCCGCACCGTCATACGTGAGACAATACGGTTTCTGGAAGCCGAAGGGTTGGTTGAGATTATCCCTAATCGTGGGCCGATCGTCGCGACACTTAGTTGGGATCAAGCGCGGCAAATCTACGAGATACGCCTACAATTAGAGGGCTCAGCCGCCGCGTCCTGTGCACAAACGTACGAAAAAGGGTTCGAAAAAGATCTGGGTCGGGCGCTTAAGGCAGTGGGCGCTGCACAAAACGATACTGAATGGTCGAACCTGCTGCAGGCCACAACCCGTTTCTATGAATTGATTTTTCAACAGGCTGGGCACAGCATCGCCTGGGATATCGTGCAACGCCTGAACGGCCGGATCAGCCGCCTGCGCGCGTTGACTCTTGCTGCCCAAAATCGAGAGCGCTCGGGGATGAGCCACATGACCGCCATCCATGATGCCATCCTCAGCGGTGATCCGACCAATGCGCGGCAAGCGGTAGAGAGCCATATCGCAGACGCAGCACAAACCGCGCGCGGCTTTTTGGAGAACTCTGAGGCCTGAATAGTCGGCGATTGGTTGAGAATTCCGAGTTTCTATTATCAAAGTTCTCAACATTTACGTAAGTTGACGGGAAACGCCCCTGATACTGAGAAAGAACTTATATGCCGCGTCACCCTGCTCCGAAGGACCTCAGCCTCAAATGGCTGGAGCTGTTTCAGATATGCGCGCAGAAAGGATCGCTACAAGCGGCCTCAAAAGAAACCGGTCTGACGATTAGCACCGTGTCGCATCACCTGCGCAATCTCGAAGATCATCTGGGCGTTGAGTTGTTCAATCACACGCGCAGGCCAATGGTTCCAACCCCGAAAGGCAGGGCCTTCCTGCGCAATATTGATGATGCACTGCACCTGATCCGAAAAGCCAAGGCCGAGGCATCCGCTGGCAGCATAACCGAGGCCAGTTACCTGCGTTTTGGTACGATCGAGGATTTCGACAGCGACATCATTCCCGAGCTTGCGGTCTATCTGTTCGCAAGCATGCCTGCCTGCGATTTCATGTTCCACACGGATTCCAGCCACGCAATCATCGACATGCTGCGTGACCGGCAGTTGGATTTGGGAATTTCCACCACGCCCAGTGAACGCATGCGTGACCTGCAAGATCGTCCCTTGCTGCGCGATCCGTTCGTCATCGCATTGCCCAAGGTGAGCGACGAGTCGCTGGCAGATATTGTAGAGGGGCGAACCAAGCTGCCCTTCTTGCGATACTCAAGCAACTTGTACATCGCGCGCCAGATCGAATCGCAACTGCGCCGGATGGGGATTTCAGCCTCTCAAAGATTCGAATGCAGCAATAACCAGACGATGATGTCGATGGTGTCTGCCGGGGCAGGATGGACCATCACAACTCCGCTGCTGTACTCTCGGGCAAAACGTTTTCAATCAAAGCTGCGCGTGCATCCGTTTCCGGGTAAAAGCTTTGCTCGTACTCTGGCGTTGGTCGCGACGCCGGATTGTTCAAGGTCGGTGATCGAGCTTGTTGATACCAAAACCCGATCTCTGATCAGTGACCGTATCATCGCCCCGCTGCACGCTGATATTCCGTGGCTTGCGGACAGTTTCAAGTTGGTCGAGTAGCAATCGGTCAGCTTTCAAAGAATGTTGAAGCGATCCCGGATTTGTCGGTCCTGTTCATCGGTTAAATACGCAGGCGTATGCGTTTGCAAAATTTCTTGGGCCCGATGGCGTGCGCGGGTCCAGGCATCCTGCCCACCGTTTTCTGCCCAGGTTCGGGGCTCATCCCTGTCCGCAAGCGAAGGATAGAAGTAATCCCGCTCCATGGCAGCAAAGGTATGCTGACCGCCCAGAAAATGCCCTTCGCCCAGCACCGCTTCGCAGATCGCATCAAAGCCCAGATTGTCGTCTGTCACTTCAATGCCTCGCAACGCGCGGTAGGTATGAGAGTGCATCTCATCATCCAAAACAAATGCCTCGAAACTTGCCCCCAGCAATGATGCTGTCATGCCTGAGCTTTCGTAGATCAAATTGCCACCTGCCAGCGCTGCCGCCATTGAGGTCAGGCCCTTTTCCATCCCGTATTGTGCGTCGATGGCTTTGGCGTCACTCATGGAACACGCCACACCCGAGGGCAGCCCAAGCCAGTTGGACAACTGGGCGGATGCAGCGTTCAGCACCGCAGTCTCTCCGCTGCCGCCCGAGAATGCGCCGGTTCGAAGGTCAATGACCAAAGGCCAGTTGGAAAAGACCATTGGAAACCCGGGCTGAATTGCGTGGACCATCACCAGACTGGCCAATGTTTCGGCCAAAGACTGTGCCAAGAAACCCGCCAATGTCGCAGGGGCAGTCGCGCCAGCCTGCGCGGCGGTGATACAAGAGATCGGGATATTATGTTCGATGCAGGCATAGACCACATCCACCGCATCCTCGCCATATCGCATCGGAGAGATCACGGGGCTGATATGTGTCTTCATGAAGGGGCGCCTTGCGAATTCACCGGGTCCTCCGGCGGCGATGTCAAGCATATCGACAATCGGCGCAACATGCTCAGCTATTGTGAACGACGTTGCCGTGGGTTTAGTGGTGTTTTTCAACAGCGCATAAACGGTGTTCACATCCAGATCGATCGGTTCTTCTAGGTCCGTTGCTACACAACAGCGAGTGAACCAGCTGACATTTTGCAATACGTCTTGAAGACGGGTGAAATCATGCAGGTCTTGCAAGGTAGAGGGCCGATAGAGGCCACTTTGCAGATCAAGCGTTTGAACCGCCGCCCCTCCGGTTCCGAAATAGACACGGTTGCCACCAACTTCGATAGATCGGGCTGGATCTCGCCCATGCAGAACGAATGTTTTAGCGGCCTGATCAATGGCCTGCTCAACAAGCTGAGGCGGGAATACCATCCTTCTTTCCCTACTCTCCTGCGCCCCAACCGCCAGCAGATCGTCGCGCAGGCGATCCGGCACCTCGCCGATCCCGAGCTTCTCAAGCAGGTCCAGCGCTGTGCCGTAAATACGCTCAAGCTCAAATTCTGTCAGCGGCTTGTAGGTGCCACCGGGCTGACCGGGTGGGCAAGGGTCAAGCGCGGGCTTCTTGGCCCGCTGTGCAATGCGCACCTTTCGACCGGATCGTTTCGCCTGCGGCGCCGCCATTTGTGATCCTCCAACCGTATCTGGCTTGCCAATACAATCGAACGCCCAATGAGGGTTTCAATCGCAATCGATTTAATACGAGATATTGAGTTTTTATTTTTGATAAGTTGCCACTAATGCATCGCCCCTTGTGGTCGGCTGCGTGGAGCAGGCTAATCCCATGCAAACGAGCCGGAGGATTCTTCATGAAATCGCGCACCAAGGTTGTCGTCATTGGCGGCGGTATCGCCGGTTGTTCGACATTGTACCATCTGACCCGAGAAGGATGGAGCGATGTGGTACTGGTCGAGCGCAATGAGTTGACCAGCGGTACAACCTGGCATTCGGCTGCGCAGGTTACCAATTTCGGCATGAACCAGACCATGGTCGGGCTAAAGACCCACTCGATCAACCTGTACAAGGAACTGGCTGAAGATCCGGATTATCCGATCAACTACCACCACGGAGATGGAGGAATCCGACTTGCCAATACGCCTGAGCAGATGCAGGGGTATCACCACTTTGCCTCAATGGCGCGCGGCATGGATGTGCATTTTGAAGTTATCGATGCCGAAGAATGCGCGCGCCGACACCCGCTGATTTCGACGGAAAACTTGCTGGGTGGGCTCTGGGACCCATTGGATGGCGACATCGATCCGGCTCAGCTGTGTCAGGCATTGGCGCGGCGTGCACGAAAGGCCGGGGCGGAAGTTTATCGCAATACTCCGGTTACAGCGCTGACCCAGCTTAAAGACGACACATGGACGGTGCACACGGAACATGGCGACATCGACTGCGATATCGTAGTCAATGCCTGTGGCTATCGGGTCAACGAGGTGGGCGCGATGATGGGGGTGCATCATCCTGTTGCCTCGATGGAGCATCAATATTTCCTGACCGAAGAGATTGCCGCGATCCGAGACGCCGGACACCGCATGCCCCTGCTGCGCTGCCCGATCAGTGACTATTACTGCCGACAGGAAAAGAACGGGTTGCTGGTCGGATTCTACGAACAGGATTGCAAAACCTGGGGCATGGACGGGATTGACCCGAACTTTGTCAATGCGCTCTGCCCTGATGATCTGGACCGGGTGACGGACGTGCTGGAAGGCGCATTTGCCCGTATGCCCGCGCTAATGGAGGTCGGCATCCACACCGTCGTTAACGGGCCGATTACTTACACAATTGACGGCGCACCTTTGGTCGGGCCGATCCCTGGCAAACGCAACGCCTTCTGTATCATCGGCCTGCGCGCGGGTCTGGGCGAAGGCGGTGGCCATGGCTGGTTGCTGGCACAGCAGATTGTTCACGGCGAAGCCTGCTATGACACCTGGTGCCTTGATCCGCGCCGGTTCACGGGCCACACCAATGTGGAACTGACCGCACTGAAAGCCATCGAAGATTATCAGAACGAGTTCCGGTTCCATTTTCCACACGAACACCGGCCCGCTGGTCGGCCTGCAAAAACCACTCCGTTAACCCCGATACTCGCCGCCGAAGGGGCCGAGTTCACTGTGGTCAACGGTTGGGAACGGGTCGACTACATCAAACCCGCGCCGGACTTTCATCCATCCTTAAGCTTCGATTTTGATGAAACCTTTGATGTCGTAGCGGCAGAGATCGGAAGCCTGCAAAGCAACGTCGGTCTGGCCGAGGTCAACGGCTTCAATCGGTTGGAAATTACGGGAGCCGACCGGCACGCATTTCTGGATCGGATGATGTGCGGCGCAGTGACGAAGCGCGACGGGCGGGTTGGCCTTGGTTATCTTCTAAACCACCACGGCATGATCAAAGCTGAGGCCACAATCGCCAACCTGCCCGCAAGCGATCGCGGCCCGGCGCGGGTCTGGTACGGCTCGGCAGCAGCCAGTGAGTATCACGACATGGACTGGTTACAGGCGCATCTGCGCGAAGGCGAAGATGTGCAAATCCGGTCGCTCACCAATGATCAGACCATATTGATTCTGGCCGGGCCCAAATCCCGCGACGTGCTGTCAGCCTGCACCCGAGGAGATTGGTCGCGAGACGCCTTCCCATGGCTCTCAGTGCGCGAGTGCTTTGTCGGTTTCGCACCGGCAACTGTTCTCAACATCAGCTTTTCGGGAGAGTTGGCTTTTGAGATCCACGTCCCAAATGCTTCGCTCTATTCCGCCTATCTTGCGTTGCGAAAGGCGGGTGAAGCTTATGGCATGAAGCTATTCGGTGCTCGTGCCGTGGACTCCATGCGAATGGAAAAGGGCTTCCTGCATTGGAAGGCAGACCTGCTCACTGAATTTGATCCGTTTGAAACGGGTTTGGATCGGTTCGTGAAACTGGAAAAGGGCAATTTCGTGGGCCGGGACGCATTGATGAAACGCCAAGAAAACGGTCCGCAAAAGAAATTGGTGAGCCTGAAGGTCGACACGGCCAAAGCGCCTGCACATGGGGGTGCTTCGTTGATGTTGGGGGGCAATGTCGTTGGTACAATTACGTCGGGCGATTGGGGCCATCGGACCGGAACGAACCTCGCCTATGGGTTTGTGGACCCGGACGTTTCGCAGCTTGGGAGCAAGATGCAGCTTGATTTGTGTGGTGAGTTGGTCAGCGTCGAAGTGATCGCACCGTCACCTTATGATCCAGATCTCTCGCGCGTGCGCAGCTAACTTCGGTTGCGAAACGCTGTCGGAGGTTGCCCGAACTGCGCCCGAAACGCCCGCGTCATGGCGCTTGGGTTTTCGTACCCGCAGCGGCTGGCGATCTCGGCGACGGATTGTTGTGTTTCGACGGCCAACTTACGCGCAAGGTTCAGACGCAATCGACGATAGAGCGATTGCGGTGTTACGCCCAACTCGGCCAGCACGCGAATTTCAACTGTCTTTTGCGAACAGCCCAGCTGTCGCGCGATGTCCTTGATCAAAAGGGGGGCGTCCAAAGTGTTCTGCATCAGGGCCAGTACCCGGTTCACCAACCTGTCTTCGGATTTAATCTGCGGCGAAGCAGAGTTTGGCTCACCACGGTTCATCAGAAGATGGGCGACCTCCATCGACAGCAATGGCCCATGATCCCCGAGGATCAGCGCGGCGGCCAAATCATATGCCGCCATCGCGCCCGAGCACGTGATGCGCTTACGATCGATCACGAAGCGTTCTTGAACCACCTCGACATCTGGAAATGCCTCTTCGAACCGCGAAAGTTCATCCCAGTGAATGGTTGCGCGATACCCCTCGAGCAGGCCAGCATCCGCAAGCAACCAGCTTCCGGTATCCAGACCAGCCAGTCGGGAATGTCGGGTAGCGACCCGACGCAAAGCACGCAGCGTATCAGAGACGGAATGCTCCAGAAATCCGTACGACGGCATGACGATCAGTGCATCACCCGCCGCATCCCTCATCGCACCCTGAGGCGCTACTTGCAGCCCACTGGAGCTTTGAACAGGCGCGCCATCCGGCGAATAGAACTGCCAGGCATATAGATACTGACCCGCCAAAGTATTCGCCGCGCGCAGTGGCTCGACCATGTTGGCAAGGCACAGGTTCGAGAACCCGTCGAACAGCAAGAAGTTATATGTCTGAGTCAATTTATTCTAATCCTGCACGATAATTCACGAATACCGCATGCCAGATGCGCGAACAATGCGGTTTCATTCCCATACAAACATCTAGGGAAACCTCGCTATGCAATTTGGCTTATCTGAAGAGCAGGACATGATCGTCTCGACCGTGCGCAGCTTTGTCGAGAATGAAATCTATCCGCACGAGACCGAGGTTGAACGGACCGGTCAGGTGCCGAATGAACTAGGCGAAGAGATCAAGCGGAAATGTATCGATCTGGGATTTTATGCCTGCAACTTCCCTGAAGAGGTCGGCGGTGCGGGTCTGTCCCACCTCGACTTCACTCTGGTTGAGCGTGAGCTTGGTCGCGGTTCCATGGCTTTGACCCATTTCTTCGGTCGCCCACAGAATATCCTGATGGCCTGCAACGACGAACAGCGCGAACGCTATCTGTTACCGGCCGTGCGCGGCGAGAAGATGGACGCACTTGCAATGACCGAACCGGATGCTGGCTCGGACGTGCGGGGAATGAAATGTCAGGCCGTAAAGGATGGCGTAGACTGGATCGTCAACGGATCAAAGCACTTCATTTCAGGCGCAGAGCACGCAGATTTCTTCATTGTGTTCATCGCGACCGGAGTGGACGAGACCCCGAAAGGCCCAAAGAAACGCATCACCACATTCCTTGTAGATCGCGGCACGCCGGGCTTTGAAGTGCGCGAGGGGTATAATTCAGTCAGCCACAAAGGATACAAGAATTATATTCTGTACTTCGACAATTGCCGCCTGCCAGACGCGCAGGTTTTGGGCGAGGTCGACGGCGGTTTCGCAGTAATGAACGAATGGCTTTATGCGACACGCCTAACAGTTGCCGCCTTCTCGGTCGGACGGGCGCGGCGCTGTTTTGACTATGCGCTGAACTATGCGGCTGAGCGTAAGCAGTTCGGCCAGCCGATTGGCAAGTTTCAGGGCGTCAGCTTTCAAATCGCGGACATGATCACCGAAATTGACGCCGCCGACTGGCTGACGCTCTCAGCCGCGTGGCGTCTGGATCAGAACCTGCCATCGAACCGCGAAATTGCTTCGGCCAAACTCTACGCCTCTGAAATGCTGGCGCGGGTAACGGACACGACGTTGCAGATATATGGCGGTATGGGTCTGATGGATGACTTCCCGATCGAGCGGTTCTGGCGCGATGCACGGGTTGAGCGCATCTGGGATGGCACCAGCGAAATCCAACGTCACATCATAAGCCGCGATCTGCTGCGGCCACTGGGTGCCTGAGGCGTCAATGAGCAAAGACATCTCTCGCCTTCTGCGACCAAGCTCCATCGCCGTGATCGGCGGTGGCACATGGTGCCAACAGATTGTTTTGCAATCTGAACGTATGGGCTATGCGGGGAAGATTTGGCCCGTCCATCCTAAAGCGAATGAAATCGCCGGTCACAAAGCCTATGCACGGTTAGAAGACCTTCCTTCGGCTCCGGACGCGGCCTTTGTTGGCATCAACCGCCACGCGACGCTTGAGGCGGTTCGGGTTCTGTCGGGCATGGGCAGCGGCGGGGCAGTTTGCTTTGCCTCAGGCTTTTCGGAAGCTGTGGCCGAGGACGAGACGGGTGGAGACCTGCAATCCGAACTGATCAAGTCGGCAGGAAGCATGCCCATTCTTGGGCCGAACTGCTATGGCTTTATCAATGCGCTGGACGGTGCGCTGTTGTGGCCCGACCAGCATGGGGCGTCGCGAGTGGATCGCGGCGTTGCCATTCTGACCCAAAGCTCGAACATCTCAATCAACCTGACGATGCAGCGACGTGCTCTGCCGATTGCCTATATGGTGGCCTGTGGGAACATGGCGCAGACCAGCCAGTCCGAGATTGCGATGGCGTTGATCGATGACCCGCGGGTCACGGCGGTTGGTCTGCATATCGAAGGGTTCAAGGATATCCGCGAATGGGAAGCACTCGCCGCCAAGGCCTATGAAAAAGGTGTTCCCCTGATCGCGCTCAAGGTTGGTGCGTCCGAACAGGCGCAGGCGGCAACGATTTCGCATACAGCGTCGCTGGCAGGCAGCGATGCAGGTGCGCAAGCGTTGTTAGATCGCCTCGGCATCCCGCGCCTGTCTTCCCTGCCTGAGTTTCTGGAAACACTGAAGCTGCTGCATTGTTGTGGGCCACTGTCAGGCACCAAGATTGCTTCGATCAGCTGTTCGGGTGGTGAAGCCAGTCTAATCGCAGATATGGCAGTGGGTACCGGGCTTACATTTCCGAAGCTGACCAAAGACAAACAAACCCAACTGAGGGACGCGCTTGGTCCGATGGTGGCGTTGAACAACCCGTTGGACTATCACACTTATATCTGGCGCGATGAAGATGCGATGGCGAAAGCCTGGGCCGGGATGACCGGAGACGACATCGATCTGACCATTTCGATCGTGGATTACCCAACCACCGATTCAACGGATTGGGCTTGTGCGACGCGCGCAGCCCTAATGGTGCGAGAAAAGACAGATGCGCGCTTTGCCGTGGCCTCTACCCTGCCCGAGTTGCTGCCCGACGATGTCGCGCAAACTTTGATGGCGGGTGGAGTAGTACCGTTTATGGGCCTGCGCGAAGCACTTGCCGCCATACGTGCGGCGGCTCAGATCGCGCCGCCAGCAAGGGACCAACTTTGCTTGCCAGGCGAGCAAGAAGCCAACCGCACTTTGACCGAAGCGGAGGCCAAACAAGCGCTGGTTGGATATGGGTTGCGTGTACCTCGGAACCGTTCGATCCATTGCGCAGAAGATGCGATTCAGGCCGCCCATGAGATGGAGGCCCCATTCGCCGTCAAAGGCGTTGGTCTTGCGCACAAGTCTGAGCATGCCGCAGTGAGATTGGGTGTGCAGTCCTCTGATGTGGCGAAAGTTGCGGCAGAGATTGGAACCGACGAGATTCTCATCGAAGAGATGGTCAACGATCCCGTGGCCGAATTGCTGGTCGGTGTTGTGCGCGATCCCGCCCATGGGTTTGTTCTGACCCTCGGCGCGGGTGGCGTCCTGACCGAGATATTGCGTGATACCGCGTCGCTGCTGATCCCGGCGACCTCGGACGACATTCGCGAGGCGCTTGGCGCGCTGAAAATCGCACCTCTTCTATCTGGCTATCGTGGTCAGCCAGCGGCTGATCTGGATGAAATTATCAATGCTGTTCTGGCCGTTCAGAGCTATGTCGTGCAACATGCCGATACGCTCGGAGAGGTCGAAATCAATCCGCTTCTCTGCACGCCGAGCAAGGCGGTTGCAGTGGACGCCCTTATCAGAAAGGCCTGACATATGGACCCGATCAAGACCCGCCGCGACGGTGCAATCCTTGAGGTGACACTGGACCGGCCCAAGGCCAACGCGATCGATCTGGCAACCAGCCGCATTATGGGGCAAGTGTTTGCCGAGTTTCGCGATGACCCCGAGCTGCGCGTTGCCATTCTGACCGGCGCGGGCGAGAAGTTCTTTTGCCCCGGCTGGGATCTGAAGGCCGCCGCCGATGGTGACGCGGTTGACGGGGACTATGGCGTTGGTGGATTCGGTGGTCTGCAAGAGCTGCGTGATCTGAACAAGCCGGTGATCGCCGCGATCAACGGGATCGCCTGCGGCGGCGGGCTGGAGCTTGCGATCTCAGCCGATATGATCCTGGCCGCCGAACATGCAACCTTTGCCCTGCCTGAAATCCGGTCTGGCACTGTTGCGGATGCGGCAAGCGTCAAGCTGCCCAAGCGCATCCCTTATCACATTGCCATGGAGCTTTTGTTGACCGGGCGCTGGTTCGATGCCGAAGAGGGCCACCGCTGGGGTTTAGTCAATGAAATCCTGCCCGCCGACCAATTGATGGACCGCGCTTGGGAACTGGCGAGATTGCTCGCATCTGGCCCGCCGCTTGTTTATGCAGCAATCAAAGAGGTTGTGCGTGATGCCGAAGACAGCAAGTTCCAGGACGCAATGAATCGTATAACCAATCGAAAGCTGCGCACGGTTGATGTTCTCTATTCCAGCGAGGATCAGTTGGAAGGGGCAAAGGCCTTCGCCGAAAAACGCGAACCGGTCTGGAAGGGAAAATAGGGATCGATACAACAGCGCCCATCACATTGGCGCAGATTGGCACCAATGTAATGAGGCAATTTTACTCAGAACCTGCTTTCCTTAATCCGCGATTCAGGCCACAGCTAAGTTTATACATATGATGTAGCTTCAAAGCGGCCCTATGCAGGACAAGAAATCAGAACCAGAGCTTGAGATCGGGCGCACCTTGCAGCGATTACGGCAAGAGCGGAACCTCACTGTCACCGAGCTTGCCGCCCAGGCAAAAGTGTCTGCCCCCATGATCAGCCGGATCGAAAACGGTCACGTGTCGCCTTCACTCGGCACTTTGCACGCTTTGTCAGATGCGCTTTCAGTCTCATTGATGGCGTTGTTCAGCCATACAGACACGGCAGCAGATGTGCATCATGTGCAGTCAGGCACAGGCCTGCCCTCGCGTCGGATTACACAAGATCACGCCCATGACTATTCTCTCTTGGGTAAGCACAGCGGGCCTAGCGGGTCGTTTCAATCCGCTCGAATCCGCATATCAAAACAAGACCAAAATACGCTGCCGAACTATCAGCACGAAGGTTACGTCTTTATCTATATGATCGAGGGGAATGCGACGTATGGCTGTGGGACCGAAGAGTTTCCGATTTCGGCAGGTGACACACTTAGCTTTGATGCAAAGCTTCCACACGGGGTGCGTGAAATTCTATCGGATGAAATAGAGTTTATCACCGTATCGACGCGCCCACATTGAAGCGGCGTGGGTGTAACGATTTTGCTCATCTCTGTGCTGCCAACCCTGCGGTTACTAAAACAACTTGCGAAAGATGCTCGGTAATGGAAATACCTTGGACATGAAGATTACCTTCCGACAGGTCGATGCTTTCCGAACCGTCGTGTCCACCGGGACAGTGACGGAAGCCGCGACCATGCTGGGCATTTCGCAGCCAGCGGTTAGCCGACTGTTGTCCGATCTAGAAGCCGAAGTTGGATTTGCCTTATTCCAACGCTCTGGCCGGGTGCTTGTTCCAACGGACGAGGCGCGCCTTCTGGTTGAAGAAGTGCGCCAGGCAGTCAGCGGCATGGAGCATATCAAGCAAGCGGCACAGGCGATTGGTAATTTTGGCCATGCGCGGCTCAGTTTGGTGACCACACCAGCCTTTGCTTCGGAACTGGCCCCGGATCTGATCCGCGCCTTTGCCTCTGCCTGTCCAGAAGCCATGGCCCGGCTCGAATTTGAGGCCAACGATGATTCCGTCGAATGGCTGGTGTCGCAGAACTATGACTTTGGGATTACATCCAGCATTCCATCAAACCCCTCCTTCGACAGTTTGATGCTAGCGGATGATGATGTGCACTGTGTTCTGCCAGAAGGGCATCGGCTGACTGACAAAGCAGTTATTCAAGCGCGTGATCTGGCCGATGAAAGCTTTGTCTCTTACATGGGTTCGTCGCGTTTCCGGTTTGAAGTTGACCGTTTTTTCGAGGCCAAGTCCATATCGCGCAGCATGAAATATGAGACGCGCACAACCGACGGTGTATGCCGGTTGGTTGCGCGTGGGCTTGGCGTTTCGATTGTTGGTATGTCAAAAGGGCATTCGGGAATGATCCCGGGGTGTATCACCCGCCCATTTGCAGCGCCGTTGAACTTTCAAACGGTACTTTTCTGGTCAAAGAACAGGCCCCTTTCGACGGTCGCGCAGATCTTTCTAAACCTTGCAAAAGAAACGCTCAGCTCTGATTGAGCGCAGTTCGAAACGTCTGCCGGGCCTCCGCGCTATGAATATAGCCATAATCACGCGGATAAGTTTTTCCCGCCCGAACCTCCATTGAGATAAATTGCGGACCAGGCGTAGCCAATATGTGAGGCAACGCATCTGTGAACAGGTCCAACTCGCTGAAACCTTGCGATCCGACATACCCGGCTGACCGGGCGAAGCCGACAAAATCAACTCGGTCGGCACCGGGCAGTGGGTGTGAGCCATTTACCTCATACACACGGTTCGTCGCCACAAAATGATACAGATTGGCGGGGCTGGCGGCGGCAATCGTAACCAGTGAACCCAGATTCATCAGCAGGCTGCCATCCCCATCTAGCACGATCACCTTCCGATCCGGATTGGCCAGAGCCAAACCCAGCCCATGCGAACTCGCCTGCCCCATCGCCCCAACAGCCACATAATTCAGGTCACGTGGATTCAGGTGCAGCCAGTCAAAACAGCTTTGATATACGGCGACCACGATATCACGTTCGCGGACATGTGGAACCAACGCGCTCAGCGCGGTGTCGCGATCTATGATCATTGAACCTCCGGAGTGCGGCCAATCAGAAAGATATGAGGGTGTGACCCGGCATAGGCCGCCGCGACTGCCTGAGGAATATGTTCAATATCTTCAGGCTCTTCGATCAGCGAATGCGATATCGCCATCGCATCCAGCACAGGACGGATGATCCGCACTCCATAAGACGCGGATTGATCAGGATGGACATCAGGTTCCTTTCCCTGCAACCCAACCATCATCACGACAGGCAGTTCATAGTCCATACCAATTGCACGGATGGCATTCAGTGAATCCATCAGTCCTGTCTGCTGCATCATCAGCAAGGCACGGGTTCCGTTATAGGACATCGCCGCACAGATGCTGACACCTTCATCCTCTTTGCAGATACGCGTCAGTCGAAATTCGGGGTCATTTGAGATCGGCCAGAGCAACCCGTCGCTGGTCACTATGTCAGGCAGCGCAACAATCTCTCGGATACCCGAGGCTTTGATCCGCGCGATGATTTCCACACCTGACGGATGAGCGATGGCGGCTGCATCACTTGCCGGATGGATCGCCGCGCCCATTATTCTGCGCCCTCCAGAAACTCGGCAATGCCATCCCTTACCGCAATTAGCTCGTGAGGTTGGCCAATAGTGATACGGATATAGTCCTTGTAGGCAGGTGATGCGAAGCGGCGCACGGCGATGCCCTTTAGGCGCAGGAACCGTTCAACCGCTTCGGCTGACTTTTCTGGATCAGGAAAATGAACCAGCAGAAAGTTTGTTTGACTGGGCACAATCGGCAAACCTAAGGCCTGCAATTCTGAAATAATCCAATTACGTCCCCTACGATTGGCCTCGTACACAAATTGCGTGTGCGCCCGGTCATCAAGAGCTGCGATGGCTGCGGCTGCAGAAGATGATGCAACCGGAAAGGTCAGAGCAATCCGGCGGGCTGTATCAACAACGTCTGACGGTCCGAATAACCATCCGACCCGTGCGCCAGCTAGGCCATAGATTTTTGAGAACGTTCGGCACATGACAACGTTGCAGGCGTCTTCCACCAGCCTGTGTGCAGGTTCGTAATCTTCAGCATCAACATATTCTTCATACGCCGCATCGATCACCAGCAATACGTTGTCTGGCAGCGCGGCGTGTAATCGTCGCACTTCGGCCCCGCTAAGGTAGGTCCCAGCCGGGTTTTCGGGATTGGCCAGATACACGATACGCGTCTTATCCGTCAGCGCCGCAATCATCCGATCAACTGAAGGCTTGAACATATCATCCGGTACCGAGATCACATTGGCATCGTTGGCATACGCATAGTTTGGCACTTTCAGATAGCCATTTGCGCTGCGGATCAGCTCGGTCCCCGGGCCCAGATAAGCCCGTGCTAGGCGTGCCAATAAGTCATCCGACCCCTGCCCGGTTGTAATCAACGAAGGATCAAGGCCGAAATGCGCACCGATGGCAGGTGCAAGAATTCTGTCTGGGTTCTCGAGATATCTTTCAATATCGCTCATCGCCGCCCGCGCTGCCGCCCGCGCAGTAGGGCTCGGACCAAAGGCGCTTTCGTTCGAGTTCAGAAGGATGGACGCAGGTGTACACCCCTCGATGGCCGAGCCTTTCATATGCGGCGCAATACTACCTATTCCTACTTTCGCTCGGGCTACAACCATTGGATACCCCCAGGGCTCGTCTTTCGCTTTGGTAACCGACCTAATATTACATATTGATCATATATTATAGATTCACTTGCAAATAAATTATGATATAAGAGTTGCAACATTCAGCAATGCAGACGGACATGAGCGAAACACAGCCCTCGCAAAAAAGCAGATTACAACTGACCATTGATCTGGACACGCCCGGCCGACATGCGGGGGATGTGATGCTGAAATGGTCGGATAATTCTATACCGCTTGGCTATCATCCCATCCCGATCCTTAGTTTGCGCGGATCAGACGGGCCCACAGTTTTGATCCTAGGCGGGACACATGGGGATGAGTTTGAAGGCCCGGCTGCAATTCTGCGGCTAGCTGAAACGTTGAAACCGGAACAATTGTCTGGGCAGGTTATCTTGATGCCTGCGCTGAACGCCCCCGCGCTGGCAATATCTTCGCGAGTTTCGCCGCTGGACGTGCAAAACCTGAATCGCGCATTTCCTGGCGATCCGAATGGCGGCCCCACTGCGATGATCGCCCATTTTGTCGAAACCGTTCTTCTGCCGCGCGCCGATGCAGCAATTGACCTGCACTCAGGAGGAAAAGCATCGGTCTTTGCGCCTTGCGCTCTGGCGTCGCGATGTGCGGACGCAGGCCTGACCCAAGCAAACATTGATCTTGCCAATGCATTCGGACTTCCGCTGATCTGGATGCTGGGTGAGCACAACGACAATCGCTCGGTCAACTCGGCCGCGGCCCGCGCGGGAGTGCCGATGATCGCGACTGAACTGGGCGGCGGTGGCAATGTGACCCCTGAAATCGTGAACGCCGCAGAAGCCGGGCTAATGCGCTGTCTAACGTATTTGGGGATACTTGATGAAACTTTCCCTGCCCCGACGTCGGCGCGTCAGGTCGAAATCACATCGCCTCTTGATTCACTCTACGCCCCAGCAGACGGTTTGTTTGATCGATGTGCATCAGCGGGCCAAGAGGTGCAAGCGGGCGATCTTGCCGGATATCTACGCTTTCCCGATGATCCGGGCCGGTCGGCGCTTGAACAAAAATTCCCCGATAGCGGCTTTGTGCTGGCGCATGGCAATCGCGGCATGGTGCGGCGTGGCGACCTGCTGGCGCTGGTTGCACAGGACGTAACAGACAGCAGTTAGATGCGAACATATTCTCCATTTATCGCGGGCAGATTTCTTCCATGGCAGGGTGATACGATCGCCAGCATTAATCCGGCAGATGGCCAGGAATGGAGCCGCATCGCCCGATGTGGCGCGGCAGAAGCCGATGCAGCGATCCGCGATGCTGACAACGCATTCCGCAACGGTCCGTGGGCCGATCTGGGCTCGGCGGGGCGTGCTGATATGCTTGATAGGTTGGCCGAAACGCTGCAGGAGCGCTGGGAAGAACTGGTTGAACCAGAAATCCGGGACAACGGCAAACGTATCACCGAAGTGCGCGGCCAGTTTTCTGGATTGCACAGTTGGTATCGCCACTTTGCGTCCGAGGCACGCGCACTTGCCCCCGTAAAACAAAACAACGCCACCCCCGGCGTAACGAGCACAGGGCATTGGTTGCCCTATGGCGTGGTGGTCACCATTACACCGTGGAACTCCCCCCTTATGATCCTTGCATGGAAGCTCGCCCCGGCCTTGGCTGCCGGCAACACGGTGGTAGTGAAACCCTCTGAAATGGCGACGGCCTCGACCCTCGAATTTGCGCGGCTGATGACTGAGGCTGGACTACCGCCCGGTGTATTGAACGTCGTAACCGGACTGGGCCATGAAGTTGGAGAGGCATTGGTGCGGCATCCATTGACTCGCAAAGTAAGCTTTACAGGCTCAGACGCTGGTGGCCGCAAAGTGGCCGAAGCAGCCTCTTGCCACGTTACTCCCACCACGCTCGAGCTGGGCGGAAAATCCCCGCAGATTGTGTTTGAGGACTGCGATCTTGAGAACGCTGTAAACGGCGTGATGTCGGGGATCTTTCTATCGAATGGGCAGACCTGCGTTGCTGGGTCGCGGTTGATCGTCGAGGCCTCGATCAAAGACAGGTTTGTATCACGATTGCTGAATCGTGCCCGGGCGCTAAAGTTGGGCGATCCGATGGCTCCAACCACTCAGATCGCGCCGCTATCGAACCATCCGCATCTGCGTAAGGTCACCGAGATGATTGCGCAGGCGAAGGCCGAAGGTGCCATTTGTCTGCTTGATGGCCTTGAAACAGCGGCAGGTCGCTCAGGATATTATGTTGGCCCAACGATATTTGATCAGGTCAACCGGGATATGCAGATCTGGCGCGAAGAAGTGTTCGGCCCGGTTCTGGCCATCGCCACATTCGAATCCGAAGGCCAAGCCATCGATCTTGCCAATGACAGTGAATATGGCTTGGCCGCTGGAGTCTGGACAGCGGATTCAGCCACAGGCGCGCGGGTGGCCGGGGCCATCTTGTCCGGCACAGTCTATATCAACCACTATCGCAGTGTCGATCCCGGCAGCCCGATTGGCGGCATAAAGCTGTCAGGATATGGACGCGAATTGGGGCCGGACGCGATCAAGGACTACTTACAGGCAAAGTCCATCTGGACTGGCACCGCGCCCGTTCCTGATCCGTTTCCGTAATGGCTGGTGCATACGCCTCGGCCCAAGGCCAAATTAACGTTTCAGCCCGCTGTTCCGCACCAAATACCCATCCATCCTATTATAACTTTTTGACATGTGGGAGGCGTTATGAATACATTGATATCATGATTTGAAAGGTGGCGCCCTGCTCGGCGCTAGCAGTGATCGGGTCTCCTCGAAAGGCGGGACAGAAACAAACTGCACAAGTGGAGGTAATGGATGAGCAAACCGGTTAAACACGGTTCCTTCGCAACCCCCGAAGGAAACTTCCGAGGTCACGATCAGCAAAGCGTCTGGTCACAGCAGCACGATCCGGAACTAACCGAAGTTGGCCCCGGCACCCCCTGCGGCGAGTATCTGCGCCGGTTCTGGATGCCGATTGCAATGACAGATCAGATTAGCGATCTGCCCTATCGCATTCGAGTTCTGGGTGAAGATCTTGTGCTGTTCCGGGAAAAGAAGCATGGGCGGCTAGGCTGCACACATTTACATTGCTGTCATCGTAACATGAGCCTTGAATTTGGCATCGTCGAAGAAGGCGGTATTCGCTGTTCGTACCATGGCTGGAAATATGGCTTGGATGGAACAGTTCTGGAAACGCCCTGCGAACCGCCCGCGTCTCAGGTCAAAAAGAAAGCTTGTCTGGGTGCCTATCCGATCATTGAATACAAAGGGTTGGCCTTTGCATATATGGGGCCGACAGACAGTATCCCACCCTTCCCGGTTATGGATACGTTCGATGATGACGGCGATGAACTTGTACCCTATCTGATAAAATCGCCCTGCAACTGGCTGCAGGTGATGGAAAACGCCTGGGACCCGTTTCATGTGGTCTATCTGCATACCAAAGCAGCACGCGTGCAGTTTCACGAAGCATTCGCGCACATGCCGATGATCGAGTTTCACGAAAGCCAGACCGGAGATTTTTACACCAATGTGCGAAGAGACGGCGATTTCATCTGGGTCCGGGTGCATGATCATATGTTACCCTCGTTTACTCAGAATGGAGGGCATTTCCCGATCCCGGATCGCTCTCGATACTTTGGCCGGGGTGGATTGACTCGCTGGATCACGCCAATTGACGACATGAACACCATGGTCATCGCGTGGCGCCATTTCCGCGAGGAACGGTTCAATGATGACCCACGCGGCATGACCAATCGCGATGAAGTCGGGTATGGCACGACCGATTTCTACGGTCAGGGGCCAGATCGTCCCTATGAGATGCGCCAACGTGATCCCGGGGATTACGATGCGTGGGTCAGCCAGGGACCAATCAACATTCACGCGCGCGAGAACCTGTCCTTCACAGATCGGGGGGTGGCGAAAGCGCGCAGAATGCTGCGCAATGCCATCCGGGCATTACAGGATGGGAAATCCCCGGCGCAGCCAACCGACAATTTCGACGGAATCATCCCGACCTATGCTGGTGACACGGTGCTGAAAATCCCCTTGCAAGAAAACCGCGACGATGGCGCATTACAAAAGGAAGTCTCATTCAAAGTGGCGGAAATACTGAAATCCGGTGATCATCTTCAGGGACATGAGCGCCGCGCCTTTATCGAAGATGCCCTGAAGGCATATGAGGCAAGCTGGGCATGACAGGCCGCATTCCTCACAACCCCGGACGGGTCGAATGGTCGGGTGAAAACCCCGGTATTTACCTCAAACAAAGCCCCGATCAGGAACATTATGACACGCTAGCATTGTTCTTCCGCGTCGTTCTGTCCCCCTACGGGCGCGGGAACGCCGCGATCGTTTTGGGTGCTCCGGACGAAGCGCGCGGCTGGCCACATGTGCCAAACCTGATCATGACGGATAACCAGCGCATGATGCGATGGATTGTCGATGGATGGGTTAGCAAAATGCCTACTTTTGTTGGCAAACCCGGCCTGAATGCGATGAGCTGGTTGGATTGTGACAGTGTCGAAAAGCGCCCCGGCGATCTAAAGACACGCTATTCGGAAACCCTGCGCGGTTCGGGTGTGACCCTTGAGATGATCTGGGAAGACATGGGGCCGCCCTTACCGGTTGAAGTGACCAAAGAAAATTCGGCCACCAAAGAGCATGAGATGTATTCGGTCTTCCTCGAAGCCAAGAAGGCTCAAGTCAGGATCAACGGCACTGCCCTACGCGGTCGGGTGGCGGATCGGCAGTTCTTTGGTCGAAGGATGAGCACCGCTTTCCTCGCATTCTCTGAGACATGGGTCACGCCGCAGGAGGATACGCAATGCCTCTGAATGAACCGATCACACCGGGGATTGTCGATTGGACCGGCGAAAACCCCGGCATCCTTTTGAAGGATGAGGACGACAATTTCAGTGCAATGGCTTTGTTCTTCCGCGTCGCTTGGTCTCCGGTGGGACAAGGGCAGGTGCTGCTGCTATATGGCTCCCCCAATCAGATTGAAGGACCGCCGGAAGCACCAAATGTCATTCTCAGTGACAACCCCGAACTGACCACGTTTCTGAAACAGAATTTCATCAGCAAGCTCGCTGCGTTCGCAACTGCGCCAGCCTTTGCCACCCTGCCTGAAATTGGCGCTCTGGCGGTGCGTTCATCCGGTGATCCGATGAGCCATCGCTATACCGAAACCATCTCGGGCGGCACCTTGACGATCGAGCTTGTCTGGGAAGGTTTTGAACCGCCCCGCGCGCTGGAGCTTTCACCGCATGAGGTCGCCTCGGGCGAGCAGAACATGTTCTCGCTGCTGGTCCCTGCCCGTTCGGCACAGATCATTGTTAATGGCCGCGCGCTGCCGGGCAAGTTGGGGACACGGGTTCAGGCCGGGTATGAGACCACGACGGCCTTCTTGTATTTCTCAGAAACCTGGATCATCCCGCCGGAGGGGTCATGACCCTGCATCCCGCTGATCGGCTGGCGTTTGACCGAGCCATGGTGACACAGCCGGTTTGGAATCGGTTCGATACTGCCGCTGATGCATTCGGCTTACCCGAAAATGTCCTGTTGCATGCGGGCCCTGCTTTTGCCAGGCCTGAGGATGTGACAGCGCCAATTCTGAACTCGGCCTGCGTCGCGGCTGTTTGGGATGGTCTGGCCAAAGACTTTGATCAGGCCGAAGCGATGATCAGGGCCGGTGAAATTATTCTGCGCCCTGCACAGGATCATGATGTGGTCACACCGTTGGCGGCTGTGGTTTCGGCGAATATGCCATTGCACACCGTTTATGATGCATGGCGCGGTCAGAACCGGGTTTTCACTCCGATCAATGGTGGCGCGCGGCCTTCCTTACGCTTAGGGCTGAGGTCCGAGGCGGTATTGAACCATATCGGATGGTTGAACACGCGGTTTCTGGAGGTTTTGCAGAACGGATTGGCCGAGGGTATCGCCTTGGTTCCGTTGGCTGTTCAAGGCCTGATCGGTGGGGACGATTGCCATGGGCGCACTCCTGTCGCAACCAATGCGCTGATTGAAGAGCTAAGGGATCGCTCACCCACCCGTATCCAAGATGACGACGTGCTAGAGTTCATGGCGCAATCGCCGTCACTGTTTCTCAACCTGTGGATGGCGGCCACCAAGATCATGATGAAGCTGGCCGAGGGGGTCGAGGGTTCCAGCTTTGTGACCGCGGCAGGCGGCAACGGGCGCGAGGTTGGCATCCAGATTTCAGGCCTTCCAGGGCGCTGGTTCTCAATCCCGGCGACGCCTCCAAAAGGGAAATTCGACACCGATTTGCCCGCAGACCGGGCGCTTGGTGCCATCGGCGACAGTGCCGTGGTTGAGGCATTTGGTCTGGGTGCAATGGCCATCGATCTAAGCCCCGAACAGAAGAAGGGGCTGGGCGCCTATCTGCCCGGCAACGCAGGAGCGCGGACACAAAGCCTCTCGGTTGGTGAACACCCTTATTTTCAGGCCCTTAACGTGAAGCTGGGCTCGACCGCGCGCGGCGCAATGGCCCAAGGATCAGGTCCGATGATTGGCCTTGGAATCCTTGACCGGCTGGGTCAAGCGGGTCGATTGGGTGGCGGTATTTATGACATGCCAGTTGATCCGTTCGCAGACGCCATACGAGCTTTGGAGCATGAATAAGCTGAACCAGCTCAGCGCCTCGGACCTTGCCCAGCTCATCAAACAGGGCGCGGTTAAACCTTCGGAGGTCATGCAAGCACATTTGGATCGCATCGCGTTGAGAGAAGCCCAGGTCGGAGCTTTCCAATATCTGGATGCTGAGCGGGCCATAGAACGAGCGCGGCTCGCGGACAAACAGAGTGATCGAGGGCCGCTGCATGGTGTACCTTTTGCCATCAAGGACATTGTCGATACCGATGACATGCCGACCGGCTGGGGTAGCGATTTGTACTGGGATCGCCAACCAGATCAAACTGCCGCCTGCGTGCAGGCCTTTCTGGACGCGGGCGCGATTCCCTTGGGCAAAACGGTCACCACGGAATTCGCCTATTTCCGCCCCGGCAAAACAGCCAACCCGCACAATACGAACCACACACCGGGCGGGTCCTCATCGGGTTCCGCTGCGGCCGTCGCAGATTTCATGTCCCCACTGGCCTTTGGGTCCCAGACGGCTGCTTCCTTGATCCGTCCAGCCGCCTACTGTGGCGTATATGGATTTCGGCCAACGATCCACGGCTACCCGCTGGATGGAGTCATGGGGCTATCGCAAAGTCTGGATACATTGGGTGTTCTGGCCCGAGACCCGCGTGATCTAGCGCTCGCTGACGCCGTATTGCGTAGTATCGATCCACCGCCCGAACCACAATTCCAGGATGGATTGCCCAGAGTCAGCCTGATGCGGGGCCCGCATTGGGCGGACGGTTCGATCGAAATGCGAGACACCTGCACCCGCGCTTTGGCCGCACTAGCCGCCGCAGGGGCAGAGACGGGTGAGGTGAGCCATCCTCAGATTTTTGAAAAGCTCACGGCGGCCCATCACACTGTAATGAGCTATGAAGCCGCCCGACTGCGGGAGAAGGAGTTCGAAATCGGTGAGCCCTCAATCAGTCAGCAATTCTTCGCCTTGTTGGTTGCGGGTCAACAGATCAGCGATGCAGACTATCACCAAGCCTTGGAGACCCGGGATCGTGCAAGCTTAATACTGGATCAATTGTTCCGAGACGTTGACGCTTTGCTGGTGCCATCTGCGGCTGGGCCGGCTCCGCGAGGTTTGGAAGCAACGGGTGATCCGCTGTATTCGCGCATGTGGAACTTGCTGCAAGTCCCCACTGTAGCTATCCCCTTCGGCACGGATCAGGCTGGGCTTCCCCTGGGCGTGCAACTCATAGCCCCTCGTGGCGGAGATTTTCACCTTCTAGATATTGCGCATTGGGTCAGCGGCGTGCTTGAGCCCTAAATGCCCTTGCGCGATTGCCATCCGATCAGGCTGAGACATGCGAACAATACAGCTGCCACACAAACTATGGATGGTCCGGCTGGCGTGTCAAATACATAAGCAGCCCTCAGCCCTGCCACCGCAGAAAACGCACCGATCGCCGCTGCAATCAAAGCCATCGACTCAGGTGACCGCGCCAAACTGCGCGCGGCCGCAGCCGGGATGATCAGCATCGCAGCGATCAGAAGAACACCCACGACTTTGATTGCCACCGCGACGGTTACCGCAAGGGATAGTGTAAGGATCAATTGCTCTCGTTTGGGGTCGAAACCGCTGGCATAAGCCAGTTCTTCATTCATTGTCGCCGTCAAAAGCTGCGACCAACGCCAAGTGATAAGCCCTACCACAAGCGCCGCGCCACCCCAGATTACAACCAGATCGGTGCGCGAAACTGCAAGGATATCCCCAAAGAGATATGCCATCAGGTCGATGCGAACGCCCGACAAGAAAGAGACCGCGACAAGACCGAAAGCAAGCGCGGAATGCGCCATTACGCCCAGAAGCGTATCCATCGCGTAGCCCCGTCGGGACAACAGCGTCACGGTCAGCGCCATTGCAAGTGCAACGGCCAGCGCCCCAGCGAAGACTGACATCTGAAACGTTAGCGACAAGGCAACGCCGAGGATCGCGGCATGCGCTGTGGCATCCCCGAAATAGGCCATTCGTCGCCAGACTACAAAACACCCAAGAGGAGCCGCCGCAAAAGCAACGCCAACACCAGCAAGCGTTGCGCGCATCATGAAATCGTCAAGCATTATTCGGCGGCTTCCTGAGAATGTTCAGCGTGATCATGATCATGGTCGTGATCATGTCGATAGAGGGCCAGTGCACCCCCGGTTCCTGTTCCAAACAAGGCACGGTATTCCGGGGCCGAGGCCACAACGGCGGGCGAACCCTGGCAACACACATGGCCATTGAGACAGATCACCCTGTCAGATGCGCTCATGACGACGTGCAATTCATGGCTGATCATCACGATGGCACAGCCGGTCTCGCGTCGGACCTCTTCGATCTGATGATAAAACGCCGCTGATCCGGGTTGGTCGAGGCCCTGAGTTGCCTCATCCAACAACAGGACATCAGGTCTGTTAATCAGGGCGCGGGCCAGCAAAACGCGCTGAAACTGGCCGCCAGACAATTGCGACATCTGGCGTTTCAACAGATCTGGCACCCCGGCAGTTTCAAGCGCTTCCACGCATTGCTGCCTCGATACACGGTCGGTCAGGCGCATGAATCTTTCGACCGAGATTGGCAGGGTTGGATCGATGTGCAGCTTCTGCGGCACATACCCAATCTTCAGCCCAGGTTTCAACGAAACCTGTCCGACCGATGGCTTCGTCGCGCCGATGATGGCGCGCAGCAGGCTGGTCTTGCCCGATCCGTTCGGGCCTACAATCGTAACGATCTCACCGGCCTCAATCGTCATGTCGACATGGCGCAGAACGGTATTCGCGCCATAACGCACGCTGAGGTTCTCAACGGTGATCAGGGTCATGTCTACGCCTTCTCGGTGCAGTCTGGGCAGAGTCCCTCGGCTTCTACAACGGTTCGTTCGATTTCGAAACCCGTCGCGCGCGCAGCCTCGCCCAAGACGCCTTTGGCCGGTGCTGACTGGGCTTCGGCTACAGCATCGCATTTTCTGCAAATCATAAAGGCGGGTGAATGGGATGCCCCGGGATGAGAACAGGCAACAAACGCGTTCAAGCGCTCAATCTTGTGGACGAACCCGTTCTGAACAAGGAAATCAAGCGCACGATACGCCACCGGCGGTTGAGACCCGAAACCGGCATCGCGCAAACGATCTAGAATTGCGTAAGCGCCAAGGGCTTTGTGGTCTTGCAATAGCATCTCAAGAACTTTTTGCCGCACAGGGGTCAGGCGCAGGCCTTCTTCCTTGCACTGCGCCTCTGCTGTGGCCAGCGCCGTGTCAACGCAATTCTTGTGGTCGTGCTCCTGAAACCCGACCGGTGCATCTTCGTCAACCGGAATGGGGGAGGTCTCACTTGTCATGTTATTCCATATCATATATGCCGCTCGTAACGTTATAAAATCACACAGAGGGTCTGATGTCCAGAAAGCTGCTCCCACTATCGATTACCGCTGCATTGATGGGCGGAACCGCCATGGCGGATACCCCCAAAGTTGCGGTTGATATCGCGCCGGTACATTCACTAGTCACCCGCGTGATGGAGGGTGTTGGAACGCCCGACCTGATTGTGCAGCCTGGCGCCTCACCTCATGAATATAGCCTGCGCCCTTCAGAAGCTGCCGCGCTGCAGGAGGCTGATCTGGTCTTCTGGATTGGCGAAGATCTGACGCCGTGGATGGAAGGCGCAATTGACACGCTCAGCGACGGGGCAAACGTCACCGCGTTGCTGGAATCGGACGGGACTGTCCTGCTTGAATTCCGCGAAAGTGCATTGTTCGAGGCGCATGACCATGAGGATCACGATGACCATGGGCATGACGATCATGACGATCACGACCATGCTGAGGACGAAGGGCACGATCACGATGACCATGATGATCATGCAAAAGACGATGATCATGATCATGACGACCATGCCGAAGACAATGAGCATGACGATCACAATCATGACGAAGAACATGCACATGAGGACGAGCATGACCACGATCATGACGACCATGAAGATCACGCTGGACATGATGATCATGAGGGCCACGCGCATGGCGAACATGATCCTCATGCCTGGCTATCTCCGGCCAATGCAGAAATCTGGCTGAATACAATCGCAGCGCAGCTTTCGGCGGCTGATCCGGACAATGCCGGAGCTTATTTTGCGAACGCAGCAACTGCGCGCGAAGAGATGGCGGCTTTGTCAGCAGAAGTGGCTGAGGCTCTGGAACCAATCAAAGGTGGCAGCTTTATCGTATTCCATGATGCCTATCAGTACTTCGAAGCTGCTTTTGACTTCCCGGCTTCAGGCGCGATCTCTCTAAGTGATGCATCTGATCCAAGCCCGGCCCGCATCGCAGAAATTCAGGGTCGTATCCGCGATGAGGGCATCAACTGCGTGATGGCCGAGCCGCAATTCAACCCCGGCATTGTTGCGACAGTCCTTGATGGCACCGAAGCCAGAACCGGGATTATGGACCCCTTGGGATCCGATCTCGAGCCTGGCGCAGATCTGTACCCGCAGCTCATTCGCAATCTGGCCAATACACTGTCAGAGTGCCTCTGAAACTAATGAAAGCCCGGTCCCTCCCAAATCCCGACCGGGCTGATCACAAACCGAGAACTCATCTTTGACAGAGGCATCTTCTAGCCCGCAAACTTGTTTTTTCGGCTCATTAAAGTAATGTTATTACCTATTGATCTAAGAGGTGAACGGTGATCTCTCAGGCAGAACTTGGCAATGACCAAACCAAAGTCCGGCGGATACCCGTCACTATTTTGACTGGCTTCCTCGGCGCCGGAAAGACCACCCTATTAAACGCTGTCCTGTCTGAAACCTCTGCAGGCAAAATCGCGGTCATTGTGAACGAGTTCGGCGAGGCCGGATTGGACCACGATCTGATTGAATCCGTCGAGGATGAGGTCGTTCTGATGCAATCCGGCTGTCTGTGCTGCTCAATTCGCGGCGATTTGGCCGGAACAATTGCCGATCTGGTTGAGCGGAGGGATGACGGGCTTTTGCAGTTCGATCGGATCGTGATTGAGACCACGGGCCTAGCTGATCCCGGTCCTATTCTGCAGACGCTTCTTGTTGATCCAGAATTGGCCCGCACCACGCGCCTAGATGGGCTTGTCACGGTTGTCGATGCGGCCAACGGGCCCCAGACCTTGGATGCGCAGTTCGAAGCCGTATCGCAAGTTGCAATGGCCGATCTGGTCGTTCTCAGTAAAACCGATTTGGTTTCAAGGTCAGCTGCAGAGGCGTTTTCCAATCGCCTGAGTGAACTGAACCCCACGGCGCGGATCGAACGACCGATCGCGGGAAAGTTCGATCCCCAAAAGCTTTGGGGGCTCAGCGGTCTTCGCAAGACTGCAACCCGACAGAACGTGATTGAATGGACAACTCCGGCAAATAAGCCCGTGGCCGACCCGCTGGCAAACCTCTCGGGCCTGTCCAAGCCCAAAGCCGAGGTATTAGCACACGCTCCTCATGATACGCGGATTGGGTCTGCCTCAATCGTGCTCGAAGAACCGCTCAAAGATACAGTCTTCGACAACTGGCTGAATACGCTGATCGCACTTCGGGGGCCTGATATATTGCGCGTCAAAGGGATCGTGTTCCTCGAAGATATCGAAGTGCCGTTCGTGTTTCACGGAGTGCAGCACATATTCGATCCACCAATGCCGATGAAGAACTGGTCTGGCGATGACCGCCGCTCGCGCATTGTGGTCATTGCCCGCGATCTCAGCCGACCTGAACTGCAACGCAGCCTCGACATGCTGCGCGCCGATCAAACCGAAACAGCCACCAGAGAAGAAGTGTTCTGAGCCATGACCGATACCCGCCTTCCCGTCACTGTCCTGTCCGGCTTTCTTGGCGCTGGAAAAACCACCCTTCTGAACCGCGTTCTGAACAATCGCGAAGGTCGCCGCGTTGCCGTGATCGTCAACGACATGTCCGAAGTGAACATCGATGCCGATCTAGTGCGCGCCGAAACTGAACTCAGCCGCACCGACGAAACACTTGTTGAAATGTCAAACGGCTGCATCTGCTGCACGCTGCGGGACGACCTGCTTGACGAAGTAAAACGACTGGCCGCAGAAAGGCGCTTCGACTATTTGCTGATTGAATCCACCGGGATATCAGAGCCCCTACCGGTCGCTGCGACGTTTGATTTCCGGGATGAATACGGTGAGAGCTTGTCAGACGTTGCGCGTCTTGACACCATGGTCACGGTGGTCGACGCAGTGAACCTGCTAAATGACTTTTCAAGCCATGATTTCCTCAGTGACCGCGGCGAGACGATGGGCGAAGAGGATGAGCGTACGCTTGTTCATCTTCTGACCGACCAAATTGAGTTTGCGGATGTCGTGATCCTTAACAAGATCAATGATGCGGGGCCGGAACGTACGGATGCCGCACTTAAGATCATCCGCAGCCTGAACGCAGACGCAAAGGTCATCGAAACCAACCATTCCGAGGTCGCCAGCGAGGCCATTCTGGACACCGGGCTGTTCGATTTCGAAGCCGCCCATCAACACCCGATGTGGGCAAAAGAACTGTATGGTTTCGCAGATCACGTCCCGGAAACGGAAGAATACGGGGTTTCCTCTTACGTCTACCGAGCACGACAGCCCTTTGAGCCCGAAAAAATTCTGGCGCTGCTGAACGGCGACCTGCCGGGTGTGATCCGATCGAAAGGGCACTTCTGGATCGCAACACGTCCCGATTGGGTGGCCGAGTTCTCGCTTGCGGGCGCGCTATCCAGCGTTCAGCCGATTGGAACATGGTGGGCCTCGGTCCCTGAATCGCGCTGGCCTGATCATGAGTCCGCGATGAGCTACATCAAACAGCATTGGGCGGAGCCTTGGGGCGACAGGCGGCAAGAGATCGTCTTTATTGGCGCAGGTATTGATTGGCCGACTTTGAAATCCCGCCTGGATGCATGTTTGTTGTCCCAGGCTCAAGCGCCCGGACCAGACTCGCTACCGCTTGACCTGCCTGATCCGTTCCCATTGTGGCGCCGGGTGGAGGATGCCGCATGACCTCCGCTCAGGTGGAAGTCCAAAAATCTGCGGAAGGTATCGGTATCACCGACACCGCAGAAGGGTTGGGCGGAATAGAAGAACCCGGATGTGCTGCGATGATCTGGCGACGTCAACTGACGCCAGATTTTCACGCGTGGATCGATGATTTAGATCCCACTGTGTTGCCGAAAGCGCGACTAATTTTGCACCCCACCGCCGTTCCGGAAGCTGTCCAACATTTATGCGATATTGCCCGCATTGGCGCCTCGGCCGAACGGTGTTGGCTGGAAAATGATATCTCTGATCTGGCCAAACGCTTCGCCGGGATCATGCAAGCACCTTATTTGCGTGTACGTCTTGATGTGATTGACACAAATGCGTGCCGCAAGTTCCATATCGACGCTATTCATGCGCGCCTGATCTGCACCTATCGAGGCACAGGGACCCAGTATGGCATCGCCGCCAGAGGCGAAGAGCCCAAGCGCGTGTTCACCGTCGCAACCGGAGCCCCCATGATCATGCGCGGCACGCTGTGGCCTGAGGCGCCCGCGGCAAGCATGCTCCACCGCTCGCCACCCATCTCCGGCACTGGCGAAACGCGACTGGTCCTCGTCCTCGATCCTATCTTTGAACTTGATGAGGCCGAGTGATGGGCCGCAACCTTGGTCAGACGAAACTCAGGAAACGGCGGCGCAACGAAAACCCGATGCAGGAGTTCGACCGTCTTCCACCAATCTTGCGGAGTTGGGTTTCACAGGCTGCACTCCCCTGGCGGCCACGCTCTGTATTACGGGCCTATAATGCAGCGCTCGCAAGAACGGGAGACCAAAGCCGGGCGCTGGATGAACTCAGACGTCTTGAATCTGTACAGCTTGCGAAAGACAACCTGCTTTTTGCCGGTTGAATCTTGCAGAGCGCCTGCATTCCGAAGCCGACGGAACTTACCCCAGTCCGCGTCAGGATTGGATTGCGCCAACATTATTGGATTGTCTGGGCAGCGATCACCCTACCTTGGAACCCTGACTCCAAACACCACGCAAAAGCGGTGATTGCTCAACACGACGCACCCGCAGTACATCGCCGCGCCACCCGACCTTCAATGCCCCGCGATCATCGAGGCCCACCGACTGTGCCGGGTTGCGCGTTACGGCGGCCACCGCGCGAGGCAGATCGCCCCAGATGTCGGCGAGGTGAAATGCCGATAACAACAAAGCAGACGGCACATAATCAGACGATACGATATCCAGGAGGTCTGCTTTGGCCAGTTCTTCTGCTGCGACATTGCCCGAATGCGAGCCGCCACGGATCAGGTTTGGCCCACCCATCATGACAGCAATATTGTTGGCCCGGCAGGCTTCAGCCGCCTCAAACGTCGTTGGAAACTCGGCAAATCCTACACCGTTCTGGGCCGATTTTGCGACATGCTGTGCGGTGCTGTCGTCATGACTGGCTAGCGTCGCACCCAAGCGTCCGGCTTCGACTACCGCGCCTGCTTCGTGCTTTTCCCCGAAACGCTCTTGCAGGCCGCGCAGATTCTCGACATGCGCGGCAAATTCTTCGTCATTCATCCCGCGTTTCTTGGCGACGTAGGTTTTTAATGCTGTGAGATCGCGGAACTGGCGCTGACCCGGAGTGTGGTCCATCAGACTTACGATGCCAACCCGATCTTCCGGTCCAAAGTTCGCCAACTCGTCCAGCAAAGTCTCTGAACAGATTTCCGCGCGCAGGTGAAGGAAATGGCTGATTTTGAAATAACCTTGGGCACGTGCAGCCAACAATTCGTCCGCCAATTTACGGGCATAGTCGAAATAACGTCCTTTCCCGCTGTGGATCGATCCCACGCGCATCGCGTCGAACACAGTTGTTATGCCGGTCGAAGCCAACTCACCATCGTGCGCGATCAGGGCCGGTAGATGGGGCCAGTCAACTTCGGGCCGTGGCTCGATGTGGCGTTCGACGTTGTCGGTATGCAACTCGACCAGGCCGGGAAGTACGTAGTCACCGCCACAATCGATGGAACCTGTCGGAACGCGGTCGCCTTCGGCCAGTTCGGTAATCACCCCCTGTTCGATTGTGATCGAACCCGTTACTACCCGATCGGGCAGTACTAGCTGGGCATTCGCGAGGTACAAATCGCCTGACATATCGCTGTCACAAGCCTTTGCCAAAGAGGGCGCGAGAAAAGGGGAATTCATGTCATACTCTCGATTTGCAATTTACTATGTGCCGCCCGAAGGGCCTTTGGAACAATTCGGCGCGCGCTGGCTGGGCTGGGATGTTGTTCAGGGTTGCGAGGTGCCCCAACCCGATCTGCCCGATTTGCATGACGCCACCATGACACCGCGCAAATATGGTTTTCACGGAACGCTGAAACCGCCTTTTCGACTGGCCGAGGGATTCACGCTTGATGCTCTGAAAGCAACGGCATCCAAGCTTGCCTCTGGGCTGTCGCCTGCCAGCTGTGAGGGGCTGAGCCTGACGCCGTTGGGCCGGTTTCTGGCTTTGACCCCAAAGGGTGATCTCGGCGATTTGCAGCGGGTTGCGGCGGCCTGTGTACGTGATCTTGACCCATTTCGCGCCCCGCCCAACGAGGCAGAGCTTGAGCGGCGTCGCGGTACGAGGCTTAGCTCGCGTCAGGACGAGCTGCTGACCGAATGGGGCTACCCTTATGTGATGGACGAGTTCCGGTTTCACATGACGCTGACAGGTCGGTTGCCCAAGAGCGATATCGCAGCATGGGCTGAGATCCTGCAAAGCCAATTGCCGGTCTTGCCCGAGCCCTTCGTAATCGACCAAATAGCCTTGTGCGGCGAGCGCATGGATGGGCGGTTCGAGCTTATTCATCGATACACACTTTCAGGTTGAAGCGCCTCGGCGGCGCGTGCAACCGTTTCGACCAGCGGGCCATCGTTGGAAATCGTGATCACGTCCAACCCTTCGGGCAAAGGTTTCTCTGCCTGAGCAAGCCGTTTTGCAATCTCGCTTTCGCTTTCTCGCCCGCGTGCCGCCAGACGACGCGCAAGGGTTTCCGGCTTTGCAGTGATGTTCAGGACGGTGAAGCGCGGGAATTCTTCAGCGGCATCAAGCAGAGCCTTTCGCGAGAAATTCACCAGACAGTCTGCGCCATCAATCAGCCGATCCTTGATGTCGACTGGTATCCCATAGCTTAGGCCATGCGCCCCCCAATGCACCGCAAAGGCACCGTTCGCCGCCATCTTCTCAAATTCGGTAGGCCCGACTGCGTCATAGTCTTCTCCGCCCAACTCCGGCGCCCGAGTGATGACGCGGCGCACTAGATGCAGATCGGGCAACACGTCACAAAGCGCCAGCATCACGCTGTCTTTGCCAACCCCCGACGGGCCAACAACGGCGATGAGGCGCCCCTGTTTCATGCCGCGACCTCGGGGGCAAATTGGCTGGCGTCGATTTCGCGATCACAAACGCGCGCCCGAGCGGCTTCGTCGTGGAAGATGCCAATGATCGCCGCGCCGCGCGCCTTTGCCTCTTCGATGAGTTTCAGAACAACCTCGCGATTGGCCGCATCCAGGCTGGCCGTCGGCTCATCCAACAGCATCGCAGGATAAGAATGGGCAAAGCCGCGCGCGATGTTGACGCGCTGCTGTTCACCACCCGAGAAGGTAGTTGGCGAAAGGGTCCAGAGACGCTCGGGAATGTTTAGCTGCTGCAACAAGGCTTCGGCGCGCGCCTTCGCGTCAGCAGCGGAAATGCCCACCGCCCGCAAAGGCTCGGCTACCACATCAACTGTGGGCACGCGCGGCACCACACGCAGGAACTGGCTGACATAGCCCAGAACCTCGCGGCGCAGGGCAATGACAGATCGAGGTTCAGCCTTCACGATATCCACATCACCGATGCGAATTTCCCCGCTTCGGGCCAGATAATTGCCGTAGATCATGCGCATCAAAGTGGACTTTCCCGCCCCAGACGCACCCGTCAGTGCGACGCATTCGCCCGGTGAGACCGAGAATGATACATCACTCAGCACCTCGATCACGGCCGCGCCCTGATTGTGGAGGGTGAAGGTTTTTGAGACGTTGTTAAGCTCAATCATTGCTCACACCTGCAAAACGGAACTGACAAGAAGTTGGCTATAGGCATGCTGCGGGTCATCCAGCACCTGATCGGTCAGGCCTGCCTCGACCACGCGGCCCGATTTCATCACCATCAGCCGATCCGCCAGCAGGCGCACCACGGCCAGATCATGCGTGACGATGATCGCCGACAGGCTCATGTCGCGAACTAACCCGCGTAACAAGTCGAGCAACCGCGCCTGAACGGACACGTCCAGACCGCCCGTTGGCTCATCCATGAACACCAGCCGAGGACCGGTCACGAGGTTTCGTGCAATCTGCAGGCGCTGCTGCATCCCGCCCGAAAAAGTCGTCGGGCGATCATCCACACGGGAGGCATCGATCTCCACTCGTTGCAACCAATCCGTGGCCTTGCCGCGAATGTCGCCGTAGTGACGTTCCCCCACGGCCATCAGCCGTTCACCCACATTGCCCCCGGCACTGACACCCATGCGAAGACCGTCGCGGGCATGTTGGTGGACAAAGGCCCAATCGGTGCGGCTCAGCATCCGGCGTTCGGGCTCGGACATAGTCACGGTATCCTGCGGACCATTCGCGCGGGTGTCGAACACAACCTCTCCGGCATCCGGGGTCAGATGCCCGGCCATGCAGTTCAACAAAGTCGATTTGCCCGACCCGCTTTCGCCAACGATCCCCATGACCTCACCGGGATAGAGGTCGAATGACACATCGGCACAGCCAATATGTGGGCCATAGCGCTTTGTGATGCCCCGAACAGACAGCAAAGGTGTCATGCGGCGTCCTTTCCTTTGTGGCCCGCCGCCTGGCGCGCCTCGCAATAGTCGGTATCCGAGCAGACAAACATCCGCCCGCCCGCGTCGTCGATGATCACCTCGTCAAGATAGCTGTCCTCGGCTCCGCACAAGCTGCAAGCATGTTCGGCCTTGGACGCCTCAAACGGGTGATCCTCGAAATCCAGCGAGACAACCTGTGTATAAGGCGGCAATGCATAAATCCGTTGCTCACGCCCCGCTCCAAACAGCTGGATCGCAGCCATGTCACCCAATTTCGGGTTATCGAATTTCGGGATCGGCGACGGGTCCATCACATAGCGGCCCTCGACCTTCACGGGGTAGGCATAAGACGTCGCGATATGCCCGTGCCGACTGATGTCTTCGTACAGCTTCACATGCATCAGCCCGTATTCTTCAAGGCTGTGCATCTTACGGGTTTCGGTTTCTCGCGGCTCGAGAAAACGCAAGGGTTCGGGGATCGGGACCTGATAAACAAGGATTTGGCCCTCTTGCAATGGCTCCTCGGGAATCCGGTGGCGGGTCTGGATGACGGACGCCTCGCTGGTCGTCGTGGTCGTCTCCACCCCCGCAGTGCGCTCAAAGAAGGTGCGGATCGAGACCGCGTTTGTGGTATCGTCTGAGCCCTGATCGATCACTTTGAAGGTGTCATCCGGGGTTAACACAGCCGCCGAGACCTGCACACCGCCCGTACCCCAGCCATAGGGCATGGGCATTTCGCGCGAGGCAAATGGCACCTGATAGCCCGGAATTGCCAAACCTTTCAGGATTGCACGGCGTATCATCCGCTTGGTCTGCTCGTCCAGATAAGCAAAGTTATAGGCGTTCATTCCGCAGCCTCCTGCACCTGATCCGCGCCAGCCTCGCGGCGTAGTTTGCGCACCAGTTCCAATTCAGACTGGAAATCAACGTAGTGCGGTAGCTTGATATGCTCCAGGAAGCCCGTCGCCTGTATGTTGTCCGCATGATAGAGGACAAATTCGGCGTCCTGAGCAGGTGCGCCTACATTGTCCTCACCCAGTTCTTCCCAGCGCAATGCGCGATCCACCAAGGCCATCGAGATGGCTTTGCGTTCCGTCTGACCAAACACAAGCCCGTAACCTCGAGTAAATTGCGGTGGCTCGGTTTTCGATCCCGTGAACTGGTTGACCGTTTCGCATTCGGTCAAAACGATTTCACCAATTTCGATGGCAAAACCCAGTTCAGGGATCTCCATTTCAACCGGCACGGATCCGATCCGAAGTTCCCCGACAAAGGCATGATTTCGCGCGTACCCGCGCTGTGTGGAATAGGCCAGACCGAGGGTAAATCCCTCATCCGCGCGGGTCAGGGCTTGCAGGCGCAAGGCGCGATCGGCGGGCATCTCAAGCGGCTCACGGGTCAGATCGGGTGGCGGCGTATCGTCATGCGGTGCCTCCTCAATCAGACCTTCGCGATTGAGAAATCCCGTGACGTGGGGCACATCGCCCGGTTCCGCTTCGCGAACGGGGGCTTCGGGCACCTCACCATCGGCAGCCAGTTTGAAATCCAGCAAACGATGCGTGTAATCGAAGGTCGGCCCCAGTACCTGCCCGCCCGGCAAATCTTTGAAGGTTGCTGAAATGCGCCGGTCACAGACCATCGCGCCAGTATCAACAGGCTCTGACGCGCCAAAACGCGGCAAAGTGGTGCGATAGGCGCGGATCAGGAAGATCGCCTCGATCAGATCCCCGCGCGCCTGCTTGATCGCAAGCGCGGCCAGATCAGGATCAAATAGCGAACCTTCGGCCATGACCCGATTGACCGCGAGGCTCAGCTGTTCGCGGATTTGCGCAATACTCAGCTCGGCGACCGAGGTATCACCACGGCGTTCTTCGGCAAGCCACGCATGCGCATTTTCAATCGCACGCTCGCCGCCTTTTACTGCAACATACATCAGGACACCTCGGTCGTTCTTGGCAGAGCTGCCAGGCGGTTGCCATTCGTGAAGATGAAGTCGAGCCCCAGGGGAAATAGCATTCGATTCTGCTGAAACGCCTCAAGCTCGGGCAATGAAAGAGCGGCTTTTTCCCTGATGCCCGGACCCGCTAGGGTTGCCCCGGAAGCGGCGAGTTCAGAGCATTCCACGATCAACGTGGCAGAGCGATCCGGATATTCTGACGTCCCAATTGGGTATGTGCTCAGCGGCATTAAATCCGGCCACGCCCCAACCGCAAACATACAATGTGATGGGCCGGTCAACGGCGCGCCGGTGTGGAAGGCAAGCCAACTACGCACTGCGTCGCAATCCAAAACACCGGCCAGATAAACGGGCGTCTCAGTGTCGCAAAGCGTCAACAACACAGCCCCTGCCGTAGGTGACAACGGGGCAGGAGGAACTGCGCCGGAAATCTCTTGCACAGTGCCGGGACGCGCCATTGCTTCCATGACGCTGCGAAAGGCGTGGGCGGAATGGATTGCGGGATCGGTGAAACCGCCGGTCAGGGTTTCTGACAGCATCAATCCTCTCCTCTTACCATTGTGAAGAAATCGACCTTGGTGGCAGCGGCTTTGGCAGTGCGGGCGGTCTTTGCCCCGGTCAACTCGTCCTGCAGTGGGGCCAGCAACTTGGCGCGCAAATGATCCGCCGTATCTGTCTGCATCAGCGCATCAACCAGCGCGGCGGCTTCGGCGTCACCCTTGCGGCGACCCTGAATATAGGCATGCCCAACTTCACCCGATTCCAGCGTCAGAGCACAGCGCGTCACGGTCATTTCACCCAAATTGAACGGCGCACCGGTCCCACCTGCGCGGGCACGAACCATGGTGCTGCCGATCTCTGGCGCACGCAGCCATTTGAAATCGGGGCGGGTCATTGCCGCATCCAATAGGGCGGCAACGCGGCCTTCTGGCGCCTTGGCCAGTAGCCCCATCCAAGCCTTTCGCTCGGCGTTTTCATCAAAAGTGTCTTTCATCTCGACAACTTTTCCATATACTATACAACTATACATATCCTATCATATTTACCGATCCGCGACAGAGGAATTTTGTGAAACTTGCGTGACACTCCAACCAAAACTCCGATTTGGAAGGCCATCGCAGACGCCCTGCGCAGTGACCTAGCAGAAGCGCGCTATCGCCCCGGAGACAAAATTCCAACCGAGGCGGCGCTGGCCGAGCGGTTTGGCGTGAACCGCCACACGGTGCGCCATGGCATCTCGGCCCTTGTCGATGAAGGCTTGATCCGAACCCGCCGTGGTGCAGGTGCTTTTGTTGCAGCCACGCCCACCGATTACCCCATCGGCGCGCGGGTGCGGTTCCATGAAAACCTCATTGCTGCTGGCCGTCAGCCGGAAAAACAGGTGCTTAATGTTGAAGAACGCGCGGCGACTGAAGGCGAGGCCAGCGCTATGGCCCTGTCACCCGGCGATCAAATTTGTGCCTATCATGGCCTTTCTCTAGCGGACGGGCATCCCATCGCCGTGTTCGAAAGCATGTTTCCCCTGAAGCGGCTGCCCGGGATCAACGCCGCACTGCAAGATACCAGCAGCGTGACCGAGGCGTTAAGCAGGTCAGGTGTTACCGACTATACAAGGGCCTCAACCCGGCTGACTGCCACTCGGGCAACTGCCACTCAGGCGCTGCACTTGCAGGTTAAAGAAGGAGACCCGCTTCTCAGATCGTCAGGCGTGAATGTAGACGAACACGGCCAACCGGTCGAATTTGGCCGAACCTGGTTTGTTGGAGACCGAGTAACGCTGACGCTTGAAAGCTAAGGCTCGTATTTCTCTAAAAACGCCTCGGCAGCCAGCGTACGGAAATCATCGAGCGCTGCGCGCAGCCTGTCATGCGACCAGTCCCACCACGCCAGCGCGATCAACCGTTCCGCAAGGTCGCGCGGCTGGCGTAGGCGGAGGGGATTGGCTGGGACGCCCGCGACAATTGTGTAGGGGTCTACATCTTTGGTCACCACTGCGCCCGCAGCCACGACAGCCCCATCACCCAGCGTGACCTCGGGCTTGATCATCGCACTTGCACCGATCCAGGTATCGTTACCTATCGTTGCGATACGGGATTTACGGTGATCAAAAAACGCCTCATCCCGTTCTGCATCAACCCAGTAGTCGCTCGAGCGATACAGAAAATGATGGCAAGAGGCCGTATGTAGCGGATGATCCGTCGCACCAATTCGCGAAAAGGCGGCGATATTGGCGAACTTTCCGATCTGCGCATTGGCGATGTCAGCATACCGATCACAGTAGCTATAGTCGCCTAGTTCTGAATGCGCGACGCGGCTGCCTTTGCCGATCTCGACATAGGCCCCAAACCTGCAGTCGGTGATCTCACAATCCGGGTGAAGAAAGGGCTGTTCCGCCGCAAGCCGTGCCATCAGTCTTTCCGTCCGATAAGCTTGCCGCGCAACCAGCCCGAGAACCAGTCCATGAACATCACCATGATGATGATCAGGACGATGTAATAGGCGACCTCTTCCCAGTCTTTCTGGGTCTGGATCGCTTGCGTCAGCATCAGTCCGATGCCACCGCCAGTGATCGCGCCGATGATCGTTGCCGAACGGGTGTTGGATTCGAGGAAATAGAGAATCTGGGCAAGCAACACCGGAACGACCTGCGGAATTACACCAAACCGATAACGCTGCAGTGGTTTAGCCCCGGTTGAAGACACCCCTTCGATCTGCTTCTGATCTACATTCTCCAACGCTTCCGAGAAGATTTTGCCAAACGTACCCGTATCTGTGATCAAGATCGCCAGGGCGCCTGTCAGCGGTCCGGGCCCGAATGCCCGCGCCAGCACCACCGTCCAGATCAATGCGTCTACGCCGCGCACAAAGTCGAACAGACGGCGGGTTGCAGCGCGAAGCAACATAACAGGTGAAAAGCGTTTGGCTGCAAGAAAGGCCAAAGGCAGCGCGATCATCGCAGCGCCCATCGTACCCAGAAATGCCATCAGAATTGTCTCACCAATCGCCCAGGCCACATCCTTGTGCCGCCACATCGCATTGTTCCACCAATCCGAGATTGCGCCTGCGATGTTCGAACGGGTTGCATCAATCTGCGCACCAAACAAGATTTCCCCAAATCCATGACCGTAATAAGGGCTGTCGAGCGTGAACCAGAACAGCTCCCATCCGGGGAAATAGTTGAACACTTCGGATCGGGCACCGGTCAGAGTGATCCGACCTTCAGGCGTGGTGATCGCGACACGCCGATCTGAGGCAGATATCCAATTGGGCAGGTCTGTGGGCAAATTGGTGGTCAAGCGCCGCCCTTCTGCCTGCACCTCGATCAACGGGAAGTCGGGAACTTGAACCTCGGTCCGGCTGTCCGACAGAAAGCGCACGACATGGTTGTGGCCCAGATCGATAGTGATCACCTCATCACCGGACACCCAATCAGGGCGCTCCCCTTCGGGATAAGTGCCTTTGCGCTCACCCTCGACAGCATAGGTTACCTCGCCAGATCGATTGTCGCGCGTGACGTGCACCTTGTGTGACCAACTGTCCGAAGCAAGTGTAACTGCATTTTCAAGATTGGCACGCTGCGCCAGCCCCGGCAGATCAAATGCAAAGAAGATGTAGGTTAGATACAGCAGGATCACGGCGGGAATGCCAAATCCGATCATTCGTTTGCGCTGAAAGCGCCGTTCAGCTTCAAGCTTGGCCCCGTCGAGCCCGAAGTTCAATTCAATTGCAGTCATTGGCCCTGCCCCTCGGTCAGACGGTTGCGGAAGCGGCTGGACACCTGATCAAAGAATACGATCGTGCTGAACAGCAGGATGAAGATCGCGCCCGCCTCGTCAAAGCGCCCGGGTCCCCAAGCCATAGCGTTGCGCAGTTCGTATCCCAAACCGCCTGCGCCGACGAAACCGAGGATGGCAGAAGCCCGGATATTGATCTCAAAGCGCAGCAGTGCATAGCTGATATAGTTTGGTGCCACTTGTGGAAGGATGCCCAGCATCATCTGTTTTGACCAAGTCGCCCCGGTCGAAGCTAACCCCTCAACGGGCTTCAGATCAGCGTTTTCAGACACTTCCGAGAACATCTTGCCAAGCGCTCCAGCGGTGTGGATTGAGATGGCGATCATCGCCGGAACTGGCCCGCCGCCGAGGACAAAAATCAGAACAAGCGCGATGACGATTTCCGGCACGGCGCGCATGATATCCGAAATACGCCGGAACACAGGGATCAAACGAGGCCATTTCGCCAGCCCGCGGGTGCCAAGGAGCGACAGAAACAAGCCGCCGATCGCTCCGATCAATGTGGAAACGGCAGCGATATTCACGGTTTCGACCAGCGCCGGGAAATACTTCAGCATCAGGCTAGGCAGATCGGCCCGCTTTTCCCAAGCCTCCGAGAGGACATCACTTGGGTAGTCGAACACACGGTGGATACCGTCCCAGAAACCACCCGCATTTCGTGCGTCGGCAATGTTGAAGCCTGACACCATCAACACGCAAAAAATCATCAGCGTCAGACCTCCATAGAGCCTGCGCCTTTGCACCTGCGCCATGTAGCTGGCTTGAATGTTCTCAACGCTATACGGCGCGCTGCTGAGTGAGATGTCTGACATTCCGCCCCCGGATAAACAAAATCCGGCAGCCCGAACGGGCTACCGGAAACGTTCTGAATTTGGTTTAGCCGCCGATCTTGGCTTTGCGGGCCTCGACGATCGAGATGTAGGTGTCATGAGTCACAGGCTGCGCGCCCAGATTGTCACCCGCAAACACACCATACGAACACTCGGGATCGTTTTCGTACAGGTTGTCGATCAGCTCGGTCATGGTTGCCTTTACTTCAGCAGGCAGAGCCTTGCGCAGAACAACCGGACCCTCTGGAATAACTTCGGATTTCCAGATCTGCACCAGATCATTCATGTCGACCAGGCCGGCATCCACGGCTTTGCGCAGAGCACCTGAGTTGTAGCCATCTTCCCAGTTGCCCTGACCATCGGCCCAGGTCACACCACCGTCAATGTCGCCATTGTTCACGGCAACAATGGTTTGCTCGTGCCCGCCGGTAAATTTCACTTCACCGAAATACTCGCCAGACTCCATGGTGATGCCATCTTTGTACTGAGGAATCTCGATCGAAGGGATCAAATAGCCCGAGGTTGAGTTCGGATCGCCGAACCCGAAGACTTTGCCTTCCATGTCGTCCAGCGAGGTGACACCGCTGTCTTTGCGCGCAAAGCCGATGGAATGATACCCGATCGAGCCGTCAACGTTGACTTTGACCAAAACGGGTTCAACCGCTTCGGGGTCTTGCAGATAGGTCGCGGCGTACGAGGACGCACCAAGCCAGGACATGTCAAGCGATCCGCCCAGCAGACCCTGAATGACGCCGTTGTAATCGGCTGGGGTAAAGATTTTGACCGGAACACCCAGTGCTTCCGAGGCATAGTCAGCCAAACACTGATAACTATTCACGCGGTCCTGTGCGTTTTCTCCGCCAAGCAGGCCGATGCGAAATTCGGTGATTTCTTCGGCCAAAGCGGTGGTGCTCAGGGCTGTTGAGGCGGCAAGCGCCAGTGCGAGGGTCTTTTTCATCATTCTCTCCGTTCGGTTAGATGAAGGTGGCCCGCGACAGACGCGGGTGGAAACTGGCTCAGACGTAGGCTTCCGCTTCGCGGACCTCTGGCCTGTCCAGTGTTTCGATCTCGGTCGAGGTCGCGGCCTCGGAAAAATCCGCGCCTGCACCGTAGATGTCGCGCGCAACGCCCGTGGTCAGCTGTGCAGGCGTGCCGTCAAACACGATCCGGCCATCACGCATTCCGATGACCCGGTCGCAATAGCGGCGTGCGGTGTCCAGCGTATGCAGATTGGCAATGACCATGCGACCGTCTTCTTCGTGAATGGCCCGCAGCGACTGCATCACAACCTGCGCATTCATTGGGTCAAGCGAGGCGATAGGCTCATCCGCAAGAATGATCTTTGGGTCTTGCATCAGCGCGCGCGCGATCGCGACACGTTGCTGCTGACCACCCGATAAGGCCTCGGCCCGCTTGGGCGCCTGTTCGGCGATCCCCAGCCGGTCCAGAATTTCAATCGCCTGATGTATGTCCGAGCGCGGGTTCAGATTGAACATGGTCGAAAAGGTTGAGCGCCTGTTCAGCGTTCCATGCAAAACGTTCGATACAACATCCATGCGCGGTACAAGGTTGAACTGCTGGAAGATCATCGCACAGCGCGATTGCCATTCTCGTTTGGCAGCGCCTTTCAGAGCGGTAATCTCTTGGTCTTCGAAGGTGATCGTGCCTGTCGTTGCATCGCTCAGGCGATTGACCATGCGTAGAAGCGTAGATTTACCTGCGCCGGAACGGCCGATAATCCCGATCATGCTTGGTTTGTCGACATTGATGTTCGCCGAATCCACGGCCCGCTTGTCGCCAAACTGTTTGGTCAGCTTCTCAATTCTCAGCATATCGCCCCCATCGTTGCGAGGCGGATAGAAGGTCAAAACAAAAGCTGCGTGACGCTTTTGAATCGGTTCCTTTACATTTGAACGAAAGATTTGTGACAGACCCGGTGGTTGCCTGTTTCTCTGGCAGGCGGTTGATCTCGCCGAGTTTCGGTCAAATTTTATCCACAGGGCGTCATAAAACTGTTGCGCTTAGTCAGAGAAAGGAGCGGCCTTCCCCAATGACCCGACATCTTTTGTGCCTACTACTTATCTGCTTTGCGGTGCCCTCAATCACGCGGGCCCAAATGTCGGATGTCAGTTGTGATGACAGCAAACGCATGGCCCAGACGTTGAAGCAAGTTTTAGGAGCCGAACGCCAAGGCATGGGCCTGCGCGATCCCGAAACGATGCTGGAAGTTTGGGTCAAACGCACAAGCGGCGATTGGATGATCGTCCAGAACTACGCCAATGGCACCTCATGCATTGTAGCGATGGGTGAGCATTGGCAGGGTGAAGTGCCAGACCCAGCCTAGACGATTGGAGCGCGGTTCGCGCGAACAGCGGATGCGCAACCTGAAATTCGGTTGCGCCCTTTAATTGTTAGCTTACTTAGATCAATCCAGCAGACCGCGTTCGGTCAACACTTTGCGCGCGACACGGAAACATTCTAGCGACTGCGGAACCCCACAATAGATACCGACTACGTGGATGATCGATTGGATTTCTTCTTTGCTAACGCCATTATTCAGGGCACCGTTGCAATGAATCTCCCACTCATGCATTTTGCCAAGCGCCCCGATCATGGCCAGGTTCATCATCGAGCGCGTTTTGGGATCTATCGTGTCATCCCCCCAGCCGAAGCCCCAGCACCAGGCGGTCATAGCTTCTTGGAATGGACGGGTGAAATCATCCGCAGCGGCCAGATTTTTCTCAACATACTCATCGCCAAGCGTTGATTTCCGTTGTCTCAGGCCTGTTTCAAACAGATTGTCGTCCATTTATTTCTCCCTAGATGATACAACCGACTTACACGTTGGTCGGTCCTTTTTCGATGTACTACAACGCAACCCCCCTTTCCTAACGGGTTGAGGGAACGCTCAACTCATGCTTCGGATATTACTCGACGGCCTCACGCATCCACTGCTGGAGCTTGGCGACAGAATGCTCGCTCATCACGCCGCAGGCCGGATCCAACACCAAGGGGCCGGGCTTGTATCCCTTGGACTTCAGGCCGCGATGCACGGATTCTACCAACCGGATATCCTCGGCCACCGTGGTTTCTCGATCCTGCACGGCAAGGCCCCGGATCACGTCGCTTTCATGGCCGCCTTCGGTGTACCAGCCACGCCAGACGGTACAGGTGTCCACAGAACTTGCCCGCCAGTGATAGGTATTCAGCACATTGCCGGGATAGCATTGAAACGAGAACATAGGCCACAGGAACCAACTTTGATAGTCGCCCGCGTGTTTGTTGCTTTCCAGATCGACCGGATATGTCATCTTGTCGAGGCTTTGGCATTCGGTCGTGTGACGCAGCACATAGCCGCCGCTCGCATCAGGCTGAATGTCATAGGTTTCCGGCTTGATAACGCCTTCGGCAAAGGTCGGATGATTTGTTGGGCAATGGTAGCATTCTGAATAGTTCTCGATCGATACCTTCCAATTACATTTTTCAGGAATCTCGACCCATTCCAGAGGCGCCAGTTCGTTGATGTTGGGCACGAACTCTGACAGCTCGTCCCGAACACCTGGATACCATTCATCCATCGGGACCGCGTCATTGTCGAGATTGACAAAAATGAACCCTAGGAAATCTTCGGTCCGCACTTCAGTCAGGCAGATTTTTTCGCGGTCAAATCCAAGCACGCTTTTGATATTCGGACCGGCACGCAGACCACCGGTCAGCTCATAGGTCCATTGATGATATGGGCAGACCACAACGCGCGTATTGCCAGTTCCGGTCACCATCTCATGCGCGCGATGCTGACACACATTGTAGAAAGTCCGAATAATGTTGTCGCGCCCGCGAATGGCAAAGAGGTTTTGACCGGCGATCTCGAAGGCAAAATAGTCACCTACGTTTGGAATATCCGCCGCATGACCTGCGTATTGCCAGGTTCTAAACAACAGGCCGTTCATCTCTTTGTCGAAGATGTCAGGATCGGTGTAATATCTGGCCTCCAGCGAATGGGTCAGAGGGGCATTCATCTTAGTTCCTCCCGATTCAAGCCAAGCTGATGATTCAGGCAAAAAGATCGCTTCAGGATTCGTAACATCCGTACGGGTCAGAACACCATCCGAAACATCTGTACCGCGCATCGCTTACCTCGGTATGTACATTTGTGCCATTACTTGTTGACTTTGGTACATATGTAGCAATAGGAAGTCCACAGAAATCCATGTCTCGGGAACAGGAAACTTGCGATGTCTAAGAAGGAACTGCCCGCACGCGCAAAGGTCGTCATTGTCGGCGGAGGCGTCATGGGCTGCGGCCTGGCCTATCACCTGGCCCATGAAGGCTGGGGTGAAGACACAGTGCTGCTGGAAAAGGCAGAACTAACCTCAGGTTCCACTTGGCATGCGGCGGGTCAGATAACCCATTCCACCAGTTCATATGGGCTGGGCAAAATGGTCGACTATAATATTGGCCTTTATTCCAAGACACTTGAGGAAGAAACCGGTCAGGCGGTCACTTGGCACGGCTGCGGCTCATTCCGATTGGCCTATACCGAGGATGAGATGGACTGGCTGCGCCACACATTATCAGTTGGCCGCGCGCTGGGGTTCAACATCGAGCTGGTAGGGCCTGATTTCATTGCAGAAAAGCACCCTTACTATAATCTCGACGGTGTCATTGGCGCGCTTTACACGCCAGATGACGGCCACGTCGACCCTTCGAACGTGACAATGGCCATGGCCGCTGGTGCACGACAGAATGGGGTGAGGATTTTTCGCCACTGCCGCGCGACGAATATCACCCAGAATGATGCTGGGGAATGGGTGGTGGAAACCGAGCAAGGTATCATCACCTGCGAACACGTGGTTAACGCCGGTGGCACATATGCCCGTCAGATGGGCGAATGGTCGAACCTGCAGTTGCCCATGACCTCAATGACCCATCACTACTTCGTCACCGAAGACGTGCCGGAGTTCAAAGACCTGAAGACCGAACTACCGGTCATCCGCGATGACAAGATGGTTTCGGGCTATATCCGCATGGAGCAAAAGAAGGGCCTGATCGGGATCTACGAAAAAGAGAACTCGAACTCCGTCTGGCACGATGAATGCCCATGGGAGTACGAAAACTGGCTGTTCGAGGCAGATTATGACCGTGTCATGCCATGGTTGGAAAACTCGTTGGAACGGATGCCGATCTTTGCGGAACTGGGCATCACCCGCGAGGTCCATGGCGCGATCAGCCATCCGCCAGATGGTAACCCGATGGTCGGCCCCGCGCCGGGCGTCAAGAATTACTGGTGCTGCTGCGGTACGCAGATCGGCATCGGTTGGGGCCCCGGCCTGACCCGTGAGCTGGCCAAATGGATAGTGCACGGTGCTGCCGACATCAACATGCGCGACTATGATCCGCGCCGCTTTGGCAGCTATGCCAAGAAAGACTGGCAAGTCATCAAGGCGCACGAGGATTACAAGCTGCGGCACGAGATCCCCTTTCCGCATTTCAACCGCCTTGCAGGGCGTCCGATCAAACCCTCGCCGCTTTATGAGATCCTCAAACAAAAGGGCGCGGTCTATGAAGAGGTTTTCGGCCACGAACGCCCCCGCTGGTTCGCGCGCAATGGTGTTGAACAGCGTGACCACTATTCCTTCCGCCGAAATGAGGTTTTCGACATGGTGGCGCTGGAATGCCAGGCCGTTCGCGAACGGGTCGGCATCATGGACGTGACCGCGTTCACCAAGGTCGAAGTATCAGGCCCAGATGCCTATGCCTATCTTGACAGGCTGACGGCCAACAAGATGCCACAGAAAGATGGCTCGATTACCTTGACCCACTTTCTGAACCGCCGAGGCCGTATCGAGCTTGAGACGACCATCGTTCGCATAGCGGAAGACCGCTATTATCTGGTCTGCGCGGTGTTCTTTGAACAGCGCCTTGTCGATCACTTGAACCAGAACCTCGAGGGAGAGACCGTCTTTGTAAAAACGCTCTCTGAAGATTGGTCGGCTTTGTCCCTGAACGGGCCAAAATCCCGCGAGGTGCTGGCCAGATGCACCGACGCAGACCTGTCCAACGCCGGGTTCCGCTGGCTGTCGGCTCAGGAAATCACCATTGCGGGGCACAAGGTCTGGGCCTTCCGCATGTCCTATGCGGGCGAACTGGGCTGGGAATTCCACATGCCGGATGAAGCCTGTGTTGACGTCTACAACGCACTATGGGCTGCCGGTGAAGAACATGGCATCGAGAACTACGGCTCGTTTGCGATGAACAGCTTGCGCATGGAAAAAGCCTTCCCCGGAGCGGGCGAGTTGACCAATGAGGTCACGTTACCCGAGGCCAATGTGGGCCGGTTCTACAAGCTGGATAAAGAGTATCTGGGTGTCGAAGCAACGCGTGCTAGCGCCGCTCAGGCTGAAGCGGGCGAGATGCCATGGATATGCGCTTATCTGGAAATCGAACCGGATGGGCTCGAAGATGGTCATGGCGGTGAGGCTATTCGGATCAATGGGGAGGTCGTTGGCGCCACCGCTTCGGTCGCCTATGGCCACAGCGTCGGCAAAATCCTTGCATTTGCCTTCGTCAAGCCAAAGGTGAATATTCCAGGCACCGAGGTCGAGGTTATTGTCGCAGGTGTACCGCGCAAGGGGCGTATCCTCGACGAAGCGGCCTATGATCCGAAATCCGAACGCCCACGCACGGATGCTGTTCATGAATTGGCGTGATCTGAAAACCAGAGCATCGGCAATCGCGGAAGCGCTATGGTGACACCATGAAGATAACCCGCATCCGTGTGTTCAAGACCCCCCTGCCCTATGTCGGCGGATCATACGGCTGGGGCGCGGGTAACGCGATCACAACGTCGATGTCATCGGTTGTGGTGATCGATACGGATGCAGGCCTGCAAGGATGCGGCGAGTTTGCCCCTTGCGGCGAGAACTATATGATCGCCCACTCCGAAGGGGTCGAGGCCTTTGCTCGCCTCGCCGCCCCGTATTTGCTGGGGGAAGATCCCCGCCAGCTGTCCAAGATCGAACGATTGATGGATGGCACGGTCCAAGGTCACGGCTACGCCAAAGCGCCCTTTGATGCGGCATGCTGGGACATTCTGGGGCAGTCCACCGGACAACCTGTTTGGATGCTGATGGGCGGCAAACTCACCGATGGTGCGCCGATGTACCGGGTTGTGCCGCAAAAGCCTGTCCTGGAAGAAACCAAAGCCGAGATGGAGCAGCACCGCGCAGCGGGATACCGGCAGTTCCAGATCAAGGTAGGTGGAGACTGGGTGACCGATATCGACCGTATCCGCGAAGGCGTGCCCCTGCTGCAGCCCGGTGAAAAGGCGATGGCAGATGCCAATCAGGGTTGGCGCGTTGACAATGCCATCCGTGTGGCCCGCGCAACCCGCGATCTGGACTATATCCTCGAACAACCCTGCCACAGTTATCACGAGTGCCAGCAGGTGCGTCGCTTAGCCGAGCAACCGATGAAGCTGGATGAATGTGTGACCGGGATCGAAATGGCCCGGCGCATCGTGAATGATCGGGGTGCCGAAATTTGTTGCTTGAAGATTTCGAACCTTGGCGGCCTGTCCAAAGCTCGCCGGGTGCGTGATTTTCTGATTGATCACGGTATACCGGTTGTCTCCGAGGACACATGGGGTGGGCAGATCACCACTGCTGCGGTGGCTCATTTTGCGGCCTCGACACCCCAAGAGATGTTGATCAACTCGACCGATCTGATGAACTACAATACTCGAAACACTGGGATTGGCGGCCCTACAGTGCGTCACGGCAAGCTCTATGCCACAGATACTCCGGGGCTTGGGGTGACACCGGACTTTGACAGCCTTGGCCCACCTGTCGCAACCTACGAATCCTGCGCCTGATGGAAACCCCCTCATGAAGATTACTCGCATCACCGCCTGGGAAGTCCCGCTGACCTCGCATGACACCTATTACATGGCCGAGGGCAAGACCTGCGATACGACGGTTTCAGTGGTTGTCCGTCTGGAGACCGATACCGGCGCATCGGGCTGGGGAGAGGTTTGTCCGATCCCACATTACCTGCCCGCCTATGCCAAGGGCGTGGTTCCGGCGCTTGAAGAAATGGCATCTGTTCTTATCGGCGCTAACCCCGTTGGCCCCGAAGCCCTGATGGAGCGCCTCAACAAGCATCTGAACGGGCATGGCTACGCCAAATCAGCCATTGATACAGCGCTTTGGGACCTAACCGCACAGGCAGCGGGTCTGCCGCTATATGCATTGCTCGGCGGACGGGCGGTCGCGGATATGCCGCTCTATCACTCGATCACCTGTATCGCACCGGAGGAAATGGCACGCATGGCGCGCGATGCCTTTAATCAGGGTATGCGACAGTTTCAGGTGAAGCTGGGTGCAGATGACAACTGGGAAGCCGACGTTGCTCGTTTGATTCAGGTGCGCGAGGCCGTTGGAAATGGCCCGTTGGTTTATGGAGACTGGAATTGCGGGTCAGATACGTTGACCGCCACACGAGTTGGCCGCGCTGTCTCGCATCTGGACATAATGCTGGAACAACCTTGCGCCACGATCGAGGAATGCGCCCATGTACGAGCAGCCACGGGTCTGCCCATGAAGCTGGACGAAAGTGCCTGTGACATTCATTCGGTACTGGCAGGACACCGCGCTGGCTGCATGGATGCTGCTGCGCTGAAACTGTCGAAGATGGGCGGCCTTTCAGCGATGCGCCAAATCCGCGATCTCTGCCTTTCACTAGGCACGCAGATGTGCATCGAGGACACTTGGGGCAGCGATGTTACGACGGCCGCCTCGCTGCATCTTGCAGCCTCAACCCCGGCGCGCGGCATCATGAATACTTGCGATCTGTCCCACTATGTTGGGCCGCGCCTCGATGCGAATGCCCCCAGCCGCCGCAACGGTCGCATTGCCCCACCCGAAGGCCCGGGCCTTGGTGTCACTCCTGATGCCGACGCCTTGGGCCAACCCGCCACCATCATCGATTGATCCAAACCCCGCACGCCAAGAGGCCTGTTATGGAAGACTTCAGCAACGCCTACCCCTCACATAATCCCGAGTGGGTCAAAGACATGCACGCGGACCATTACCTGCAAAGCTGGTCCAAACAGGGCAGCCGCCCGCGCGTCATAGCTGGCGCTCAGGGCAGTTGGTTCTGGGACAGCGATGGCAAGCGTTACCTCGATTTCCAGTCCCAATTGGTGAACGCCAATATGGGTCATCAGCACCCCAAGATCGTACAAGCGATCAAGGATCAGGCGGACAAGCTTTGCTATATCGGACCGGCCATGGGCTCGGATGTGCGCTCAGAACTGGCGGCAATCATGACCGAGATCACGCCCGCCAACATCTCATCAACCTTTTTTACAACCGGAGGGTCCGCCGCCAACGAAACCGCGATCCGTTTGGCGCGGCATTACACCGGTCGGACAAAGATCATCGCCCGCTACCGTTCCTATCACGGAGCAACCGGTGGCACGCTGTCGCTTACTGGCGACCCGCGCCACCATCTGACCCGCGCCGATATGCCGGGCGTCGTTCGGATGCTTGACCCTTATGTCTATCGCCTGCCAACAGGCCACAAAGACCCCGCCCATTGCCCGGTCGCACAAGGTGGGCCGCATCTTGAAGAAATCCTGATGTATGAAAACCCCAACACCGTGGCCGCAGTTATTCTGGAACCTATTGTTGGTACCAACGGGATCATCGTGCCTCCGGACGGATATTTGCAGTCGATCAAGGCAACCTGCGAGAAATACGGCATCCTGTTGATCGCGGATGAGGTCATGGCCGGGTTTGGCCGGACCGGGAAATGGTTCGCCGTGGATCACTGGGGCGTGCAGCCAGATATCATAACCTCAGCCAAGGGCATCAACTCGGGTTACGTGCCGCTTGGCGCCATGTCCGTCAGTACCGAGCTGCATGACTGGCTGCGCGACACCCCGCTGCCCGGGGGGCTGACCTATGCCGGCCATCCGCTGGCCTGCGCATCTGGCGTTGGCGCGATCCGCGCCATGCAAGAAGAGGGCACGCTAGCCCATGCCACCGCGATGGGAGAAAAGTTGCGCGCAGAGCTGCACAATTTGGCCGAGAAACACCCCTCGATCGGGGATATTCGCGGCAAGGGCATGTTCAACGGCATCGAACTGGTCAAGAACCGCGATTCTCGTGAACCGCTGGTGCCGTTTGCCGCCAAAGGTGCGGACGCTAAGCCCATGAGTGACATGATGAGCTTTGCAATGAACGAAGGGCTTTACCTATCGTTCTATTCAAACGTGATCCGCCTGACGCCGCCGCTGAACATCAGCGAAGACGACCTGATGACAGGATTGGAGATATTGGACCGCACGCTCTATATCGCCGACCGTGAGTGCACCTGAGCGATGATCAGTTTGACCAAGATGTGTAGGCACGATTGGTCTACGCATTGCGCGATATCAGAGGCGTAGCCTGCAGGTTTCAAACGCCGCCAAGGTGGCGGCCTTTTCGGCCTCGGACAATTCCAGCATGGGATGGCGCACGCGCCCCCCGACCTGACCCAAAAGGTCCTGCCAGTATTTTCCATGCGCGGTGGGCTTGCCACCAGGCTTGGTCGATCTGATCGCTGAGCGAACCGGATCAAGACTGTCGCGCACCTTGCGGGCTTGATCAAACTTACCCGCAAAGGCCAGTTCGGTATATTCGTTCATACGTTGATCGTTCTTGGTCTGAATCTGGTATGGCGGTGAAGAGCATAGGTACAGCTGCCAACCTAGTTCTTCGATATTGTCCAGCCAATCATCTTCAAGCGAGGTCGATACCAGTATCTTATCTCCTGCCATCCGCGTCAAACGGGCATACATCTCGCGTGGGACTGAATATTTGATCGCCATGATGTTTGGCAATCCCGCGATCCGGGCGCAGGTTTCCGGCTGCATCAAGTAACCGCTATCGGGATGGCTCCACATTGCGATTCCAATATCCAAGCGGTCACAGAGGTATTTGTAATAATTATACAAAACCTCATCCCGATCATGGCAAAAGCTCAACATGGGCGCATGGACTACAACATAATCGGCACCACAATTCTGCGCGTGGCGACCAAGCTCTAGAACGGTGCTGACGCTTTGGTCCGAGATCGACATGATTGTACCGGCGTGGCCCGCACATTCTTCGACCGCTATCGTCATATTGCGCTTGCGCTCATCCAGCGACATGGACCAGAACTCACCCTGTTTGCCAGCGATAAACAGGCCCTTTATCCCAAGATCATCTATCCAATGGCGAATGTTGCTGCGCAGGCCTTCCTCGTTCATCGATCCGTCATCGTTGAACGGATTCAACGCGGCAGCCCAGATCCCGCGCATCGTTTCGCGCGCATAGGCTTTTGCTTCGTGCTTTTTGTATTGCATCAGGTTGCCTCAGCAGTCGGTTTGCCCTGAAAAGACCTTAAGGCTTTTCAAATGCCAATCGATTTGGGCTTATATAGCTATCCCAATATTCTATATCGGAGCCCCTTGAGTTCTGTATATGGAATACATCAAAACAGGAGTGGTGATGAAGATCGGGATAATAGGTGACGGGGCAATCGCCCATTATGTGCGCGCGCATTTAAGCTCGGTCCATGTCGCTCTGGTGCGTCGAAAGATATCCAGCGACAACAGCCATCTCCGCGTTACAGAAGCTTCAAGCATCCCTGCAGATATTGATTTGATGATCGACTGTGCGGGACATGCTGCATTGGCTCAACACGGGCCAGACATTCTGCGACGAGGGATTGATCTGGTCACCGTTTCGCTGGGCGCGTTGGCTGATGATCAGCTCTATGCCACCCTCGAATCCTCAGCGAAGAGCGGTGGCAGCCAATTGCATTTGGCCAGCGGTGCCATCGGTGCCTTGGATTGCTTACGTGCTGCGCAGGTTGGCGGACTGGAATCAGTGACCTATACCGGGCGTAAACCTCCACAAGGTTGGATCGGTTCGCCGGCCGAAAATTGCTTGGATTTGAGTGCAATGACATCAGCGGCGGTCCATTTCGCAGGCAATGCCCATGATGCGGCAATCACTTATCCTAAAAATGCGAATGTGGCAGCAGCGGTAGCATTGGCAGGAATTGGATTTGAGCAGACCAGGGTACAGTTGATCGCTGATCCCTCGGTAACCGCAAACATACATGAGGTATCGGCGTTTGGTTCATTTGGATCGTTTTCATTCAGGGTCGAAGGGCGTGCCTTACCAGACAATCCCAAAAGCTCGGCCCTTGCCGCCATGAGCGTAGTCGCCGCGATCCAGCGCTTGCAGTCTCCGATCACCGGATAAGGAATGGACAATGGGCGCGAAACACACCCGCATTCTCGACCGAGCGCTTTCGCGGCTTAAACTGCGACAGTTGCGCCTGCTGATCGCAGTGGGCGAGCAAGGCAGCATTCAGAATGCAGCCCGCGATCTTGGGATCTCGCAACCGGCCGCAACAAAGATGATTCAAGACCTGGAAGTCGATTTTGAAGTCAAGCTCTTTGAGCGCAACAACCGGGGCGTTATCCCAACGGTTTATGGTGAAACTCTGATCCGGCACGGCAAGCTCATATTAGCACAGGTCTCAAGCGCGGCGCAGGAGTTGGACGATCTGAACGAGGGTAATGCGGGGCGGATCGTCATCGGAACTCTGCTGGCTGCATCAACCAATCTGCTGCCAATGGCTGTCGAACGACTATTGATTGAACGCCCAAATGTTACCGTAAAGATTGTTGAGGGCACCAACCAAGCTTTGATGCCCGCGTTGGCATCTGGTGAGATCGATATGGTGCTTGGACGTCTGCCCAGTTTTCGCCACCGCGCCAAGACTGAGCAACTGAAGCTATACGATGAGCGTGTGATTGCCGTTGTCGGCCCGCACCATCCCTTGAATGAGGTTGCTAGCGTCGTTTTCGAAGACATGATGGAATTCGGCTGGATTTTGCCCCCGGCTGAGACAACCCTGAGGCGGCAGGCCGATCAGTTTTTCTTAAAAACCGGGCAGACCAATCCCGCTGTCTCGATTGAATCAGTGTCTTATCTTGCAAACCGATCGCTGCTGCGAGCGCATAACTTCATCGGCCTCATGCCGGCGCATGTCGCTGCGCTCGACATCGAACGGAACCTATTGGCGCAATTGAATTGGGCGCCACCTTTCGGATCAGGGCCAGTGGGTGTGACTCACCGGGGCGAAGACTCGCTTTCGCCAGCCAGCGCGGCGTTTCTTGCAATTCTCAAGTCGGTGGCGCGCACGATCAACGCCTGACACAACAGGGCCTCCGCTTGAGGCAGCGGTATCATATTTCCCAATACCTGCTTTCCCATATATCAGTTGAACGTTGGCGCTGATCCTGCCCCTATTCGACCCGTACTGTACTAAAGGCGTATGCATATGTATCCCGATCTCAACCTGTATATCGACGGCAAATGGCGCAAAGCATCCCGCGATATTTCAGTGGTTAATCCGGCAACTGAGGAAGAGCTGGGAAGGCTTCCATGCGCCAGCCAAAACGATCTGCAGGATGCGCTGGCCGCAGCCGAGAAAGGTTTGAAGATTTGGCGTCAAACCTCGCCCCGGGATCGATCCGACCTTATTCTCAAGGCGGCATCATTGATGCGAGACCGACAAGAGGAAATCGCCCAGACAATTACGGCAGAGCATGGCAAACCCCTATCCCAAGCTCGGCTTGAGGTTATACGTGGCTCTGAATTTTTTGAATGGGACGCTGGTGAGGCAATGCGAACATACGGCCGCGTAATTCCAGCCGCGCATGGTTCTAAGCTGTCGGTCCATCATCAGCCTATTGGTGTCGTCGCTGCATTCTCGCCGTGGAATTTCCCGATGAGCCAACCCGCACGAAAAGTCGCAGGCGCCCTTGCATCCGGATGTTCGGTCATCCTCAAAGCTGCCGAAGAGACCCCTGGCGGTGCCGTTCACATCGTTCGTGCATTCGAGGATGCGGGGCTGCCAGCAGGGGTCTTGAACCTTGTCTTTGGTGTGCCTTCCGAAATTTCAGAATTCCTAATCCCGCAGCCTTCTGTGAAACTTGTTGCATTAACCGGATCAACCACGGTGGGCCGTCATCTGACCGGGATCGCCGCGCAACATGACACGCGAGTGCTTATGGAGTTGGGCGGGCATGCACCGGTCATAGTTTGCGAGGACGTGGACGTCGAAAAAGCGGCTGACAGCGGTGCGATCCGAAAAATGCGCAATACGGGCCAAGTCTGCACGTCCCCGACCCGTTTCTTTGTGCACGAAAGTATTTTTGAGGAATTCAAGACGAAGTTCGTTGAAAGCGCGGCAGCGACCGTTGTCGGCAACGGCATCGAGGATGGTGTCGAAATGGGGCCGACCGCCAATGATCGCCGAATACCCGTGTTAACGGCTTTGGTCGAAGATGCTGTTGCAAAGGGGGCTCAGCTTTTGACCGGCGGTTCTCGTCTTGGTGACAAGGGGTATTTTTTCCAGCCGACAGTTCTGGCCAATGTGCCCAAATCCGCAAGGATCATGCAGGAAGAGCCGTTTGGTCCCATTGCAGTCTTGAACCCGGTCGCCAATCTGGACGAAGCGATTGCAGAGACGAATTCCGTACCTTATGGCCTTGCAGGCTATGGCATGACCAATCGGGCCGACTATATCGACCGGATGATCGACGAGGTCGAGGTTGGCAATTTTTCGATCAACACACTTGAGGCTTCGCTGCCCGAAACACCTTTCGGGGGCGTGAAATCAAGCGGCTACGGGCGCGAAGGCGGCACCGAAGGGTTGCACAACTATCTGACGACGAAGAACGTCTGGCACACGCGCGAGATTGTTTGACGGACGCATCGACACTGCTCAGCAGCCCGCCTTATGTCGATGGTCCGATCGCTGATCGCGACTATGATGCAGATTGGTTCTGAGACGCATTGGAAGACAGAATGATATGCGCGTGCATCTCTGGTAGCAAAGAGTGCAAAATACCTGTGTAGCATAACAAGCGCCTGTACCAACGTCGAAATCAGATCAAGATCATGCTCAGTAGAAAAAAAGACTAGGGACGTGAGGCGACCTGATACGACAGATGCACAAAGGTCTTCCCCTTGGCCATAACACTCGCTGCAACCGCCATCTGTTGGTGGTGTGAACTGATCCTAAAACACGTGAAATCCGCTGTTGGGCATATGGCACCATTCAGTAAGCAGTTGGGCGATCTGGAATATAGGATCATCTTCCTCCTCGTCCTCGCTACGCATAACCGCGCTCCAAGGGACTGAGATACCATTCTTTGTAACGCGACTTCCGACAATTCTGCCTTCGTTTAGTGCGGATTGAATAGCCCAGCTTGAAAGGACGCTTGTGCCTAGATCCGAAGCAACAAGTTCTACAATCGCTTCGGGCAATTCAACTGTAGCGGCCCATTTGGGATAGCTGTCGGTCGGTCGGAACAGCAACGCAAACTCACGATCCGGTTCGGGGATCTTGGTATAGGTGATGAACGGCTCGCCAACGATATCCGTGCCCTCTACATATTCACGATCCGCTAACCGGTGGGTCGGTGGCATGATATATAGCAGCGGGTCCTCAAACAGCTTCATGCTGCTGATCCCAGCTTGCGCAATTGTCCCCGACATGACCGCAATATCAAGATGACGGTTGAGCAAACCATGCAACGGATCACTGCGTGCACCGGCCATGATTTGTATGTCGATCCCTTCGGTGCGCGACTTCACGAATTTGATGAAGGACGGCAACCAGCGATAGTTGCTGTAAGCCTCGACCGAAAGGCGAACAACGTGCTGAACATTGGCGTTCATCCGCCTCACATCATCTTCGGCGCGGCTCAGGTCGGTCAAAATGCGCTCAGCGACCAATGCCATGTAATCGGCAGCCGGGGTTCTGCGCAGCTTCTTATGCATTCGCGTGAACAGCGGAACATCAAGCCTGCGCTCAGCTTCGCGCAGGCGATGTGACAACGCCGAGGGCGTCACGCCCAATTTCTTGGCAGCGTCTGTGATCCTGCCGGTTTCAATGATGGCTTGTATGAGTTGAAGATGGCGTAGGTCGAGCAGTGGTTTCATGATTTCTAGGCTGAATAGGATTCACGAAACAGAAAAAACTTCGAAATTGAAATTCAGTCAATATGAATGTGATATCGCGCAAGGTTTTGACTTGGAGGATCCCCAATGAATGTAGACGCGAAACGCGCGATCGAACAGGACAAGGCACATCATGTGCATCCTCAGTCGAATTTGCGTCAGCACTCGGAACAAGGCCCAACCATGATCACCCACGGCAAAGGGGTCTTTATCTATGACAGCGAGGGGCGCGAGATCATCGATGGATTCTCTGGCCTAGGCTGCGTCTCGTTGGGGTATCACAACGAACGGCTTTCCAATGCGGCCAAACGGCAGATGGATGTGTTGCCTTTCGCCCCGACTTTCTACAACCGGTCTCATCCGCGTGTCGCCGAATTGGGCGAACGGCTGATTGGAATGGCACCTGTGCAAATGAACCGCGTGATGTTCCAGTGCTCAGGGTCTGAGGCCAACGATACCGCAATCAAGCTGCTGTGGTACACTAATACCGCACGCGGTGAGCCGAACCGCCGCAAGATCATTGGTCGGGTACGTGGCTATCACGGCAACACCATCGCAACCGTTTCATTGTCGGGCCAGCCACATATGCATGCCAAGTTCGGCCTGCCCTTGCCCGAATTCAAACATACCGAACTGCCCAACTATTACCGCTTTCACATCGATGGCGAGAGCGAGGAAGAGTTCTCGGCCCGGATGGCGGCCAAGTTTGAGGAATTGATCCTTGCCGAAGGCCCCGAAACAGTGGCTGCTTTCTTTGCCGAACCCGCGATCTCGGGTGGCGGCGCGCTGATGCCGCCAGAAGGCTACTGGAAGGAAATGCAGGCAGTTCTGCGCAAATATGATATCAAGTTTCTGGCCGACGAAGTGGTCTGCGGTTTTGGTCGCACTGGCAACATGTGGGGCTCCCAAACCTGGGGCCTGGAACCCGACATGATCTCATGCGCCAAGGCACTCTCGGCTGCGTTCTTCCCGATCTCTGCATTGATGTTCAAGGACGAGATGTACGCGGACATGATGAAAAACTCGGATGAGGTCGGCACGTTCGGCCACGGCTACACCTATGCCGGTCATCCTGTGGGGGCCGCCGTTGGGCTTGAGGCGCTGGATATTTACAACGAAATCGACCTGATCGGCCATGTCCGCGGGGTGTCGACCCGCTTCCTGGAAAAATGCCACGCCATGGCCGACCACCCGCTTGTGGCCGAAGTGCGCGGCGTCGGGCTGTTCTGTGGGTTTGAGCTGATGAAAGATGCAAAAGCTCGTGAACCGTTCGATCCTTTTTGGAAAGTTGGTGAGCTTGTGCAGAACTTCGCCCATGATCGGGGATTGTACCTGCGAGCGATCGGAGATCGCATCAGCTTTATGCCGCCTCTGATCATCAATGAAGATGAGATCGACATCGCGACAGAACGCTTCAAAGGTGCCTTGGATGACGCATGGGAAGTCGTTCGCGCCAAGATCTGATCAGTAATTCGGGGTCGGGCTCAGCTCTCATCCGATCCCTGCGTCGCCTAAGTTCCTCAAGGCGGCGCGCTCTATTTCTGGAACGCCCAAATCCTGCCGAGGAGAACCGGGATGACAACATATCTGGAACCTAAACTGCCCGACGCAGGTTTGGCCGGAAGCTATATCAATGGGGCCTGGCACTGGCCCGAGGGACGGCTTGTGGTCGAGAACCCTTCGCGCCGTGCGCCGATTTGCGAAATCGGCCGCGGCACCTCTACCGAAGTGAATTTGGCCGTTGACGCCGCCCGGGCCGCTTTGCCCGCCTGGCGCGCACTGGCCGCGAGCGAGCGCGGCAAGCTGCTGACTGAACTGGGCCGTCGTCTGGAAGAAAATGCTGAAGAAATCGCGCGTGTCCTTGCAGCCGAAAGCGGCAATGCGATCAAGACCCAATCGCGTGGCGAGGCCATGGGGGCAGCTGGCGTATTGAAGTACTACGGCGGCGTCGCCGTTGAACAAAAAGGCGAAACACTGCCTTTAGGTCCCGGCCTGTTCAGCTATACCACCCGAGAACCGCATGGAGTGGTAGGTTCGATCATCCCATGGAATTCGCCTTTGCAGTTGGGAGCGGTGAAAATTTCGATGGCGCTGGCGACTGGCAATTGCCTGGTTCTTAAGCCTGCCGAAGACGCCCCATTGGCGATCTTGAAACTGGCAGAGTTGGCAGATGGATTGTTCCCGCCGGGTGTCTTCAACGTTGTCACCGGTCTGGGTGAAGAGGCCGGCGCAGCTTTGGTTGCACATCCCGGCATCGACAAGGTGTCATTCACCGGATCAAGCGAAGTGGGCAAGCTGATTGGCAAAGCCACAGCGGACCGGATCGCCAAGCTGACGCTGGAACTCGGCGGCAAGTCCCCAGCCATCGTCTTCCCGGATGCGATTGCAGATGGACGGCTGGACAGTACCGCACAGCAGGTTGCAAACGCGATGCGATTTGCGCGCCAGGGGCAAAGTTGCACCGCCGGATCTCGCCTGTTCGTGCACAAGGATATCTGGGACACACTTATGCCCAAAGTGGCCGAGAAATCGGCGGCGCTGAAGGTTGGCGATGCGCTGGACCCGGATGTTGACATGGGCGCTGTGGTTAATGCCGAGCGTTATGGCGAAATCCGCTCCTATGTGGCCGAGGCAGAGGCGCAGGGTGCTCGCTTACTAATCGGCGAAACTCCCGCTGAAGATCCCGCTGGCTTTTGCCCGAACCCGACCATCATCACTGGTGTCGACAATAGCTGGCGCATCTCACGTGAGGAAGTGTTTGGCCCCGTCATGGTCGCCATTCCGTTTGAGACCGAAGAAGAAGTGATCGCGATGGCAAACGACACCCATTATGGGTTGGCAGCCTTCCTGTTCACCCACGATGTCAGCCGCATCACGCGTCTGACTCGTGCCATTGATGCTGGCTGGATTCAGGTCAATCAGGGTGGCGGTCAGATCCCCGGCATGTCGTACGGCGGCACCAAGCAATCGGGCACCGGCAGCGAGTATTCCATTGAAGGCGCGCTTGAGGCCTATACCTACCGCAAATGCGTCACGATCAATATCGAGGGCGGCGTGTGAACACGGATCGCTTTGGAAACACCCTCGATCCTTCGGTCGGATATGCGCGCGGAACACTGCTGAAAAGCTCGGCGGATGAGGTGCGAAGGCTAGCCCAGGCTGGCCGTGTTGCCGCAGATTTTGTGGCCCGCGAAGGCATCAACAAAATCGCCATCTGCACCGGTAACTTGCGGTTTTATCCCGCAACGCCGGACGACCTGAGCGTGCTGTGCGAAGAATGGATCGGGCCGGGATTGTTCGGCGAAGAGCTACGCCAAGCTGCCATCATCCATCTGGGTGGGCAAGGGCACGAGGCGGCGGCGGTAGTCAACCGCACCAGCGCCGGGATCGTGGCGACCATATTGGCTCATTCTGCACAGAAACCAGTACTATCACTGGTAGCCGCCGGAGATCGAAGCCACGCGTCGGTTCTGCGTGGTGCACGGTTGGCTGGCATTCCGGTACGTGAAGAGCACGATCTGGAATCGGTAAAGCGCGCATTGGCAGAAGAAAAGCCAGCGCTTTTCGTGATCACGCCGGTCACGTCCGAACTATCGATGCTGAATGATACGCTCATTCGCGATGCTGTCGCCACAGGGCAAGCTGCAGGTTGCGTCGTATTTCTGGATGACGCCTATGGTGCGCGATTCCGCCCAGTTCTGCATGGCGGCGGTGCATCGTTATCGTTTGGTGCTGATTTAGTAATAACCAATGCCGACAAGGCGGGCTTGTCCGGACCACGCGCGGGGGTGCTGTGCGGTGACCCAAAGGCGCTGGTTCCCGTTCAGGCCAAAGCCAGCGAATTGGGAATGGAGGCGCGCGCGCCCATTGCGGTCGGCGCCATGCGTAGCCTGCAAGGGTTCACGCCAGATCTTTTGTTGCAAGAGGCGCAGGACGGTCAGGATTTAGCCAACGCACTAGAGGCTTCACTGGGCGCGGGTTGCGTCACACGCTCGGCGCTAGGACCAAAGATCGATGAGCAGGACGTGTTAGAGATCGTACTGGCAATGGCTGGAACGAATAGCACCGACCTGGTGCCCGCCGAAGTGACCGCCGCGATTGGGATGCTCATGCTTGAGGACAAGGGGATCGTGACGGTCAACACTCATGGCCAGCCCGGTGGGCGCGTATCGATCCGTCTTAAGCCGACCTCGGGTGCGGTGGCCCGCGCTGGGGGCGCGATGGCGGTGGCAGACTGCCTGATGTCGGCAATGCGAAAGACGGCAGCCCATCTGAATGACAAGCAGTGGGCAGCGGCAACGCTGTTTGGAGAAGTTTGAATGGCCGATACGGCTTTGATCACACGGCTGGACAACCGGCTAGACCAGCTGGTGAACATCGACATGGGCGAGCGCGGGGTCGAACACCTGTACGAAGCAGCCCGGGCCTTGCAGAGCGGCTCGCTGGTCGGTGCAGCGGCGGATGCGCTGATGGCAGTGCCCGAAGGCGGGACGGTGGTGTTGACCACCGGATCGGTTTCACGCGCCTGGATAACACCCGAACTGGGTGAAAACGATGGCCCATCAGGTGCGGCTGTAGTCGCAAGAGCTCTGGTCCTAGCGCGCAACGTAACCTGCGTGATGCTGTGTGAAGAAACGCTTCTGCCTGCCATTCAAAGCACGTGTCAGGCGGCAGGGCTTTTTCCCGTCACGCTGGAGCAGGCTCAGATCGCCAAGGCTGACAAAAGCCTCTCCACGATTGTGATGTTGCCATACGCCACGGATGACGAAGGCGGTCAGATACAGGCTGAAACACTGCTTGCTGAATTGGACCCCGACCTGTTGTTCTCGACCGAGCGGGTCGGACGGAACGAATTCGGCGTTTACCACTCCATGCGTGGGATCGACTATGGCATGGGGCGTGCGCGCGTCGACTTTCTGTTCGATCTGGCGTTGGAACGCGGCATTCCTGTCGTTGCTGTCGGTGATGGTGGCAATGAGATCGGCATGGGCAAGGTCGCAGATCACGTAAAGGCCCGCGTGCCCTATGGTGACACATGCCAATGCGGATGCGGTGGCGGAATTGGCGCGGTTACCAGCTGCGATGTTCTGGTCACGGCAGCCTGTTCGAATTGGGGCTGCACAGCGATTGTTGCAGCAATAGCCGCGCGCGCTGGGAACGCAACACTTCTGCATACGCCCGAACGCGAGGCGTTGTTGCTGGACACAATGGTCGCAAACGGCCTGATCAATTCAACGCACGGGATCGTTGACGACAATGTCGACGGTTTCCCGCGCCAAAGCCATATCGCGGTGGCCGAGCTCTGCCGCACGATCGTGAGCCGCGCGCTCTGACAACTCACAGGACTGACCCATGATCCAAGAAAATCCTGACCTTATCGACGCTATCCGCGACCGGTTCGCCCATGTCGATACCTGCCCCTTTCAAGGCGACCGTATCTTTTTTGAAAACGCAGGGGGCGCGCTGACCTTGAAGTCTGTGGCCGAAACCTCGGCATTTTACGCGGCGATCCCGGACAATCCCGGGCGTATAAACCCGGCGGGGCAGGGTACGCAGAATGTGATCAACAAGGCCAAACAGGATCTGGCTGTCTTTATGAATGCGTCAAGCGGTCAGTTCTTTGCGGGAGAGAGCGGCACCGAATTGCTGTTTCGCCTGATCCGCACAGCCTGTCTGGCGGCACCGAAGGGTGCCAAGGTCATCGGCTCTTCGATCGAACATCCCGCCACCCGTTCGGCTGCGCGGCGTTGGGCCGAGATCGCAGGGTTGGACTATGTGAATGTCGCGCATGACGACGAAACCGGACTGGTCACAGCCGAAGATTATACTGCCTTGATGACTCCGGATGTGGCCGTGGCAACGATCCTGCACGCGTCTCCCGTTACGGGGATGGGCATGGACGTCGCTGCAATCTCGGCTGCCATTCGCGCCGTGGCACCGGATTGCATGATCATCGTTGACGGTATTCAACACGCCGCCCATGGGCAGCTGGACCTGGACGCTTACCATGTCGATGGCTATGCGATCTCGCCGTACAAGGTGTTCTCGCGCCACGGGTATGGCATCGCCTGGATTTCTGATCGGCTGAGCAGCACACCGCACGACATGCTGATCAATGCCCCGGCCACAGGATGGGAGTTCGGAACGCGCGATACCGGGTCCTACGCAACCGTTTCGGATGTGGTGTCCTACTTCGACTGGCTGGGCGGTGAGGTTTCGGATGAGACCGACCCAAGAAAACGCATCGAGGCCGCAGGCCGTGCGATCCACGCCTACGAAACGCACCTGACGAACGCCGCAATCAACGGGACCGGCAACTTGCCCGGCCTGCGCGATATGGAACATGTGACGATCCTAGCCGGTAGTGACAACCCCGCGCGTGAGGGGCTTGTGTCGATTGTGGTCGATGGTAAAGCCTCGGAAGATGTAGTCGAGATTTTGAACCAGCAGGGCATCCGAACACATACGCGCAAGGCGGATCATTACTCTGGCAACGTGCTTGATCCGTTGGGCCTGCCTGATTGTATCCGTATCTCGTTCTGTCACTACAACACCGAGCAAGAGATCGCCCGTCTTCTGGGTGCGATCAAAGTGCTGGGCCCGGACGGCTAATTTAAGGCTGGGCAGGTCATACTGATGGGATTGGTTCGTTCACAGGAAGACTACATCGCCACCGAGGATAATCGGGCCATCAGGCATCGGTTCGTCTTCGTGGTGATGCCCGGCTTCTCGGCGTTGGATCTGGGGGCTGGCATTGACTCGCTGTCCGCTGCCAACACCGCCAGAGACGAGCCAATCTTCCATTGGGATATCGTTAGCGAAAGCGGCGATCCGGTTCAGTCCTCGTCGGGGATGATGGTCGCGGTTGAAAGTGCGCTGACTGAAGTGCGCCGGGACGATTGCATCGTGATCTGCGGGCCGTTGGATTCATTACGGGCTGCGCCCTCCGAAAAAGTCGCAGCCTGGGTGCGCAAGGCGAAGCGGACTGGAGCGCGCTTGTGCGGCTTGGGGGGCGGTGCTTTGTTCCTGGTCCGAATTGGTCTGGTGGACAAAGGACGGATCAGCACACACTGGCGTTTGCAGCCCGTGATTCAGGAGAGTTTTCAGAAACTGGACCCTGTTTGCACGATATATGAAGATGAAAGCAACATCATCTCATGCGGCGGTGGCGCCGCGACGCTCGATCTGTTTTCGGCTTTGATCCGCGAAAGGTCTGACACGCAAACCTCAAATCAGGTCGCTGATCACCTTCTGTGTTCTTCGATGCGGCCAGGTAACAGCCGCCAAACCATGACTGACCTTTGCCGATTGCCGCATCGGAACAAGAAACTTTCTGAGGCTGTGGCGGTCATGCAGGACAGTCTGGAAAACCCTTTGCCGACATCGATGATCGCCGATCAGGTCGGCATTTCAACGCGACAGCTTGAACGGCTCTTTGCGCGATATGTAGGTAGCACGCCCAAGAACTATATGACCGAGCTCAGGCTGTACCGGGCGCGCAGGCTGTTACAGCAAACCGATATGCGGGTCATTGATGTGGCGCTGGCGTGCGGGTTTTCTACCGCCAGTCATTTCTCTCGACTTTATCGACGGCAATTTGGCGTCTCGCCGCATATAGAACAGAGCGGAGCCTGAGCTCCGCCCTGCCCTGCATTTCAAAATCTGTGGGTCAATTTCGCATTCTGGAATTGTCAGGATCATAAAGCGCGCGCAGGCTTGCCTGAGCGGGAACCGAATGACCAGCCACTTTGATCTGATAGCGACGCGCGGTGAGTTCGCTAAGTGGCATACCTGATGGTCGCGTAATGTAACCCATGCCAATGGCACCACCAACAGTCCAACCATAGCTGGCCGAAGTCAGGCGGCCGACTATTTGATCTCCGAAAAGAATGGGTTCTCTTCCAAAGACCAGTGCATCTGGGTCTTCAAGCCGGAAGCTGAGCAAACGGCTGGCAGCGCCAGCCGATTTGCGCGCTTCGACCGCTTCTTTGCCGGTGAAATTCGTCGAGAAATCACACGCGAATGTCAGCCCGCTGTCCACAGGGTTGTCAAAGGGTCCGATATCATGCCCCCAATGACGAAAGCCCTTTTCGATCCGGCAGGAGTCTACGGCCATACCTCCGCATATGCGCGGCGGGTTCGGCGCGGCCATGATGGTTTCGAAAAGCTGCTGGGCGAATTCGGCAGGGATATGCAGTTCCCATCCAAGTTCGCCCACATAGGTAATGCGCTGCGCCCGGACCGGAGCATGGCCGAGATGCAGCGCCTGCCATGATCCAAACGGGAAGGCGTCGTTTGACAGGTCAGCATCCGCCAAGCCTGCCAGGAAGTCCCGCGCGCGCGGCCCCATCAGCGCAAGCGTGGCCTCGGATGACGTCACATTCACGACCGAAATCCCGGAACCAGCCAGTTGGGTATTCAACCAGAACTCAGTTTGAGGTTCGGCCCCGGCAGAGGCCATAGCCAAGTAACGCGTTTTGCTGAGGCGCGCGACGGTCACGTCAGCCTCGATCCCGCCTTGTGCGTTGAACATATGCGTATAGATCAGCGCGCCCGGATCAACCGCCATGTTTGCCCCGCAAAGCCGCTGCATATGTGCCTCGACATTCGGTCCGTCCACGATGAACCGGCCAAATGTCAGGTCGATGCAGCCCAGGTCAGACCGCAACGCCTGATGCTCAGCCTGCCAGTCGTCAAACCATTGCTGGCGTCCGAACCCATCGGTCATCTCGCGGCCGTAGTACAGCGGGCGCTCCCAGCCATTGGCGCTGCCGAACTGCGCGCCTGCGTCGCGCAAATGCGTGTAGTATGGTGTGCGGCGCAGGCCTCGGGCCTCAGTTTTACGCAGATAAGGCCAGTGCATCGCGTAAGCATGGCCAAGCGTTTCCGCCGCCTTGGTCGCCGTGTAGCTGCGTGCATTCAGGCCCGGCACAATGCGTCTGCTGTCAACATCGGTCAGGTCCATGGTCATGTGACCGGCCATGATCCACTCGGCCAGCGCTTTGCCTGCCCCGGGTCCGTTCTGAATACCGGTCGAGTTGAAGCCAGCCGCAACCCAGTACCCCGCCACATCCGGGACCGGCCCCAAATAGTGTTTGGCGTCGGGGGTAAAGCATTCGGGCCCATTAAAGAACTTGCGGATGCCTGATTCAGCCAACGCCGGAACACGTTCCATGGCGGCTTCCAGGATCGGGTAAAGGTGTTCTTCATCGCAGGGCAGCTCGTCAAATTCGAAACTGTCCGGCAAACCGTTTTCCGGCAGCCACGGGGTGGCGTTCGGTTCGGAACAGCCAATCAGCAGCTTGCCCGCATCTTCCTTGTAATAGGCATATTCGTCCATCACCCGAAGCACAGGCAAATCACCGGTCACGCCCTCAATCGGGTCTGTCACCACGTAGTAATGGTTCGTGTAATGCAGCGGAATCTGGACGCCATGGGTCAAACCGAACTCGCGCGACCACATACCGGTTGCGTTGACAACATGTTCAGCGCGCACCAGCCCTTCGTCGGTTTCAACACCCACGGCGCGGCCCTGTTCCATCACGACGCGGGTGACTTTGGTATCCTCAGAGATCTGCGCCCCGTTTATGCGCGCGCCCTTGGCCAGCGCCATGGTCGTGTCGATCGGGTTGGTATAGCCGTCACCCGGGAACCAGAACGCACCCTTTGCGCCATCTACCGACAGCAAGGGCCAGCGATCCTGTGCTTCGGACAGGCTGATCTCTTGTGCGCGCAGACCGCAACCATGGGCATAGTCGACCTTGCGGCGCAGCTCTTCCATGCGGGCGTCGGTCAACGCAACAGTCATCGAACCATTGCGCTTGAAGCCGGTGTTCTGACCGGTCTCATCCTCAAGGCTTTCCATCAGATCAAGGCCATATTTGGCCAGCGCCGACATAACCGGCACGCCTTGCGTTTCACTGACCAATCCAGCCGCGTGCCATGTGGTGCCCGAAGTCAGCTTTTTGCGCTCAAGCAAAGCGACCGACCAGCCAGCTTTTGCAAGGTGGTATGCGGTGGCACAGCCGACAATTCCACCGCCGATAATGGCGACTTGTACGTCACTGGGTAGGGGTTTTGCCATCGTTCTCAACCCCGTAAGCGTTCGTTTTCCGGGTCATAGAACGGAACCGTCGCCACGGTTGCGTTGATCGGTTCGCCCAGCACTTCGATCTGGTAAACCTCGCCGGGCTGTGCGGCTTCGGTCAGGTACCCAAGGGCAATACGTTTTCCGATCCGGAAACCGGTGCCTCCGGAACTGACATAGCCCACGGGCTTGCCATCGCGGCAGATCGGGTCTGAGGACAAAGCGTCGGCGCCGTGGCCGTCCAGCACGAAGGCAGTGAAGTGATAGTCTTTCGGTTGCTCAGCTTGCGCCAAAAACGCGTCACGCCCGACAAAGCTGTCTTTCTTCTTGCTGACAAACCGGTCAAGACCCGCATCAAAGGCAGTGTATTCGATGCCAAAATCCGCACCCCAGCCGTGATAACCCTTTTCAAGCCGCATGGCGTTCAGCCCGTAGGACCCGAATTCGACCATACCGTGATCTACGCCTTGCTCGGTGATGGCGGAGTAGACAGAAACCAGATCAGCGCTGCGCATGTGCAACTCCCACCCCAGCTCACCCACATATGAGACGCGCAGGGCGATCACCGGGGCGCCGGCAATCGTGATCTCGCGCACGGACATCCAAGGCGCGGCGTCTTTTGACAGATCACCATCGGTCAACGGTTGCAGCACGTCGCGTGATTTCGGGCCCATCACCATCAGGGCCGCGTCAAATTCAGACCCCCGGGTCAAAGAGACCCCGGCATCTGGCAGAAATTGCGACATCCAGTCGTGATCGCGTTGATCAGCCAGCGTCGGACCGCACAACAGGTATTTGTTCTCATCCAGCCGCGCGATTGTGGCTTCGGACCAGATTTTGCCCTTGGGCGTCAGCATGTAAGACAGCTTAACCCGACCAACGGATGGCATCGCTCCGCAAAACACCTGATCAAGGAACGCGGTCGCACCCGGACCTTCGACCTCGTACCGGGTGAAGCCGCCGTGATCCATCACGCCGACACTGTCGCGCACCCCTTCGCACTCGGCCTTGACCGCATCATGCCAGACCTCGTGGTGAAAGCTGAGCTGGCCATCATCCTTGACGCTGTCCGTTTCAAACCAAAAGGCGCGTTCCCACCCGGCAACCTGCCCGAAAACAGCGCCCTTGGACTGGAGCGTGTCATACAGCGGCGTGGTCTGAACCGGGCGACCTGCCTTCCACATGCGGTGCGGATAGGGGATGGCATATTGATGCTCATAAAGCTCGCTGGACCGTTTCACGGTATAGTCAAACGTTGCCCATTCTTCGCCAAAGCGACGCGGATCCCAGAAAGACATGTCCCATTCGGTTTCACCTTGGGTGATCCACTCGGTCAGGGTTTTTGCCGCCGCAGCGGAATGTGTAATGCCGACCGGGAAACAGCAGGCGTGGTAGAAATTCGGCAAGCCGAACGCCGGACCACACAGCGGTGCACCGTCGGGGCTGTACGGGATCGGGCCGTTTACAAACCGGCTGACACCAGCCTCACCCAACAGCGGGACATGGTCCAGCGCGGCCTCAAGGATTTCGGCGATATCATCGACGCTGTCGGGATAGAGTTGATTGGCAAAGCAGTCGGGCATTCCGTCCAGCCATGCCGGGCGGCCTTCGTGGCCGTAAGATCCCAGCAGCAGGCCGTTCCGTTCGCGCCGCAGGTAATACATGATGTCCGGGTCACGGACGAGCGGGAAGTTCTCGGAGTTGGCCTCAAGCTCGGGCAGGCTTTCGGTGACAAGGTACTGGTGCTCCAGGGTGACGACGGGCAGTTTCTGCCCGACCATCTCACCCACCTGACGACCGTAATAGCCGCCCGCGTTGATCACGATGTCACAGACCACATTGCCCTTGTCGGTCTGGACCTCCCACTCACCCGACGCGCGGCGCATAATGCCGGTGACTTTTGTGAACCGCGCAATCGATGCGCCAAGGTCCCTAGCCCCCTTGGCCAAGGCCTGAGTCAGCTGCGAGGGGTCCACGTCACCTTCATAGGGGTCGAAAATCCCGCCAATGATGCTGTCACCCGAACTGAAATAAGGATGCATGTCATCCATTTCGGACGGGGTCAGCATCGCCATGTCATATCCCAGCCCTTTGGAGATTCCGACGAGGTGGCGGAACAGGTCCATACGCTCGGGCGTGTGTGCGGGCCAAATGGCTCCAGTGTGGCGATACGTGATCGGGTAATCGACCTCGTCGGCCAGATCCTTGTACAGCCGCCACGCATAGTTGCCCGCACGCATTCCGCCCCAGCTGTTGGCATAGGTCGGAATGTTGCCCGCTGCGTGCCATGTCGAACCGCTGGTCAGTTCATTTTTCTCAATCAACAAAGTGTCGGTCACACCCGCTTTGGCGAGGTGATACAGGGTCGACACACCAACGGCGCCGCCTCCGATGATCACGACTTTGGCTTGGCTTTTCATGGCTTCAGGCTTTCAGATGAATGGGCAGGCGCGCGCGCAGCGCGGCCTCAATATCAGCGGGCAGGTGCGACGGTGCAGGTTGAGCCTCAATCTCGGCCACGCGAGCGATGGCGCGATCCCAAACCGTCTGCGCACCGCTTTCCAACCAGTCGTTGACACTTTGGCGATCACCCAGGGTAGGGTAGACATATTCCTTGGTCATCAGGTCCAGCGTCTGCGCTGTTCCCAGAAAATGACCCTCTCCTGTGACGACCTCTTCGATCATGTCCAGATCGATGGAGCCTTCAAACATCTCGACCCCGCGCACGGTGCGCAGAATGGCACCGCACATGTCATTGTCGATCACCAACGCTTCCTTGCTGGCAGCCATGATCGAGCCCAACATGCCCACCGACAGGTTGATCATGTCTGCACCGCCCTGGGCTGCCAGCGCGATGGTATAACCTTTCTCATATCCGGATTGTGCATCCGCCGTTTTGGCATCTGTCATCCCGGCGGAAACGGTTGAGGGCAGGCCCAGATTCAACAGCAACTGCGCAGCCGCCGCGTTGGCGACCGCAGCCTCGCCGGAACCGCCGGTCATGGCCCCGGTGCGCAGATCCGAGATAAACGGCAGAAAGGCCAGGATACAGGGGAAACCCGGCTGCATCATGTTGACCAGGACAAGACCCGCCAATGACTCTGCCAGACCTTGCGCCAAGGCCCCCGCCAGTGACGCCGGGCTGGTCGCACCTGCCTGCGCCGCCGAACAGATTTGCAGCGGCATGCCCAGCCGAACACATTCGCGCATCACGCCACAGGCTTCCTCGGCCAGCGTCAACGGAGGCACCACGTGACAAACCGAAGCGAAACAGAAAGCCTGCGTTTTGAAACTGCCTTCTCCGCCCAAGGCTTGGTCGAACATCTCGATCACAGGCGCAACGTTGGCGGGCTCAAAGAAACTTGTGCCGATGGGTTTTGACGTTGCCTTCATCGCGGCAAAGGCCGTGTTGATGTCCAGCGTCAGCGGGTCTTCGAGATCCCGCGCCACAACCGGTCGCAACGAATAATGGATGCTGTCACTTGCGTCGACGATGCGCATCAGATCGTAGAGGTCCTGCAGCGTACTGTCGCGGAACGTGTTAGTGGGGGCATCTAATATCTGTACAGCGGCGCCACCCGTCCCGATATGAACCCGACCGCCGCCAACCTCGATGCCTCGGTCGCGAACAAACCCTGGCAATTCAATCCGTTTACAGGCCTTTGCAATCACATCCTCAACAAGATCGCGCGAGAAGACTATGCGCCCATCTTCGCGTTCGGTCGCCCCGTTTTCCAGCGCCAGTTCAAGGATATCATTGGGCGCACCTGAAACGCCGATGCGAGCCAGAATGTCAAAGGCCGTATCAGTTATATGCCTAAGCTTGGCATCATCCAGCGGCATAAAGCGTCCACCAATTGGTGGAGCTGTCATTTGTGGGGCTGTTGATTTGGCACCCCGTTTGGTTCTTGTACGCCTCATGAGAGCGCCCTCGGCAAAGTTCATTTTTGCGCATCTTATGGAGGGCTTAAATTTAGCTCAATTCCATTATTTTCCATTCTTGGTGAATGATATTCACTCAAAGCCATAACCTATTGGCGGGCCCGACAATGTAGTATTGCAGCAGAGATTTAAGCGGCAATAGGGCGTCGCAGGCAATTGAGGTAAGTGCGCAGACTCTGCTGTGGCCCGAAAGGCGGCACCAAGCCAAAAGACAGAGGTTAGAATTGCCGTCAGGTTACCCTGGCAAGTAAGTAGCCACGTGACCCTGGCTCAGATACCTATCCGACCTCATTCACAAGGGTCAGATTGCGGATCAAGTATTTAGAATGTGAAAAAGTACAGCCGATGCTCAGGTCGTCTGAGCACGGCCAAACACATGGCGAAACGCTTTGGCAAAGGTGTGTAAACTACTGGAAACCAAAGCGCCGATATGCTCGCTGCGCATCTGGTGAGCTTCTACAATCAGACGATCCAACTCATCGTTCGAGATCACTTTGTATTCACCGTTCAGCATTTGAATACTCCAATTTGATTGCGTCACAGCGATGATATAGTGATCGCGATCAACTCAGCACCGTGTTTTATCGAGAACCCGCTATGCACACAGCGGATACCAACTAGCCAAAATAGAATCGCGACTGTAGCCGCTTGGTTGGATCGAGATCCTTTGCTGAGTTTCATCCTAATTTTATCTAGAATCGTGCGAAGAAACTATCGTCGCTATTGGCAACCGGGATACAGTTTTTGCACAGTTCCATCCCCATCGTTCAGTTCTGGATTAATCGTCAAACTCCAGCTCCCTGGCAGAGCTGCTAACCTTGCTGCCTGCTGAGATCGTTGCCGTCCACCGGACCGTTCCTACTGGCTGTGATCGCACATATCACTTCTGCGCGCGCCGATCTGCTCGCACAGCCGGGGGAATGAAAATCTTCCTGCCTTGGCAAGTGAGCGCGCCGAAACCAATCAATAAGCTCGAAGAAATTAGCCACGATGCTCTACGTACTTACAAGATCACCATGGCTCGAAGTCCCTCTCGGAACAAATTTCCAGAGGGTTAGCTAGGCAAGAATTCTTTGGCACAAATACGCAGCAGCCAATTGCGAAACTGGGTCACCGCGCGGGATCCGTCTGCGCGGTAGGAAGTCAGAAGATAATATGCGTTACCAGTTGGCAGGTTAAACTCGAACGGTGCAACAAGCTGCCCTTTGCGTCGACTTTCCTCTCCAAACGGGCGGCGATCCATTGCCCAACCCAAACCGCTGTGGGCCGCCTGCAATGTGTTGGAGCGATTATCCATCTCGGCGATCGGTTTCCATGAAGTCTGGCTCAACCCGACGGCAGAAAACCATCGATCCCATTCATTTGCGTGATGTCGGCTTCGGATCAGCGGTTCTGATGCCATTTCTTCGGGTTGGGGAACCAATCCCCGTGCGGCTAGGTATTTAGGAGAACAAACTGGCTGAATCACCTCATCAAACAGTTTGATACACCGTGCGTCTTGCGGAGGCTTGTCTGCAAAGACGATGGCCATATCAACTTCGCTGCCGCTGAGCGAGATTTCCTCGGGCATGGTAACAACGTTGACGGTGATGCCTGGTGCGGCCTCGCGCAGATGCGGTAGTTTCGGGATAAACCACATGTTGGCGAGGGACTGGAACATGTGGACCGAAACCGTCTGGTCGTTTTTGTCAGCGGTATATCGGGCAAAGGTCGCATCAAGCGTGTCCAGCGCCTGACGGACGGGTTCGAAGATCACTTTGCCTTCTTCGGTCAATTCTGCGGTCTGGTTTGCGCGGCGTTTCAAAAGCGGCGCACCAACAAATGCTTCCAGCGACCGTATCTGATGGCTAACGGCCGAAGCGCTGATGTTCAGTTCTCGAGCAGCTTCCACATTGCGGCCCAAGCGGACAACAGCCTCAAACGCCCGGATTGCGGCAAAGGGCGGGATCTTGCGTGACATCTGTATCTCCGGAAACGCGTAATGCTCGAAGACTAATGCAGTTTATTCACCCATCCCAGTCCTTAGGGCTCATGTGCTATTGGTACAAAGATCCAGCAGATGCCGCAGTTCGGATACGCTCAGATGATCGAATCCAGAGGATAATTCGTGGATTTCCCGGGCCCGCGCGCTGCCCAGAACTGGTTCAGCCAAGAGGTAGAACTTTTCCGTGATCTGTTGATCACTAAGCGGCATATCAGCATCTCCACGCGGCGTGCGCGGAGCGTCCTCAATCTTGCGACCATCCTTTAACGTGATCGTCACCTGAGCCCAGCGTTTTTCGGTGCTAATGCGGGTCATCTCAGGGTCGTCGATCAGTTTGATAGAGCGGCTGACGCGCAAGATGTCCGGATCTTGAAGCGCTTGTTGGCTTAGCTCTTCGACACCAACCTGACCCCGCACAATCATTGCGGCTACGGGGAATGCGATCGCATAGCTGAACTCATCGGGATTTTGCGGCTCATGCCCGGCCAAGCGCGTGGCATAGTGGAAGGTGCGAATATCGACACTGTCCACTTGCTCGTGGGTAAAGCCGTGTTGACGCATCATGTCCCGAACGGAATCCATCGAAGGATGGGCCCAACGGCAGCAGGGGTAGGCCTTATAATGCGTGTGGTCAATCAGTCGCCAACCGGCGCCAAGATCAGCCCAGTATTCGGCCCCCTCCTCGCTCTCGCATGTCAGCGCCGGGGCACCGGTAAACCCTTCCATCGCCAGATAAGCGGCTGTCACACCGGATGGCGCACCCCAACCAACTCCGTCGCGAAGCATGGTCGGGTGATCGATGCAGCGCATCATCTGGCTGCGCGGACCGTGATATTCCCCGATCCCGGCTGCCTGCCGGATTTGATCTACATCGCCACCCAAAAGCTTGGCGCCCGCCGCGGCGACTCCCACCGCAGTCCAAGCACCTGAGGTGTGATAGTCGGCGCAGGTAGCATGCTGAACGAGCCCTGCGCGATACGAAACCTCATAAGCTGTCGCGAGCAATTCAGCGAACCGCTTGCCGTCGATATTTGTGCCATGTGCCTGCGTCATGGCGATCAGCGCGGGAAAAACAGCCGATCCTGCATGCCCCTTACACGGCGTCGTACCGTCATGGGCGTCGATACTGTCAACCGTGAATGCCCCCGCCATGGCCGCGCCAACAGGGCTGACCGCGCGCCCATCCATCAGCATTTTTGCCGACCCGGATGTGCCAGAGCCAAAGATCATGGGTGCAACACGGCGTACAATGCCTGACAGTTCGGTCGTCGACCCGACGGCCGCGACACCCATTGTATCGACAAACGATCGACGCAGAGTCCACAAGGCGGCCTCTGGCAGATCACCGTAGGTTAAATCAGATGCGAATTGATCAAACCTTGGTGCCATCAACACAACCTCTCCACAGCAGATTTCATGCGTTTGATCCCTTCGACGATGTTCGCCTCGGACGTTGCGATCGACATTCGGAAGAACGGATCACACGAGAATCCCGGCCCAGGAACGACAACCGCGCCATGCTCCAGCAGATAGGCCGCAAAGTCAGTCGAACTTTTTAGTTTATGACCGTCAGGCGTAGTGTGGCCCAGCAACGCGCCACAATTTGGCATAAGATAAAACGCGCCCCCCGGTATTTGCGTAGACAAACCTTCGATTTCAGATAACTCGGTCAAAGCAATATCGCGACGGCGTTGATAGGTATCACACCACTGTTTCAGAAAGTCCTGCGGTCCCGTCAGAGCAGCAACCGTTGCTGCCTGACTGATCGAGCACGGTCCGCCATTGGTCTGGCTGAACAGACTTCGGATACCTGCGGTCCACCAATTGGGACCACCCGCAAATCCAATGCGCCAACCGGTCATTGCGTAAGATTTTGAAACCCCATTGACGGTAAGAATCCGGTCACGCAGATCGGGTGCTACGGCCGCCAGAGTCGCGAATTCTGCCCCGTCGAAAATGATATGCTCATAGAGATCATCCGAGATGACGTTGGCCTGAGGATGCCGCCGCAGAACTGCTGCCAGCGCTGTAAGCTCGGCCGCCGAATAAACCGCTCCGGTCGGATTGGACGGAGAGCAGATCATCAAAAGCCGGGTCTTGGGTGTAATCGCCTCTTCCAGCGCCGAGGGGGTCAATTTGAAAGATGATTCTGCCGTATCCACCAGCATTGGCGCTCCACCCACGGCCTGCACCATTCCAAGATGAGATGCCCAGAGCGGTACAGGCAAGATCATCTCATCCCCTGGATTCAATACCGTCTGAATGGCTGCAGCTAATAGAGGTTTGGCCCCGGAACACACGATGATTTCAGAAGGTGCAAAGGTCAGTCCATTGTCGCGTTGAAACTTCTCGATCACAGCTGCCTTTACGGACCCTTTGCCATCGGTCGGAGTGTAACGCGTGTCCCCGGCACGGATCGCCGCAATTCCGGCCTCGCAAATATGGGCGGGTGTGTCGAAATCTGGCTCACCAACCGAGAAGTCTATGAGGTCAGCACCGGACTGGCGCATTTCAAACGCTTTGTTGAACACGCCAATGATCGGTGATGGTGGCAACGCATCAACCAGTTGAGACAGCATCACGACGCCTCCGCAAGATCAGCTAGTGTTTGATTTGGGCCCAGGCTCTCTGACCCAACAAGAATGTGGATGACCGACGCTTTGCCCGAAGTCAAAGCGCGTTCCAAGGCAGGGGCAAATTCAGCAGTGGTTTCCACCCGCTCACCATGTGCGCCATAGCCCTGTGCCACAACCGCAAAATCGGGGTTCTTCAACGTGGTGCCGGAAACACGACCGGGGTGCTTGCGTTCCTGATTACCTCGAATGGTGCCATACATGCCGTTGTCGACAATGATGAAAACCGGATCGAGCCCGTATTGCACTGCCGTCGCCAGCTCTTGCCCGTTCATAAGAAAATCACCATCCCCGGCAATATAGACGGCTGGCGCGAACGGGCGCGCAACCTTTGCCGCAACGGCCGCTGGAACACCCATTCCCATCGCACCCGAGATCGGAGCCAGAGCACCCAAAAACTGACGATAGGCATAGTGGATATTGGGCCAGTCGGCGGCATTGCCTGCGCCGGTGGTCATCGTCGTCTCGGGCGGCAAGGTGGAGTTGATAACACGCATCACCTCGGCCATGTCCACGGGACCGCGCTGTACCGGCAAGTTGCGCATCGCCTCATATTCGGAACGCGCATCTGCAGCCGAGTGACGCTTGGCCACCTGTAGCAGTGCCAGAGATTTCGCCGCCTCATTCGGATCAGCCAATATCGGAAGATCGGCCTGATACAGCCGCCCCAAATCTTCGGCCCCCGGTAGAATATGGATCAATTCGCAATTCGGTTGCGGAGAATTAATGAGGCTGAACTTCAGCGTGGTACCGTCATTCAAGCGCGCTCCCAACGCAATCACCAGATCAGCGGTTTTTGCATACGCGTTCGGCATCGGGTTGCCACCAAATCCCAAGTTGCCGATGTAGTTCGGATGATCATGTGGAAATAGACCCTGACGACGGAAGCCAACTGCAACTGGAAGCCCATGATCTTCGGCAAACCGAATTACGGCAGCCTGCCCTTCTTTGGTCCAACAGGTCCCGCCTAACAGCAAGAGCGGTCGCTCTGCTTTGGCGAGTAGCTCGGCCACTTGTTCTAAGTCCGCATGCGTAGGTGCTGTGGGCGTCAGTTTCACCTGCGGCAGATCGGCGGTGTCAGTGAATTCGGCAAGCATATCCTCTGGCAAAGCCAGCGCCACTGGCCCGGGACGACCGGACAGCGCCGTGCGGAATGCGCGGTTCACATATTCAGGAATGCGGGCCGGGTCATCGATTTCAGCCACCCATTTGACCATATGGCCCAGATAGCGTCGATAATCGACCTCTTGGAACGCTTCCTTATCGCGATGCGTGAGCGGAATCTGACCGACCAGCAAAATCAAAGGGGTCGAGCCCTGCTGCGCGGTGTGCACCCCTATCGATGCGTTGGTGACACCCGGCCCACGTGTAACGAAACACACCCCGGGTTTGCCGGTGGCATCCGAATAGGCCGCCGCCATGAATGCCGCGCCACCTTCTTGCCGGGTGGTATAGTATTTCAACGTATTCGAGCAATCATGCAGCGCATCCAACGCGGCCAAATAGCTTTCGCCGGGAACGCCGAAAATGGCTTCGACGCCGTTAATCCTCAGCATGTCGATCAGAACCTGTCCACCTGTCCGCATCGCGATTTCTCCTTTTCCCATCCTTGTTTCAGCAGCGGCGCGAATCCAAAAATGAAAATCTCACGATCGGGTTGAATCAAATTCATCCCGTCGCAGGCGGATGCCAGATCGGCACTTTAAAGTTCAGTGAGCGCCGCTTAAAAAGCTCATCAAAAGATCAGCTGACGATGATATTGGATAAATTATCAGCACCGTCTCGTAGCAGCTCTAGATGCGTCAACAAGCTTTCGACAGAGTGACGTTGTACAGGTGCATGAATAGAGAGCGTCGCTGCCAATCGGTCATGCCCGTCCAGAACCGGTACGGCGATTGCGACCATACCAGGCATGAATTCCTCGTCATCCGTTGAATAGGAATTCGCAAGGACTTGTCTTAGCTCGGCTCGCAGGGTTTCGGGATCTGTCAAACTGCGCTCTGTCTGGGGGGTAAGTCGTCCTGCGGATAAAAAGCCGTTCAATGTCTTTGGCCTTAATGTAGATAAGTACATCTTGCCGCTGGCTGTACAATGAAACGGTACCTGAGTGCCGATCGGCAGCTGGATTCTGAGCGGCCACTTGGTCTCGACCCTGTCGAGATAGATCATTCCTTCCCGGTCCGGGATCGCCAGGTTGCAGGTCTCGCCGACTTCGTCAGCGACACTGCGCAAGATCGCCAAACGTGCAATACGAAGATGCTCGGTCGAGATGGTGTTAACCGCAAGCTGTCGCAATCGCCGGCCCGGTCCGTATGAGCGCCCATCCAGATCGCGTTGGAGGAAACCCTCGGCTTCGGCTGTCTGCAGCAACCGATGTACGGTTGGTTTAGCCAGACCCAATGCATCAATCAGGTCTGACGGTTTGACGGCTGCGCCACGTTTTGCGACCTCTTCCAGGATCAGCAACAGGCGCAGGTTTGTCGGGATCTGTGTTTCTTTGTCTTGTGCATCTAGCTCGGCCATCCTGCCACATTCTAGTTATTTGGCAGCAGGATCAAGGCCAGATCAGGTACCAGCGAAACCATTATCCAGACGGACAGCAACGCAGCCAGATAAGGAACCGTATACCGCAACAGTCGGAAATACGGCACTCCGGTTACGCCAGAAGCGACATAGAGGTTCAGACCATAAGGTGGCGTGATAAAGCCGATGGATGCCCCCACAAGGAAGATCACCGAGAAATGGATCGGATCAATTCCGACCGAGGCCGCAATTGGCGCAAGGATCGGAGCAAGGATGATGGTCACCGGAAGGCTCTCAAGCACCATGCCTGAGAAGAAGACAATCACCATCGACGTAAACAGAACAGCATAGTATCCGCCCATTGACGTTACGAAATCCCCAATGGTTTGCTGTGCACCAAGCAAAGACAGGATTTGCTGCATTACTACCGATACGGCAATCAGCGGAGCGAGGATGCCGGTGATCTGAGCCGAACGGATAACGATCGATGGTATCTCGGGGACGGTAAACCCTTCGACGACGAACATTTCGGCAAAGCTCTTCTCGGTGGGTGGAATGTCGTTCCGCGCGCCCATGATCCGGTTGATCGGATAGCTGACCAGACCGGCAATGACACAGAACCCGACGGTTACACCAGCCGCCTCGGTCGGTGAGAATTTGCCCGTGTAGATTCCCCACAAAACCAGACCGATGGCGAAGAAACCCAGCCATGCACCGAATGCGGTTTTCAGAATGCGGTTCAGTTGCAGCGGGATCAGGTGGCCCCAACCATTCATGCGGCAGATGATCCAGCATGCCAGTTGCATACCCATGACCATCAGTGCCCCAGGCAAAATGCCAGCCACGAATAATTCGGAAATCGGCAGGTTCATGAGGAACCCGTAAACGATGAAGATAATCGAAGGCGGGATAATGATCCCCACGGTCCCACCTGCAGCCGCTGTGGCAGCACTGAACCTCTCATCATAGCCACCCTTGACCATCTCGGGGTGCAACATCGATCCAATCGTCGCGGTGGTGGCCGAGTTTGACCCCGAGATTGCAGCGAACAGACCGCATGCCCCCAGCGACGCCATTGCCAAACCGCCGCGTATCCAGCCCAGACAGGCATAAGCGAAATCGCTCAGTCGCCGCGCAATACCGGATTTGTTGATCAGGTCGCCGGTCAGGATAAACAGCGGCATCGCAAGCAGGGCAAAGCCCTTGTTGAACACGTTCAACAACTCCGCGCCCATATTGTCCAGCGTCAGGCCCAGAACGAACGAGCAGCCAATCACCCAGTACCCGATAACCAGGAACACCGGGACACCCAGCATGAACAAAAAGGTGACCCCTAAAGAGATCAGCGTAACCAAAGTTCCATCTGCCATCAGTCTGCCCCAATCACAGCTTGTTTGATGAGCGGTTCGCCCGTTCTCCAATTGTGAAGATCATCTGCGAGGTTCTGGAACACACGCCCTACCATCAGAAAAAACGACAACGGCGCGGCCAGCAAAAACCACCACTGCATGACATTGTCGGTGCCCAGAACGATTTGAAAGTTTGAGGCCGAAAGTGCCACCAAACGTGAGGTCGTAACGATGATAATGACCGCGAAGATGAACCATAATATCGCGTCCAGGAACAGACATGCCAATTGCCCGCCGCGCGGCATGGCGGTGCGAAATTCACTGAAGCTAAGGTGCGTGCGCAGTCTTACGTTGTAAGACGCCCCAAACCAAGCCATGACCATGAACAGAAGCGGAGGAATTGTGGTGGACCAAGGCTCTTGGTCATTAAAGACAAAGCGATCAATGACCCCCCAAAAGATGATCAGTGCGATGGCCAGATAGGAATACACCATAACCGATCGCTCAAGGTGGCGCTCGATGAATGGTGAGGCACGATACAGAGCCAACACTGCAAGTCCGCCGATCGCAGCAACCACCGCACCCACCACCCAGGCAGCATTTGATTGTAAGGCGGATTGAATCTCAAACGAATCCTGACTCAGAAATGCACCAAAAATCGTACCGATGTCTGCCCAAAGAGACATTGCACCTTCCCTCCCATCTCGTCTTCTTGTGCTAATTTGGGCGGTCCTGATCCAAGACCGCCCAAATTATCCGCTATCTTAGGACTTCCACCAACGGCGCGGTTCGACGTTTTCCGGCAGTGTATCTGCAGGGATTTCTCGCGCAATGTCGTAGATTTCCTGGTAGGTATCGATGCCACCGGCCCATTTGTTCAGGCGCTCACGCCACTGTGCCCAAGGTTCCGGGTTGTAGTTCGGAGCGCACATTTCTTCGGCCAGTTTGATCTGATCATCCGGCAGGAAGGCCGGGCGTACGCCGTTTTCAGCGAAGATCGTATCCGGAAGCTGCGGCTCCGAGAAACCAACTGTATTCAACAGCGCCGCTTCGTTTGCGCCCTGAATCAGAGCTTGCGTGAAATATGAGGATTCCATAACCGCATCCTGCAATTCGCCGCTCAGCCCATCAAAGACTTTGGCCGACATGGAAGTATGTTCGGTTCCGCAGAAGAACTTGAGGTTCACAGATTGTGACACAACAGGCGCCATGTTGGCATATGCCACGGCCGAGGCCCAGGTTTCTGCACCATCAATCAAACCGGTTTTCAATGCGTCCAGTGTCTCTTCCCAAGCCACGGGCACCGGGTTCAGGTTCAGCAGCTGCATTGCAATGCGGCCAAGCTGTGTCCCTGTCACGCGGTTTTTCGTGCCGAACAGCTCTTCCAGCTTGGTGACCGTCGGCTTGTCAGAGAATGTCGAACCCATCTGCAGGCCACGCAGTTCACAATGCGTAAACAGGAACTTCAGCCCGTGCCGTTTTTCCAAAGGCTCGCGCAGAATGCGCTGGCTTTCGGGGCTATAGAAGAAGTGATACTGAGCCGCGCGGCTGGGGAACATATAAGCGTAGTCCAAGACGTTCAGATACGGCGCGCCACCGGCTGAGTTCTGCGTCGAGGCCGCATAGATGTCGACAATACCCTGCTGGGTTTTCTCAACACAGCTCAGCTGGCCGCAGATCTGGTTGTCGCCAATGAACTCAATGCGAATCTCTCCGTCAGTGCGTTCTTCAAGATCACGCGCGAATTCGATCGCACCGGCACGCTCGATGAGCAGATTTCGTGTGTTGAAGCCCGAGGCACCAAATTTCAGCGTGTGCTTGGCTTCTTTCGAGAACCGTTTTTCGTAAGTTGATTCAGCAGCTTGAGCCAGATTTGCGAGACTCATCGCGCCTCCGAAACCTCCAGCCGCCAACAAAGTGGAACTCATGCCATAGCGGCCTGCGACCCGGAAAAAATCCCGACGCGAAATACCGCTCAGTTTCTTACCGATCTCCATTGCTTACCTCCCTGATAGCAAAAAATGAGACGTTTAGTATCAAAAAAGCTAGCTTAAAAGACTCAAATTGTATAGATGTTTTTCGACTCAAATGATGAGGGACCGAAATGGAGATAACGGGCGCTTCTGTCTTCTTAGGCTTTTCCATTCACAGACTAATGGGTCGAATCCGGTCTCGCCTCGCAGAAAATCTGCGTTTCTCCCAACGCTCCCACTGCCAAAAATTCGGTTTCAGAAATGTCGTATGACTACATAATCGTAGGTGCAGGTTCTGCCGGATGCGTGATCGCGAACAGGCTATCTGCCGATCCCAATATCCGTGTCTTGCTACTGGAAGCAGGCGGTAGAGATTTGAACCCCTGGATCCATATTCCGGTTGGATATTTCAAAACGCTCCACAATCCCAAAACGGACTGGTGCTATAAGTCTGAACCCGATCCCGGCTTGAACAATCGCTCGCTCGACTGGCCGCGCGGCAAAGTGTTGGGCGGTTCGTCCTCGATCAATGGGTTGCTCTATGTACGCGGGCAGAAGGAGGACTATAACCGTTGGGCCCAATTGGGTAACACCGGTTGGTCCTGGGATGACGTATTACCACTGTTCAAGCGCTCAGAAAACCACGAAGAGTCTGACTCTGACCTACATGGCAAGGACGGCGAACTGGCCGTTTCGCTGATCCGCGCCAAATCCAAGATCTCAGAAGCGTTTATTGATGCCGCAGTCGAAATGGGTGTGCCACGAACCGACGATTATAACGGGAACACTCAAGAGGGCGCAGGGTATTTTCACCAAACAGCAAAGGGTGGTTTCCGTTGCTCATCGGCCAAAGCATTTTTGACGCCAATCAAGGACAGCCGGAACAACCTCGACATCGAAACCCATGCCCACGCAAAGGGTTTGTTATTCGCGACCGATGAACCCCGGACTGTGACAGGCATTGCCTATGACCGGAAAGGCACGCCGCAGAAGGCTTTTCTGAATCCGGGTGGCGAAGTCATTTTGTCGGCGGGCGCGATTGGCTCACCGCAACTTCTTGAAATCTCGGGCATTGGCAACCCTGAGGTGTTGCAAGCAGCCGGGATAGAGACCCGTCATAAACTGCCCGGTGTCGGTGAGAACCTGCAGGATCATCTGCAGATACGACTGGTTTACGAAGTCAACGTGCCGACCTTGAATGATGCGATCAACAACTTGATCAACCGTGCAGGTATCGGCATCGAATACGCCCTGCGCCGGACAGGACCGATGAGCCTTGGCGCGTCTCAGGTCGCTATATTTGCCAAGTCGATGGAAGGGCTGGACACACCAGACATTCAGTTCCATTTCCAACCGCTTTCGGCCGACAAGCCCGGGATTGAAATGCATCCGTTCTCGGGATTCACATCTTCCGTGTGTCAGTTACGCCCCGAAAGCCGGGGTCATATTCACGTCTCGTCACCGGATGCGCATGTTTATCCGAAAATTGTGCCAAACTATCTGTCCGCGACAGCAGACCAACTCTGCGCGATCCGTGCCGTCAAATTCGCGCGTGCCATGACCAAAACCAAGGCGCTGTCACCTTTCATTGTACGCGAGCATGTTCCCGAAGGTCGGGTCGAAACGGATGAAGAACACCTTGAAACGGCACGCGATTTGGCTCAGACAATTTACCACCCGACGTCGACCTGCAAAATGGGTATCGATGACATGGCGGTGGTGGATCCGCGACTTCGCGTTCACGGGATTGCCGGTTTGCGCGTAGCAGACGCCTCGATCATGCCTGACATCATCAGCGGGAATACCAATGCACCCTCGATCATGATTGGTGAGAAATGTAGCGATCTTGTTCTGGAAGACCGCAAGCAATCGGTTTGATCGCTTTGATGCAATCGTTCAGGGCGGCAACTGATCTAATTGCCCCCGACAACGCGCCTGCTTTTCTTAGCAAATGCTCAGCATCCATATTGGTAAACTGGGCTACGACGATACTGAACGGCCGCATTAAGTTCTAAACTGATACGGCCTGCAAAGCCTCATCACGAGTCAGATTTGCGCGGATATCGTTTGCAATGACTTCGCCCCTGCGCAGCACGACAAGACGGTCGGCAAGATCATATGCAAAATCGAAATACTGTTCGACTAGGACAATTGCCATTTCGCCGCTTGTTCTCAGATGCCGTATCACCTCACCTATTTGTTGGATGATGTTGGGCTGAATGCCTTCTGTGGGTTCGTCCAACAGCAAAAGCCTGGGCTTTGTAATCAGCGCGCGCGCAATCGCAAGTTGCTGCTGTTGCCCGCCGGAAAGATCACCCCCGCGACGGTTGTGCATCTTCTTGAGGACAGGGAATAAATTAAAAATCCCATCCGGGATGAAGTGTTCGTCAGATGGCAGACAAGCAAAACCGGTTTCCAGGTTTTCACGTACCGAGAGCAATGGAAATATTTCCCGACCCTGCGGAACATAGGCGACGCCTTTCCATGCCATCTGGTGTGCGGATAATCGGGGTAAGCTTTCTCCGTTCAGCGAGATGTCACCACCCGAGCGTGGATGCGTTCCCGATATCGCTTTCATCAAGCTGGTTTTCCCAACACCATTGGTTCCCATCACGCAAGTCACCTCTCCGGTCGCGGCCTCCATCGAAATGCCGTTAAGGATTTGCGAATGCCCATAATGCAGGGTCAGGTTGGTCAGTTTCAGCATCGCTTAGCGTCCTAGATAAACGTCGATGACGTCTTGATTTGAAGTGACGTGATCCAGTGAACCCTCTGCCAAAACCGATCCTTCGTGTAGGACCGTGACCTTGCAGTTCAGGCGGCGGACAAATTCCATGTCGTGTTCCACCACAACCACGGCGCGGGTCTTGGCGGCCTGCACCAGCAGGTCGGTCGTATGTTCGCGTTCTTGTGGCGTCATCCCGGCGGCAGGTTCGTCGACCAGCAACAAGCGGGGTTCTTGTGCCAATAACATCCCAATTTCCAGCCACTGCTTCTGACCGTGGCTGAGTTCACCGGATTTACGATTCAACTCCTCCTTCAGCCCGATCTCGGCAGCCAATTCTTCAACCTGCTTCAGATCCTCCGCTGAAGGACGATAAAACAGAACCCCGAGCCAACCGCGCTTGTTTTTAAGAGCCATCAGCAGGTTTTCCTGCACAGTCTGGTCTTCGAACACTGTCGGTTTCTGAAATTTCCTGCCGATGCCTACCTGTGCAATCTTCGCCTCGCTCATTCGTAGCAACGATATGGATTTCTCGCCCCAGATCACGTGGCCTTCGTCGGGTCGGGTCTCGCCGGTGACAATGTCCATGAAAGTCGTCTTGCCCGCCCCGTTCGGCCCGATCACAGCACGGAGTTCCGCATTACCAATCTGGAATGACAGGTTGTTGATGGCTCGAAAACCGTCGAACGTGACAGATACACCACTCACTTCTAACAAAGTGCTCATTCGCTGGCCTCCTTCTCGCGCAGCGCCCCATCGTCAGGCCCAAGGGTCGCGCCGTGGCGCAGCGGCGCGCGGCGATTGGTCCAGAGATCGAAAAGGCCTCCGATCCCCTGCGGGGCGAACAGAGTGACTAGCACAAATGATACGCCCAGCAGGACCTGCCACCAGTCGACCCATTTGATCGTGTAAAAGCCCAACGGGATATCGGGGGCCTGCCCGCCGGTGAACCACGTGCTCAGCAGGCTGACGAAAGCTGCACCTATGACCGCGCCATACAGTCGACCACGCCCGCCGATGGCAACCCAAACGGCCAGATAGATCGACGCGATGGGCGCCATTTCTTCAGGATTGATGATGCCCGCCTGTGGGTAATAGAGCGCACCCGCGATGGCGGCGATGCAGGCAGTCAGGGTGAAGACGGCCAGCTTGTAGACCTCGACCGAATAGCCGAGGAACCGCACCCGCGCCTCATTGTCGCGAATGCCACGAATGACTGAGCCGAACTTGCCTGATACGAGCCACGCCGCCAGCATATAGCCCAGCCCCAAGGCTAGCGCCGAGGCCCAGAGAAACCAGACCGATACCACATCCTGCGAGGCTGTGACACCCGGAAGGTTCTGCAAGCCAGATAAGCCATTGTTGCCGCGTAAGCCGCTGTCATTCTGGAACAGGTACAGTGCCAGCGCCAAGGTCATCGCTTGGGTAAGGATCGACAGGTACACGCCCGTCACTCGGCTTCGGAAGGCCAGCCATCCGAAGATTAGCGCCAGAAGACCCGGCACTAACACCACCAGCGCCAGTTGCAGGAACAGGCTGTCCGAGAAGGCCCAGACTAGCGGAAATTCTGACGACCCGACGACGCCGAAAATCTGTGTGCCAATAGCGTCCACGACCTCGGAAGGTGTGGGTGGGATTTCGGCTTGCGATAGTGACTCGACCACTATCAGGCGCGTGCGCTCGTACATCAGCCACATGCCGATCATGTACCCGCCCAACCCGAAAAAGGCGAAATGACCCAAAGACAGGATGCCAGTGAACCCCCACACCAGATCCATCGCCACCGCGATCAGACAAAGGCACAAGGTTTTGCCTAGCGTTTTGACGAAGCTGGTCGAGATGACACCGATCCCGAACCCTTCGGACAGGACGGTCACGCCCAAAGTGAACAGGGACAGGATGGCCAGAAAGACCAGCACCGAGGGGTTTTTGGCGACAAAACTGCGTTCCATGGCTCAATCCCCCGCCGCGCGACCTTTGAGGGCGATGATGCCCCTTGGCCGGAATTGAATGAAAATGATGATGAAAACGATCATATAGGTTTGCGCGGCCAGGGTGTTCGAAGGGTTGGCCCATTCGATCCCTTTCTGCAGAAAACCGATCATACCCGCGCCCGCCAGAGCACCCCAGATGTTGCCGACACCACCGACGACGACGGTCATGAAGCTCTGCACGATGTAATCGCTGCCCAGGTCCGAGGTGACTTTGGCGAACAGACCAATCGCGACCCCGGCAATCCCGGCGATACCCGAGCCCAGACCGAAGGTCAGCATATTCACCCGCTCCGGGTTGATCCCCATCGACCCAGCCATGCGCGGGTTCTGGGTCACAGCGCGCATCTCAAGCCCCAGCCGGGTGCGTTTCATGATGTACAGAAACAGCCCCAGAAAGATCATCGCCAGCACAATGATCGCGATACGGATATAGCTGATCGAGACCACATCGTTCAGCACCCAGGCCCCATCTAGCCAGCCCGGCGCGGTCAGCGGGCGAGCCTGCGTGCCGAAAATGTTCTTGGCTAACTGTTGCAATGCGATCGAAATGCCAAACGTCGCCAGCAGAGTCTCCAGTGGGCGTGAATACAACCAACGGATCACCAGCCGCTCCATCGCGACGCCCATTGCGAAGGTGATGGCAAAAGCCATCGGGATGGCAACGACGATGGAAAGCGTGTGGTCGGAGATGAACTGTTGTACGACGTAACCGGTGTAGGCGCCCATCATGATGAACTCGCCATGGGCCATGTTGATGACGCCCATCACACCAAAGGTGATGGCCAGACCGATGGCGGCAAGGAAATAGATCGAGGCCAGAGAAATTGCGTCCAGCGTTAGATCGAGGGTTTGGTTCAGGCCGACCTTCAACTCGATCTGTTCCAGTGCCAGCACTGCGGCAGCGGTCACTTCGGGTGAGGGCTCGGTGTAGATATCAAAGAACACATGTTCAGCCAGTGCCGCATCTATGTCGGCCTCGGTCACCAAGGCGGGTACAACACCGACCGCGGCCAAAGCCGCATAGGCCCGAGCGCGCGCAGCGTCCGTATTCAGTTGCGCGACCGGAATGTCACCAACGCGGCCACCCTCAATATTGGCCGCAAGAGCTGCTCGGATATCATCAGGTGAAACCTGCGGGGATGCTAGATCACCAGTGACCAGCAAGTTGTAGGCCTCATCGCGCGACAACTCGCTGGAACCCGGCTCCAATACGTCAGCGATATTCGCATCAGATGGTAGTTCGGCTGCCGCCTGTCGCGTCGTCGCGATCACTGGGTTCAAAGCGCCACGGACGTCGACGCCAAGATCGTCAGACATTTGCTCAATCGCGGCCACACGCGCCGTGGTGTCGGCGTCATATCCAATCGTCAGCAACCGTTCGAGGCGTTGTTTCTGGGCTTTCAGGTCCGTGTCGGGTTCATCGGCAATCGACGCCCGCAGGGGCTCCAGCAAGGCCCCTTCGGGATCGCGTTGGATGGATAGCAAAGCGGCCAGCCGCCGAGCGCGGTCTGGATCAGTCAGTTGGAACTGCACCAGAGCAGTCCCGATCATCGCGCGAATGCCGCTGTTGGGTTTCAATTGCTTCAGGTCGGATTTCTCGAACGTGCCGACAACCTCTCCGGTATCAAAGTCGGTCAACTCATAGGTGCGCCCTTCATCCTTCTTGCCGGCAAAGAACAAGCCGTCTGACTTGCGCATCCACATGTTCTTGGCAGCCCATGTCTCAAGCATCACCTGTGCCTGAGGCAACCCGCTAGAGGCAATCGCATCAATCGCGGGTCCAATCGTCTTGCGCGAGCTTTTGGCGATGATCTCTTGATGCTCTTGCAGGATCGGTTGCAGACCGCCCTGTTGCGCGTTGGCGGTCAGGCAAGCGCACACGAATGCGAGACCCGCAAGGAATAGTCGTAACATGTGGTGAAACCCGAGGTGTCTTTAGGGCAAGGCGGGCATCACACCCGCCTTGCGTGTCGTTTAGTAGTTCGACAGGGTCTGAACGCAGGTCTCGGTCTCGGTGTTGTACATTCCGCAGCCAAGCTCTTTCCAATCCGATATCAAAACTGCCGATTCCGGTAGGAAGTCAGTCCAGGCGTCGCCGGGCACGACGTCGGTTTCGCTGATGATGTCGAACTGACCGTCTTCCTGAATTTCACCGATCAGAACCGGCTTGGCGAGGTGGTGGTTCGGCAGCATGACTGCAGTGCCACCGGTCAGGTTCGGAAACTCCTGCCCATACATCGCCGCGCGGACGTCATCGACTTTGGTCGATCCGGCCTCGGTCGCCGCGTTAACCCACATATTGAAGCCGATGTAATGCGCTTCCATCGGGTCGTTGGTCACACGCTCGTCACCCATGGTGGCTTTCCAAGTGTCAACGAATTCAGCATTAGCTTCGGTATCCGCCGACTGGAAGTAGTTCCACGCGGCCAGATGACCGACCAAGTTAGTGGTGTCGAGACCCGACAACTCTTCCTCGCCGACCGAGAACGCAACGACCGGAATGTCATCCGCGGAAACGCCAGCAGCGGCCAGCTCTTTATAGAAACCGATGTTTGCGTCGCCATTGATGGTAGAGATCACGCCAACCTTTTTGCCATCAGCACCCAGCGCGACAACGTCAGCAACGATCTTGGACCAGTCGGAATGGCCGAACGGTGTATAGTTTACGAAGATATCGTCATCCGCGACGCCCTTTTGCGTCAGGTAGCTTTCCAGAATGTTGTTGGTGGTGCGAGGGTAGACATAGTCAGTGCCCAGCAGCGCGAATTTCTCAACACCCAACTCGTCTAGGAAGTAATCAGTGGCGGGGATCGCCTGCTGGTTCGGGGCTGCCCCCGTGTAAAACACATTCTTTGAGGATTCTTCGCCCTCATACTGAACTGGATAGAAGAGCAGGCCATTCAACTCTTCAATAACCGGCAGGACTGACTTGCGGCTCACCGAAGTCCAGTTGCCAAAGATGACGTCAACTTCGTGCACTGTCAGCAGTTCGCGCGCTTTTTCGGCAAACAGCGGCCAGTCAGATGCAGGGTCGACAACAACGGCCTCAAGTTGTTTCCCAAGCAATCCACCCTTGGCGTTTTGCTGATCGATCAACATCAGCATTGTATCTTTCAGAGTGGTTTCCGAAATCGCCATCGTGCCCGATAGCGAGTGCAGAACACCCACTTTGATGGTGTCTTCCGCTGAAAGCGCAGCGGTGGCCATGGCAGCAAATACAACCGATCCGGCGAGCGAGGATTTGAGAGAGGTCATGTCATTCTCCTGACGGGGCCGGGAGAGAGGGCTTGCGTCGTGACGCATTCTTCTTCTACCTGATCCCCGCAACTGTTGTTGCGTTCCGTGTGGCGGTTGTGTCCGAGGTCCAATTCGCGCAGCCGTCACACACCCCCGGGTCGTCTCCGCGGTGGGCACACATACGGTTTCTGCATCGCAGCAATCTTGGCAACCTGCTGGATAGCCAATTCTGGTCTTCGGCTGTTTCTGCCCATTTTTTAGACCAACACTTAGGTGTGTGATTAAAATCTGATCAAATGATGCGGAAACTCCCAAGTCTGCGGCAACACAGAATAGTGTTCCGGCCCTGCAACTGGGAGACAAAGTGCACAGAAAGTCTGTTTGCGGGTGCACTATTACTCAGATTCCAAACATATCTGTCGTCGAACACCACAAACCGCCACGCGCGGCGGGGGCGGTAAATCTCAGTACAAAACTGCTGGGTGAGCGATCAGTTTTAGACAATTTTCGGCAATCAGGGTCGCTGAAGTGCCTGTTTCCCAGAAACAGTGCGAACAATCTCGAGGCCGTTCTGTTGAATACGGCAGGAGGCGTGACAGGTGGAGACGCTTTCCGGTTCTCAGCCAAGGCTTCAGAAGCAACTTCTCTGTCGCTTACGACGCAGGCTTGCGAACGGGCCTACAAATCGCAGCCCGGGGCCTTCGGGCTGGTTACCAACCACTTGGTTGTTGCGCCGGATGCGCGAATGAACTGGTTGCCGCAAGAAACGATTTTATTCAACAGAAGCGCATTGGACCGGCGTCTAAGGGTTGAGGTGTCAGCCGGTGCCGAGATGCTTTTAGTTGAGCCCTTGGTTTTTGGACGCTCGGCCATGGGAGAGACGCTGACAGACGTCCGACTACGCGACCGGATTGAGGTTTGGTGCAACGGACAGCTTGCCTTTCTGGACACGATCAGATTCTCCGGCAACCTCAATGAACGGCTATCCAAGCCGCATTGCGCAAATGGGGCTGGGGCGATGGCGTTGGTCGTTTTTGCCTCTTCGGCTGCAGAGGGCCAGTTGCATACCATTCGCCAAATGCTGCCAGACACAGCCGGAGCCAGTCTGGTCCAACGTGATCTGATGGTTATTCGCATACTGGCCAAAGACAGCTTTCTTCTGCGCCGCGAACTGATCCCGGTTTTACGCCTGTTGAACAACGACAATTTGCCCCGATGCTGGATGCTTTGAGATGAACCTGACACCTCGTGAAAAAGACAAACTGATGGTCGCTATGGCCGCTGAAGTCGCCCGGAAGCGGCTGTCTCGGGGGGTCAAGCTGAACCACCCCGAAGCCATCGCCCTGATCACGGACGCAGTGGTTGAGGGCGCGCGCGATGGTCGTTCGGTCGCTGACATGATGCAGGCTGGTGCCGAGGTCATTACGCGCGACCAATGCATGGAAGGCATCCCCGAGATGATCCATGAGGTGCAAGTCGAGGCAACCTTCCCAGACGGGACAAAACTTGTCACCGTCCACAACCCCATTCGCTAATCTATCAAGGAGTACGTAAATGAACCGTATGCTATTTCCAGCGTTTGTTCTCGCAGGACCTGCCTCGGCCCACACCGGCACACATCTCCACGCCCATGGCACGGACTATGCGTTACTTGCGGTCGGTCTGGGGGCCATTGTGGTACTGGCGATTGCAGTGATCTCGAAGCTACCAAAATGATTCCGGGAGAGTTGTTTCCGGGTGTGGGTGAGATCACCCTGAACGCAGACGCCCAGACGGTAACGTTGATGGTGGCCAATACCGGCGATCGCCCGATCCAGGTGGGCTCGCATTATCACTTCGCGGAAACAAACCCGGCTCTGGAATTCGACCGCACAGAGGCACGCGGGCGACGCCTTGATATCGCGCCGGGCACCGCGGTGCGCTTTGAACCGGGTCAAAGCCGCGAGGTTACGCTGATCCCGATCGGGGGTAATCGCCGAGTGTTCGGTTTCAATCAGCAGATCATGGGAGCGCTCTGATGCCAGCCAAAATCAATCGCTCGGACTATGCCGCGATGTTCGGCTCCACGACGGGCGACAAACTGCGGCTGGCCGATACTGATCTGATCATTGAGGTCGAGCGCGATCTGACGACCTATGGCGAAGAGGTCAAATTCGGTGGTGGCAAGGTGATCCGTGACGGGATGGGACAGTCACAGGTCACGCGCGCCGAAGGGGCCGTAGATACGGTCATCACCAACGCACTGATCGTCGATCACTCTGGGATCTATAAAGCGGATGTCGGACTGAAAGACGGACGGATCGCCAAGATTGGCAAGGCCGGAAATCCGGACACACAATCTGGTGTCGACATCACTATCGGCCCAGGCACCGAAATCATTGCCGGTGAGGGGCGTATCCTGACGGCCGGTGGTTTTGACAGCCACATCCACTTTATCTGCCCGCAACAAATCGAAGATGCCCTGCATTCAGGACTGACCACTATGCTTGGTGGTGGTACCGGCCCAGCCCATGGTACGCTGGCGACCACTTGCACACCCGGCCCTTGGCATATCGGACGGATGCTGCAGGCTGCAGACGCATTTCCAATGAACCTCGCCTTCGCGGGTAAAGGGAACGCTTCGTTGCCTGCAGCGCTTGAAGAACAGGTTGCGGCTGGGGCTTGCGCGCTGAAACTGCATGAAGATTGGGGCACAACCCCTGCCGCGATTGATTGCTGCCTGTCGGTTGCCGATGCCATGGACGTGCAGGTCATGATCCACACCGATACGCTGAATGAATCCGGGTTCGTTGAGCACACAGTTGCTGCCATGAAGGGCCGTACCATTCATGCCTTTCACACAGAAGGCGCGGGCGGAGGCCACGCCCCTGATATCATCAAGATCTGCGGCGAAAACCACGTTCTGCCATCGTCGACCAACCCAACACGACCCTTCACCGTAAACACGGTCGAAGAGCATCTGGACATGCTGATGGTCTGCCACCACCTCGACAAATCCATCCCCGAGGATGTTGCGTTTGCCGAAAGCCGTATCCGGCGCGAGACTATCGCCGCCGAAGATATCCTGCATGATATGGGCGCCTTCTCGATCATCGCATCGGACAGTCAGGCCATGGGGCGTGTCGGCGAGGTTCTGATCCGCACCTGGCAAACTGCGGACAAAATGAAGAAACAGCGTGGACGCCTGCCTGAAGAAACCGGCGAGAACGACAACCTGCGGGTTCGCAGGTACATCGCCAAGTATACGATCAATCCGGCGATTGCGCATGGGCTTAGCCATGAAATAGGCAGCGTTGAGGAAGGCAAACGCGCAGACCTTGCACTGTGGAACCCGGCCTTTTTCGGAGTCAAACCCGAAATGGTCTTGTTAGGCGGTACTATTGCGTGCGCGCAGATGGGGGATCCCAACGCCTCAATCCCAACGCCTCAACCGGTCTATAGTCGCCCGATGTTTGGTGCCTATGGCCGCTCAGTTGAAAACTCGGCGATCACCTTTGTGTCTGAGGCCGCAAAAGCCGATGGCATTGGGGAAACGCTCGGCCTGGCTAAACAGACGGTTGCCGTCCGCGACACGCGGAATATCGGCAAGCAGGATTTGTTGCTGAACAACGCCACCCCCCATGTCGAGGTGGACCCCGAAACATACGAGGTTCGCGCAGATGGCGAGCTGCTGATCTGCCAACCCGCCGAAGTGCTGCCGATGGCGCAGCGCTATTTTATGTTCTGAAACTAGGAGGCCAACGATGACCACCGCGATCAAAACCGCGCGCATCTATCACGATCATCATCACGCGCAGGCATATGCTCAGGTTTCATTGGACTATGACGGTCGTTTCCTGCGCCGCAAGATGCTGGCCACCGATGGAGGTGAGGCGTTTCTTGTCGATCTGGCGCAAACTCAGTCGCTCAACCACGGTGGAGTGCTGATTTTGGAGGACGGGCGTGAGATCGAAATCATCGCAGCGGCCGAAGAACTGCTGGAGATCCGCGGGGAGAACCTGCCTCGACTAGCGTGGCATATCGGTAACCGGCACACGCCTTGTCAGGTCGAGTCCCAAAGATTGTTGATCCAACGCGATCACGTTATTCAAGATATGCTCAACAAGTTGGGCGCTGAGGTTTCAATGGTTATTGAACCCTTTACGCCCGAAGGTGGCGCCTATGGCCACGGCAGGACCCATGGCCACGCCCACTGACGCCCATATCCTTACGCTGGCCCAGTGGTTATCGCCAGCTTACCCTGTCGGAGGATTTGCCTATTCTCACGGCCTAGAAGCAGCGATTGAAAACGGATCAGTCACAAACGCGGACGAGACGGCAGATTGGGTTCTGGAAGTGTTGGAACATGGCTCGGGCTGGAACGACGCGTTGTTTCTTGTTGCGGCTTATCTGGCCCGGAATGCCGTAGAATTGTCCCATGTCGATGCCACGGCGCGGGCTTTTTGCGCCTCATCAGAACGTCTGATGGAGACCAATAATCTGGGTCAAGCATTCGGGACTGTAACAAGCGATGTCTGGGGCTTGGACCTAGGAGCATCCACGTATCCCGTTTCACTTGGTCGCGCCGCGCGGCTGCAGGACCTTCCACTTTTGTTGACGACAAAGCTGTTTCTACAAGGGTTTGTCAGCAATCTGGTTGCGTGCGCGACCCGGCTTGTCCCTTTGGGACAGACCGAGGCCCAAAACCTGATCCGGGATTTGACCCCTCGATGCGCCCGCATCGCTGAATTGGCCCAAACTGCCGATCTGGATGACCTGAGTTCCACCGCCTTTTTGACCGACATCGCATCGATGCAACACGAAACTCAATATTCAAGGATTTTCAGAACATGAGCAGCATGAACGGCCCCCTTCGTGTAGGTATTGGAGGCCCGGTTGGGGCCGGAAAAACCACCCTTACCGCCGCATTGGCCGAAACCCTGCGAGATGCCTGCTCGCTTGGCGTCATTACCAACGACATTTATACGCAGGAGGATGCAGAAGCCTTGATGCGTCTACAGGTCTTGCCTCAGGACAGGATCATTGGCGTTGAAACCGGTGGCTGCCCACACACGGCAATTCGCGAAGACGCCTCCATCAATCTTGCAGCTGTCGCCGAGATGCAAGCGCGCCATCCAGATCTGGATCTTGTTCTGATCGAGAGTGGCGGTGACAACTTGTCCGCCACTTTCAGCCCAGAACTTGCTGACTTGACGATCTATGTAATCGATGTGGCCGCCGGAGAGGAAATCCCCCGTAAAGGCGGACCGGCCATAACCAAATCTGACATCCTGGTCATCAACAAAACCGATTTGGCGCCACATGTTGGTGCATCGCTTGAAGTGATGAAGCGCGACGCAAAAAGAATGCGCAACGGAAAACCCTTTGTCTTCACATCTCTGCGTCATCGACAAGGCGTAAGCGAAATCGTTGATTTTCTGGTTCAATCTGGCGGATTGATGTTATCGCAAAAAGGAGCCAAGGCTTTGACGGCATAATATTTTGGACCCAGAAGCCTAATTTTGGCCGTTTCCAAAGCAAATGATCATCAGTTTTCCAACTTGCGCCTCCATGTCATCGTAGCAGCATTGGGCAAAGTCATAGGGCTTAACCTGGTCTCACTGCTTCAATCTCGGGCGGACGCACGATCCGTGATAGTGCTACAATCCTTCGTACAATGTCTTAGAGCGATTGAATTCAATTCGTTTATCAGCTCGAACCGCCCCGGGTTCGCCGGATGAGTTCAAGGCACGCACCAACGCCTGGTCGCGAAAGGAAGGTTGTTCCAAAGTACACTTAGCTCGGCATTGGTCGTGACGCTTCCAGTCGTAGAGCGCGCATTCAAGGCAATCGAAACGTCTGCAACCCCATCGGGCCGCTCAAAAACCATCCTGTGTTTGACACGCGTCTCTTGCGTATTTGTACCCGATATATCCAATGAATGCACGATGCTTGTTTCGTAACTGAATACCGTATTGGTTTGCGCATAGGTCGTTTCGAGCAGTGGTTGATGCCAGCCCATTTCAATCATGCCGCCAGGACTTGCTGTCCAACGCTCCAATTCACCTACTGCATTAGTTGCATGAGGTTTTTGCGCTGGCAGATCCTGCACCGGAGGTAGTGATTTCTTCAGATCAGAAGGCTCTCGCTGCATACTTGGTATGTACAGCACGCCGCTATCCAGCAGGATATCTTCGGTGCGTGTAAACGTGTGGACTAAAGGCCAGTAGGATGAAGACAACGCAACGCGCAGCCTGTGCCCCTTGCGAACGCGATAGGCGGTCGAGTGAAGCTTGATATCGGCGGTAAATTCGCCGTTGCCAGCCGCTGTTTCGGTACGATCCAAGTTATCGTCGAGCGACAGATTTCGAACGCCATAACTGATGCGCGCGGCGATGCCGTCGGGGTTCACATCATTAAGCCTGGCGATGATTTGGCCCGGCTGGCCGCCAGCGTTTCCGCTCAATCGCACAACAATCGAGCCGTAGATTATCAAGTCTTCGGTCAATGGAGCCATTTCAAAAACCAAAGAACGGCTATCGTCCGGGTTTTGATCCAGCGGCAATCCACCCATACGACCAAAATATCCTGTATCTCCTGCACATTGCCCAGCCGTCACATCTGCGGGAATTTTCCAAGGCGTCTCGGTGTTTACTGTTTCAAATGCACACAGAGATAGGTCCACCACCACCGTTTCTTCGCGCGCTGGGTTGCTTTGAACCCACTTTCCCGACCTTTCGTCCAAAGTGTCACCGGGAATATCGAATTCGCGCATCCACGTTCGCAGGCGTGGCCATTTTGGTGCTTCAGACCTGTCCGACTTCAACCAATAATCCCACCAGTCAAGCGCAAGTGCTTGAAACCCGATCGCTGGCCCTGGTGTACCATGGTCTGGGTAGTGATGGCCCCAAGGGCCAACCACCCCCCACACCAGATCAGGCCGCGCGTCAGACAAAGACATCACCGAGTTTGAGTAGCGATCGCTCCACCCGCCAACCGACAAGATCGGAACGGTAAGTGAATCTGCATTATGGATGACAGAACCGTGTCGCCAATACTCTCCTCGGTGCCTTTCACGCAGCCAATTCTCAAGCGGGAAGGTGAGGTTCTCGATCCTCTCTTTCCAAAGAGATTGCCAACCTGCCCCTACATTCGGCGTCGGCGGCGAGGCTAGGATCGAGGGCAGCGTTGCACCCCATTCGAATGTGTCAGACAACACGCACCCACCCATATAGTGGATGTCATCCTCAAACCGATCATGCGTGGCGCAAACGGCTATCGTCGCCTTTAGCGATTCAGGTGCGTTGACACTTGCCTGAAGAGCAGCAGTCCCGCCCCATGAAGTTCCAAACATTCCGATGCGCCCATTGCACCAGGATTGCGCGGCCAGCCACTCGATGACATGTCGCGCGTCATCAAGTTCAGCATTGGCATACATGTCAGGCATATGCCCTTCGCTGTCGCCAGAACCTCGCATATCAACGCGGATGCAGGCATATCCATGGGCTGCAAAAAAGGGATGGTTCCGCTCGTCGCGCGCGCGGACCATGTCAGACTTACGATAGGGTATGTATTCCAGGATCGCTGGCACGGGCATTTGCTTTACTGGACGCCAGAGCCGAGCGGCAAGTCGCACGCCGTCCGGCATCTCGATCCACAAATGGTCGGTCTCTGATACTTCAAAGGGATAGACGGCTTGGTCTGCCATGTTGATCCGCTATTTGCACATTACGCCTGCTTCACTTCTGCAAATTCATAACAAACTTGCAATAGGCCCATAATATTCGACCTTTGATAGAATTTGACATTAAAATTCTAGTCTGATTTCATTATTTGCACTAAACATCCGCTCATCCAAACTCTGAGAGCAATATGCCTTCTGACAATGTCGTCGCCTTACCCTCTGCAATCTCCTCGTTAGGAAGCGAAGTTCGGCAGCTGCGCAAAGCACGCCAACTCACGCTGAAACAGCTCAGCGAAGGGGCCGGAATATCACTCAGCCACGTGTCTGCGATCGAACGCGGCGTGTCGAAACCGTCAGTTGACGTCTTACAGGCCATTGCCAGCGCACTCAGCGTTACGCCCGATTGGTTCTTTGCCCGCCGCGCAGGGCCCGGCCCGATGGAACAGGCATTTGTCGTTCGCGCTCAGAACCGGCGCGCGCTTAACACGCTGTATGGTCAGGACGCGGCTGAGTTAGGATATACTGATCAACTTCTTTCCAGCTCGATCGGAGGACAATTCTATATGGGCCTCGCAGTCTATGCGCCCCATTCCGAGCGCCCGGAAGAGCGACTTCAAAAGCACGAGGGTGAAGAGCACGGGTTGGTCCTGGAAGGCGAACTCGAGATGCGGATTGGCGATGAATTTATCACGCTTCGCGCCGGAGACAGCTATAGCTTTGACGCGCGCATACCTCATCATGCGCGGAACCGGACCGATCAGGTTTGCCGTTTGATATGGGCGGTGTCTCCGGTCGTGATACCCAAGGATGTAGCTGAACCTCGGACTTCGGATCTGGAAACTTCAATATGAGCCACGATGCCCTCTTACAGCCCTATCAGCTGAAACACCTGACCCTGAAAAACAGGATCATGACAACCAGTCATGAACCCGCCTACCCCGAAGACGGAATGCCCAAAGAGCGTTACCGCGCCTATCATGAAATGCGCGCAAAAGCAGGTGTCGCACTGACGATGACTGCAGGATCGGCCACGGTTAGCCGAGACAGCCCGCCTGTGTTCAACAATATTCTCGCCTATAAGGATGAAGTTGTGCGCTGGATGGGCGAGCTTACCGATGCCTGTCATTCCCATGGCTGCGCCGTAATGATCCAACTGACCCATCTGGGTCGGCGCACAGGCTGGAATAAAGGGGATTGGCTGCCCTCGGTATCCTCTTCGCACTATCGCGAACCGGCGCATCGGGCCTTTCCAAAAAAGGTTGAAGATTTCGATATCGAGCGCATCGTGGCTGATTACGCCGATGCCGCAGAACGGATGCAAGCGGCTGGTCTGGATGGGATCGAGTTGCAGGCCTATGGTCACCTGCTGGATCAGTTCTGGTCCCTGCTGACGAACACTATGGATGCTCCGTTCGGAGGGAGCCTCGACAACCGGCTACGATTTGGAACCATGGTTTTGGATGCGATCCGCGACCGTGTCGGTCCGGATTTCATTGTCGGGGTTCGTTTCACCGCAGATGAAGCCGAACAAGGCGGTATAACCGAGGAAGAAGGGCTCGAGATCGCGCGAAGGCTGCGCGACAGCGGTCAGGTAGACTTTCTGAACGTCATTCGAGGGCGCATACATACCGATCCGGCATTGACGGATGTGATCCCGGTTCAAGGAATGAAAAGCGCACCGCACTTGGATTTCGCTGGACGTGTGCGAGCCGAGATCGGAATGCCGACCTTCCATGCAGCCCGCATCCCGGACGTTGCAACGGCCAGGCACGCAGTGGCTTCTGACTTGCTGGATATGGTCGGTATGACCCGCGCGCATATGGCTGATCCAATGATCGTGAGCAAAATCAAATCCGGAAAAGAAGACGAAATCCGCCCTTGCGTTGGCGCGACCTACTGCCTTGATCGCATTTATCAGGCTGGCGAGGCCCTGTGCATTCACAACCCCGCGACGGGGCGCGAATTATCGATGCCTCATGTCATCCCGGCCGCTAAAACCCGACGTCGCGCAGTCATTGTCGGCGCAGGCCCCGGAGGGTTGGAAGCTGCCCGGGTCGCGGCAGAGCGCGGGCACGAAGTGACAGTCCTGGAAGCCGCCCCCGAGCCTGGAGGGCAGGTACGCCTGACGGCGCAATCCAAGCGCCGGGCCGAGATGATCGGGATCATTGATTGGCGTATGGCGCAGTGCGCCGCGCGCGACGTGCAGTTCCATTTCAATTCGTTTGCAGATACCGAGGACGTGACCGCCCTGTCGCCTGATATGGTCGTGATCGCAACAGGTGGACTGCCAGATACAACAATCCTTGATTCGGGCAATGAACTAGCGATTTCCGCTTGGGATATCCTATCAGGCGACGTGCTACCGGGTGAAAATGTGCTGATCTATGATGATGCCGGCGACCATCCAGCACTTATGGCCGCAGAGGTCATCGCGGCCGCCGGTGCAAAGGTTGAGATCATGACCCGCGACCGCAGCTTTGCACCCGAGGTGATGGGGATGAACCTGGTGCCTTACATGCGCGCCTTGCAAAAAACCCGCACCGTTTTCACCGTTGCCAGAACTTTGACAGTTTTGGAGCGTTCAGGAAATCAGCTGCAGGCCACAATTGGTACGGATTATTCTGACCTGACCGAGAACAGGCAATATGATCAAGTGGTTGTCAATCAAGGGACGTTGCCATTGGACGACCTGTATTTTGATCTCAAACCCCTGTCACGCAATCTAGGTGCGGTTGATCAAGACGCACTGGTCAGTGGTGATGGTACGCTGTTTCCCCAGAAAAACCCTGAAGGCCGCTTTGATCTTTATCGGATCGGGGATGCCGTATCTTGCCGCAACACGCATGCGGCGATCTACGATGCTTTGCGCTTCGGAATCAGGTGGTGAAAATCGCCACTCCACCCTCAACGGCCAGCAGTTATCTATAGTTTCACGAGAAAAATGATTAAAAATTCTTGCAGAAAACAAATCTTAACGTAATGATCCCGTATGCCACGTGATTAAGCGGGGGAATTCGTGAGCAAGGGACCAGCTAAAAAGTCTGATCAATCTGCAACCGAAGAAAGCCTTGCGGCCTTTGGATCCGAAGTTCGTCAATTGCGAAAAACACGGCAGATGACGCTTGCGGAACTGGCACGCATCAGTGGTGTTTCTGTCAGCCATCTCAGCGCGATCGAACGGGGTACCGTCAGCGCCTCATTACGTAAAGTTTCACAAATAGCGGATGCATTGGCTGTCCCTGAAGAATGGTTCTTCAATAGGCGTCTGGGTACTGGGCGGCTCGAACGCAACCATGTTGTACGCCACACAAATCGTCGAAATTTGAATCTGCTGTATGACGAATCCGTTGAAAAAAGCGGGTATTCTGACCAACTGCTTTCCAGCTCTATCGGTGGCGCATTTTATCTGGGCATCTCTGAATACCTGCCCCACTCAGAACAGTCGGTCGAAAGGTACGCCTCCCGCGATGGCGAGCTGCATGGCATCATTGTTGATGGGGAATTGGAGCTTAAACTGGAGGATGAAACTATCACCCTTCGATCTGGTGACAGCTTCAGCATCCCTGGCGATATCGTTCACACAATCAACAACGTCTCGGACAAGCCTGCACGACTGATTTGGGTGAATTCACCGGTCATCATTCCGAAATATGTGGAATCCGATGCCACTGAAACGTTGCCACAGAAAGAAAAGAAGAAAAGCGCATCTGCTGGCGGCTAAATCTGCGGGCCTAGGGCCTGCGCTCAACCTCGTCGGGATAATCCGACAAGAATGACAACAGGGAGTCATCTCATGAGTTCAATGTTCAAAGGCGACGTATCACGCCGTTCGGTTCTGGCCGGTGCCGGTGCGCTTGGCGCGGCCAGTCTTGCGTTTCCGCATATGGCCGTCAGCGCGGATGGAAAGATACTGACCGTTCGGTCCTATAGCGACCTTCAAATCCTCGATCCTGCCTTCCGGCTGTCTTTGCCCGAAGACCATATCATCAGCTCGATTTTCGCGCCGATGGTGGCGTCTCAGCCCGGGGATACTTGGGGTTGGAGTCCGGTTGCCGTCGAAAGCATCGAGCAGCTGGACGATCTGACCGTCGCCTTCAAATTGCGCGACAAGATCGGCTTCACCGACGGCTTTGGTCAGATGACCGCCGATGACGTAAAGTTTTCTATCGAGCGGATCGCAGATCCTGCCAATGAAAGCCCCTATGCAGGCGACTGGAGCGCCCTGAAAGAGGTTGAGGTCAAGGACACCCTATCGGGCCTGATCCATCTGAAGAACAAGTTCGTACCACTGTGGACAACCACTCTGCCGACACCTGCCTCTTGTATCGTTTCGCGCAAGGCGTTTGAAGAAATCGGGGGTAAGATCGGGGCTGAACCGGTGGCGCAATCCGGTCAGTATATACTGACCGAATGGGTCCCCAAGCAAAGAACCGTTCTGAAACGCAACCCGGATTGGGCGTATGAGCCGGGTGGGTATGAAGAGATCCACATTCTGCCGATCGAAGACCCGGCGACAGCCGAGCTTGGCTTTGAAGCGGGCGATCTGGACTACACCTGGACCTCGGTTTCGTCGCTGCCGCGTCTCAAGGAAAACCCGCCTGCGGGCTCGGTTGTCGAAGAAAAACCCTCGCTCGCCTATGTCTGGCTGGGCATGAACCAGGATAACGAAGCGTTGAAAGACGAGCGCATCCGCCGCGCCATTCAGCACGCGATTGACCGGCAAACCGTGGTTGACGCCGCCTATTTCGGCGCCGCAGCCGTGGGCAATGGCATCATCGCTCCGGGCCTGCCCGGCAGCCGGGACAGCGTGACCTATGATTATGATCCTGACAAGGCGCGCGCATTGCTGGCCGAAGCGGGTGCGGAGGGCATGACGGTCACCCTGGATATCCTGAACCAGTCGGAACGTCTGACAGCGGCGCAGGTCATTCAGGCCAATCTGGCCGAGGTCGGCATCACCTGCGAGATCAAGCAGAACGACAGTGGTACGTTCTGGACGCTGGGTTCCAAGGATGGCGACTATTTCATGGATCTGCAGTTGGTGCTCAGCCGTTTCTCGATGAACCCCGACCCCAGTTGGGCAACGGTCTGGTTTACACCGGAACAGGTTGGCGTCTGGAACTGGGAACGCTTTGACAACGCCGAATACAAGGCCCTGCACGAGGAAGGCCTACAGGAAAGCGATCCGGCCAAGCGCGACGAGATCTACAAGAAGATGCAGGGTCTCATGGATGAAAGTGGCTGCTATGTCTTCCTGACGCATGAGGTCGTCGGGCTGATCCACAAGGATACGGTAAGCCCGGGCTTGCAGCCAAACGGTGACCCGTTGTTCCCGAAGTTCAAACCCGCCTGATCCACGCAAACGGGCGGCGAACAATCGCCGTCCGCACGCCTAGAGGGGGCGCGTATGATAAGCTACTTCTTCAAACGGCTTGGGCTGGCCGCTGCGATCGTGTCAGTCGCCATGTTCCTGCTGTTTTGCATGATCTATCTGATCCCCGGCGACCCGGCTTCGGTTGCGCTGGGGCCTCGGGCGACCGAGGAAATGCGCGCCGCCCTGCGCGAGAAAATGGGGCTGAACCAGCCGGTTCTGGTTCAGTTCTGGAATTTCTACATCGGCGCCTGGACTGGCGATCTGGGCGACGAAGTTCTGTCGGGTCGCCCCGTCACAACCGTTGTGTTCGAACAGCTGCCATACACGTTGGCCCTGATCGTCGGCGGCATCACGTGGTCGGTGGCACTGGGCATTCCTCTGGGTTGCTGGGCGGCTGTCAGCCGGGGCAGCTGGGCTGACCGGATCGTTGGCATCCTTTCCGTGGCCGTGATCGCAGTGCCTTCGTTTGTGATTGCAATCTATGCCCTATTGATCTTCGCCGTTGAACTGCGATGGCTGCCCGCAATTGGTGCCGGGGAACCCGGCAATCTCGGCGATCAACTCACACATTTGATCTTGCCGTCTCTGGCCGTTGGCTTGGGTTGGGTCGGATATATCGCCCGCATGGTTCGTGCCTCGATGCTCGAAGTGCTTGAGGCCAGCCATATCCGCACCGCGCGTGCCTTTGGCCTGCCGGATCGAACAATCACATATCGGTATGCGCTGTCGATTGCGATCCTGCCCACGGTGACCCTTCTGGGCGTTGGAATCGGTCAGATGCTGTCCTCGGCAGTGTTTGCCGAGATCGTCTTTGCACGCCCCGGCGTTGGCAAGCTGGTCTATGACGCCATCCTGACCCGTAATTTCCCCATCGTGACGGGCACTGTCCTTATCACAACCGTTCTGTTCGTTCTGCTCAATCTGTTGGCAGACCTCATCATCGGAGCTTTGGATCCCCGTGTCAGAAGCAGTTTCTAACCCCGCCCCCGGGCGCATGGCCGAACTTTGGCGTCCGATCCGCAAAATCCTGCGCGAGCCTCTGGGCGCGTTGGGATTGTTCCTTGTGCTCTTCGTCATCTTCGGCGCCTTGTTTGCCGATCTGCTGACCGGCTGGGACCCAACAAAAATCAACCCGCGCGACCGCTTTCAAGGCCCAAGCGGTGAGCATCTGATGGGCACCGACCAATTGGGGCGCGACCTGTTTGCGCGCGTTCTCTATGGCGGGCGCATCGCGCTGTTCGTGGCGCTGGTTTCGACCGCCGTCTCGCTGGTGATCGGTATCATCCTGGGTTTGATCGCGGGCTATGGACCGCGTTGGCTGGACAACCTGATGATCCTGATCTTTGACGCGATGAAAAGCTTTCCGACCGTGATGCTGGCCCTTGCGCTGGTCACCCTGATGGGGCCGTCGCTGACCGCTGTCATGGTCGTGGTCGTTCTGGTCACAGTGCCCGGATACGCACGGATCATTCGGACCCAGACCATCGCCCTGAAGACCTCGGAATATGTCACTGCCGCGCAAAGCATGGGCGCCTCTTCGGCTCGTATCCTGAGGGTACATATTCTGCCCAACGTGATCGGACCGCTCGTTATCCTTGCGTCGATGGACATTCCTGTCGTCATCGGCATCGAAGCGGGAATGAGCTTTCTGGGCCTCGGCGTTCGTCCGCCCACCCCTAGCTGGGGATCGATCCTGAATGACGGGTTCACCAATATTCGCGACACCGCCTGGATTGCGATCGCAGGCGGCGTGCCGATCATCATCACAACACTGGGCTTTACATTCCTCGGTGAGACGCTGCGGGACGTATTCGACCCCCGGCTGAAAGGACGCTGATGACCACTCTGCGTATTGAAAACCTGAATGTCAGCTTCTCGACCGAGGCCGGGCCGCTACATGCGTTGAAAAACGTCAGCTTCGATGTCCCTGAGAACCGGATCGTTGGCATCGTCGGCGAATCCGGCTGCGGCAAGTCCACGCTGATCAATGCCATTCTTGGCCTACTGGCTGACAATGGCAGTATCGACAGCGGTTCAATCTTGTTTGAGGGGCAGGATGATCTGACCACCCTATCCCCGTCGCGGATGCGCGACCTGCGCGGTCCGCGCATCGCGACCGTGTTTCAAGACCCGATGGGAGCGCTGAACCCGGTGATTTCGGTGGGTAAGCAGATGCTAAATATCCAGTATCGCTCTTCTCTGTCAAAAGAGGAGAAGATGGAACGTGCGGTCGAGATGCTGGAACTGGTTCGCATTCCCGACGCTCGCGCGGCACTGGCACGATATCCGCACCAGTTTTCAGGCGGGATGAAGCAGCGGATCGCCATCGCCATGGCTCTGATGATGGAGCCCGCATTGTTGATCGCGGATGAGCCTACAACAGCGCTGGATGCAACGTTGGAAGTGACGACGATCGAACTGCTCAAGGATCTGCAGCAAAAGATCGGCTGTTCGGTCATGTTCATCTCACACCATCTCGGTGTCATAGCCGAACTTTGTGACGACGTGGTGGTCATGTATGCCGGAGAAGTGGTCGAGCGCGGCACGGTCCGGGAAATCTTTCAGGACCCACGCCACCCCTATACGGCGCGACTGCTGGAATGCGATCCAGCAAGACAGAGCGAACGTACCCGCCACCTACCAACCATCCCAGGCGAAATACCTGACCTAAGGGCGCGGCCCGCGGGTTGTATTTTTGCCAATCGATGCGACCGCGTCAGTGACGTATGTTCGGCGCCCCCACCCGATAAGGACATCGGGGACGGTCACTTTGCCCGCTGCTTTGTCGCGGAGACCCCAGCAGAAACCGGAGCGATGGCATGAGCAGTGATCCCATTCTTAAGGTCGAAGATGTTCAGGTCTCTTTTCCGGTCGGGGGGCTAGGACGGAAAAGCGCGATCCTCGGCGTGGCCGGGGTCAGCTTTGAGGTCAACAGGGGTGAGACCTTTGCCCTTGTGGGTGAAAGCGGCTCTGGCAAGACGACGCTTGCACGTGCCGTAAATGGCCTGCAAGAGATCAGCGCCGGGACAATAACGTTCGAGGATCAGCGTATCGACGAACTGAACCGCAAGGCTATGAAGCCGGTGCGCAAGCGCATGTCGATGATGTTCCAGGACCCCGTAGGATCGCTCTCGCCCCGCATGACCGTAGGCGATCTGGTGACCGAGCCTTTTCGTATCCACGGCAATGAGGGCCGCAACCTTCGGGATGAGGCCGAGCGACTGCTGACGCTAGTGGGCTTACCCACAAGCTTCGCATCGCGCTTTCCGCATCAGCTATCGGGCGGACAAGCCCGTCGTGTCGGTGTCGCGCGTGCTATCGCGCTGGATCCGGCCCTGATCATCGCAGACGAGCCTACAGCCGGACTGGATGTATCCGTTCAGGGCGAGGTACTGAATCTGCTGAACGATCTACGCGAACGACTTGGACTGGCGATGGTGATCATTACCCACAATCTGCACGTGGTACATCATGTGGCTGACAGGACCGCCGTAATGTATCTGGGTCGGTTCGTCGAAGCCGGAAACACCGAAGAAGTCTTTGGCGCACCGCAACACCCTTACACTGCGGCGCTTCTGTCGGCCAATCCAGAACCCGACCCGGACAAAACCCATGACCGGATCACCTTGCCTGCTGAGGTGCCGTCATTGCTGGCCCGGCCATCAGGGTGCGAGTTCCATACCCGCTGCCCCTGGGCGCAGTCGCGTTGTAGTGTTGACGCTCCAAACCGTCAGATTACAGATGGACGCGCCGTTGCGTGCCATTACCCGCTAGAACCCGGGGCCCGCCCACCCGAACTAAAAGAAAGAGCAGCATCATGAGCCCAATTGAGGTCATCGAAACCCTTTGGATTCCCATGCCTGACGGAACCAAACTTGCCGCGCGGTTGTGGTTGCCCGAAGAGGCAAAGACCAACCCAATGCCCTGTATTCTTGAATATATCCCTTATCGACGCCGGGATCGCACGCGGATGCGCGACGAAAGCATGCATCCGCATTTCGCCGCCGCCGGGTATGCCTCGATTCGCGTTGATATCCGGGGCTATGGTGACAGTGAAGGTGTGGCCGAGGACGAGTATTCGCATCAAGAGACCCAGGATGGCCATGACATCATTCAGTGGATCGCGGATCAGGATTGGTGTGATGGAAATGTGGGTATGTTTGGAAAAAGCTGGGGGGCGTATAATGCGTTCCAAGTCGCAGCCAAGCGCCCCCCCGCATTGAAGGCCATTGCGCCGGTCATGGGAACCGATGATCGCTGGCGCGAAGATATCCACTTCTACGGCGGTTGTCTCGCCAACGACAACTTCTGGTGGGGCTCGATCATGCAGCTCTACAATGCCATGCCGCCTGACCCGCAGATCGTCGGTGCAGACCGCTGGATCGATATGTGGCGCGAGCGGCTGCAAGGGGCCGATTTCTGGCCCGCCATGTGGCTGGAACACCAAACCCATGACGAAATGTGGCGGCGAGGTTCGATCTGCGAATACTACGCTGATGTCGAAATTCCGGTGTATTTTTTCGGCGGATGGATGGATTTGTATCGCGACACACCGTTCAGGATCGCAGAGCACCTCAGCGGACCGGTTAAGATCCTGATGGGACCTTGGGCCCATCTGTACCCGCATGAAGGCGTGCCAGGCCCCAAAGCCGATTTCGTCGGTGAGGTCCTGCGGTTCTGGGATCACCATCTGAAAGGCATCGACACAGGATTGATGGATGAGCCGCCACTGCGGTTCTATATGCAAGACAGTGCGGCACCTTCCGGCACACATTTGCACCGAGACGGGCATTGGGTCCAAGAGGCCAGTTGGCCCTCACCAAATGTACAAGATTATGCGCTTTGGCTTAATGATGGGCTACTGGACACAGAACCCAAATCAGGTCCGACGCTGTCCATATGTTCGCCGCAGACATTTGGGGCTGCTGCTGGAGACATGTGTTCATTCGCCATTCCCGGCGATATGGCTGAAGACTGTCGGATCGAGGCCGGAGGAGCGCTGCAGTTCAAAGCCGCGCCGCTTGCAAAGGCTATGGATATATTGGGACAGCCCTCAGTCGACATCACACTCTCAGCTGATCGCGAACAGGGCTTTGTGGCCGCGCTGTTGATCGACGAAGCCCCAGACGGCAAACAAACACTGATATCTCGGGGATTCTGTAATCTGAACCACCGGACCAGCGATACAAATCCCCAGGCGATCACGCCCGGCGAGGAAATGACCGTGACAGTCCCGCTCTACGGAACCGGTTACCGCGTGATGCCCGATCATCGCATCGTTCTGCAAATCGCCTCGGCCTATTGGCCCATCCTCTGGCCATCGCCTGAACCCGTCACGCTGACAGTGCAACCGGGGTCATCGCGGTTGAAACTACCGCTCCGCAGCCAGACTGATAACGCTACGGAGCCTCGTGCGCTGCCCGAACCCTCCCTGCCCTCAGCGAAGCCCCGCAAAACGAAGGTCAGAGCAGGCTCGATGGAGCGGTCTGTTCATACCGACCTCACCAATGGTGAAATGACTCATAGGTTTTTCCTTGATGGCGGTGTTTTTGGCCCCGTGGGTGATTTCCGCCTTGATGAAATCGGTACAGTGCTCAGTGACGTTTCCGATCGACGCTACACGATCCATCCAAGTGATCCACTTTCTGCCGTTGCCACGATGGAACAAACCGCAGGCTTCGACCGTGAAGACTGGTCCGCCAAGATCTGGACCTACTCAGAACAGAAGGCGACCCCGACCGAGTTTCATCTGATATCGCGTCTGAAAGCGTGGTCAGGAAACGAGCTCATATTTGAGGAGGAGAAAACACATGTCATTCCGCGCAACGGAATGTAGTCGCCAAATACCCAACAAATATCGAGCCATGGTTTTGGTGCCAGGCAAATGATCGCAGGAGAGAAGTAATGTCAGCGTTCTTGCAGTTCGGTCCGCGGGCTGAGACCCACCAGCTTTCGGTTGGAGGTGTGACGATGCGTGTGGTCACGGAAGGTGAAGGGCCAGCCATAGTATTTGTGCCGGGTGGTGATCAGACTGCCGAGGCCTATTCGGAGCAGTTCGCGCGCCTGTCCGATACCTACCGATGCATCACTTACGATCCAAGAGGCGCAGGCAAAACCGTTTCCCCTCCGCCCCCTTGGAAGATGAGTGATTATGCAGCCGATTGTGCCGCGGTAGTTGATGCGTTCGCCGATGGAGAAGCCGCTGTATGCGGCCTGTCGCTGGGGGGATTGGTTACACAACAAACCGCCATCGATTTTCCAGAAAAGGTGCGGATTGCCATTCCAATGGGCACTTCAGCGTATATCAACGGATTCACCCGCGACTGGATGCAAGCCGAAATCGACCTGCGCAAAGATGGCATCACCCTGCCCGACTACTTTCTGGCCCCGCACTATGCTGTTTATGCCTTTCCTGCCAAAGCCTTGCACGAGCCCCAACTATGGGAACAGCTCAAGGCGTCTTATACCGAACGCTTCAGCGATCGCGACCCTCAGGCCACAATCGATCAGTGGGAAGCCTGTCTGGACTTCGATTGCCGCGAAGCCCTGAAGACCTGCCCGGTTCCAATGCATGTGGTAGCGTTCTCAGAAGATGTTCAAACGGCACCGGTCATGTGCAAGGTGGTTTCTGACCTAGCCATGAACGGCACATTCCACGAGATTCCCGGTCTTGGGCATGTTTCAATGACGCGCCACAAACCCGATGTCGTCGCGGATAAGCTGCGTGAAATCCTGAACACGACGTTGGTTCCAACCTGATAATCGACTGTCCACTATGAGAATAGCAATTGCTGGATTTCAGCATGAAACCAATACCTTCGTCGACACTCCAACGACGCTAAGTGATTTTGAACAGGCCGACAGCTGGCCGGAATTGCTGTGGGGTCAGGATGTTCTGGACAAGACACAGGGTATGAACCTACCCATTGTGGGTTTCGCAAAATCCGCTGAAGCGGCAGGTGCTGAAATATTACCCATTCTGTGGTGCGCGGCTGAGCCAAGCGGCAAAGTCACAGATCATGCTTATGACAGCATTACCGGTCACATCACAAATGCGCTTGCCACAATGGCGCCGCTAGACGGGGTCTATCTGGACCTGCATGGCGCGATGGTTACAGAGTCCTGGGATGATGGCGAAGGAGAATTGCTAGCGCGGATCAGAAAGGTCATCGGACCGGATCTGCCACTTGTTTCAAGCCTGGATATGCACGCAAATGTTTCAAAACGAATGGTAGATCTTTCGGATGCGATGACCATTTTCCGAACCTACCCTCATCTCGACATGGCAGAAACTGGCGCACGAGCGTTTCGGATGTTGCGCAATATCATTGCAAACGGACCACCAGCGAAGGCTTGGCGGCAAGGCTCCTATCTGATCCCGTTACATTGCCAGTATACAGAGGTTGCTCCGGCCAAAACGCTATACTCCGCGCTCGATGCATTCGACGGATCAAGCGCGCAGCTTGTGGAACTCGCCTTGGGATTTACAGCATCGGACACGCCCGATTGTGGGCCCTCGGTTCTGGCGTATGGTTCCTCTAGCTCCGATGCCGAGGCTTTGGCTGCCCAGATGCTTGCAAAGTTGCAAGCAGTTGAGACCGCATTCGATACCACATTGCTAAACCCAAAAGACGCTGTCGATGCGGCCCTAGCCACCGGTGGCATTGGGCCGGTTGTGATAGCGGATGTGCAGGACAATCCGGGCGCCGGTGCAACAGCCGACACAACAGGTCTGCTGCGCGAGTTGGTGCGCCGGAATACGCCATCGACCATTCTAGGGCTACTGCACGACCCACAGCTTGCGGCCAAAGCCCACGAGCTGGGCGAAGGTGCAGAGTTCGTGGCCGAGATCGGCGGGAAAGGTCCCGGCGACACCCCCTTCAACGCGCGCGTGAGTGTGCATCACCTCAGCGACGGCCAGTGCCATTACACAGGAGAAATGTACGGGGGTGGTATCGCTACACTAGGCCCCTCGGTCGCGTTAAGGCTGATCGGAACGCAAATCTGTGTCATCGTCACCAGCATTCGAAATCAATGTCTGGATCTGGCGCAAATTCGGTTGTTCAATTTGGAACCACAAGACGCGCGGATCGTATGCGTCAAAAGCACCGCCCACTTTCGCGCCGACTTTGAGCCCATAGCGCAGAAGATCCTGACATGTGCTGCGCCCGGACAATTTCCCTGCCAACTCAGCTGTGAAACCTACACAAAGCTGCGTTCAGGGGTTCGAATTCTTCAAAACTAGGTCGTTTTCACCTGCCTGCTGATTCCAAAACAGGCATACTTCTCTCAAAACCGCAGAGAGAGACAGGACATCCCACCATCCAATTTCGCGCAATCGGTGTTGTCGATCTCGACCACCTCGTACCCTTCGCGATCCAGCCTCTCAGCGGTGCGCGGAAATCCCGCTGCCATCAGCACCAGATTGTTAAATCGGATCGCGTTGGCGGCGGCCTCTTCCCCGTCGGCAACATGCAGTACACGGTAACCAGCAAAGCAACCGGACGCATCCAGCCTCCGGGTCGATAAGATCGTTTCGGCATCCATCAGCGAGCAATCCGTCTTGAAATGCAAAACCCCTTCGGGAGTGAATACCTCGCGCACGGTGTGGCCCCAATCGGACGTGATCCGCGCTAGCTCGGCAACGCCTTCGGCGTCGGTGCGGTCTGATCGGCCAACGAGTATTTCGCGACCGGTTACAAGTATATCTCCACCTTCGATATGGCTAGGCCCTTTGATCTCGCGGACCGTGTCGTAACAGGCACGCAGAGTTGGAGCCATTTCCGCGACCTCACCTAGGCGCGACGGCGCGCCGGGTCGCATCAGCACTGCGCCCTGAGGTAAACAGAGTGCTGTATCCTCGACAAATTGTGCGTCCGGATATGCATCGAGCGGGTCAAGCTCGATGATCTCGGCCCCCGTGCTCTTCAACGCTGCCACATAAGCCTCGTGTGCTGCAGTCATGCCGCCAAAATCGGGATTGCCGATATCCTCGGCTCGAAGCCCGCTCGCGATAGTTAAAGCGGGGCGGCGTGTGATCGCGCGAGTGAACTCGTAGGTCGGATCGGGCATTGTTTAGCCTTTCAGCGGTTCGAATTTTGGGGCGATCACTTCGATCATGGTTGGTCCAGTTGCATCGGCAGTGTGTTTCGTTGCATCCGCGCCCTGTTCGTGCCTTGGCGTCACATGACGAATGCCAGACGCTGCAAGCCCACGGTACAGCTCAACAGTGCGCACGCCGGGAATCCCGAACACGCAGCTCACGCCTCTTTGCCGAAGCTCTGCAACCAGAGCCTCACCTACAGTCTGTTTGGTCATGCAACCTCGCGCGAGGATTTGTTGGCATGGTCGATGATGCGGGTGACGGCAGTGGCGAATTCCGCATCGCTGATCGTCAGTGCGACGCGCACCCAGTCTTTCAACCCGTCCCCGAATGCAGAGCCGGGCATGACCGCCACACCGGATTGCAGCAGGTCCCAGGCATAGGCCTCGCCATCCAGACCGGTGGCCGTGACATTGATAAGCGCAAACATCCCCGCCTCGGGCCGGTGCACGGTCAATTCAGTTTCTGCCTCCAGCCGATCGGCAAGCAGGTTGGCCCGGCGTGAGAAGCGTTCGATCATGCCGGGCGCGACATCTGAGCCTTCGCGGATCGCCAGTTCGGTCATGTCCGCAATGAAGGGTTGGTTTCCGAACAGCATGGTCTCGGAAAAAGGCAGCAGCGCCTCGCAAAATGCCGCCGGACCCACACACCAGCCGCTGCGGTACCCGGGTGCGGCGTGGGATTTCGAGATGGAAGAGACCCCGATGACCCGGTCTGCCAGCTTGGGATCGGCCAGAGGTGACACAAACTCAGCGCCCTCAAAAACCAGCTCTTCATAGACTTCATCCGAGATGATCCAGAGATCATGCTTTATGGCCAATTGCCCAATTTCCGCGATTTCCGAGGCGGTCAGGATGGCGCCGGTCGGGTTGTGCGGAGTCGTCAACAAAATGGCGCGACTGCGCGGGGTAAGGCGTGCGGCAATATCATCGGCCTGCATCCGAAATCCGTACTCGGGCCGTAGCGGAACCGGCACCATTTCAGCTCCGGACGACCGCACAACGCCCTCATAAGTGGCATACATCGGATCACCGACCAGCACCTCATCCCCAGCCTCGGCTACACCGGCCATAACCGCAAAAAGAGAGGTCTGGGTGCCCGGAAAACACAGGAAGTTCTCAGGCCCAAATTCGCGACCTCGCGTGGCCGAATAGCGCTCGGCCAGCGCGTCCAGCAGGCCAGTCTCACCACGCCCGTTGGAATATCCGGTCCGCGCCGCGCGGAGCGAAGTTACCGTAGCTTCAATCAGTGAATCCGGTACCGGAACATCCGGTTCCCCTATCGTCATCTCAACGATATCGGCCCCGGCCTTGATCAGCTCGCGCGCTTTCAGATGAACGCCCCATTTTGCGCCACCCAAGCCCGCTAACCGCTCTGTAACGGCTGTGGTTTTCATGATTGCTCCACCTCTTTGGTCAATGGAATCCCTGTAATGGCGCCGACCGATTCCAGCCCGATCTGCGCCAATTGACCTTCGGAAAAGGCATCGGGCAGCGCGCCTCCCTCGAGCCACAGTCCGTCAATCACCGCGTTGCAGGCAATCGCCAGCCGCGTCGCTTCACCTGGGGCGACCGAACGCCCGCTTTCCCGCAGCGCCGCAACGATCAGCGTTTCCAGTTGATCCCGGAAATAGCTGTAAGTCCGCTGGTGAATGCGCTGCATCTTTGGATCATGCTGCACCTTGTTCAGGAACCCGGCCCACAAGGCCACCGCGCTTGGGTCTATCACCGGCGGGCGGAGCGATGCATCCACGAAATTCGTCAGCTGAGACACTGCGCCCCCCTGACCGGACGCCGCCGCCGTCTGATCGGTCAGCGTATTCATATGGTATTCATAAGATGCCTGCACCAGATCCTCTTTGGTTGAGAAATAATGCCGGATCAGCCCCTGCGTTACATTTGCCCGAGCTGCGATCCCGCGCACAGTGGCCCCGCGAATACCCACCTCTGCGATCAGATTCAGCGTCGCATGAATCAGCGCTTCCCGCCGAAACTCGGCCGACTCGCGAGTGAATTTGCGGGCGTTGTCCTGCACGTTGGGATCATCCATGGCATGAAGTTATTATACACTTGCATAATTGCGAGATTCGAGGCTTACTGCAACCCGAAATCAGAAGAATCTTGGATATGGACACAGCCAAAGCCGCCACACCCGAAGACGACGCTGCCACGATGCGAGAGGCGATAAAGGTCGAAGACCTGCACAAATCCTTCGGTCAGTTGGAGGTTTTGAAAGGTGTCTCACTAACCGCACATAAGGGCGATGTAGTTGCGATCATCGGGGGGTCGGGGTCCGGTAAGTCCACCATGTTGCGCTGCATCAACTTTCTGGAAAACCCCAGCTCGGGAAAGATCACCATCGGGGGTGAACTGGTTGAGATGCACGCCGATGGCAGCCCGTCAAACCGCCGTCAGATCGAACGAATTCGGACCCGGCTGGCCATGGTGTTTCAGCAGTTCAACCTGTGGACCCATCGCTCGCTTCTGGAAAACGTGATCGAGGTGCCAGTGCATGTGCTCAAGGTCCCCAAAGCGCAGGCAATTGCCCGGGCGCATGAATTGCTAGAGCGTGTTGGATTGGGCGACAAGGCCGACACCTACCCCGCCTATCTTTCCGGCGGTCAGCAGCAACGCGCCGCCATCGCGCGGGCGCTGGCGGTGGATCCGTCGGTTATGCTGTTCGACGAGCCGACGTCAGCGCTCGATCCCGAACTTGTGGGCGAGGTTCTGACCGTGATCCGTGATCTGGCCGCGGAAGGGCGTACCATGTTGCTGGTGACCCATGAAATGAAGTTCGCCCGCGAAGTCGCCAGCCACGTCGTCTATCTCTACGAAGGCCGCATTGAAGAGCAGGGACCACCTGCCGAGGTCTTTGGCAATCCAAAATCCGAACGGCTGAAGCAATTCCTCAGTTCGGTAGCCTGATCCAACAGAACGCAACAAAATCAACAGGGAGAATCCAAATGAACATCAAGAAACTGCTCGCATCCAGCCTTGCCGCCGCGGTCCTGTCGGCAGGCATCGCCAGCGCCGAAGAGGTCAAGATCGGCATCGCCGCAGAGCCTTATCCGCCCTTCGCCTCGCTTGACAGTTCCGGCAACTGGGTCGGCTGGGAAGTGGACGTGATCAATGCGGTCTGCGCAGCGGCGGAGCTAGAGTGTGTAATCACTCCGGTCGCATGGGACGGTATCATCCCGTCGCTGACCGGCCAGCAGATCGACGCCATCATGGCTTCGATGTCGATCACCGAAGAACGGCTGAAAACCATCGATTTCAGCGATCCATATTATAACACACCTGCAGTCATCGTGGCCGACAAGTCGATGGATATCGAAGCCACGCCTGAATCGCTAGCGGGCAAGGTGGTTGGCATTCAGGCCTCGACCATTCATCAGGCTTATGCGCAGGAATACTTCAAGGATTCCGAACTGCGTGTCTATCAAACGCAGGATGAAGCCAATCAGGACCTGTTTGCGGGCCGCATCGACGCCACGCAGGCCGACAGCATCGCCATGGCTGATTTTGTAAACTCGGATGCGGGTGCCTGCTGTGAAATCAAAGGCGCTGTTGCAGATGACCCGGCCATCTTGGGCCGCGGTGTTGGTGCGGGTGTGCGCAAGGGGCAGGATGACCTGCTGGATGCGCTAAACAAAGGCATCGCGGCCATTCTGGCCGATGGCACGCATGAGGAAATCACCTCGAACTATTTCTCGGCCAGCATCTACTAAGCCGCTGCCGTGACCGAACTGTTGGACACGCTGGGCCTGGCGCAGAGCGCAGAGCTTCTGTCGCTCTCGCCACCGGGATGGGGCAGCAATCTGCTGCGTGGATTGTCCCATTCGCTGCAGATCGCCTTTGGCGCATATGCGCTTGGCCTCGTGATCGGATTGTTCGGAGCTTATGGCAAACTTTATGGCGGGAAGGTCACACGCGATCTTCTCGCCATTTATACGACCGTGATCCGGGCTGTGCCGGAACTTGTTCTGATCCTGATCCTGTATTACGTGGGCTCGGATATCATCAACAAAATCTCCGCTACCATGGGTGGTGGCCGGGTCGAGGTCAGCGGCGTTGGGGCCGGGATCTGGGTGCTTGGTGTTGTACAGGGGGCTTATGCGACCGAGATTCTACGCGGTGCCATTCAGGCCGTGCCTCCCGGACAGATCGAAGCGGCCAAATCCTATGGGATGCCCGCCTTCATGACCATGCGCCGCGTGACAATCCCGGCGATGATGAGCTTCGCGGTACCAGGCCTCGCCAACCTATGGCTGATCGCCACCAAAGACACGGCGCTGCTTGCGGTAGTGGGCTTTAACGAACTGACACTAGAAACCCGTCAGGCGGCCAGCAGTACGCGCGCCTATTTCACTTTCTTCCTTGCGGCGGGCTTTCTCTATCTCATGGTCACACTGTGCTCGGGGGCAGTGTTTGGGCGGATCGAGAAATGGGCCCGTCGCGGACAACCCTCTCTGAAAGGAGGGGGCAAATGATCGATCTCAAATCCCTGATGCAACCGCATCGCATCGTAATGATGCTGATCTTCGCCGGGGTCGTCGTCTGGTGCGCGGTCTCGCTCAATTGGAGCTGGATACCCAACTACGCCCCGCTAGCACTTCAGGGCATCTGGACCACAATCTGGCTGCTGGTGGTCACGGTTGTTCTTGGCTTCTTTCTAGCCGTCCCGCTTGGCTTGGCGCAGGCTGTTGGCCCTTGGTACCTCGCCGCCCCGGCAAAAGCCTTTTGCACCATCATCCGGGGCACGCCACTGCTGTTGCAGCTTTGGCTGCTCTACTACGGGCTCGGCTCGCTCTTCCCGCAGTTTCCGTGGATACGCTCGTCCGAGCTCTGGCCCTACCTACGGCAAGCCTGGCCATACGCGGTTCTGGCGCTGACCCTGTCTTATGCGGGCTATGAGGGCGAAGTTATGCGCGGGGCTTTTAAAGGTGTAGCAAAAGGCCAGCTTGAGGCCGCCAAGTCCTTTGGAATGCCAAGGCTGACCATGTTCCGCCGCATCTGGCTACCACAGGCGATCCGTAACGTACTGCCGACATTGGGCGGCGAAACCATTTTGCAGTTGAAAGCAACTCCACTGGTCGCCACGATCACCGTGGTCGATATCTATGCAGTCTCGTCACGCGTGCGCTCGGACACCTTCATCATTTATGAACCACTGCTGCTGCTGGCGGTGTTCTACATACTGGTCGCGGGGCTGATCGCGCTAGCATTCCATTGGTTAGAGGTAAAGGTTCTCGGCTCTGGGCAGCGATAGCCTGCGGGTCTAAGCCAAACCTGTTGCGCCTCATTGAACCAGTCCTTGAACACTTTCCGCCCAATTCGATCAATCAGCTTCCCAGTTCAACTCAAACTCTTCGCGAAAGGCGAAGCGTTTCAGATGGTCCGTGATGACAATTTTCCATGAGTTGAGATCCCCACGTGGCCCGGTTGAAGCGTCTATTTCCAGACCTTCAGGGTTGGCTGTCATCTTAACTACGTTGCCGTTGTCAAAAGTCACTGTCCCCTGATTGGCGTCGAATTCAACCTGACCTTTATGCGACCAGTGCTTGCACAATTGTTGTAAGTATTTGCCCGCATTTTCAGTCGCCGCGTGCCCGGATGCTGTCTGCCTAGGCAACAACGCAAGACCACTTTGCGCTTTGGATCGCATACTGTTTGCGAACAGCGTGACATCAATATCCGTGGCCAGAAAAGTTACCCCGATTTCAAGGCATCTGCGCTGCATGGCCGGGTCTAACGTGAGTATTCCCGCAGCCCTGTCCGCCGCGACAATGCGTTTCAGACCGTCTTCAACCGCCTGTATGACGTCCGGGTGGCCAGCATCGCCGATGTGGCCCATATCGGCGGCAAGGTCAGCCGGTCCGATAAAGATGCCATCAACACCATCAACCGTCAGAATCTCGTCCAACGCCGCCATGCCAGCGTTGTTCTCGACCTGTATCAACAAGCAAATCTGGTCATCCGCTGTCGTAAGGTAGTCCGGGATTGCTGCAAATTGTGAAGCGCGCGCTAGGGATGAACCTACACCTCGGATACCGAATGGCGGATATCGCACCGCGCGTACCAGTTCACGCGCTTGATCCGCGCTTTCGACCATCGGAACCAAAATGCTCTGAACACCCGCATCAAGGTATTGCTTGATCATCCAGGTCTCACCAATCGGCAAACGTGCGACCGGAGCGCTGCGTGAGCCTTCGATCACGCGCACCTGTTCAAGCGTCGAGCGCAGATCATTGGGCGCATGTTCGCCATCAACCAGTAGCCAGTCAAATCCCGCAGTCGCGGCGATTTCCGCAGCGTAGGCATCAGCCATCCCGATCCAGCACCCGATCTGAGGTTGTCCGGCCTTCAGCGCGGCCTTGAAGGCGTTTGTGGGTGCGGGCATGGCATTGCTCCTTTAGGCAAAATTGATATCAACAGACCCGAAGGCCCCAAAATCGGCGTGGATTTCTGTATCCGGTGGGCAGGCAATTGGGCGAATGAAGCTGCCCGAAAGGATGACTTGGCCCGGTTCGATGGTTTGACCGTATTGCGCCATACGATGGGCGAGCCAGACAACACTTTCAACCGGATCGTTCAGCACACCGGCCCCCAAACCCGTTTCTTCAATCTCACGATTGCGGAAGGTCAATGCACCAACCCAACGTAGATCAAAAGCATCTACCGCGTGGCGTTCGGCGCCCAACACGATACCGGCATTGGCAGCGTTGTCGCTGATCGTATCAAAAACAGTACGAGATCTTCCGGTCGCGGGGTCCGTTGGCTGAATGCGGGTGTCGAGGATCTCGATTGAGGGCGCTACATAGTCGGTTGCTTGCAAAACTTGCTCGTGGGTCACACCGGTACCCCCGATAGCTTCCTTCATGACAAATGCAATTTCAGCTTCAATCCGGGGTTGAATGAAGCGGCCTGCGGGCACCGTCGCATCATTCTCAAACAACATGTTATCAAACAGAATACCGCTGTCGGGAATATCAATATTCAGCGCATATTGCATCGCTTTGGAGGTCAACCCGATCTTCCATCCGATCACTTTGCGCCCTTCAGCCAGCTTGGCGCGATAGATGGCGTTCTGAACCTCATAGGCATCGTCCATCCCCATTTCGGGATGGCGCAACGTCAGAAGGCCGATCTGTTCATGAGTCTGCTCGGCCCGTAGCAAATCGGTCGCGGCGCGCACGTGGTCTTCTGGGGTCATACCTGTTCATCCTCGATAGTGTTGCGCAGGGTACCAATACCCTCGACCGAGACTTCCACCACATCGCCGGGAGCCAGATACTTAGGAGGATCAAACCGCGCCCCTGCCCCCGTGGGTGTGCCCGTGACAATGACATCGCTGGGCTGCAAGGTCATGAAGGTTGAGATGTATTCGATTTCGCGCCGGATCGGGAACATCATTCGGCTTAACGTGTCGTCCTGCCGAAGCTCGCCATTTACATGTGTCTGAATACGAGCCTCATCCAGCTGGGCGGCATCGGTGAATGGCACCAGCCAAGGACCTATCGCACCCGAGCGATCCCAGTTCTTGCCTTGCGTGACATTGAATTTTGCATGGCGAACCCAGTCGCGGATCGTGCCTTCGTTACACAAGGTCAGGGCGGCGATATGATCATAGGCATCATCCTGGGAAATCCGGCGACCGGACTTGCCGATGACGATGGCCACTTCGCCCTCGTAATCCAGTGTATGGTTCTCGGGCGGGCGGATCAAAGGGCGGTTATGGCCGGTAAAGCCGCTGGCGAACCGCGGAAACAGTGACATGTATTTTGGCTGTGCGCTGCCATCTTTGTATTCCGCATTGCGATCCGGGAAGTTCACTCCAACGCAGAGAATACGCCGGACATCAGGCATCACCATCTCATAGGTGAAGTCGGTATGTGTCACGGATTTGCCTTCGGTTGCCAATGCCAACTGGCTGAACGCCCCTGAGGCGATTACCTCAAACAGGCTTTTGTGACTGGGAAAGTCATCATTCAACGCGATCGCGCCAGCATCGGTGATGGCACCAAAAAATGTTTCACCGTTGACAGTGTAGGTTGCAAAGCGCATCAGGCCTCCTTGGCGGAACTATGCCCACCGGTTCAGAGATAGGTAAGTTCCACGACATCCTCCAGCCCGGAACATGAAAGCAATTGTCTCATGGGGCGATGATGGGGGACGCATCAAGGTCTGGCTCGTTAACACCCACGCCAACAAAGGGAGTGCCATGCTCAAACCAACTGCGCGGTGCCGGGGCACCCCAAAGCGTTTGGCGTTGCGGATCTTTCAAATCCCATTTGATCGGCTCAAGATCGGGGTCAACAGTCTGATAATCCGAGCAATAAATCTCGATCCGGTGACCGTCCGGGTCCAATATGTACAAGAAGAAAGCATTCGAAATGCCATGCCGTCCCGGCCCGCGTTCGATGTTGTCGACATAGCCGGTGGTTGCCATCAAATCGAGCAGATCGATGATGTTCAACGGCGTTGGAACCCAAAAGGCCACATGATGCATCCGAGGGCCTTTGCCATTGGTAAAGGCCATATCATGCACCCCACCCTTGCGGTGCATCCAGGCGGCCCACAATTTTTCGCTGTCTTCATCCTCAGTGTACTCGGTCACGCGGAACCCGAAATCACTGTAAAAGGCGACACTGTCGTCGACATTGGTCGAGAAGCAGTTGAAGTGATCGATCCGCAGCGGTTTCACACCGCGATACAGCGCGTATTTCTGATGGATCGGTTCCAGACGATCCATCTTGTGATAGAATTCCAGCGGTATGCCAATATTGTCCGAGGTTAATAGAGTCCGACCCTGATAAGGGCGCTCGACCCACGAGGTCGGGCGGCCTTTGGATTGAAAATACGCTTCGGCCCGATCCAGATCCCCTTCGTCGAAGGTTTTGAAACCCATGACTTCAACGGTGCCCGGCTGATCGGACTTCTGCAGGATCACACAGTGGTGCCCGCGTTCTTCCATCGCGCGCAGGTAGACATGCGTGTCACTTTCATCCGAAACCTGAAGGCCCAGAACCTCTGAGTAGAATTTGCGCGATGCAACCAGATCGCTGACGTTCAGGCAAACATGGCTCAGCCGGATCGTGTTGAAGTCGGGGTACAGGTTAGGGGCTGGAACGGGCATAGAAACCTCCTGTTAAACTGGGAAGATAACGTTAGTCTGGCCGGTGCCGGAGCTTGGGAAATACTCGGTCACAACCTCGCATTTCTTGTCATAGGCATCCCACCCCAACGCACCGTAGAGCATTGACGTGTCATGCATCGAGCCTTCACCGCAGCAGAAATTGGCATAATCGCCCAGCATCTTCAGGAAGGCGACATGATCGCCGTTCTTCCACATCTCAAGCACATGCAAGTCCATCTGACGGTTGAATTCCGAGCTGATGGTGAAAGTGCCGTTATTGGCCGCATAGTCCTTGTTCGCCCAGATCTTGTGCGACAGCGAGCCTGACGCGACCAACAGCACCTTTTCATCGCTGGCCTCAACCGCTTCGCGAATGGCCTCGCCGACAATGCGGCTTTCATCATGGCTGTGCACAGTGGCCCAGGCCGCGACCGAGACAACTTTCATCTCATGTTCGCGGCTCATGAACCGCATCGGGACCAGCGTGCCGTATTCAAGTTCAAGACTGTCCAGGTGATGCGCCAAAGTGTACGCGCCCTTGTCCGACGCAATCTTTGCGATGGAATCGCCCATTTTAGGATTGCCCGTATAGGAATACGGCAGGTCCTGAATGAACTGTGGGAATTCGTTCGAAGTGAACAGGCCTTCGAACTTATCATTGGCGTTGATGTGGAACCCGGCATTGATTACCCAGTGCGTATCGCAGATGATCACCGTGGTCGCCCCCAGCGCCTTGGCGCGGCGCGCGATCTCGCGATGGCCATCAATAGCGGGCTGGCGTTTGCCTTTCACCGGGCCTTCCTGCTCGGACATGAGCAATGTGGGCACATGGGTCATTTTGGCGGCAAGAACGATTTCTCCCATGGTCTCCTCCTGGAGTTATGGTTTTCGCGCGATTGTTGTCTGAGGGGCCGCTATAGCTTGCCCAACTGCATGATCTTGTGTTGGCCCGTAGCAAAGCCGATGTGCTTTTGTTCCATGTAAAATTCAAAACTCCAGTCGCCGCCATCACGGCCGATGCCGGATGCTTTGACCCCACCAAATGGTGTCGGCAGATGGCGCACGTTTTCCGAGTTGACCCAGATCATTCCGGCCTCAAGCTTGTCTGTGAAACGCAATGCGCGGGTCAGGTCGTTGGTCCAGACATAGCCGGTGAGGCCGTATTGCGTGTCATTTGCGATCTGCAGCGCCTCTTCTTCGGTCGAGAACGGAATCGCGGTCAGGACAGGGCCAAAGATTTCCTCGCGCGCGATGCGCATTTGATTATTAGCGTTGGTAAACAAGGTGGGCCGCACGAAATACCCTTCGTCCCCAACCTTGACTCCACCGGCAGCAACTGTCGCGCCGTCTTCTCTGGCGATGTCGAAGTATGAGGTGACCTTGTTGTAATGCTCTTCTGTTACAAGCGGGCCAATCTCTGTGGCTGGATCAAGCGGATGCCCGACCTTGATGTTGTTCACCCGCTCAACCAGCTTGGCCTCAAACTCGTCCTTGATGCTGTCTTGCACCAGCAGGCGGGAAGAGGATGTGCACCGTTCGCCGTTGATCGAATAGATCATGAAGATCGCTGCATCCAGCGCACGATCCAAATCGGCATCGTCAAACACGATGACCGGGTTTTTACCACCCAATTCCAGATGCATCCGTTTCAATGTATCTGCACCCTGCTTCGTGATGATGCTCCCCGTGCGGCTTTCACCGACGAAGGCAATGGCCTTGATCAAAGGATGCTCTGTCAGCCGCTTACCGGCATCTGGACCAAAGCCGTTGACGGTATTCAGTACGCCTTTGGGAAGCCCGGCCTCTTCCGCGATTTCCACCAGTAGCCGGGCTGACAGCGGTGAATCTTCAGCAGGTTTGTGGACGACCGTACAACCAGCAGCCAGTGCCGGAGCGATCTTCCACGTCGACAACATAAACGGCGTGTTCCATGGGGTAATCACACAAACGGGTCCAATCGGTACGCGGGTGGTGATGTTCATCAGGGTCGGAGATTTTAGGTGCTGACCATCCCGTGCCTGCACAACTTGATCGGCGAAATACCGAAAGTTCTCAGCCCCGCGCAGGGCCGCTTTGGACATGAACCGCATGGTCTGTCCAGTATCCCAGCACTCACACAGCGCAATCTCTTCCGCACGAGCCTCAATCCCATCCGCAACATTCAGTAGAATCCGACGACGTTCTGCAGCAGGCATATCTCGCCAATCCGCGAATGCATCATGTGCTGCCTGCGCGGCCACATCGATATCTTCCGCAGTACCATGAGCGACGTCGCAGATTATCGATTTGTCGACCGGTGAAACCGACTGAAACACCCCACCCGAGCCGTCCCTGTCTTCACCTGCGACCCGGTTCTTAATTCCGTTTTCCTTAAAGCGAGCAAGAAAGCCATCCAATTTTTCTATGTTCTTATTCAGATCGCTCATTTTCAGGTCTCCAGATGGTCTCGGATCGTGCCGGTTTTGGGAGAGAGGTCAGGATCGATGTCCCGCATCTCAACCGACAGCGCGATAGAATGTTGGCGCATAGCGGGCTCCAGATAGGATCGGGCGCCCTCAAAAATACGCTGCGTTGCGTCTTTCTTAACGGCGTCTGACCGGCCAGCGCGCAACCGGATCGAAATATCGACGAAGCCATGCGCAGGATTACCATCGGCGATTGCATAGTGATCAGCGCGCATTGCCCGGACACGAATGCCGGGCGTCGGGAAAGTCTCGATCCCGGCAGCCGTCTTACGAATGCATTCGCACAGCCCACTTATGTCGACCCAGTCGTCAAGATTGCCGGAATATTCGACGTGGAAATGCGGCATGATTCTCCCTCATTTAGTTAACATGTTTACTTTATGATTTCGACACCGTCAAGATGTTGCTTTGTTAATCTTTGCAATTCCCAAGGCAGCAATCTACAAAACAGCATGAACGCTCAGAGCCATACAAAAAGTACATCCCGATCTCTGCCGATTGCACTATTGCGCGCACGCGAGACCGTGATGGCACCTGTCCGCGACATGCTGCAAGGCATTCAAATAACCGAACAAAAGTGGCGCATCCTTCGCGTGCTGGATGAGCTGGGCGAAGTCGAACAAAGCACGATCGCCAACGAGGCTTGCTTGTTACTGCCCAGTCTTACACGCATCCTGCGAACGATGGAGGCAGATGGGCAGGTCACCCGCCGCCAGAGCGCACATGACAAACGGCGTACCATGGTGACGATCACAGATACGGGGCGTCAGATCCTGAAAGACAACCTAGCAACGTCGCTGGCAATCTCCAAAAGCATCGAGGCACAGATGGGTCAGGAGAAGCTGGACAAGCTGCTGGATCTGCTCGAAGAGCTACAGGCGGTCAAAACATGACCCCGCTTGATTGAGAAGCAGGGCCATAACGGAATCACAAACGCGCCAATCCAGTATCCAGCGCTGAGAGTATCTTGGCCACATCGTCGGATGTAACGATCAGCGGTGGCGAAAGGATGATGTTGTTGCCAGAGACCCGGACCATCACACCGTCCTCATAAGCCCCTCTCTGCACTTGCAACGGTAAGTGTTTCGCTATCGGGGCCTTGGTTTCGCGATCCGAGACCAGCTCCAGCGCGCACATCAGCCCTTCGCCGCCGCGCACATCGCCTATTGCGTCATGCTTATCAGCCAGTTTCATTAGGCCCTCGAACAGCTCATCCCCGCAGGCTGCGGCGTTCTCCCAAATCCGCAGACGATTGATTTCCGAAAGCGCCGCCAAGGCCGCTGCTGCACCAACCGGATGGCCAGAATACGTATAGCCCTGATCGACCGAAGCCATTCCGGTGGTATCGCTTTCGAACACTTCAGCAACCGAGCCCGAAATCATCGCCGCACCAAACGGGAAATAGCCATTAGTAATGGCTTTGGCTGTTGTCATGATATCGGGCCTAACCCCCCAATGCCGCGCGCCGCTCTCGCTTCCGGTGCGGCCAAAGGCTGTGATGATCTCGTCCGAGATCAACAGAATTCCGTGCTTCGAACAAACCTCGCGCACCATGGGCATAAAGCTTTTGTGCGGTGGAATTACGCCCCCTGCCCCCAGAACCGGCTCCATTATGAAAGCCGCGACACTATTCGCACCCTGAAAGGCAATCTCAGCCTCCAACGCCTTGACGCACAGCTGGGCCAGCCGCTCGGGGTTGGTTTCATCAAACGGGTTGCGGTAGGTCCAAGGGGCCGGCACGTGGAAACAGCCGGGCATCATTGGCTCATATGCCGCGCGGAACTTCTGATTGCCGTTAACCGAGGCAGCCGCGAAATGGGTGCCGTGATATCCTTGCTTGAGGCTGATGAACTTGGTGCGACCAGCCTCCCCGCGGACTTTATGGTACTGACGCGCAAGCTTCAGCGCGATCTCAACGGAATCCGAACCGCCCGAGGTAAAGAACGCCCGCGTGAGCCCGTCAGGCGCGAAAAACTGCGCCAACTCATAGGACAGCTCAATCGCCTTGTCATTGCTGGTGCCCCGAAAGGTCGAGTAGTACGGCAGCGCGTTCAGCTGATCGTTGATCGCTTGTTTCACCGGTTCGCAGGAATAACCCAAGTTGACATTCCACAGACCACCCACTGCATCAATCGCCTTGTGACCATCAATATCGATAATGCAAACCCCTTCTCCACCAGTCAGGATCGTCGGCGGATTGTTCTGGCTATCTGCCGGATGCGCCATTGGATGCCAGAAATGGCGGGCATTGTTTTCCTTAAGGAAGTTGGAGTCTTTCATGTCACGGTTCTCCGGAGGATCGTCCACCAACGGTCATGGGTGGAACACGGTTGGAAAATTTTCAGGCAACTGACCGCCGAAATTTGCGGTCAGATCACGCGAGAGAGATTGAAGTGATTTCAGGATCACTGGCAGGCGTTCGCGGGTCGCCCGGTTCTCGGGAACAGCGATCGAGATCGTTCCCAGGGCGATCTGATCGATGCCGAAGATGGGGGTGGCGAAACCAAATACGCCCTCCTCAAAGCTGCCATTGCTGTTGGCCCAGCCGGCCTGTCGAACCTGAGCGACCTTTTCTTTGATAAGCTTGGGATCGGTCAAAGTGGATTCGGTGAAACGCACCTGCTCCGATTGATCCAGACCGTCCAACAGGAAGGATGGACCAAAGGCGAGCATGCATAGACCCGCTGCTGTAGCATTAACAGGGATTATCTCGCTTGGGTCGAAACTGACTCGGACGCTATGCATGGTGGTCTCAACCACCACTGCAGTCTGCAATATCCCTTGCTCCAACAGGGTAAGATGCAGGCTTTCACCAACCTCCTGCATGGCCATCTGCATTCTCTGGCGCGCGCCTTCCAGGCCAGGTTTGGCAATTTGGCGCAACGCGGCCAGTCGCAAAGCAGCCGGTCCAATTGCGTAGGTTTTTGATTGAGGGTTCTGTTCTATCAGCCCGAATTCTTCAAGCGCCCTCAGGTGACGCAATGCTGTTGCTTTATTCAATCCGGACATACGCGCGATCTGACTCAGGCCGATTTCAGCCATAGTGTTCGAAAATAAATCTAGCATTTTTAATGCATTAAGCGCCGCGCCCATGAGATTGCTTCCTCCCGCTGAGGTTATACTTGACAGAATGAACTTAACAAAGCAAGATTATTATTGTTAACTCGGTTCATATAATGAACCACTTATCGGGAGGTGTAAATGAAAAAGTTTTTAGCGGCAGCCCTGATGGCAGCCTCTGCGACCGCTGCTTTGGCAGAGTATCCAGAAAAGCCGGTATCCTTCGTAGTTCCGTGGCCTCCGGGTGATCTGGAAGACGTCCTCACGCGGATGATCGCGGATGAGTTTCAGGCGATGTACGGCGTCCCTGCAGCGGTGGTGAATAAACCCGGTGGCGGCGGTGGCCCATTCCCCGGCGCGGTTGAAGTCGCGACTGCACCGGCAGACGGGTACACGGTCGGCTCATTCGTGATTGGCGTACCTGTCATCGGGCCGGAAATTGGCATTCCCGAGTTGAACCCAAATCCGTTTGAGCCAATCGGCATATTCTTGACCTACCCGTTCGTGATTGCATCAAGCAAAGATGCTCCGTTCCAGAATTGGGGCGAACTGGTAGAGCACGGCAAATCAAATGATGTGGCCCTTGGCCATTTTGGTTCGGTTCTTCCACCCACCCAGGTCACCTTTGCCGCCGCAGTCAGCAGCGGGTTCGATTTTGCCAGCGAGGCCGCGTTTGATGCACTGGACTGCAACACTCTGGCGTCGGGTGATGTAGATGTCATCAACACCACACTGCAACTCATTCTGCCCTGCCTTGATCAGGTGAATGTTCTGGCCAGCATCGGTGGAGATCGAATTTCACTGGTTCCAGATACGCCGACTGTCGTTGAGCTGAACCCAGAACTGCCGTTGGCGCTATGGAACGGATTGTTTGTTCATAAGGACACGCCAGCAGACGCCCGTGAGAAAATCACCGCAGCAGCCCAAAAAGCATTGCAGTCTGACAAGGCCAAACAGCTGGCCGAGGAAACCGGTGCGCTGATCTATTGGCAGGATCCTGACGCTTCAAATGCGCAGATCGAGCAGGACCAAGCTTCGTTCGCAAAAATCGAAGAAATTCTGGGCGAATAAATCCCCAAGCAAGGCGCGGGCAGAGATTTCCGCGCCCTGCTTTTAGGGTCGGGAGGAAGACATGATCGCAAAGACGCTGCAAGACATGTTCAAGCGATATCGCCGTCCGGGCGATATAGTATTTGCCGTTCTGTTTCTTGCCTTTTCGGTATTTCTTCTGTCTCAGCTTGGCGAACAGACACAGGTCGTCAAGCGCACCAAATGGTTTGCACAACCCGGATTATGGCCCACGATCGCAGTTTGGTGCATGGTTCTGTTCAGCTTCCTGCATTGGCTCAGCTCTGCCTTGTCTGATCGGATCGATGGGCGCTGGACCGAGGTCGGATTTTGGGTCAGGTCGCTGGAATATGTGGCCTATTTCCTAATCTACGTCCTGCTGGTACCCCAGCTTGGTTATCTAGCTTCCACGATGTTATTCGCGGTTTTTCTGACCCTTCGCTCAGGTTTCCATGGCTCGGGCGCAATTGGCATCGCGGCCCTGTTCGGCTTTGTTGTGACCATCGTGTTTCGGGGGTTTCTGCAAGTCAAAATCCCTGCCGGAGCCATCTATGAATACCTTCCTGATTCAGTCCGCGCCCTCGCGCTGACTTACCTGTAGGGGGCTATTATGGAAACGCTTCTGTCCGGTGTTTCGATCCTGCTGCAATGGCAAGTCATCGTCGCCTTGTTTATCGGATCAATCGGCGGTGTCATTATCGGTGCGTTGCCCGGCGTGGGCGCCGCCGTCGCCATCGCCATTCTTCTGCCCGCAACCTTTGCCTTTGAGCCTATCGTCGGGCTGACTCTGCTGCTGGGTATCTACGGATCCTCTATGTATGGCGGCGCAATCCCGGCCATCCTGATCAACACACCCGGCACTGCCGTCAATGCGCTGACCACCTATGACGGCTATCCCATGACCAAGCGCGGCCAAGGTCACCGGGCGTTGTCGCTGGCCTATTCTGCCTCGTTCTTCGGAGGTGTTTTCGCAATCATCTGTCTGATGGTGCTTTCGCCCGTATTGGCCATGATCGCCCCGCATTTCGGCAGCCGAGAGATCTTTCTGGCTGCGCTGTTGGGGATCGTGTTGGTCGTTCTGGCCCACCGGGGTCAGATTTTTGCGGCAGGCATGCTGGCAGCCTTTGGCGTCTTTCTGAACACGGTCGGGCTGGAGCCTGTCAAATATACCCGCCGCTATACGTTCGATCAAAGCTGGCTGGCCTCAGGTGTTGACTTGATCGTAGTCGTGCTGGGTCTGTTTGCGCTCAGCCAAGCTTTTCTTTTGCTTCTGGAAAAGAACCACGCACCGGAAGACACCCATGTCAGCGGTAATATCTTTGCCGGTTTGAAGGAACTGTTGGGCTTGAAAAGGATCGCTACCGTTTCTTCAAGCATCGGGGTTTTCATGGGCATGGTGCCGGGAACGGGTGAGTTCACCTCGCAATTTCTGTCCTACACTTATGCTCAGAAGTCATCGAAGGACCCTGACAAATTCGGCGACGGATCGCCCGAAGGCTTGGTGGCGTCAGAGGCCGCGAATAACGCAGTGCCGGGGGCTGCGATGATCCCGCTGCTTGCCCTTGGTATTCCCGGTGAAGCGCTGACCGCGATGATGCTATCGGTCTTCTATGTTCACAATGTGATCCCCGGCCCGCAGCTGTTCGAAAACCAGATGGATTTCGTCATGGCGCTGTATATGGCGCTGATCCTCCTGAATGTGATCGTTCTGATCTTTTTGCTGTTTTCGACAAACCTGCTGCTCAAGATCATTCAAATCCCCACACGCTTCCTTGGCGTGATGATCCTGATCCTTGCCTTTGTCGGCGTGTACAGCCTGCGCAACTCGATCACCGATTGCGCCATTGCGGCCGGGTTTGGGGTCTTTGGTCTGATCCTCAAACGGCTCGATCTACCGATTGTGCCGATCATCCTGGGCATGGTTCTAGGCGGCATTATGGAAACCAAGCTGCGCAGTGCGATGGCACGGGTCAAAACACCGCTGGATTTCATTGACCGACCAATCGCAGCTATCCTGTTTGGCCTGATCGTGCTGATCCTGATCCTTCATTTCCGTACGCTGTACTACGAATTCAAGAACAAGCTTCGGCCTGAACCCCATGTGCCCGCCGTGGATTCTGACCACCCGAATCAACAAGGATAATCTACATGGATCAGTCTTCAATCGATGCATTGTGCGTGCAGGAGATTGCCCCACGCGGCCATTTTATCAATGGCGCCTTCCATGCCGGAGAAACCGGTGCCTTGCATCAGGTGCTATCACCTATCGATGGCCAGCCACTTGCCAAAATCGCCGAAGGAAGCCCCGCGGATGTAGATTCAGCGGTGCGCGCCGCGCGGACGGCGTTTGAGGATGGCCGGTGGTCACGCATGGCCCCTTCAGGCCGCAAAAAGATCCTTTTGAAGCTGGCAGACCTGATCGAATCTCGCGCGCTTGAAATCACAGTGCTGGGTGTGCGGGACAACGGTACCGAGATCAACATGGCCTACAAGGCCGAGGCGCTCTCGGCAGCTGCGACATTCCGATACTACGCCGAAGCAATCGATAAAGTTTACGGTCAGGTCGCCCCGACCAGCCACGATGTTCTGGGTCTTGTGCATCATGCCCCTGTCGGAGTTGTAGGGGCAATCGTTCCTTGGAATTTTCCGCTGATGATCGGCAGTTGGAAAATCGCGCCGGCCCTTGCGGCGGGGAATTCCATTGTCCTGAAACCAGCCGAAAGCGCCTCACTCAGCCTGTTGAAAATCGCTGAATTAGCCGCCGAAGCCGGAGTTCCGGATGGCGTCTTCAACGTGGTGACCGGGCGCGGATCGGTCGTGGGAGAAGCGCTGGCTTTGTCCATGGATGTGGACATCATGGTCTTCACCGGATCAGGTGCGACGGGTCGGCGGCTGCTGGAATACTCGGCAGGGTCCAATCTGAAGCGTTGCTATCTGGAATTGGGCGGGAAATCGCCAAACATCGTTTTTGCGGATGCGCCAGATTTGGCGGAAGCAGCCAAAGTCTCAGCCGCCGGGATTTTCCGCAATTCTGGCCAGGTCTGCATCGCCGGCTCACGCTTGCTGGTGCAACAGGATATTTACGAGGATTTCGTGGCCGAGATCACGCGCCATGCCGAAGCCTTCCGTGTGGGCGATCCGCTGGACCTGAGCAGCCAGATCGGCGCAGTACATAGCTTGCCCGAACTGGAAGCCAATTTGGATTTCGTTACGAAATCCGAAGCTGAAGGTGCCGAACGTCGCACAGGTGGTAACCGCATTCTGGCCGAAACCGGCGGCTACTATATGTCGCCCACGGTGATGACTGGCGTCAAAGAATCGGACCATCTGTTCCAGAACGAGGTGTTCGGCCCGGTCTTGGCCGTAACTCCCTTCAAAGACGAAGCCGAAGCGATCCGGCTTGCCAATGCCACAGTCTACGGTCTTGCAGGCGCGGTCTGGACCTCGAACCTCAGCCGCGCGCACCGGATGGTTGCCGAAGTGCGGACCGGGGTCATGCACGTCAATACATATGGCGGTGCAGACCTGACCGTACCGTTGGGAGGCGTGGGCCAATCCGGAAACGGGCACGACAAGTCGCTGCACGCGCTTGAGAAGTATTTCGATCTAAAAACCGCCTGGATAAAGCTATGACCAAGGGATCGCTGAATGACGCTTCCGTCTAAATCTGTTGAACTTATCGATCGGCGGGCGCGGCTGCTGGGACCCTATGTCTCGACCTTCTACGAAGAGCCGGTGCACTTCGTGAAAGGTGAAGGGGTTTGGTTGTGGGATGCCGACGGGCGCAAGTATCTGGATTGCTACAATAATGTACCTCATGTCGGCCATTGCAACCCACGGGTGGTAGAAGCGATTCATCGTCAGGCATCAACCCTGAACACCCACACTAGATATCTTCATGACGGTATTCTGGACTACGTTGAGAAACTGACAGATACAATGGATGCCGCGCTGGACACGGCGATCCTGACCTGCACCGGGTCCGAGGCAAACGACATCGCGTTGCGCACGGCCGAAGGCATGACCGGCAATCGCGGGATCATCGCCACGGATGCGACCTATCACGGAAACACCGCGCTGGTCAGCCAATTGAGCACGTCAAATGTTCCGACGGTTGGTTTCGGGCTAGATCAATACTTCCGCTTTGTCCAAGCCCCGGACAGCTATCGCAACCCCGATCCAGATGGTACAAAATTCGCAAATACCGTTGCAGAGCAGATTGCTGCGCATGAAGAAGCGGGAACTGGATTTGCAGCCTTAATTGTCTGCCCCTATTTCCTGAACGAAGGCTTTCCGGATCATCCCGATGGTTGGCTGAAACCCGCAGCCGAGGTGGTGCGCAAGGCAGGTGGTCTTTTGATCTGCGACGAGGTCCAATCCGGATTTGGCCGCACCGGGACCCATCTGTGGGCGCATCAGAAAATGGGTGTGGTGCCGGATATCGTTACTATGGGCAAGCCCATGGCAAACGGCCATCCTGTAGGCGGGGTTGTGACGCGCAGAGAAATCCTTGCGACATTCCGCAAAGGATATCGCTATTTCAACACGTTTGGCGGCAACCCCGTGTCTTGCGCCGCAGCAATGGCGGTGCTGCAGGAAATTGAAAACGAGGGCCTGGTCGCAAATGCAAAATCCGTCGGGGACCACGCGCGTTCCCGACTTAATACGCTGAAACAGAAATATGACTTTATCGGAGACGTGCGCGGCTCGGGCCTAATATTCGGGGCTGAAATGGTCGTGGATCGCGACAACAAAGAACCTGCAAGCGCGTTCACTGATCGCGTCATCAACGCAATGCGTCGTCGCGGGATCATTCATTCCAAGCTGGGTCGCCACAAAAACACACTCAAGATCCGCCCACCGATGCCGTTTTCAATCGAAAACGCCGATCTGCTGTTCGATACGCTGGACGAGGTTCTGGCGGAAACACCGCTGATCATATGAAGCAGATCGTCGAACAGGCCATTGCCAAATGGGGGATGCGAGGCGCTCAATGGTCGCTCGTCGCGGCACGGGAGAACCATGTCTATCGCTTAGAATTTGCTCAGAAATCTTACGCGTTGCGTTTGCATCGTGAGGACCTGCGCACGGATGCAGAACTCCGGTCTGAACTGCAATGGATGGCCGCGTTGGGCCGTGAAGATATTGGAGTTTCGGCACCTGTGCCCGCCACGGACGGCTCATTCCTGCATATGATTGATGGCGTTCAGATCGACATTCTCAATTGGCTGCCTGGTCGCCCTTTGGGTGCAACCGGGTCAGGCATCGATCACCGAGACCGGCTTGGCATTTTTCAGAAAGTTGGCCAGGAAATGGCACGACTGCATGAAATTAGCAATAGCTGGAAGCGCCCAAGCGCGTTCTCGCGTTGGTCCTGGGATCGATCCGGCTTGCTGGGAGACACCCCGTTGTGGGGTCGTTTTTGGGAAAATCCGACTCTAGGCACATACGATCGTACGCTGTTGATGGACTTTAGGAATGCCGCAAACAGTGATTTGCAGCGGTTGGAAAACAATCTGGACTATGGCTTGATCCACGCCGATCTTGTCCGCGAAAACATCATAGTCGATGCAGGCCGGGTTTGGCTGATTGACTTCGATGATTCCGGGTTTGGTTTCCGACTGTTTGACATCGCCACAACGCTGCTCAAGAACATGCGCGAGCCTGACTACGATCAGTTATGTGACGCTTTGCTAACAGGGTATCGCACTGAACGGCAGATTTGCACCGACCATCTTCCTTTATTCATGGCCCTGCGCGCCGCAACCTATGTCGGCTGGGTTTCATCCCGTCTTGAGGAGGAGGGCTCAGTTCAGCGCAACAGACGTTTCGTGGAAGACGCCCGAGAATTGTTGTCCCAATACCTGAAACAAAGGGAGAGGAACCAATGACCAAAAAGACAATCCTGCTGATTGGGACTTACGATACCAAAGAACCTGAAATGCGTTTCATCGAAGAGGCCGTTAAGGCTCAGGGCGCCGAAGTATTGACTATGGATGTCTCGGTTCTGGGTGACCCGTCTGAACCAACTGATATCTCCAAACACGAAGTTGCCCATGCTGGCGGAATGACGATCGATGAGGTCATCGCTCAGGGAGATGAAAACAAAGCCTTTCGCGTGATGTCGGCGGGTGCTGCAAAAGTGGTTGCGCAGACCTATGCTGAGGGACGGTTTGACGGAATGTTGGCAACCGGAGGCACCATGGGGACCGATCTGGCGCTGGATTGCGCGCAGGCTTTGCCCATGGGTGTTCCAAAATACATCGTATCGACCGTCAGTTTCTCACCCCTGATCCCTCCGCATCGGCTGGCACCGGATATCCAAATGATCCTCTGGGCAGGGGGGCTGTATGGAATGAATTCGATCTGTAAATCGTCGCTTATGCAGGCGGCCGGAGCAGTAGTTGGAGCAACTAAAGCGGCGATCGCGCCGGATCGCAGCAAACCGCTGATCGGAATGACAAGCTTGGGCTCATCCTGCCTGCGATATATGAAAACGCTCAAACCAGCGCTCGAAGATCGTGGGTTCGAGGTCGCAGTTTTTCACTCGACGGGCATGGGTGGCATGGCTTTTGAGAAATTGGCCGCAGAAGGCGCATTCGCCTGCGTCATGGATTTCTGCATGCAGGAGTTCGGCAACCTTATGGCCGGGTCCGTGGTTTCCAGTGGAGATGACCGTGTCACAAATGCGGGACGTGCGGGCACCCCCCAAATGGTCGCGCCGGGCGCCCTGGATCTTCTGGATTTTGCCGGTTGGCAGGACATCCCTGACCAGTACGCGGATCGACCATTCCATGAACATAACCGGCTGATAAAAAGCTCGGTCTTCACAGGTGATGAACGCCGCGCGTGGGTGCGAGAGCTTACCAACCGGCTCGAGGCAGCGACCGGTCCGGTTCACTTCTTCTTGCCAATCCAAGGCGTCGAAGCCTGGGATAAAGAAGGCGAAGAGGCACACGATCCCGAAGCACTGACGGATATGGTGGACGAAGCGCGCAAAACCATGCCCGGTCGGGTCCCGATGACCGAAGTCGAGGCGCATATCAATGACAAAGCGTTTTGCGATAGTGTCCTTGCACAATTCGACAAATGGGTCGCGGAAGGCGTCATCATGAAATAGCACGGTAATTTGCCCTTCTCCCAAAAAAGCCGGGCTACGGGAAAAGCAGCAACTATGTCGGCGATGCTATCCGCCAACTCACTTGATGATAAGGGCCGGTCTGCCCAAGTGGCGACCGGCCCTATTCGTTTAGAAATGTGCTGAGTTGGTGTTCCCCGGTATTGCAACGGGTGGCGCAAATCGAGTCAGGTCAATCCCTTCGACTGCGGCTTTGTATTCCTCCATTTTCGGTGTCCGCCCCAGAATGGCGGAAAGGACCACCACCGGAGTGGATGCGAGCAGAGATTCACCTTTCTTGTCCGGCGCATCTGCCACAACGCGGCCTTGGAACAGGCGGGTCGAGGTGGCCAGAACCGTGTCACCCTTGGCGGCTTTCTCTTGGTTGCCCATACAGAGGTTACAACCCGGACGTTCTAGATACAGGATGTTTTCGTATTCTGTGCGAGCCTTCTGCTTCGGGAACAGATCGTCGAATTCGAAGCCCGAGTATTTCTCAAGAACCTCCCAATCGCCTTCCTCCTTCAACTCGTCGATTATGTTGTAGGTTGGGGCGGCGACGACCAGCGGAGCCTTGAATTCGACCTTGCCGGTTTCCTTCTCAAGATTCTTCAGCATCTGGGCTACGATCTTGATGTCACCCTTGTGCACCATGCAAGAGCCAACGAAGCCCAAATCCACATGCTTTTCAGCATTGTAGTACGAGATCGGGCGGATCGTGTCGTGGGTGTACCGCTTAGAGACATCGGCGTTATGTACATCCGGGTCGGCGATCATCGGCTCGACAATCTGATCCAGATCCACGACGACCTCAGCGAAGTATTTCGCATTGTCATCCGGGGTCAGCGCAGGCTTTTCACCTGACTTGATCTCGGCAATGCGCGCATCGGCAATGTTGATCAGCTTTTGCAGCATGCCGTTTTCATGCTCCATGCCCTTGTCGATCATGATCTGGATGCGCGATTTGGCCAGTTCCAGCGAACCGATCAGGGTTTCGTCATTCGAAATACAGACCGAGGCTTTGGCCTTCATCTCGGCGGTCCAGTCAGTGAAGGTGAATGCCTGGTCCGCGAGCAGCGTCCCAATATGCACTTCGATCACCCGGCCCTGGAAAACGTTGTCGCCATGCTGTTCCAGCATCTGCGCCTGGGTGGCGTGCACTACGTCGCGGAAATCCATATGCCCGGCCATTTTGCCCTTGAAGGTCACCTTGACCGATTCCGGGATCGGCATCGAGGCTTCACCGGTTGCCAGCGCCAGCGCAACGGTTCCCGAGTCGGCACCAAAGGCGACGCCTTTGGACATTCGGGTGTGGCTGTCGCCGCCGATGATGACCGACCAGTCATCCACCGTGATATCATTCAACACCTTATGGATCACGTCCGTCATCGAGTGATAGACACCCTTCGGGTCACGACCGGTCACAAGGCCAAAGTCATTCATGAATTTCATCAGACGCGGTGTGTTTGCCTGTGCCTTCGCATCCCAGACCGAAGCTGTGTGACAGCCCGACTGATAGGCACCGTCAACGCTGGGTGACACGACCGTTGCAGCCATCGCTTCAAGCTCTTGCATCGTCATCAGACCGGTGGTGTCCTGCGAACCGACGATGTTGACCTTTACACGGACGTCTGATCCAGCGTGCAACGTCTTGCCGGGCGTTGTGCCCACGGCGTTCTTGTTGAAGATCTTCTCGACCGCTGTCAGGCCCTGACCATCGTGGCTGATTTCCTTCGACGGAGCAAAGACGAGCGGCGCCTCAACCCCCAAAGTCTCGGCGGCAAGCGTCTGAAGTTTCTTGCCGAACACAATGGCGTAGGAACCGCCGGCTTTCATGAATTCAACTTTTTGCGGGGTGAAAGACGAAGACACATCCACCAGTTCATCGCCATCTTCGCTGAGCAGTTTGTGATCCTTGGTATTGATTTTCAGAACCGTTCCGGTCGCGACTGAGTACTTTTCTTCAAGGATCGGATTGCCGTCATTATTCAGAATCGCGTTGCCATCTTCGTCCACCTTCTTGACCCAGTTTTTCAGGTCCAGACCGATACCTCCGGTCACGCCGACCGTCGTCAGAAAGATAGGAGAGATACCGTTGGTACCCGCCACAATCGGGGCGAAGTTGACGAAGGGCACATAAGGGCTGGCCTGCTTGCCGGTCCAGAGCGCCACGTTGTTCACACCCGACATGCGCGACGAGCCGACGCCCATCGTTCCCTTTTCGGCAATCAACATCACACGCTTGCCAGGGTGCTGCAGTTTCAACGCCTCGACTTCTTGCTGTGCCTTAACCGAGATAAAGCACTTGCCATGCAGTTCACGGTCAGCGCGCGAGTGTGCCTGGTTGCCGGGCGACAATAGGTCGGTCGAGATATCGCCTTCGGCGGCGACATAGGTCACAATTTCGATTTCTTCGTCGATATCGGGTAGTTTGGTGAAGAACTCTGCCTTGGCATAGCTTTCAAGGATGCCGCGCGCGATCGGATTTCCGGCGTCATAAGCCGCTTTCAAACGGTCTGTATCTGCCTCGTACAGGAAGACCTGCGTTTTCAGCACCTCGGCGGCCTGCCCTGCAATTTCTGCGTTTTCTCCCAATGCGAGATCAAGAAGAACCTCGACTGACGGGCCACCTTTCATGTGCGACAACAGCTCGAATGCAAACGGAACCGAAATCTCTTCGATTGTTACATCGCCAAGAATGATCTCTTTCAAAAAGCGCGCCTTAACACCGGCGGCGCTGGTTGTGCCCGGCAGCGTATTGTAGATGAAATGGTGCATTGAATCTGTTCGATGCTCATGCGCATCGTCTTTGATCTGCACAACCAGCTCTTCGACAAGCGCTCCGTCATCGATCGGCTTCGGGTGCAGATCTTGCGCCTTGCGGGTTTCGATTTCATCGAGGTATTCAGTGTAAAGGCTCATGGCTCGTTCCGATCAATGTGGCTCGATTGCGGGCATTCAAGGATGTTTTGAACGCCGGGAATTTCTGATTGTATGCGGCGGTATACTAAATCAGAATAACTTGCAAGCCCTACCCGTGTGGCGCGATGTCCCGTGCAGATCAAATTTTCGAATATCGATCACGATAGGGTTTGAGACTGATTGAACGGATTCTTTGAAGCCGAATATCGGGCAAAGTAAGCGCTGTCGGCGCTACTGATATTTGGCAAAGCGTCCTGAGGCCTAGGTGCCCGCCCCAACATCATCGATCACTGCCATAGCGTCGATTTCGACCAACAGTGTGGGATCAGCCAATCCTTGCACTACAACTCCGGTCGAACAGTGATGAACGCCTTCAAACCAACGATTGATCGCTTCGTAAACAGCCGGGCGGTACGAGATATCGGTGACATAGACAGTCAGCTTGCATACATCGGACAGGCTGCCCCCAGCCTCTTCCATCCATCGCTGGATATTTCTGCACGCCTGATCGGCCTGCGCTCCGGGATCACCTTCACCGATGAGCGTCCCGTCCAGCAAAGTGCCAACCTGACCTTGCATGAACACGAAATCACCACGCGCACGGATGGCTTTGGAATAAGTCGCCTGCGCGTGATAGCGGGTCTGATACTTGTGAATATGCGTACGGGCCATAAGCTCTCCTTTTTGTCAGGCCAAGGCGCGGGCCAGGTAATCTTCGACCATGTCCCCAAAGCTCTGTTCGACTGCGAATTCGAAACCGCCATTGCACCGCATCACCAACGCTTTGAGGCCAAACACTTCGGAATAGGTGACCGCGTCGTCTGCAAACACAGTGTCGTGAAGATCAAGCGGGCAGGCAATGGACATGATTTCTGATGCTTTTGATCCAGTGACGCTGAAGAATATCATCGTGTCCGAGACCCGGACGATACTGATATCGGCAGGGCAATCCGCAGGTTTGAACTGCGCCTGCAGCATCTCTTCCGCCTCCAACGGGGCCCTTACAAACCAGTGATCACGACCGATGTAATACAATTCGGTTGTGCCCTTGTTTGCCCGGGTATTGGGCCTGTTGGGCAAGGAAGGCAAAGCGTCTCCGATCCAGTTCTGAACCGCCCCGGAACTTCCCTTGAGGTCAAACAGTGCATTCAAGTTTTGGCGTTTGATTTGGACGTCGTAGCTCATCTCAAGACCTCAGCAACTTGCCCTCAGGGTCGTGGAAGACAGGCTTTGTTATGTTCACAGAGATCACCTCATCTTTCAATCGAACATGTGCGGTTTGTCCGTGGCGTTGGTGACCGTTCTTCAGCAAAGCCAACCCAATCCAACGGTTGTTGACGACGCTCCAGACACAGGCTGTGACCAAGCCTTCGGTGGCATTTTTCCTGCCTTCTGGTGTAAGCGGCGCGCCTTCCGGCACCTGCTGGTTCGGGTCTTCCGGCAAAATACCAACCAGTTCTCGACGCGCCGATTCCGATTTGCGACGCAAAAGGACCGAACGCTTGCCCAAGTAGTCGCGCTTCTTCTTGGACATGGCCCATCCCATGCCTAGGTCATAGGCGTCGACAGTACCGTCGACCTCGTGACCCAAAGAAAGAAAGCCCTTCTCAACCCGCAGAACGTGGCTGGATTCCGAGCCGACCGGCAGGATGCCAAAAGGCGCGCCTGCATCCATCACCTTATCCCACAAGGCCGCCATGTGGCGTGGGGCGACGTTGACCTCAAAGGACAGCTCGCCGGTGAAGCTGACACGCACGACCCGCGCAGGAAATCCTGCGACCTCGCCGTCCCGGAATGTCATGAAGGGAAAAGCTTCTGGTGACAAATCGATATCTGTACCCAGAGCGTGCATGACTTCGCGCGCACGTGGCCCACAAATGGTGGCATTATTCCATTGGCTTGTCACCGTAGTGATCATGACCTGCCAGTCTGGAAACTCGGTCTGAAGTAGTTTTTCCATGTGCTGATTGACCGCATCCGCATGGCCCGTGGAAGTTGAGATCATCCAGCGATGCTGATCCAGCCGAAACGCCACCCCGTCATCCAGGATCAGCCCATCATCAGACAGCATGAGGCCATACCGGCCCTCGCCGGGCTTCAAGCTGGACATGATGTTGGAGTACAGAAAATCTAAAAGGCGCGGCACATCGCGCCCCTTAAGCTCAAATTTCCCAAGCGGAGATCCATCGTAGACGCCAACACCCTCACGCACCGCACGGCATTCCCGGTTCACCGCATCTTGCAGGCCTTCGCCGGGTTTTGGGAAGTACCCTGGGCGGCGCCAGCGGGCACCAGCCTCATACATCACAGCGCCATTATCCTTGTTCCATTGCGTCACCGGCGTGTGCCGGTAGGGGAACAACACCGATTCCTCACGCAGCCCTCCAATCGCGCCGAATGAAACCGGTGTATAGGGGGACCGGAATGTGGTCGTGCCAATCTCTTGTAATGGAACACCCTTTTGCAAAGCGACAGTGCCGATAATGTTGATATTGCCCGTCTTGCCTTGATCTATGCCCATCCCGCCAGTGGTATAGCGTTTGACATGTTCAACGTTGTCATATCCTTCGCGCAGAGCCAGATGCACATCACCAACCGAGACATCGTTCTGGATATCCAGGAAAGCCTTTCCGCCCTGCCCAGGCACATCCACGCACCATAGTGGCTCGATTGCATATGGCAGATCTGTGCCGCCGTCGATAATCCGATCCAGTGTCAGATCACCCTCCGCTGCGCCTACGGCACGACAGGATTGGACCGCCCGATCCGGCATAAACGCAGAGAGGTCCTCATCAAACTGCAATGTGCTGCGGGACTGAGACCACAGATGCACGGTCGGGTTCCAACCTCCGGAGTGAACCAGCAGATCGCAGTTGATCCAGCTGCCCACGCCTCCGGCCTTGGGAAGGGCTTTGACGGCGCGTACGCGTTTGTGACCGCGAATGTCGGCAACAACCGTTCCAGCGTGGACAGTCATCCTAGGCACCATGTCCAGCGCGACTTGCGGAACGACATCACGAGAGTCGAGGATTGCCTGAACGGTAACCCCTGCTGCGACCAGATCAGCTGCCACGGCATAGGCACTGTTGTTATTCGTAAACAGAACCACGCGTTGCCCGGGGCTAACACCCCATCGGTTTACGTAGGCCTGAACGGACGAGGCCAGCATGACCCCCGGTCGGTCGTTGTTACTAAACACCATCGACCTTTCGGTGGCCCCGGTGGCAATCACGACTTCTGCCGCACGAACCCGCCAGCTACGTTCCAGAATGCTGGCCTGATCCGCCTCACGTTCATTAACGATCATTAGGTTGTGTTCGCGATAGGCCCAGACAGTTGCGTTCTGCAGATGGGTCACGTTTGCCATGTCGCGCAACTCGGCTACTGCGTCAGCAACCCAATCCATCGCGGGACGTTCCCCGATAGTTAGGTTCCGGTTCAGAAGACTTCCACCTGCCTCAGTGCCCTCATCCGCAAGGAAAACCCGCTTTCCTGCCCGACCGGCCTCAAGCGCGGCTAGCAACCCGGCTGGGCCTGCGCCCGCAATCAAAACGTCGGCATGCGCGTGACGTGCCTCGAAATGACCCGATGGTGGCGGGTGTTTTGGTGCCGCTGCCAGCCCGGCCGCCTTGCGAATGGATGGTTCAAACAGGTGCCAGTTGGGCCATTTGAATGTCTTGTAGTAAAAGCCCGCAGGAATGAACCTGCTCAGCAATTGATTGATCCCACCCAGATCAAACTCGGGTGAAGGCCAACAATTGACCGAGCGTGCGCTAAGCCCTTCGCGTAACGGAACCGTGGTTGCCGGGCGGTTGCCCGATGCGTCCTCGCCGTCCAATTCCACCAAGGTTCCCGGCTCTTCAGGCCCGTGCCCAATAATGCCGCGCGGGCGGTGGTATTTGAAACTACGGGCGGTCACCCGCACCCCATTTGCCAATAGGGCCGAGGCTAGAGTGTCCCCTTCGAACCCTTCGTAAGTTCTACCATTAAATTGGAACGTCAGAGGGCGGCTGCGATCAATACGACCACCGGATGCACGACGGTTACTCTGAGCCATCGGGCGCCTCCACAATGTCATGGGTCACGGTATCCCGCCAGATTGTCAGCCATTCGCCGCAGCCACGCGCGTGCCACCACCGTTCTTGAACCGGCCCCAGCGGGTTGGGCGCGACCGTCAGGTATTCCACCCATTCAGCATCGGTGACGGCGTTGGGATCAGGACGGTCGGCACCAACAGGGCCGCCATAGGTGAACTCGCTCTCATTACGTTTGCCGCAGAATGGGCAGGGGATCAGCATCATGGTCCTGTCCTTTTCTATCTCGCTGTCGTGGTGCCAGCTTCCATCACAAATTCCAGATGGCGAAAGCGGTCCAAAGTGAATGAGGCCATCAGCGGATGCGGTTCGCCCTTGGCGACCAGATGTGCAAGCGTCAGTCCCCCGGCTGGGATCGCCTTATACCCGCCCCACCAACCTGCTGTCACAAACAGCGACGGCACCTCGGTCTGATCCATGATGGGCGAAGCATCGTGGGCAATATCCAGATGCCCGCCCCACTGGCGCATTAGCTTGAGCTTCTTGAAGCTCGGGAAGAGCGACAGCATCGCGGTCACCGTGTCTTCAAAGACATGCTGCTTAATATCGCGACGAAAGCTCTGGCCCATGTCGGGCGCCCCGCCAATCACCATCTCACCCTTGTCAGACTGGCTGAAATAGAATCCACTGTCCGGGCAGTTCACGATGACATCCACCAAGGGCTTCACCGGCTCGGACACAAAAGCTGTCAGGTTCATCGTGCGCAACGGCAACTTAAGCCCGGCAGTCTCGGTCAGTGTGGTGGTATGGCCTGACACGGCCACAACCACCTTCTTCGCACGCACGGTGCCGCGATTGGTTTCGACACCTTCGATGTGACCATCAGCGCCACGTATCAATGATTGCACAGCAGTCTGTTGGTGCATCTCGACACCCATCGCATCCGCAGCGCGGGCATAGCCCCAAGCCACAGCATCATGCCGATTCACACCCGCATCTGTATGGACCATGCCACAGATGATCGGCAGGCGCGCATCTGGCCCTCCACCGGTCAGCGCAGGTATGCGCCTGCGCAGCTCGTTTGTTGTGATCTGCTCATAGGTTGAACCATATATATCCATTACCAACTGTCGACGCCGCAACTCTCGCAGTTTGGGCCAAGTTTGCACCACATCCACCATCGTGCGTTTAGAGTGCATCATGTTGAAGTTCAGCTCATGCGTGAGCCCTTCGTACATTTCGACAGATTTGACGTAGAACGGGATCGACTCGTCCCGCATATAGTTGGATCGGATCGTCACCGTATTGCGCGCGATGTTGCCCCCGCCCAACCAGCCGCGCTCCAACACAGCCACGTCGGTTATACCAAACTCTTTGGCCAGATAATAAGCGGTGGCCAGCCCGTGACCCCCTGCCCCGATCACCACAACCTCGTACTGATCTTTGAGTGGAGGGCTACGCCAAGCCCGAGGCCAGTTTTTGTGACCCGAAAGTGCATTTCGCGCGAGCGAGAATATCGAATATCTTTGCATGACAGTTATACTATTTACCTTTGGTAATGTATCGTCAATAAATTTATTTACCATCACGCAATCTCACTTGGATGATCCGCAAAGTTCGGTTATGATGCCTCATGGCTTTTCAAGTGGAACAGTTTCATCGAAGTCTTGCCGGAAAATGGTCGGCACGTTCCAGATGGCCCTGTTTCATCATAAATTGCCGCAGCTCTCCGGCTCTGTAACTCCATGCGAAAATGGCGCGACGCGCCCCAATGAAACGCGCCCAGACTTGGGACTAAAGTGATGGATGAATGAGCTATGACAACGACCATGCAAATGTCGACCGTGCAGGAAACCTATGCACGCGACGGCGTCGTATTGTTGAAAAATATCCTTTCCGATGAGTGGCTTGGTAAGCTGCGCGATGCAGTTGATACCGAGGTCAAGAAAGGCGACCGGTACTTTGCCTATAAGAATATGCGTGAAAGCCCGGGCGTCTTTCAGGATTACTGTCTGACCTCGAACATCGGGCAGCGCGTGGCCGAGGTGGCTGGCAGCCCATGGACCTCGCTAATCTACGACCAGATTTTTGTGAAAGAACCGGGAGCACGCACGCAGACCGGTTGGCACACGGATCAACCCTATTGGCCCGTGGCTGGCCCGATCATGACGATTTGGATCGCGCTCGACCCCGTTGATCCGGATAACGGAGCGCTGGAATTCGTGCGCGGTTCGCACGCTTGGGGCGCAAAATACCGTCCCTTCAAGACCGATCAGCTGGGCGGGTTTCTTCACTATCTGGAACAGGACAATCCGGACTATATCGACATGCCTGACTTTGAGGCGGACCGAGAGAAATATGACATCTTCCACCATGAACACATGGAGCCCGGTGATGCGCTGGCTTTCGATGGAATGACAGTGCATTCGGCTATGGGCAATCGAACGACGACCCGGCGCAGGCGCGGGTATGCGATACGATTTGCCGTCGAAGGTGCCACCTATGAGCCACGCGATATGGTCACCGAATGGCTGCATGATGACAGTCTGACACCCGGCGCGCCCTTTGCCGGGGGGCGGTTCCCCGTCATCTACAAGGCCGACTAGGGTGCGGGGCCGGTTACCCGGCCCTTGCCAAACTCAGGCCTGAAGCAACGTGCCTTCGGGCTGCGCAGCCTCAGCCTCAATCGCCCGGTCAAGAACGCGCCGGAACATTTTGGCGCCGGCATCCAGACCCAGATCGATATGGGGCGTCCGGGCGTGTTTCATACCCTGATGCACCTTCTCCAACACTTCTTTATCCTCAAGAAACGCCATTCGGGCCCCGTCATTCATGAACTTTGAAACCTCGGCATTATCCGGGTCTGAGTTGCGATGTTGGAACCAGAAGTATCTGGTCTGATCCTCATTGATCGGCGTCATGAAGTTGTAAGAGATGTTGATGAATGTCTCGTCGACAGGATCTTTGTCGTAACCACCGGTGCCAACAGGCGTATAGATCGACTTGTTCAACCCGATGGCAGGCATGCACATCTCGTAATGCTGCAAGCGGTCGCAATCGCCCTGAAACGCGACAATCTTGGCGTAGTAGGGCGAAGGTGGCTTATTCTCAATCCAGCGCGAGACGATCACACCGCGATCAGTCTTTTCGACGTTCAATGGCTCTTCATCCGTCCCCGCCCCGGCAAAGGACGAGACATGAACCCAGGCTACGTGACTGGGATCAAGTAAATTGTCGCAAACCCAAAGATAGTGGCAATCAATGTCCATCACTCCGCCATCAGTCATGCCCCAGGTGGCATTCTCAAAGTTCTCGATTGGAAAAATCAGATCCGGGTCAGCCAGTTCAGGATCGCCCATCCAGATCCAGAGCAGACGATAGCGGTCAACAACAGGGTATGATTTTACCACCGCTCGGCGCGGTGTCATCCCGCGCTGCGTCGGGCTGTCAATACAAGTGCCCGAACAATCGAATGTCAAACCATGATACCCGCATTCAACGAGATCACCCATCAGATTGCCGTTGGAAAGCGGCAGTTTGCGATGCGGGCAAGCATCTTCAAGCGCCACCGGCGTTCCATCTTGCTGACGATAGAGCACGATATTCTCACCCAGATACGTCTCAGCTTTAAGGTCTCGCCCGATATCCTTGCTCCAGGCTGCGACATACCAACAATTCCTGAGGTACATGTTGTGCTCTCCTATTAAGTCAGGTGGCTATGGGCATTATGGCAGGGTCAGAGCGATGCGCCATGTTGGATTTGTAATGACATATATAAGGATAACTAATTCGGTCACGACTGTGACGGCGGCAAATCGGGCTGTGAATTAGCTTCGGATTTGATCCAGTTCAAGAACTCACTGACTTTTTGGCTATCCTTGCTTTCAGGTCGACGGACCAGCCAATAAGACAGCGGCGATTGTGTCAAATAATCGAATGGGCGCACTAGGCGGCCATCGCACAATGCATCTATCACCAATGGCTCGCGCCCCAACGCGACACCCAACCCTTCAATTGCAGCCTGCACCACCATATTTGATTGCCCGAAGCGACGGGTGCGCAGGTCTGGCGGTAAAGTCAGGTTACTTTGCCTCGCCCAATATTCCCACGTCGGGCTGGATGCCCCATGGTGTAAATTTTCATCGACCAAAAGGGTATGGTCCGGCAAATCCTTTGTACCTTTTAACGTTTGTAAAAGCGCAGGTGCACAAACCGGAAACAGCCGTTCGCCCATCAACAGGTCCACCTGAAATCCTGGGTATTCACCCAGGCCATATCGAATACCGATATCGGAATCTACGCCAGAAAATGGATAGAACCCGGTATCGGTGGCAATCGAAATCGACAGGTCCGGATGGGCCAGATCAAAGTGCAAAAGCCGTGGAAACAACCAATTAAACGCAAATCCTGGTAGGCAAGAGATCACGATCGTCTTGTCAGTTCGCGTTTTGTCGCGCAGTTGCGAACAGACATCCGAAATACGACCCAGACCTTCGGTGATAGCCAATGCCAGTTGCTCGCCATCTCGGGTTGGCCGCGATTGCCTTGCACCGCGAACCAGCAGTTCTCGCCCCAACCATTCCTCAAGCGTTCTGACGTGCTGACTGACGGCACTTTGGCTGACGCCCAACTCTTCGGCAGCGGATGAAAAACCCGAGTGGCGTACAACCGCCTCGAATGCCCTTAGCGCGGAATATGGCAAGTTCAAGATCATATTAGTCACCCTAATGATAGCCATTATCACTTTCAAATGGATTGGTGCAGGCGTCAGGTCTTAAATCTAGGACATCAAGCAATCAGGAGATGTCGATGCCCGACATGACGCCAGAGCGCGGCGCTTACAATCTGTTGGTCAATTGCGCCCATGCAGCGGCGGCTGACAGGTTGCTGATAGCCTATGAACCTCCGGAGTTTGGGTATTTCGATGCCGACGGCGTGGATGTCGTCAGACAGGCTGCCCATAAACTTGGGTTGCGGGTTGAAACGGTTGATGTCGGATTCAACCCCGACAATCCGCATTTGTCCCATGATCTACTAGAGCGGTTTGAAGCGGCGGACATCATCCTGTTTCTCGCCCGGCTTGGGGATCAGTTGCGGTTCTCGGACATGCCTCAGGGAAAAAAGATAATCGTCAGCTTCGCACTAAACAAAGAGATGTTGGGGTCTGGATTTTCCAACGGACATCACGACGCGTTCATGGAGCTGAAGGCTGATATCAACTCGGTGTTGAATTCAGCCGAAGAAGTGCGGATCACTTGCCCCTTAGGTACGGATGTTCGCGGTCGCCCGGTGATGAACCTGCATCACACCGGCGACACCTCGATACTGCGGTTTCCGATGTCTGTTTTCACCCCGGTTCCTGCACACAGTTTTTCCGGTCGTATAGCCATCAGCTTTCTGACAGGCACGGGATCGAAATACTATGATGACTATACGATCGAATTCGACCGGCCGGTATTTGCGATGATGGAGAACGGACGGTTGCTACGATTTGATGGCGACCCGGTAGATGCTGCGCGGGCCGAAGCGCACTATGATCGCGTCGCCAATCAGCTGGGAATTGACCGCAACTTTATACATTCCTGGCACGCGGGCATTCATCCCGGATGCGGCTACCCCTGGGATATGCGCGACAACTATGAACGCTGGGGCGGGTCAGCCTTTGGCAATCCGCGTATCCTGCATTTCCACACCTGTGGTGCCTACGCGCCCGGTGAAATCAGCTGGAACGTTATTGATGCATCCATCGTGATTGATGGGGTAACCTATTGGGACCGAGGTGTATTCCATGCGGAACGGTTGCCCGGCGGGCAATCTGTCCTTGATCGTCACCCTTGCGCGGCTGCGTTATTTGCCAATCCCGACCCGGATATCGGGCTGCGCAATGTGGGCTAAGCAATCGCAACTTGATCGAATCACGTACCAGCGAAATACTCGATGTTAATAGGGCCTGTCCGAGTTGGTCCTATGGTGCGGAGCACTCCCGTCTCCGGTGCCGGAATATGCGTAGAGGGCACGACCCCCGCTCCGGCAAAATCATGGAAATCACATGTCAAAAGCAATCGTCACGCCGCTGACTCAGGCTCTGGCCGAAGGAAAACTGACACGCGAAGAGCTTAAAGGATTCATGCGACGCTCGAACGGCCCCGGATTGCGCCATTTGGCGCTTTGGGTTCTGGTTCTGGCCTGCACGACAACGCTGATCACTCTAGCCTGGAACAGCTGGCTGATCTGGCCCGCGATGTTCCTGCAAGGCACCGTTCTGGTGCACCATTTCTCACTGCAACATGAATGTGTGCACTATACTGTGTTTCGCACCCGTTGGCTGAACGATCTGGTTGGCCAGATATGCGGGCTGATCATTATCCTGCCGCATCGGTTCTTTCGGTATGAGCATTGCGATCACCACACCTATACCCAACTGACTGGCGAAGACCCCGAACTAATCCCGCTGCCCAAAACGCTTGGCGAGTATCTTCTGTATCTGTCCGCCTTGCCCTATTGGCGCGCCAAGTTTACCGAGCTGTTTCGCCATGCATTTGGCAAACTCAGTGAGGCCGAGCTGCGCTTTATTCCAAAAGAAGAACACCAATCAGTCTATTGGGACGCGCGTCGTATGCTCGCCATCTACGCGGTTGTCTTTGTTGCTATGGCGATCACCGGGTGGTGGGGCCTGATCTGGTACTGGATCATACCATTGTTTCTGGGCGAGCCTGTGATGCGATTTGTGCGCATGACCGAACATGTTGGGCGGCCAACCGTGGCTCAGATGTCAGAGAATACACGCACCAATCTGGTCTCAAAGCCGATGTCCTTTCTGTGCTGGAACATGAACTATCATGCTGAACATCACTATGTCGCCTCGGTCCCATTCCACGCCCTGCCCCGGCTGCATGAGAAGCTGAAGGATCATATCTTTGTCGAAAGGGGCGGATATCTTGCCGCGCATCGCGACATTCTGCGCCAGATCATGCAGCGCAAAGCGAAGGCCTGAGCGATGAAGGCAGACAAACCATGGCGCGATCTGATCGAGGCATCTAAACTGGAAAAAAACTGGGTCACGCGGGTTGAGGTTGGGCCACGAATGATTGCGGTCTATGACACACCCAGCGGTGTTTACGCCTCACTGGCATTGTGCAATCACGGTGGCGCAGATCTCTGCGATGGTTATTTCGACGGCCATGTCATCGAATGCCCCTTGCATCAGGGCGCGTTCGACGTTCGGGATGGCAAGCCTGTTTCTGCACCTGCGACCCGAGCCATGCGCGTATTCGAAACGCGCATAATAGACGGGATGGTTCAGGTCCGTATGTGACCTGAACCTAGCGCTTATCAGATCGTTTTTCGAGCCGCGCGAAAATACGGCTGAGACCGAAACAGACAACGAAGTAGAATGCCGCCGTTGTGATCCATGCCTCGAAGATCATTCGAGACGACGCGACCAGTTCGACGGTCTTGTAGGTCAGTTCCTGAACCGAGATCAGCGACAAGATTGAGCTGTCCTTGATCAATGAGATGAACTGGTTCGCTAACGGTGGCACAACCTTTTTCATCGCCTGCGGGAGAACGACATAGCGCAATTCCTGTATGCGGCTCATACCGATCGAGCGTGCAGCTTCGCGCTGACCTTTCGGGATCGACTGGATACCTGCACGGACAATTTCACCGACAAACGCGCTCTCAAACAGCGCCAGAACGATGACACCGGAAACAAGCGATGGAAAGCGCCGCATCTCACCGAAGAAGAAGGTCCAGATCTGGTTGCCTTCCTGCCGTGCAATGCCGCGTGCCCAGCGTTCCAGGTTCAGCGCGTCGATCAGTTGCTGTGACAGGAAGAAGAAGAATATGAAGACGACGACAACCGGGGGCACATTGCGCAGAAACTCAAGGTAGGTGCGCGCTAGCATGCGTATCGTCAGATTGGCCGAACAGCGCGCAACTCCCAGAATTGTGCCTAGAATGAGGGCGAGAATACCGGAATAGATGCTGATACGAACGGTGGCCGCCAGGCCTTGCAGAAGCAGATTGGCAAAATATTCTTCGCGCCCGGAATGCCAGCCAACAATGTAGCTGGGGATCAGTTCCCAACGCCATTTATAGTTCAGCGTGCCTTCGATCGACAGCCAGATATACCCGAAAAAGGCAATCAGAACTGCAGCGATCAGATAATCAGGCCATCTGAGTTTTTTGAGAAAATCTTGCACCAAGGCGCTCCGCATCTGGACCGGGGGCGGGTGGGCCGCCCCCAGCGAGATTTGTTATTGGGCAACCTGATCGGCCCACTCTTCCGTGGCGAACCAATAGTTGTGACGCTCTTCCAGCCAGCCAGACCGCCATTGCTGGGCAATCCAGTTGTTGAAGAAGTTCATCGCATCAGGATCACCTTTGCGCATCCCAAATGCTTCACCACGCGGGTCGAACAGTTCTCCTTCCAGCACAACCAGCGTTTCAGGATTGCGCCCTGCCTCGCGGTTTGGGGTTGGTTGCGATGCCATGGTGGCATGGGCGTTGCCATTCAGTACTTCCTGGGTCGATGCTCCGTCCTCATCAAACAGCAGCAGGTTAGCTTCCGGGAATGCCTTGGCGATCACGGTTGCGGGTGTCGCACCCCTACGCGCCGTAAAAGTAACATCAGGCGAGTTCAGATCTTCACGCGACATACCTGCTGTCAGTTCTTTGTTCGCCAAAATAGCTAAGCCCGAAAACGCATAAGGATCGGTAAAGTTGATCGTCAGGTTCCGCTGCGCGGTCACCGACATACCCGAGATGATCACATCGAAATTGCCCGATACAAGCGCCGGGATGATGCCATCCCACGCGGTTGGTACAAACTCAACCTCAACCCCCATGTCTTCAGCCAGTTTGCGCCCGACATCCAGTTCAAACCCGATCAGATCGCCGTTTTTGTCACGCATCGACCACGGCACGAACAGCGACAGGCCAATCCGGATCACCCCATCCTGCTTGATCGTTTCAATTACACTTTCGCTGGACAGTTCCTGGGTTGCGCTTTGCGCCCAGCTTGAGGTCGCCATACCTGTTGCCACGACCGCGCCCAGGGCAGCCCCGAGCATTCTGCGAGAAAGCTTCATCTTGGTTCTCCTTGTTGTCCGGTTAAAATCTTGTGGTTATTGGTCGACGGCATATTTTTTCTCCAGATAGCTCACGCCGATCGACAGGATCAGGGTCACCACCAGATAAACCAGTGCGATGGTGAACCAGATTTCAAAACTCATGTAAGTATCGGATATGATGTTGCGCCCAAAGGTGGTCAGCTCGGCCACGGCGATCACGCTGACGATGGCAGACGATTTGATCAGGTGAACGACCTCACCTGTCATCGGTGGCAACATAAATCGTATGGATTGCGGAAGGATGATGTACCGGTAAGTCTGATAGGGGGACATCCCGATGGATTTGGCGGCCTCCCATTGGCCTGTTGGGATCGCATTGATCCCGGCCCTCAGGATTTCGGATATTAGGGCCGAGTGAAACACCGCCAAAGTCAGGATACTGGCGGTATATCGATCAAATCCAAAGATTGGCCCAAGCACATAGTAGAAGAGATACAGCAAAACCAGCAGGGGTATGTTGCGGATCAACTCAAGAAACGCAACGGCGACGGCCGACCCGATCACCAATCCAGACATGCGCAGCAAAGCCACGAGCAGCCCGATAGCCGTGGCCAGCAAGAACGAGATGACGGACAGTTTGATCGTGGCAACCAACCCGATGGGAATCTCGCCCCACTCGAATCCGATCTCGGTATCGCGGTACAGGAACTGCGGCACCCGGTACCATTGCCAGTTATATCCCATCCCCTGAGCGCCAACATATGATCCATAAGCAATCAGCCCGACGACGACGACATAGATCACGACTGAAACAAACACCGAGCCGAAGAACCGCTTGTAGAATGGCGGTTTCGGCAGAGGCTGTCCCTTTCCCCGTGTTATGCCCAGATCGGTCACGTCAATGCTCCAATATCTGGTTCAGGAACAAGCGGCAGCGTTCGCTGGACGGGTTGGTAAAGAACTGTTCAGGCGGCGAGATTTCAACGATCTGCCCTGCCTCCATGAAAACCATGGTGTCAGCGACCTTGCGGGCAAACCCCATCTCATGGGTGACAACAACCATGGTCATGCCGGTATCGGCCAGCTCAACCATCACATCCAGCACCTCATTAATCATCTCGGGATCAAGCGCTGAGGTCGGCTCGTCAAACAGCATGATCCGGGTTTCCATGCACAAGGACCGCGCAATGGCGACGCGCTGTTGCTGCCCGCCAGACAGTTGCGCCGGATATTTATCGGCCTGCTCGGGTATGTGAACGCGATCAAGGTAGTTGCGCGCTGTTTCCTCAGCCTGAGTCTTGGAAATCTTGCGCACCTTCATTGGCCCGATCATCAGGTTTTCAAGCACGGTCAAATGCGGAAACAAGTTGAACTGCTGAAAGACCATCCCGACTTCTTGCCGAAGTTCACGGATTTCTTTCGCATCTTTGTAGACTTCGATCCCATCAATCACGAGACGTCCGGAATTGTGCCATTCCAAGCCGTTGAAACAGCGGATCAGAGTGGATTTTCCCGACCCCGACGGGCCGCAGATCACAACTTTTTCACCCTGATGAACGGTCAGATCGATGTTTTTGAGCGCATGGAACGTACCGTAGTACTTATCCAGATTGGTCACTTCGATCATGGGGGCGGGCTGCGTCATGCCAAACCTGTCGATTTTCGGGTTAGACGCAAATTCTGTGCAAGCGTGCGGACACAATGCACTCGCGCTATAGGCTGCGTTTCAGCGCCACGCGCGATTGGGCCTACCCCGGTCGGCTGAGAATAAAGCAGAGTGGAGTGAACTGGCAAAGCTTCAGACTCCTCAAATCTGTTGCGCCTTGTTCAATATGGTTGCTTAATGTGCAATATTCGTCAATAAAAAACTCAACGGGCCGCTTCAGGCTGCTGAAAATTTGAACAAACCATTGTGGGAGGTGACCAGAATGTCCGCCTGGATTCGGATGATTTCTGACGAAGATGCTGACGAGCACCTGAGTGCTACTCTGGATCTGGCGCGTACTCCGCATGGAACCGTAGATAATGTGATGCGCGTTCATTCGCTGCGCCCTAACACCATGAAAGGGCACGTTATTTTGTATCGGGCCTGCCTTCATGATGACGCAAATTCAGTACCCATGTGGTTTCAGGAAGTCATCAGCTCTTATGTTTCGACGCTAAATAACTGCCCTTATTCCTATGCCAATCATTGGGCCAATGCCCGCCATTTGATCGGAGACGAACCACGCGCCGATGCGATTGAGACAGCGCTGAAAGCGCATCGACCTCAGGACGCGTTTGAAGGGGCTCAATTGTCTGCATTGATCTATGCAGACAAGCTGACCCGCTCGCCCGGCACGATGACAGAATCTGATGTTGCGGCTTTAAAAGAGTCTGGCTGGGAGGATGGTGAGATACTCGAGATCAATCAGATCGTGGGGTATTTCAACTATGCCAACCGATTGTTGAATGGTTTGGGTGTCACAACGGAAGGAGACGTCGTAGGCTATTACGCCGAAGATTAACGGAATGTATCATGCAGGATGACACACCGGGAAGACAGATTGACCGCGCCATCGGCGCCTCGCTGAGAGAATTGCGCCAAAGCCGAAAGCAATCCGCCCGTCGGCTAGCCGAGCAGTCGGGTATTTCAGCAGCCATGGTCAGCCGCATCGAGAATGGGTTGGTTTCGCCTTCGATTGATACACTTGCCGCTCTGGCTGAGGCGCTTGAAGTGCCGATCGTCTCGTTGTTTCGCGAAGCGCGAACGGATCACACCGACTATACGCTGGTGCGCCACGGGCAAGGGTTGAAGTCCACCCGTTTGGCGGGCGGTCATTCGCATGAATACGTCAACCTTGCATTGCACTCCCGCAAAGACCTGCGATTTCAGGCCCGCCGCGTGACATTGTTGCGGGACGAAGGGCGGCCGCCCACCTATGTTGGGCACGGTGTTGTTTTCGTGCAAGTACTTGAAGGGCAGGCCATTTATCGCTATGGCGAGGCTCGTTTCACACTATCCGCCGGCGACAGCATCAGTGTTGATGCGGAACTGAATCACGGCTTCGAAGAGGTACTAACCCCCGAATTCGTCTTTTTAACCGTTCAAGCCGAGCGCCCTTAGTAGCTAAGCAAAATGGCCGACCCCACCGATATTGATCTGACACGCGGTCCGATCTCGACCCATTTTCGAACCTTGGCGATCCCGGCAGCAATCGGGATGCTGTTCAACACGCTCTACAACGTCGTTGATATGTTCTTCGCCGGGCTGCTCTCAACCAGTGCTCAGGCCGGATTGGCATTGGGATTTCAAGCCTTCTTTATCGCGATCTCGGTTGGGGTCGGTCTAGGCTCAGCAATGGGCGCCCTCGTCGGCAATGCATTGGGCGCCGGGGATAATCGCGCGGCGCGAAGGTTTGCAGCGCAAGGGATAATCTATGGGCTGATTGCGGCACTAGTTCTAGCTATTGCGGGTCTCTGGTACGGGCCCGCGCTCATTAATCTGGTATCGGAACCGGGGCCTTACCGCGATGCGGGCTTACGTTATTTTCATTGGCTGTTGCTCGCCTTGCCCGGGTTCCTTTTAGCCTTTGGCTGCAATGGTATACTGCAGGCGCACGGGGATGCGGTTTCGATGCAACGCGCGCTTATCGTTGCATTCTTCGCCAATATCGGTCTGAACCCCCTGTTGATCTATGGCATCCCCGGCCTGATTCCCGGAATTGGGTTCGACGGGCTCGCGGTGTCGACCGTCATCAGCCAGACCGGCGTGATGGCTTTCATGATACGTCAGGTACTCAGACGCCGCAGGATGAGGCGTATGCGGGCAAGAAACTTCATCCCGCGTCTGAAAACGTTCAAGGAAATCTCAGTCCAGGTTCTTCCTACGGCTACATCATTCATCGTGATGCTTCTGTCCGGTTTCGTCATGCAGTTCGCATTGAAGATCTTTGGCGAACACGCAATCGCGGGCTTCGGGGTTGCAATTCGGCTTGAACAAATTCTGTTGCTGCCTGTGCTGGGCGTCACCGGTGCCCTTCTACCCATTGCATCCCAGAATTTCGGAGCCCGTGATTATGACAGGGTGCGCGAAGCTTTGTTTTATTGCTGGAAGGTCGGTTTCATCATGACCGCGATAGCGATCCCGATTTTGTGGATATTTGGTCGAGCGCTGCTTGGCTTCTTTACCAATGACCCCGAAGTGATCCGCGTAGGGTTAAGCTATTTGCGCGTCGACAGCCTAATCCTCCCGTTTTATATGATGCTGTTTTCCATCAATTCACTGCTGCAAGCGTTGAAACGCCCAATTTGGACAGTTTGGATCAGCCTTTATCGTCAGGGATTTGGAGTTGCTTTCTTTGTCTGGGTCTTCATTGGATTGCTCGGATTCAACGAAATCGGCGTGTGGTTTGGAACCGCTTGTGCCGTAATCACCGGCTGGATGATCGGGCTGTTGGTGGCATCCTATGTTTCCCGAAAAGAGTTGGGAGGGCTCTGGCTCTGGCCGAGAACCGATCCGGGCTAAAGGCTTGAATATCGATATCCAGCGTTCTGCCTGCAATCACATCCGCAACCAGCCGTGCCGTTGTTGCACCCAAGGTCAAACCAAGCTGACCATGCCCCGTCGCGAAAGTGACATTGGCCAGACGACTGCTGCGGCCAATGATCGGGCGCGTGTCGGGCGTAAAGGGGCGTCGACCCATGCGGCGCTCGGCTTTTTCAGTCTTCAACCCGGGTAGAACGCGGTGCGCACGTTTGACCAGAACGTCCGCGCGATTCCAGTTGGGCTTTGAATTCAGGTCCGCAAATTCTGCAGTCCCGGCCACCGCCAGCGCATCCTGATAGGGCGTTATGCCAAACCCGCCCTTTGCATAAAACACCGTATGACGCAGATCGACACCACTGTCCTGTAGTGCAGTGGAATATCCGATAACCCCCTCCATATGCAGGGGAATATCTAGCTTGCTCCCCAGCATTCGCGAATAAGAACCCGCCGCTATGACAAATTCATCCGCGCTGAGCGCCTGCCCGTCACTGAGGCGCAGGCTTTGGACAGTACGGCCATCTCGCACAAAATCGATCGCTGCACCGGTGACGATCGTCCCACCCCGGCTGACAAAACTCTGCGTCAGAGTTTCAACCAAGTGCTTTGGGTCCGTCACAAAGCTCCAGTCCCGCAGCAAAGCGGCATGTTTGAAATCAGGTGCAATTGCAGGTTCAATATCATGCGCGTCATGGCCAGACACTTGATCAATCGTGCACCCAAACTCACGTGCCAGATCAAAAGCTGCTCGCATGGTTTCAAAGTCATTATCGTCATCAAAGAGCTTAACCACCGGCCGCTCGACCAAAAGATCCGGGTGACCAATATCTGCAATCTGTGATTTGAAATCGTCAGTGGCCGCAAATGTGAGTCGCGCCAGATCAGCGGTGATCGCCCGCATCTTGGAACGCCGCGCATTCGCTGTGAACCGCGCAAACCATGGCAGCAGCTTCAGGGCAGATGCTGGGCGCAGAGCCAATGGCGCTTCGGAATCCAGCAACCATCCGGGCACCTTCAAAAGCATACCGGGTTGCGACAATGGCACGATCTCGCCCACTGCAATACAGCCACAGGAAGCCCAGCTAGCGCCTTCGCCTACCGGCCCCGGTTCCACGACCGAAACATCATGTCCCTGAGATTGCAGTGACAGGGCGCAGGATATTCCAACGATGCCGCCACCGATCACGGCCACTTGAGACATTCGCGCAGCCCCTACTGCAGTTCGCGCAATTGCGCCATCAGGTCAGCGGTGACGCGAACGCCATCTGCTTCGGCTGCTGCGCGGTTTTTCAATCGGCCATCACCGGGAACGCGTGCGTCACCGTTGCCTTCAATCTCGGCGCAGATACGCTGGACATAATCTCCGAACGCAGCATTGCCAAAACGTGCCGGATCGATCGCGATTAGCGTATTGCCACCCTTGATGTTCAACGCTCCGTGTGCTTCACGGTTTTTGTTGTCGACCGACAATGTTCCACCGGCCAGCGCGGCCCCCAAAACTTCGATCAGGAAAGCAATCGCAGCGCCCTTATGTTCGCCGAACGGCAGTAAACTACGGGTCTCCAAAATCGCGTTTGGATCGCGGGTCGGCTGACCCTCGGGGTCAAGGCCCGCAGGACGCGGCAAATCGTGCCCCTCAGCGGCAGCCATGCGAATATCCATCAGCGCAACCATTGCTGAGGCTTGATCCCAGACAACCGGTTCACCGCCCGGCCGCGGGCAGGCGAAAGACATTGGGTTTGTGCCGAAAACCGGGCGAACGCCGCCCTGTGGCACCACCATGGAAAGCGAGTTTACAACGCCCAACGCGACCAGCCCTGCTTCGGCCAAGGGGCCGGTATCGAACCGTAGTGCCCCCAGATGATGACAATTTGAGCAGGTGAACGCGGCAATCCCATTCTCGTGGGCCATAGCAATCAACTCGTCGCGCGCTTTGGCAGCAGCGATCTGATAATAGCCATTATCACCATCCCCTCGTAGAACACCGGGCGCGATCCGTTCGACGCTGGGATTGGATACAGAATTGGCATAGCCAGAGGAAAAACTTTGCGCATAGACAGGCAACATCCGCAGCCCATGGCTGCGTGGCCCATCACGCTCGGACATGCGCACAATCTCGGCCAGTATGGTGCTGCCATGGTCATCCATTCCCGCAGTTAAAAGGACGGATTTGGCCAATTCGCTGACTTCGTCAAGTGAGAGAGTAGTCGTGGAGTTGTCGGTCACGAGATTGATCCTGTCCTTGAGTTGTAAAACGGGCACTTGAGCGCCCGCTTGCCGATCTGTTCAGGCGCTGTATTCCACCCGTTTCTTGGCAACGAATTCGTCCAGCGCGCCCCGTTTATCATCCGGCATGGGCGGCTGAACATAGGTGTTTAGCATGCGTATCGCCTCTTCCGTGCCAACGGTTTCTGCGGTTTTCGAACCTTCCGCTTCCCACTGTTCAAAACTGTCATTGTTTTGCAAGTGGTTCATGTGCATGGGGTTTTTACGCGTGTGATCCGTGCCAAGGAAATGACCTCCGGGGCCGATCTGATCGATGTCACCCAACAGAGCATTCAGATTTTCATCTTGTAGGCCACTAAAGAACTTATGAAAATTCTCTAGCTGCATCGCGTCCTGCACCCATTTCGAGTAGCTGACCCCAAGCGCGCCCTCAAGGAAACCCGCCGAATGGACGATGTAGTTGGCCCCGCCAAGCAACACGGGCCACATGGAATTGGCTGTATCAAAAGCGGCCTGCATGTCGGGCGTTTTCGATCCCGTCCACATCGTACAGGTCCGCCATGGCACGCCATAGAACCGCGCCATCTGACCCACCAGCAGGTTCATCAATCCGGGCTCTGGGGACCCCATCATCGGTGCACCTGTCTTCATCGACACACCCATGATTGCCACGCCCAAAACCATCGGGGCACCACGCCGGATGATTTGGCTGTAAGCCATGCCAGCCAACGATTCCGCGATCAGCAACGCGACGCCCCCTTGTGGGCTGGCAGGAGTGCTGGCCCCGGCCAGAACGAAGGGCGACAGCAGACACGGCTGATTTGCCGCCGCGTAGACGCGCAGGCTCTGCAGCATGGTCTCATCCCAGACCAGAGGCGTATTGCAGTTCAGCAGGGCGGCCATCACGACGTTTTCATCCACGAAATCCGCGCCAAACACAATACGCGCCATCTCAACCGAGTCGCGTGCCGCCTGCTCGGACAGGACCGAGCCCTTGATCGGCTTATCCGTCAATGTCAGCGCGGCGTGAACCAGCTCCAGATGCCGTTGTGGAACCGGAACATCTTGCGGCTCGACCGGCAAAATGCCGGGCACCATCATCGATTGGCTCATCTGGCTGAGCTTGAAGAAGTTTTGAGCATCTTCAAGCATCGAAGGTCGGCGCACGCCGTCCAATCCATAGACAAACGGCGCGCCATAGGCATTCGCGAACACCGAATACTGATTGCCAACGCGCAATGAGCGATCAGGATTGCGCGCGGCATAGCTCCATTCCGCGGGAACCGCCGATATCAAGTCCATCAGCATCTCGCGGCCAATGCGGACCCGTTCACCCTGCACGTCCGCGCCGTATTTCTTCCAATCCGCCAGCGCAACCGTATCGCGGAATTCGATACCCGTGGTCTCAAGTATCGTCATTGCCGCATTGTGGATTTTCTCAACCCCTTCTGGGCAAAGCAGATCAATCGGGCCGACCTTGCGATTCAGCGTCGACAGATAGACCGGGGGCGGATTGGTGCGGGCCTGAACCCGCGCTGCGCGTCCACCACCTCGGCCTGAGCGTGCTCTTACTTGTGCCATCTCATATCCTCCGGATCAGGCTCGCGCACGGGCGCTGGTTGGATCAACGGCGCAGGTATCGATCACCTCAGCGTCGCGCATTTCATTGTGGACCAGCACCTGCATCTTCGTACCGGGCGCTGTCATGTCTTGCGGCACCAGCGCCATCGCAATGTCGTGGTTGCAGTAATATGAGAATCCGCCCGAAGTGACGCGACCAATCAGTTTGCCGTTGGCATAGACGCCTTCGTCAAACATCACCGAGGTGTCGCAGAACGGCAGTTTCAGGGTAACCAACTGGCTGTAAGTGCCTTCTTCCTTCTGTTTCACAAGCGCGGCTTTCCCGATGAACTCGCGCTCGGCAACCTGCCCGCCTGTCTTTTCGGTCAGCGCAACGAAACGGCCCAGATCAGCCTCGTAAGGGGTCAAATCTTTGCAGATCTCGCGGTTGATGGCGCGATAGGATTTTTCAAGGCGCATCGACTCCAACGCCTCAAGGCCAAACGGTTTGACGCCCGCTTTCAGCAGCAAATCGACAAGGTGTCGGTTGTAACCGACCGGATGGTGAAGTTCCCATCCCAACTCGCCCGTATAAGACACGCGCAACAGGTGAACGCCTTTAGCATAGCCAACCTCACCCATCTGCGCCGACAGCCACGGGAAAGCTTCGTTCGACAGGTCATTATCGGTGAGCGGTTGCAGAATCTCGCGCGCTTTTGGCCCGGCCAAAGCGATCACGCCCAATTGCTCCGAGATATCTTCGAGAACAACCGAGCCATCCTTCGGCAGCACGCGCTGCAACTGATCCCAGTTATAGGCGCGCCAGTTCGGGGTCGAGATCAAATAGAAATCATCGTCGGCGTAGCGCACGATGGTGTATTCCGCATCCATGCCGCCCTTTTCGTTCAGCATCAGCGACAGGGTCATACGGCCGATCTTGGGCAATTTGTTCGCCATCAGGCCGTCCAACCAAGCAGCCGCGCCAGGACCACGCACGGTGAACTTGGTCATCGGAGACATTTCGATGAACCCAGCCTCTTCTCGGGTGGCCTTCACCTCTTCCTGCACCCGCTCCATATGATTGGTGCGGCGGAAGCTATGCTCGGGGATCGCTTCTTCGGGTGATTTGGCGAACCAGCGCGGGAATTCGTAGCCATTGAAGCTGGTCCAGACTGCTCCTTGTGCGGTCAGCAGATCATAGGATCCGACGGTCTTCATCGGACGTGCATCTGGGAAGTCCTCACCCGGCACATGCGCGTTCATATGGGTGCCCCAGGTCTCGCGCACCTTGTCCATCGTCCAGCGTTTAGACGCATAATCCGAGAACCGGCGTGGGTCGAGTTCCGACATATCCATGCCCGGATCGCCGTCGACGATCCATTTGGCCAGACGGTTGCCGACGGTGCCGCCCCACAGAATGCCACCGGGCATGCCCTCGGCCAGCCACAGGTTGTCGTGCCCCGGTGCGGGACCGGCCAGAGGCAACTCATCAGGTGTCATCTGGAACGGGCCACGGGTGTTGGCTTTGATGCCAACCTCACCCAAAGCTGGCACCCGTTCGATGGCACGCTCCCATTGGGTTTCGACGGCATCAAAGTCCTCGGGCAACAGATCGGCGCCAAACTCGGGCGGAACACGATCTTCAGCAAACAACTTCAGGTCTTTGGTGAATTCATACGGACCAAACTGGATGCCACCCACATCTTCGCGCAGATAGGCGCCGTAATCTTCGTCCCGCAGGATTGGGAACTCGGGCAGGCCCTGCGCCCGGCGCTCTTTCAACAGCGGTACCGTCTCGGTCGTCCAGTATTGGTGAACGATGGGAATACAGGGCAAATCCAGGCCCACACGACGCGCGTTTTCGCGGGCATAGTTGCCCGTGGCAAAGATCAGATGCTCACACGTGATTTCACCCTGATTGGTTGTGACTTTCCAGTGGCCATTGTCCAGCTTTTCATAAGCCTGCGCTTCGGTGTTCTGGTAGACCGTGGCACCGGCATCCCGCGCGAGCTTGGCCAGAGCCATGGTGATGTCGGCGGGGTTCACATAACCGTCTTCGGTGTGAAGAATGCCACCCCGGATATCCGGGCTCTGGTTCAGGAGCGGATGAACCTCTGCAATCTCTTCAGGGGTCAGCAGCTTGCACGGCACCCCGGCCGCCTCGGCAATCGAGATATAAGACTGAAATTCATCCCAGCGTTTTTCAGTATTGGCCACCCGCAGCTGGCCAACCTTGCGCAGCCCGACCGAACTGCCCATTTTTTCCTCGACCTCGGTGTAGATGCGGATGGTCTCCATCGTCATCTTCGATACATTGTGCGAGCGCACAAAGGTGACCAGCAACCCGGCCGCATGCCAGGTGGAACCCGATGTCAGCGTCGTGCGCTCCAGCATAACGGCATCAGTACATCCGTGTTCGGTTAGCCCGTACAGAATTGACGCACCGACGCATCCACCTCCGACAACCACGACCTTTGCATGTGATTGCATGCTGTTACTCCTTCAATTAGTGCCACGGCCATCCCGGGATCGTACCGCGTCACGACTGAACTAGATGGTACTCAAGGCGTATGACGGCCTTTGGTTCACATCTGATTCACACCCCGAACGGTTGGAGTGAATTTTCATTGTGGACCACTGTTGATCAATTGCAAAAAGATTCATGATGCATAAGATGAACTAAGCCAAATTACCGCTGATCGCTTGTGAATTATCGGGCCATCAACTTGTCACAGGTCAAAACATTTTGCCCAACCGCCCATATGATCTTCCGCCTCTCAGTTCTCTGATCAGCTTTGAAACTGCTGCGCGGCATGTGAGTTTCAAAACGGCTGCTGAAGAGCTTAATGTCACTCCTGCCGCGATCAGCCATCAGGTCAAAGCGCTGGAGAACGATCTGCAATGCGCATTGTTCCTGCGTCATCATCGCGGTGTGGAATTGACTGAAAGCGGGGCCTATCTGCTGGTCGCCCTTCAGCGTGGCCTTGAAGGTATCAGCGAAGCGCTTGGCCAGTTGCGCCGCCAGTATGACCACAAAAGTGTGACGATACGTTCGTCCACGGCAGTAAGTTCGCTTTGGCTTACGCCCCGCCTTGCGCAATTTTGGAAGAAGCACGGGCATGTTTCGGTGACACAAGTCGTGACCGATCTCGGTGTCGATGGCACAAAATGTGATCTGAGCATCCACTTCGGTGATTCAAGTCGCGACACAGGTGTTATCAAGACCCTGTTTCACGACAATATCATGGCCTTATGCAGCCCGCGGTTTGCGCAACAAAACCCCATCGAGCGTATCGAAGAGATCGCCCAAGTGCCTCTTATTCATCTCGATGCGCCGGATACAGGTTGGACCGATTGGCGTGCTTGGACCCAAAAACTGGGATACCAAGGCCCACTGAATTCAGCGCACCGGGTCAACAACTATACGATTGCACTTCAGGCGGCTCAGGACGATATGGGCGTGGTTCTGGGGTGGGAGGGATTGACTTCTGATCTGATCGCATCCGGAAAACTGGTAAAGTTTCTACCGCAGACAATCTCATCGCAGTTGGACTTCTACGTGAAGTTACACAACACATCGTCCGACCGCGCCAAGCTTGTGTTCAAATGGCTTGGCGAGGCCGCTGACGGGAAGGTTTGAATATGACTTCGATCTGTTTCTAGAAGTAGTTCGTGGGCCTTATCGCTGGTTCCTTGCCGTTCTGAACAATAGCAGGAAAACAAACACTGATCCGATCGAGGTTGTGACAATTCCCACAGGCAATTCCTGCGGTGCGAGCAACAGTCGGCTGAGGATGTCCGAACCAGTTAACAAGGCTGCGCCGACGATTGCAGCGGTTGGCAACAGATGCTTGTGCAGGGGCCCAGCAATCCCTCGGGCAATGTGCGGCACCATCAGGCCGACAAAACCAATGACCCCAGCGACAGAGACAAACACTGCAGTTGCCAGAGCAGCTGTGAAGAACATGCTGAACCGAAGCCCTTGAACCGGCACACCCAGTGTCGCGGCGGTCAGATCCCCGGTCAGCAGCGCGTCCAACCAGCGGCTGCGATAAAGTGAGTAACTCAGGATCAGCAACAGGCCGACACAAACCAGTGGGAAGGTCTCCCATCTGGCAAGGCCCAAGCCGCCCAGCATCCAGAAGATGACTGAATGGGCGGCGCGGCTGTCACCTGCGAAAATCAGATAATTGGTGATGGCTGAGAACAGGAATGAGACGGCCAACCCGGCAAGGATCAGCTTTTCCGGCGCGCTGGTGCGCAGCCCGTGGACCAGCGCTAGCACGATACCGGATGCCACAAGCCCGCCACAGAAGGCAGCTAGCGGAAGGGTCCAGAAGCCCAAAACATCTCCGGTTACGGTAATCACAAAAACCGCCCCGGCCGCCGCGCCCGAAGACAGGCCGAACAGGAAGGGATCGGCAAGGTCATTTCGGGTGGTCGTTTGCAAAACCACACCAACAATGCCCAACCCGGCACCGATCACAGCAGCAAACAACGCACGGGGCAAGCGTAGGTCGAAGACGATCCGATGCAGCGGCGACATCTCACCATCCTCCAGCCCGGTGCCGCGAAGAATTGCGGTTAGGGTGTCGGACAGTGGAATTGATGTCGTGCCATAAATCGTGGAAACCAGCAAAAGGGCGGCCAGAACGACCGCCCCCAGCAATAACGTCAGGCCCAGTCGGCCCATGTCAGCTCTGACCCGGATGCATCGCGCGTGCCATTTTCGAGATCGCATCGATATTTGCCGGTCCCGGGGTCAGTTCTTCGTAGCGCAAACCGATCCAGCGCTCGTTCTTGACCGCGTCGGTCTGCGACATGACCGGATGTTCCTGCAGGAATTTGAACGTATCTTCGGCACCATTACCGGTCTGATAATCCAACAGCACCAAGAATTCCGGATTGGACGCGGCAACCGCCTCCCATGAAGTGCGGCCCCAGCTTGTGTCCATATCATGGGTGACGTTTTCGCCACCGGCAGCTGAGATCATCGCATCGGGAATCGCGAATTTGCCAGCTGTGAACGGCGCATCCGCCGGGCCATCCAGCAAGAAAACGCGCGGCTTGGGCAGATCAGCGGTTTTGGCTTCGATCGATGCCAGCTGCTCTTTCCAGTCCGCAACCAATGCCTCGGCCTTTTCTTCGACATGCATGACCGTTCCCAAACGCAGAACATCGTCAAACAGCAGGTCCATGCTGGCTTGTGGCCGGTCTTTATCCAGATGCACGCAGCTTTCGGTCAGGATCATGGTCTTGATTCCGAACGGCGCCAGCGTATCAGGCGTCACATCGCCACCGGGCTTCATGCCATAGTACCAGCCCGCAAAGAACAAGTCAGGTTCAGCCGCCACAAGGTTTTCGACAGTCGGGTATTTCGGTGCAAGCTCGGGGATGTCGCCGCGCAGCGCATCGAAATCGGGGCTGGTCTTGTACCATCCGGTGATGCCGGTCAGGCCGACGATCTTGTCCTGCAGTCCCAAAGCAAAAGCCATGTCGGTCATGTTCATGTCATGGACGACCAGTCGCTCGGGCTGGGTTTCGAAGACCAGAGGCTCGCCGCAATTGTCAACAGTGACCTCGTGCGCAGCAGCGCCGCTTGCCATGGCAGTGGCCAATGCCACAGACCAGATTTGTTTCATGAGACTTCTCCTGAGTTTATGTGGATACAGTTGTTTTTCGGATATCAAGGGCCGGGATAATGCGGCCTTCGTGATGAAAGCAGAGGAAATCGACGCCAAAGGTTTCGCGCACCCGTTCGGGCGTTAGCACCTCTTCCACCGAACCGAATCCAATCATGCGGGTCGATTTCATCAGCGCCACATGGGTGGCAAATTCGGGGATCATGACCAAATCATGCACAATCATTACCACGGTGATCCCAAGTTCAGCGACCAAGGACAGCATCCGCCCTTTGGCATCGGGGTCTAGATGGTTGGTCGGTTCGTCAAGAAACAGCAAGGATGGATTCTGCGCCAGAGCGCGCGCGATGTGCGCCCGTTGACGCTCTCCACCCGATAGTTGAGCCATTCGCTTACCCGACAAGCTGGCAAGACCGGTCAGGTCAAGAATCCGATCCAATTCTTTGGCATGTGCTTCGGCTGAGCGATCAGCACGAATGGGTATTTGCCCTAACGCAACGTAGTCCCGCAATCCCAAACGCCCGTCAGGCAATTCCTGCTGGCCCACCACCGCGATCATGCGCGCACGCTCTTTGGCCGAAAGCTGTTTCAGACTCCGCCCCTTGATGCGAACATCGCCAAGGGCCAGCGGTTCGGCACCGCAAAGCAAATTCAGAAGGGTCGTCTTACCTGCGCCATTCGGTCCGGCGATGGCCAGGATCGATCCTTCGAACAATTCGAAGGAAACACCCTGCAGCAAGATATCCCCGTTGAGTGCATAATATTCGAGGTTCTCGGCAACCAGAAAGCTTTGCTCTGTCATGGCGCAATCCTCGGCATGCGCGAAAGGGTCTTTTTAAACAATGCCCTCGGACGTTCCGTGGCATTTGTCCATCCATCCGCGCATAGCTGGTACTGTTCTGCAAACTCTACAACCGCGTCCAGATCGTTGCCTGTTGCTATGTCGCCAAACAGGTATTGAGCCTTGCCAAGTGCCTGAAATCCGATTGTCGCAGGTCGGTCACACCCAGCCATACAATCGACAGTGCGAATTGCAAAGCCATCCGGTAGCCTGTCCGACAGCGTGTTAATCACGTGATCCGTGAAATTGGGGTCCCGGCAGCTCGCGCATATAAGAACGAAGTGATCAGCAACCATTCGCACCCTCCACTTCACCTGATTCCAGACGCATGCGGAAGCTGCCAACGATGTAAACACGCATCTGACGTGCCATAAAGCCTCCTTCCAGGACACCCCGCCCTGGGTTGGTTGAACATTTGATGGCAGGTCTCCTGACTTGCGGGTCCTAGCTCAGCCAACCTTCCCGACCCATTGGATCAGTGGCTGTTTGGCCTAGCTCGCCGCTTACAGTTGCGGGGGCAGTTACGGAATTGGCACCTATCGGTAAACCTCACCGTATTCCCTTTTCATCCCTTGGACGCACCATCGGGAACCATCTCTCGATTGACTGCCCGAGATCGTGAGTTACGTCAATGATAAAGTCGAATGCTTCGCTCCCTGGAGAGTTTCGGCGAGGTTACACGACTTCCTGAGGAACGATGAGCAGCCTCGTATAACTTGTTAAAATTGAGTGTTAATGCCTTATTGGTTTTTGCTCCATCGGGATGATGGTTTCAGGCGCTGGTGTCGATAATCCAATCTCAGGCGACTTGGACAACGCTTTCCACCCCTTGTCTAAACGAATGAAACGAAGTGACCACCTAAGTATGAACGGATCCGCCACGGCACCAATAACGTTGATCCAGCTCAGCTTGCGCTCCACTCTAATTGCGAGGCACTCCCGGCTGAACTCATCAAGATGTTCAGCGTGCGAAATTGTACATGTCGCTGAATTGTTTCGCTCCTTTGACTTTGTATTTTGCCACAAAGGAGAGACATCATGGCACAAATGCCGACCCCGGAATTTCGCTCAGAGGCAGTGCTGGTAGCGTTGACCAGCGGCCTGCCGCGTTAGCAGGTGGCAGCAGATTTTGGCGTCGGCTTCTCGACGCTAAGCCGTTGGATACAATAGGATCGGCGCAATCCTGAGAAGCCAACCGCCCAGTCTGATCTCGAGCGCGAGGTCGCCGAGCTGCGGAAATAGAACCACATGCTCCGGGAGGAGAGGGAGGTGTTGAAGAGGCCACCCAATTCTTTGTGGAGCGAAGCCAATAAGGTTCGCATTCATCACAAAGAACGCAAAGATGTTGCCTATCGAGCGGCTGTGCCAGATTTTGGATGTCAGCCCGAGAGGGCATCGTGCATACCGCAGCCGTCCCCTGAGCCAAAGCCAACGCAAGGATCTGGTTGTCTTGGCGTACATCCGCGAACAGTTCGCCCTATCTCTTGGCGGTTATGGCCGGCCACGTATGACCGAGGAATTGAAAGAGTGGGGTCTGCAAGTCGGACATCGCCGTGTCGGCAGTTTGATGAGCGAGAATGGTATTGAGGTGAAGCGGAACAAGAAGTTCAAGGCGACGACGGACAGCAATCACAGCCTCAACATCGCTCCGAACCTGTTAAACCGGGACTTTTACGCAGGGCGACCCAACCAAGAATGGGCGGGCGACATCAGCTATGTGTGGACGCAGGAGGGCTGGCTCTATCTTTCCGTGATCCTCGACCTGCATTCAAGGCGAGTGATCGGTTGGGCTGTCTTGGACCGCATGAAACGTGACGCCTTGAATAATAGCCATCGCACTAAGGCGACGCCAAACGGCTGTCTCCATCACACCGACCGGGGCAGCCAATACCGTTCTCACAATTATCAGAAGATTTTGCGCCACAATGGCTTCAGGGTGTCCATGAGTGGGACCGAAAACTGTTACGGCAACGCCGCCGTCGAAACCTTCTTCAAAACACTCAAAGCTGAGCTGCTATGGCAGCGATCCTGGAAAACGCGCAGGGACGCCGAGATCGTAATCTTCAAATACATCAACGGTTTCTACAACCCGCGCAGAAGGCACTCAACCCTCGGCTGGAAAAACCCCTTGGCCCTCAAAGCAAAGGCCGCTTAAGTGAGCAATCAGAGCAGCACGAAAACGTGACACGCCCAAACATTGCGTGGAGCTGGATTGGTGAAAGGATGCTTCAACCGAGACGACTAGCCCAATCATACGACATAGTCGACGTTTTGAAATGAATCTGGAACCGCTCTGTCTCGTGGGCCGTCAAAATGCGCGGATGCGAAAAAAGGGGGGAAATTTGGCTAAAGTGCTGTTGGTAGAAGACAATGAAATGAATATCAATATGCTGTCACGCCGGTTGGAGCGTAAAGGGCTTCAAGTTGTCGTCGCAAAGGACGGATTGGAAGGTGTGTCCATGGCCGGAAATGAAAGCCCTGATGTTATTTTGATGGATCTGAGCCTGCCCGAAATTGACGGGCGGGAGGCGACGCGACGCATCAAGTCGGCGGCGGAGACGGCCTCGATCCCTGTGGTGGGCTTACGGCACATGCAATGGCCAGTGACCGGGAAAAGGTACTGGACGCGGGTTGCGACGATTTTATACCAATCCAGTCGAACTTAGTCGTTTACTTGCCATAATGGAAAAACTACTGTCGGCGTCCTGACGAAGTTTTGCCTATTCAAGATCAGATTTTCGTCCAAGGACAAAGAAAGTTCTCATCAGACCTTTGCCCATTACCCCCACATCCGTGGGATCAGAGATCTCAAAGCAATGCATAATCCACTGCCACAACCCTTTCGCTTGAAACGGTCGTTTTCGCCCGCTGCCGGATCCATATCATCGACGTACGGCCCGAACCTAAATGGTCCGCAATGATCGGCATCCCTTCGCGGACCGAGATTGTCGCACGCTTGGCGACAATACGCGAAAGCCTGAGAAAAAATCAGAAAACTGCAACAATTCCATGAGCAAGCCGCATTCTTGCCATAAAGACTGGCCAGACATTGGACAATTTTATGCTCGCTAAGAGATGTCATGAAACTAATTGTTCAAATTCCCGCGCTGAATGAAGAGGAAACCCTCGCCACCGCCATCAGGGCCATTCCCCGCCACATTCCCGGCATTTCAAGTGTCGAGATTCTGGTCATCGATGACGGGTCCACTGACCGAACGGTCGAGGTCGCGAAAGAAGCGGGGGCAGATCATATCCTGCGCATGGCAAGCAATGTGGGCCTAGCGCGCGCCTTTACCGCCGGCATCGAAGAGGCACTGTCGCTTGGCGCGGACATCATCGTCAACACGGATGCCGACAATCAATACTGTGCAGATGACATCCCGTCACTGATTCAGCCAGTTCTCGACCGACAGGCCCAGATCGTCGTAGGCGCACGCCCGATCACAGAAATTGAGAGCTTTTCGCCCCTCAAAAAGGCACTGCAAAGGCTGGGAAGCTGGGTTGTCCGGCAGGCCAGCGGCTCCACTATTCCTGACGCTCCGTCTGGCTTTCGCGCCTATGCACGCGACGCTGCGGCGCGGCTTTGCGTAATCAATACCTATACCTACACGCTAGAAACCATCATTCAGGCCGGGCGGAAGCGTATTCCGATGACGTCCGTGCCCGTACGGGTCAACACGGTGACACGCCCCTCACGGCTGTTTTCAGGAATGCGCGAATACATTCTTCGCTCTGCCAAGACGATTCTGCGCGTATTCGTCATCTATGCGCCGCTGACATTCTTTTCCACGATCGCCGCAGTTGTGGCTCTGCCCGGACTGATCGTCATCGGCCGGTTCTTAATCCTTTATGCCAGTGGCGATGGGTCCGGACACATTCAGTCGCTGATCCTTGCCGCAGCGCTTCTGGCCATGTCGGCGGTGTTTCTGGCGGTCGGCGTGCTTGCAGATCTGATCTCGGCCAACCGGAGCCTGCTGGAAGACATCCGCGCGCGGGAACTTCTTCGCGCACCGCGCAATCGCAGCGACGCGGTGCCGATCCGCATTGCCGAGTTGGCCGATGCCTCCTGAGGCGACACTGTCGGGCGCTGCGCCAGAATCCAGCCGATCAGACATGCTGACCTCATCGGGGGTGATACGGGGCGCGATTCTGGTCGGATTTGCGCTTCTCGTGGTCTTGAGTTGGATGCGGAACGTCAACTGGGACGAATTCTATTTTCTTTCGCGAATCCATGACAATCTTGCCGGCCGTCTCGAAACCCCGATGCAGACTTTCTATGTGCATGTCTTCGGATGGCTTGCGCATGTGCCGGGCAACGAGATGATGCAGATTTTCGTGGCCCGACTGTTTATGACCGGCCTTTTTGCCTGGACTACCTGGTCCATTCACCGGATCGCGACGCAGCTGAGCGACCGCCGCGCGGCGGATATAGCTGTTCTGGCGTTCCTAACCTCGGGTTTCGCATTGGCACATGGCACCAGTTTTCGCGCCGACCCAGTCGCTGCGGCCTGCCTTATGGGGGCGCTTTCGATCATGATGACAGGGCGCATGTCGCTTTGGCAGATTATCGCGGTTGCGATTTTGAGCGCGCTTGCACTTCTGGTGACAATCAAGGCAGTGCTTTATCTTCCGGCATTTCTGGGTGTATTGTTCTGGCGGTCGGATCGCATCGCTGTCGCAGGGCGGATCGTGTTGGCCGGCCTGATCGCTCTGCTCATCACGGCAGCTCTTTTCACGCTTCATGTCGCCTCACTGCCCGCGCCACCCGAGGCAAGCGCCGTGGACAATGCCAGTGCCGCCGCCAGTAAGACATTGGTGCAATCGGGATTTTTCCCTCGGTCCGAGACAGCGCTTTTATGGGCAGTCCTGTCGCTTGGCCCCATCACTCTGGCGGCCATCGGAATACTTCGCGCGGGAAGCCTGCGACGAGGAATAATGCTTGTGTCCTTTGCACTGCCGCTTCTCGCGTCAGTAATTTTCTATCGCAACGCATTCCCGTATTTCTTCCCCTATGTCGTGCCGCCCCTGATGGTGGTCGTCGCCTTCGGGGCCATGCGCGTCGGGCATGGTTCGCTTCTGAGGGGCCTCATCGCCCTTTCGCTGGTAAGTGGCATCTGGCAGGGCATGAAAGCGCTTGGCGAGAATGCCGAGTTGCAGCGTGCGACCATTGCCGAGGTCCATCGCCTGTTTCCCGAGCCCGTCCACTACATCGATCACAATGCGATGATCTCGACCTTCCCACGTGAGCTCTTCTTTATGTCGAGTTGGGGAATCGAAGGCTATCGTGGCAAAGGCGAACCGGTCATGGCCGCCTATCTCGAAAAGCACGCACCGCCGTTTCTCCTAACCAATCGCTGGACGCTCCATCACACGATGACCGCATCTGACATAATCGATCTTCCATATTCGCTTTTGCCCGAGGATCAGGCCGTATTGAGGGCATCTTACGTTCATTATTCCGGCACCATATGGCTTGCGGGTCTGGAAATGACGATTGAGTTCGAAACGACAGAACGCGCGCTGCCTATCCCGGGGCGATACCGTCTGGAAAGTCCGGTTGCGTTGAAAATCGACGGCAGGCGCGTGTCGGATGGAGACATCATCGAGGGGAGCGGAGTGGTCACGATAAGTGGCCCCGTCGGCACAGATGTTCGTCTGGTCTGGCATACGGACGCGGTTCAGGACGTTGGCGCACTGCCTCATGGCCGGCTTTATGCCGGGTTCTGACAGCTTTGACGGCTAGGCGAGGGCGCGGTGCAATCTTTGCGTGGCACGCCAGAGGTTGAGCGAACGCAGCATGCCACGAGCTTCGGACCTCAGGGCCGGAACAATGATGGCGACGCCAAGGGCGGTGGCGAGGAAGGTCGCGACCGTGGCCCAGGCCGCACCGATGCCGCCAAAATGCGGGATGAGCGCGAGGTTCAAACCGATGTTCAACGCGGCCCCACAAAGCGCAATAACCGGTGTGAGCCAGTATTGATGCCGCGCCAGCAGCACCTTTTCCCGCGCAATGCCCCAACTATAGAAGGGCAGGCCCAAAATGAGAAAGAGAGTAGGCCAGAGGCCATCAGCAAAAGCGGGACCAAAGATCGGCTCGAAGAGGAAGATCGCGGCAACGGCAAGCATCACCCCGGCAAGGAGAGTCGCAAGCGTCATCGCGTCGTAAAGACGCTGACTCTGTTCTGGAAGCGTGCCGCGCGCCTCGGCGCGGATGATGCTGGCGAAAAAGCTTGTGCCAAGTGCCATCGGCACCACCAGCGCCACTTCAGATACACGCACCGCAAGCCCGTAGCGACCAAGCTCATCGGCAGTGGCCATCTGGCCCAGCATGACCTGATCGATGCGCATGTAGAGGATCGTCGCCATCATCGAGATCATCAACGGCAACCCTCGTGACAAAAGGTGGCGGATCTCGTGCCGGGATACCTTAAGGCGATGTAGCGCGCCGGTCGCCCAGGCAAAAACTAGAAGTGCCGAAAGCGCGATCCCAGCCTGCTCTAAGGCCCTCAAAGCAACGAATGCCGCCAGCCCATATCCCTTTTGGACGAGGTAGATCGCGGCAATAGCGATGCCGAGGGCAACGATGATGCGGGGCATCACAACCAGCCCCATTCGCTCGTCCGCCTTGAACCAGGCCCATGTTGTCTCGATCGGAATGATCATCAACTGCGAGCAGGCCAGAAGCATGAGCCAGGGTGTGACCCCGGAGGGACCTCCGAAAACCGCCACGATTACAACCCCGGCCAGGACACTGATGAGCGCGAAAAACGACGTCAGTGCCATTGCGCTGCCAAAAAGGGCGTGGCGGTCTGTTGGTCGGGCCACGCTCTCACGGACAAGGATTTCAGACATGCCGAAATGCGCGATCGGCGACAAAAGCATGGTGACACTAAAGATATAGACATAGGCACCGAACCCCTCGGGTCCGAGCGCGCGCGCCACGAGGGTCATAACGAAAAACGCGATAAGAACGCCTATGGCGCGCTCGCCCAGCATCCAACCGACATTGGCGATCTTTGTGCGGGCGGCGTTGGGCAATCTTGGGATCAGCATGCGGGGCTTGCTCTGGGGCGATCGTGCACCAATGATCCACGCCAAGAGGCATGGTGCCCCGGCCCGATACTATCAGATATTTCAAGACCCTCTGTCGGAGTGCCTTCTGGGGGAAATGGGTTCGATATCATGGCTGGCCTGTCGTTTGTTGCTACCACCCGCGATAACGTCACTAGTTCCATACTGCAGTCATGTGAACGCTTCGCAGTATCGCAAGTGAAAAAATATCCATCATTGTTGCAATTACTGCCTGAAAACCTCAGGCGAAACGCAATTTGCAGCTTGGGATGTCTAGGCGATTGAAGGCGTGATTTTTAGGACTTAGAAGTGATCCTTAAGTCCAGGCAGCACCCAATCGGGTTGCTGTGGGAAAGGAAAAGGAACCGTGCTCTGACCCAATCAGTAGTTGATCGCCAAAGGATCGCGGTGATCGGACCATTTCCGCCGATCCGCAGTGGTATTGCCAAGCACACCGAAGCCGTAGCACGCGCCCTCGAGGCGCGCGAAGATATCGAGGTTAGAAGATGGGGGTTTTCCAAGCAGTATCCCGCCGTCCTTTATCCCGGCGAGTCCGAACGGGACATCGACAAAGGTGCCCAGACAAGCGGTGTAGTTGAAAGTCTGAGCGGCCCCAATCCACTGACCTGGTTAAGAACAGCGCGCGAAATTCAGCTCTGGAGTCCCACGACTCTGATCATGCCGTCGTGGACATTCGCCGTAGCACCGGCACTTGGCTGGATCGCACGCCAGATATCGGCACCGAGCAGTGAGGTCTGCATGATCGTCCACAACGCCTATGACCATGAGAAACACGGGCTGAAGGATCGACTGACCTCGTGGCAGCTGGGCGCAGCGGACCGCTTTGTTACCCATAACGTCGCCCTGGCGAATGAACTGGAGACCCGGTTTCCTAAGAAACCGGCTGAAGTGTTTCCGCATCCGACATTTGACGATGTACCGACCGCGACGGGGCATCTGGTGCGACGATCAAAGCTGGAGCTTTTGTTTTTCGGTTTGGTCAGACCCTACAAGGGTCTTGATATTCTGTTGGATGCGATGTCGCTGGTGACACGAGACGACGTTTCCCTTACGATCGCAGGCGAATTCTGGCAGCTTCAGGAGGAAGCCCAAGCCAAGATAGATCGTCTCGGGCCCGATCACTCGGTGGAGCTTCTGGCGCGATATGTGGGCGATGATGAGATGGCCGAGTTGTTTGATAGGGCTGATGCGGTGGTTTTACCCTATCGCTCGGTCTCGGGTTCCGGTGTTGTGTCGCTTGCCTTTAACTATCAAAAACCGATTATCGCCTCCGATTTGCCGGGCTTTGCCGAGATACTTCGCGCGTCCGGGGCCGGGTGGCTTTTCAAGACCGGGGATGCCGCGGATCTTGCCGCAACCATTGATCGACTGGGTCATGATGATCTGGCAGACGCGAGTGAAGCGGTCGGTCGATCGGCCAGGGAACTGACATGGAGCAAGTTCGTCAGCATGATCCTATGCGACGACGAGAACGCCAGGGCCAAAATATGACGATCGCACCCGACGGCGAGACCGTGCCCGAGGTTTCAGCTGTCGCCATTATTGTTCTGAATTGGAATGCCTGGGCGGACACGATCGAATGCCTCGAGTCCCTAGCTCGTTTGGACTATCCGAACTTCCATATCTTCGTTTGTGACAATGCTTCTAGCGATGCATCCCTTGAACGCTTGCAGCAATGGGCGCGGGGCGAGCTTTGTATACTTCCCGCGCGGCCGGATTTTGCGGAATACGTCACCCCGCCCGGCTTCAAGACAAAAGCCGCCCCGTTGACAAAGACTCCCACCAACGCGCACCTGACGGTGATCGAAAACTCGTCAAACCTGGGTTTTGCCGCCGGCAACAATGCGGGCTTGCGCCAAGCGCTGGAGGAGGGTTTCAATTTGTTTTGGGTTCTGAACGCGGATACGGTCGTTGAGCCCGACGCCCTGACGCATTTGGTATCGCGTCTAGAGGCTGTGGAGGGCGCCGGCCTTTGCGGCTCTCTTATCTGCTACTATGAAGATCCGTGCGTCATCCAGGAAGCCGGTGGATGTGTGAGTTATCCGATGATCGGTCTCTCCAGACGACTGGCTGCCGAAAAGAAGCGCAGCGGTGATTTCGACTGGCGCGCTCTGGAAGCGAAACTGGGGTATATCTCGGGTGCCTCCTGTCTCGTCTCGCGAGACTTTCTGGAGACTGTGGGTTTGATGTCGGAGGCGTATTTCCTCTATTGCGAAGAAATCGATTGGGCTACCCGGGCAAAAGGCCAATTCTCTCTGGCACTGGCCGAAAACAGCATCATCTACCACAAGAAAGGGTTGTCGACAGGTTCGAAGACCCATGGTCGGACACGAAGCCCGTCGTCGTCCTACTATCTCTGGCGGGCCAGGCGACGCTATAACCAGACCTATGCGCCATTGGGGCTGGTGGCGCTATTCGGTTTGGGGCTGGCGGCATCTCTGGCAAGCCTTCTTCGGCGTGATACAGCATCTGCACGCGCAATCTTGACCGGTCTGGCTGACAGGCCGTTGAAAAATGACTAGATCCCCGACGCGATTCAACAAAGGCGACCGCAATAGAAATGTGGTCCGCGGGGCGGGAAAGTGGCTCAAGGAGCTTTCGGATCAGGGGTTTACCAATCTGACCTGGATTGATCCGTTCCTGCCAGAGAATGCTACATAGGGATCCGTCCGGCTGATCAAAGGCGACGTTCAGGATATCGACGGGAGCTTCGATCTAGTGACGATCCACCATGCCTTCGAACATATCGCGGACGGCGAGACCGCCTTGCGCGCCTTAAAGGAGAAACTTGGCCAAAACGGCGTCCTGATTGTCTGCATTCCGCTCGGCGCAAGCTATTACGGAGGCTATTGGGTGCAGCTCGACGCGCCCCGCCATGCGCATCTCTATTCGCCAGTGGGCATGAAAGCGCTTGCGGACAGTGTGGGGTTTGAAACCAGAGAGGTGGCATTTGATTCGACAAGCTTCGTGGTTGCCGGGCGTGAGGCGACCCTGGCGGGAATGCGGCCGCATACGGGCCAACCAATCGCATCAGTCGTAACGCAAGTCGTATTCGGGTGGAGCCGTTCTTGTCGGATCGCGTCATTAACCAACCGTCTCGGCACCGCAGATCAGGCCGCCTTCTACTTTACCGCGAAGACCTAGAGCCGACCACCCCGACCCATGGTCGCGCGCTTAGTTTGCTTTATTGCGAGATATACTCCTGACCTGCAAATACAGTTGGCCCAAAGCCGAGCAAGTCGTCTAAACGTAGGAACCTGTTTGCTCCGGCATCAGATCCCAAAATCGCGGCGCGCCAAAAAGAAAACGGCAAAACTTTGAAGGTTTTAGCAGGTTTTTGCCCTACTAAATCACCTTAGGCGGCAACGTTTCCTCAGAGGTGAAGCTGGCCATCCGTCATCTCGAAACCGAACCACATTACCGGTTCAAAGAGCGGCTGATCGGACCGGGCGCAGCGAGAATTTGTCAGGCAATGAGCAAGACGCGGAAAGGCTGTGTGGAAACGCACCGGATCTAGTCTCTTTCTGAATTTGTGAGTTTTGGTGCGGTTGTTTTCCTGGATTTTTTATTTTCGTGTCTCAGAATAACCTTGGAGGCCATTTTGGGTGATCCAGCTCGATTGGAGAGGTTCTGTGGCAGATTTTTCGACTGCAGAGACCGCCTTTGCCTCCATCGCGGCGATCAAGGCAGGCATTCCAATCAGATTTATAACGCGGGTCATATTATTAGTAAGGACGTGTAGCGTCATTTCTGCAGCCACGTTCTTCAAGCGGCGCATTTTGAAGTGGGTCGCTCCTATAAACGATTTGATCGTGCCTTAGAGATGTTCGACAGTCATGCTGCGCACTGCGAGCTAGATGGGGTCTTTATCCAAAAGTTCTTGAGTGCGTTCCAAAACATCTTCATGTTCCCACCGTCAGATAGGACGTTGTTGGCTTTTCAACCTGTTCCATCTCGGAATGGCCCGCAGCGAACGGCATGTTAGGATGGCTCCTGTACAGCAAGACGTTTTTGATCTGATGTGTGCATTTGTCAGAAGCAGCCATGTGTCCGGCCTGTTTGCGCGGTTTTGATCGCTGGCCCTAATGGGTTCCGCTAACCAAGTTCTTATCCGCGTTGCGGGCCGCAATACCCGAGCCATTCGACGGAGTGTCCTGAATTTGGCGGCAGACTTATGCACCATCATCTCGTAGGTCTTGCTTGCTCGTGGTTCTTTTCTACTCACACCATATGTAGATTGTAAGGTGCATTGCGGATGAGAACGGCCCAGACAATCCGTGCTGTCTTGTTCGCCATGGCGACTGTGGCAACCCGAGCGGGTTTGCGTTCGAGCATTGCGCGTTCCGGATGTGACCGGGTTTGCCGCACCAGAGATGTCATCCCGACGACCAGCAGTTGCCTGAGATACTGGGCGCCCATCTTCGTGATCCGACCGAGCCTCTCTTTCCCTCCGCTGGACTTGTTTGCCGGTGTCAGACCGAGCCATGCAGCGAACTCGCGTCCATTGCGGAACTGATGGCCGTCGCCGATGCTGGCGATGAGTGCCAAGGCTGTAACAACGCCGACGCCAGGTATGTGTGCGTAGCAGACGAACACGCGCGTCTTCTTTGGCGACCTGCTTCAACCGTCCTTCGTACCAACATACCCTCTAGTGCAGAGCAATGAGCTGCTCGGACAGGTTTCGGATCACTTCGTTGGCAATGTCGCTTAAATCAAGAGCTTCACCGAGTGTTATCTCTTCAGCAAAGCCAATCACACGAGCTAGGCTTCTTAGGATGTAAATACCAAACTCGGCGACCAATCCAGGCGAGCCATTGATCAGCTATGTTCTTTGACGGACCAAAAGATCACGAGCTCGGTGTAAGGACAGTAGAGCTTGTGGTTCGACTGTTTTGATCGTCACGAAGCACATGGTCGGCCGCGTGACCGCTTCGCAGATCGCCTCTGCGTCTATCGCATCGGACTTGCCAAGTTTGACTTAAGGCTTCACGTACATTGGCGGGATAAGACGCACGTCGCGACCCAAGGCGGTAAGCTCTCGGGCCCAATGATGGGCGCTGCTGCAGGACTCTATGCCGATCAGGTACGGCTCCAGTTTCGCGAAGAACGACAGACCTTGTGCACGCCGAAGCGGACGATTGAAGACGACCGCGTCATCCTCAGAAATGCCGTGAACTTGAAAAACGTTCTTGGTCAGATACAGATCAATGCTGGTAACTTGCATGGGGTGGCTCCTCTCAGAAAGCAGTCAACGACACCTGCAATATGGCGCATTGCGGCGCCGATTAGAGCAGGAGCCATCCACCCCATCAGCAATGCGGGTTCTGTGGAGAAGTTGTAGGTCAAACAACAAAATTGGTTCGATTGCTTGCCCCCTACCCTGCCCGCCTGATGCCGCCAGTTTAGACTCTGGGTTTTAATAGTCTGCGCCCTGGCGGGTATCCCAGAGACGCAGAATTTCTATCTGAGTGGGCATTACACGATAGATTAGCGTAAATGGGGATCGTGACATTGAAAGCTCCCGTATGGCTTGCCGTGCGTCACTTGGGTGACCTGCATAAGGGTTGGCTGCTAGAGTAAGCTGAATGGCTTTGAGCTGAGCTCGCGCCCTTTCGCTGCCTTCAGTAAAAACCGACGTGTGGTAGTAGCGGAACCATTGAATGTCCCGGGCCGTATCTTCGAGAAATACAATTTTCATTGGCTATTGGATTCCCCGCTTGCGACCGGAGCCGAGAGCTCATTCTCGGTATCCCAGCTGTCTATCCAGGCATTCATTTCGTCTGCCGCGATGAACTTACCTAGATCTGCATTTTCAACAGCGGTATCAATGGCTGCACGTTTTGCGGTCTTGGATTCCAACATCATTCTAATTGCTCGTACAGCGAGCTGCGCAGGCGGCCGATCTTCGATCGCAGCTTCTCTTTCCAGAGACTTTCTCAATTCTTCTTCGAGACGGATTGAATATGGGCTGGTACTCATCGCAATCACCTGTTTCCTGTATGTATTACAATGCAATACATTGGCACTCTATTCTCAATAGATGATGGCATGAACGTTATCTGTTGCTCTGAGCTCATGAGCGAGATAAGATTACATAGGTACGGCCCTCACTTCTGTGGTTTCTTTGAATCTTGCTTCAGCAAAGCAAATGGCTGCATTTCTCCCCGATCGATTTTGGAGTTCAGAGAAATCAAATAGGCTTGGTGAGATCTTATGTTCTCCGCTCGTTGGAAAATATTTCACAAAACCATAAAACGGAGAGCTGGGCCATGTGTTGATTTCATAGCATACCAAGTCTGACCAAGTCGTAGGTATTCGGCGATATCATCCATAAGACGGTCACAATGCATCTGATCCCGGGCGAAGCGAAGTTCGGAGCACAAGCGTGGAAAGCTGCGCTCTATTTGATCTGGAGAAACTTGAATCTGAGAACGTTTTTCTTTCTCAACTATCGAATTCAAAGAGTCCTCTTTATGCTTCTCAATTTCATGGTCATTGGCCTTCAAATTTTCTGTATCTGAATGTTTTATAAGAGAGATTTCCACAGAGATATCTGCCAGAAGGTTGCCTATTACATATGCATCTGGTTTGCGACGCAGAGCATTGCGTACGGTGGCCATCAAATCTGAAATCGCCGTATCGTCTGCTACGAGTTTTCTGAGGTTAACCAGAGCGGCCGATACCTTGTCGCGGAGTAAAGTGGATTCGAGAGCGCGATCAGCATGCCTCTGGGCGTCTTGGATTAACTCGGCATACCTTTCAGACAAGGGCATAAAGGACAGTTCAGTTGCGGTAACCACACTGCCCTGTCGGTCCCGGCGCGCCCAACGCTTGCCTTTTGCGCTCATGACGCGACGGATAACCTCGGACGCTATATAAACCTGGGAACGAATGGTGGTTTATTTTTCGCCCAACCAGCGCCTTAGTCAGGCACGCGATAGTGCCGGGCTCTTTTGGAGAACCGAGGCGCAATAAACATCATAAAGGCTTTGACGCGTGGTGCATCTCGAAGCTCTGGATGGGTCAACATCCAGATTGGATAGTATGGCTCCCACGGCAGAACATCGATCCGTTCGACTCCGGCCAGTTTCTCACCAAGAAAACGCGGCATCCGCGTCACCCCCAACCCTGCCTGCAGCAGATTGACGGCTGTGACCATATCTTCGCACGTCGCGACAACGTAAGCCTTCGGAAAAAAGCGCTGTATGATCTTGGGAAGCGGCGTTTTCCAATGGACAAACGAAATGACTGGTAGTTCCGATGACAGATCGCCTTTAGCAATCGCGCTGTCTTGCAACCATTCTGATTGAGCGTAAAAGCCCGCGTGCTGATCCGCCACTTTGCGCCCCCAAAGGGTCTCTGGCGGTTTGTGCGAGACGCGAATGGCGATGTCGGCTTCGCGTTGGTGCAGATTTGCCAATTGGTTGTCGCCGACAAACTGCAACTCAAGCTTGGGATGCTCGCGCGCAAACTGAGCCATGTCTTGCGCAGTGTCGTCCATCATTAGCAAAGGAGGCAGCGTCACGCGCAAGGGACCGCTCAGTTCGTTGTCTTGACGAATAAGCTGGCGTTCCAACTGATCAATACCAGGTTCCATTTGCTCGGCTTGCGCAAGAACAGCCCTACCAAATTCAGTCATTGTCAAACCGGCTGGGCGGCGTTCAAAGAAAAGTGTGCCCGCAGTTGCCTCAGCGCGGCTCAACCGGCGCGAAACCGTCGCGTGCGTAACACCGAGAAATCGGGCCGCACCAGACACCCCGCCATGCCTGTGGATTGCCAGGACCAGGCGCAGAGTATCCCAGTCAGAGATGAGGCTTTTATTTTCGTACATGGCTTTTACAGATTTGACGAATTTCTCACAGGCTACTGCAGTGCGAAAAAGATGTCGTCAAAGAAATGGAGACCCCACATGGCGCACTATGTTTCGATCATCCTGACGGTGACAGATCAGGAAAAACTAGAACAATATTTCAAAGTCGGCGGGCCTGCGGTTGCCAAACACGGCGGAAAACCTTTTGCAGGCGGCCCGGAAACGAAGGTGCTGCAACAGGCGCATGAGCCGACGAGAGGCGTAGTCTTGGAGTTTCCATCGGCGCAGCATGTTGAAGACTGGCTGAATGATCCGGAACTCGAAAGCATTCATGCGCTGCGCGACGCGGCCTCTGATGTAACGATGCTGTCCTTGCCGAAGATATGAGCGCGCATCGTATCGGGTTCGGCCATGGGCAGAGCAGTTGATATCTGACCGCGCTGAACGCTTCTTTTTACTCCACAGTTGACGACAACAAATTGTACTTTAGTAAAGCTGGCAATCTCCGATACCAGCACCAGTGTGGTGCGAGACACATTGTGTGCTTTGCATGCCCTGCTGGGATCGCGATTTCTATCATTTGATAAAAATCATCATTCGCGTGGATTTCATGCCATGGCTTGTGCCCACAGCGTTCGAGCTTGACAAGCCGTGCCGTTGAAAGTCCAGTCTGCAACACCTTTCGAGGGCCGTGGACCAATAAAACAGGGCAGTGAGTGGAAGAGACCGCTTTCAAAAGCGCCATTCCTGTAGAAAGCTGATTGCGTCCCTCTCATCTATTCTGCGTACCAACTGCCGGAAAGAGTTACACACGGCGAATGTTATTCCGACATTCTCACCGTGCATCTGCTTGATTCCGGTCATGCGCCAAGTTTGATCCACTGGATCAAAGGCTTGACGCTTCGACCTTTCTCATCTCAACTCACTTTCAGTGACGATGAGCCAACAACCTTCTCTTATCAAATCGAACTACACTGTCCCATCGGGGATGACGTCAGATAGTTTTGGTAGACAATAGATTTGTGGTGATCAGTTGCAGGGCTTTGGGCCGGATAAGACCAATCACTGATTCAATGAGAGCCTGCTCGCTAGGTTCTTGAGCTGTTCGAGTGATATAGTCCAATGTCGAATTTATCGTTTCCACAGGCACACATGGTTGGAAAAATCTGAATCTGCGTTAAGCTGTTCGGATTTAGAGGAATGGTTTTGCCTGCACCTTACGCGTGATTGATCATTGCCTGGGCTTATCCAAGGAGAGGGTTACTTGACACATGTTTCGCAAAATGGATTAACCCCAGATCTTGTTGAAGATGTTATCGACCACAATGCCGAGGCTGTCGCTCAATGGAAGGGCCGTCGTCTGAGGGCACAGCATGGGCGCAGCCACGGATGTGTCACCGCAACGTTCACTGTAAGGAAGAACTTACCTGACCACCTGCGCCATGGGCTTTTTGAACAGCCTGCAAGCTACGTGGCCGCAGTTCGGTTTTCCAACGGCGCACATCTTGATGACCGAAAATCAGATGCGCACGGGATGGCGATCAAACTCTTTGACGTGCCCGGACCCAAGCTGATCGACGCCGAAGCGCTTGCACATTTGGGCATCTCGCAGCTCAGCGACGAGTTTGATTTTGTACTGGTCGATCAAGATGTATTTCCCAGCTATGTCCCCGAAGAATACGAGCGATTAGGTAAGCTTGTCGCCACATTACAAGCGGTGCAACACGCATTCATGGGACGGCGAAAATGGAGTTTGAAACTGGTGGCCAAAGGCCTGGGCGCAGCCTTTCGCGCCCGCTTCACCCGTGAAGGTAAACGCCAATTCGGCGTTGCGAGTGAGTTTGCATCAAAATACATGCACTCACCGTTCGAAGTTCATTTCTGGTCTACAACACCTTATCGACTGGGGCCTGATCTGACGATTAGATATCTGGCACGCAGCGCACGGCCCAACATTCCCACAACACCTGTGGATGGCCCTGACGATATCGGCAAACACTTGCGGAACGATGTGTCTGAGGGCGACAATCAATTTGAGCTTTGCGTAATTGAGCCGCCACGCAGCGACACAGATTTCGATGCGCTCGATAATCGCATTCGGTGGGCTTGTGATCCGCAACCCGATGCGCCGCTCGACCCTCACCACCATTCGGTCACGCCGGTTGCGGATATCACCATTTCCCAGGGCGCAGCCTTTGATCCTCATGATGGCGACGCGATGAGCTTTTCGCCTTGGCGCGTCACGGCAGAGCATGAGCCTCTGGGGCCGATCAATGCGATCCGGCTGAGAACCTACCTAAGCCTGGCGCGTGCCCGGTTCCCTAACAAATGACCAGACGGAGACGTTTTGATGCTGGATGTTGATGATCTGATCGACCTCGGGTTCAAGGTCGCCCCACGCTTTACAAGTTATGTCACGGCAATCAGGCTTGCGAACGCCGCCAAGATGCACCGACCAAGGCCATATATCCTGAATAAGGACTATACGACTTGGCCGGGGGTGTATTCACAACGTTGGATTGGTCGGCATACGCAGCCCGAGGATCCCTCGCCAATCTTGCCCTCCGAAAGCGAGGTCGCCGACCTGTTTCGGCGCAGAACGCAAATTGACGGCAGCCCGCTTACCCTGCTGTGCCCTCAGGGATCGACACTCTTTTTCATATCGGCGGCACAGTGGTTTACCGATAGTTTTCTGCGCACATTCGTAGCGCCGGATACGTTTGGTCAGACGGATTCGAACCACGAAGTCGACTTGTGCCAGATTTACGGGCTGAATGATTTTCAGACCGACATGTTGCGCGAACGCGACCCCGACACCAAAGAATTGACCCATCGCCTGGCCTTTCGACTGGATGCACAAGGTGAAATGTGGGCACCAAAACTGTTTCAAAAGGACCAATCTGGGGGCGTGAAACTTGCGCCGCCCTTTGATGGTAGCCTTGCCACAGGGAACAATTGCGGAAAGCCATTACATGATCCCTGCAAACTGTGGAATGCCGTGAAGCGCGCGCATCCGGGGCTGAGCAAGCGTGCTATTGATCAGCTTCTGCTCGATTTTCACGCGACCGGGCTCGACAATGGCAATGGCACAATCGGCTATATCGTCATCAACACGCTGATGTTGCGCGCGCATAATACCTTTGCCGATCTGCTTTGGCGTGAGAAACGCGGAACTGCGGGTTGGGACAAAGAGCGCGTGTTTCAAACCACGCGATGCACCCTGATTGCCCTTCTGATCAAACTGGTGCTTGAAGACTACATCGCCCATGTCGCCAATATGCCGTTCAAAATGCCCGTTGGTGCCAATCGGTGGCAGCCGTGGCATCACGCTAACCAAATCGCGATCGAGTTTAATCTGCTTTACCGATGGCACTCGATGATCCCCGAGCGCTTTATCATCGACGGCGCACAAGTTGGACCGGAAGGATTCCGGTTCAATCCGCGGCTGGTTGAACAGACAGGGCTTGCCGAAATGATCCGCTCATTGTCCCGCCAGCAAGCTGGGCGCATATCGCTTCGGAACACTCCAGATTTTCTGTTTCAGAGGCCTGCGTCGGGCGCCCTATCTCCTGTCGAAGCCACAATCGCCGTAAGCCGGAGGGCCCGTTTGCCGTCCCTGAATGTATATCGTGAACACTTTGGACGCAGAAAGCACGCCAGCTTTACCGAGATGGTTGGAGATCAGCCATTTGCGGATGAATTGATTGCGGATCTCAGTCGGCTGTACTGCGATGTCAATCGCGTCGAGATGTTTCCGGGCCTGTTTGCCGAGCAGCATAAGGGCACTGTAATCATGGGTGACTTGATGACATCAATGGTGGCCTATGACGCGATCACGCAGCTATTGAACAACCCGATGGTGTCCAAGAACCTGTATTCAGAACAGACGTTTTCAGCAAAGGGACATCAGTTGCTGCAGAAGACGTCCTCGTTTGCCCAAGTCGCGAATTTCGTCGGGTTGGACCTGCCGCCAGAAGATTGCACCATGGGTCGACGATCCTGAACTCGGACTTATGACGCAACGCTTTCTTCCAGCTCAGTGATACGTTCAGAAATATCAGGGTCAGCAGGCCGAATACTGACTAAATCATTCAGAGCGCGCAGTTCATAGATCGTCGCGCCCTGCTCACGGGCAACGGCGATAGATTTTCTGAGCGCAGACTCAACGGCGTCGATCGGGCCTCCGTTTTCCAGCAAGAGAGCAGCTTTGATCCGGTAGATCTCGGCCTCATAATTTCGTTCATCGGTGCTTTCCGCGCAGGCCAGCCCGGCCTCGACCGCATTCAATCCTTGCTGGATTTCCCCGAGTGCAAGAAACCCCCTTGCGATCTCGGTGTTAACAAGCATACCCGCTGCCTCGGCCCCTGTTGCCTTCATTCTATCCCATGCTGCTTGCAGCAAGGTTACTCCCTTTAAAGCTTCTCCGGATCGGATGGCGACACCGGCGAGATGCGCAGTTGCAACGGCCTGATAGTAGGGCCCACCCTTGTCTCGCACAGCTTGACCCAGTGCCTCAGCCATCTGCGGATAATCGGGATGATCCGTTTGCATATGAATTTCGGTCAGCCAGTGCATCGCGTTGGCGATGATCAAGGGTTGTCCTGACGCCATCGCCGCGTCGACTGCTCTTTTGCCTTTTACCAGCCCTCTTTCCGGGTTTCCCCTAAAGCTGTCAATCAGGGCAGCCATGCTCTCGATCTGTATCACAGCGGCAATGTCAGGGCTGTTGCCAGCCTCAGCCCTATGCGCATCGGCGTGCAAAGTTGCCTTTTCCAACGCTGCTTCTGCCTCGGTGAACCGGCCTTGCGGGTATAGGGCGGCCCCGCAGATATAATTTCCGACCATGCGTGTGTGATGATCATCATAGGCATCAATGATCGCCTTACCCCAATGTTCAGCGCCGTTGTAATCGCCCTTGACCATTGCAGCAGTAAAAAGCCCCCTGCCCGCGCGCACCAATGTGCGCCTGTCACCAAGCTTTTCTGCCAACTCGAAACTGCGACCGAAGGCATCGATTGATGGCTTGGCCCCATATCCGACATGCACACGCTCAGCAGCAGCCAATAAGAACTGCAAATGCAACTCAGCTTCATCGCGTTTGTCTGCGGGCAATCCATCCAACAGCCGCAACCCATTTCGGGCGTGCTGCGCCCCTTCGCGGTTGGCGTGGCGCCTCAGGTTCAACCGCGCAGCCTCGGTCCAAGTGGCTACGGCCTTCGCGGTTTCACCAGCCAATTCCCAGTGCCGCGCAATCTGCTCAGGTTGGCGCGCAGCTTCGGGCTGGGCTGCGAGAGCCTCGGCAGTGCGGCGATGCAGATAGACACGCCGGTCGCGCACAAGGCTTTGATAGGCGGCTTCGCGCACCAACTCATGACGGAAGCGCCAAATCGGCTCAGCGTCATCATTGGTTCCGGGCAGGTGCTGCAAAATCCCGGTTGCAGCGAGTCCGAATATCGCATCTTCGGATTCGTCTTCGGTCAGATCACTGATCTGCGCAAGTAAGGGTGCACCAAAGGCGTTGCCAATCACTGCAGCCTCGATCGCGGCGCGCCGAAGCTCGCCCACTTCGTCAACCTGTTGTGCCAACAGATCATGAAGAGTGGCGGGGATATTATCGACGATCCGTTCCGGCGATGCGGCGATCGCAGCGGAGCACTCTTTGATGTACAGCGGGACACCGTTTCCCCGGGCCAGAATTTGGGCCGTGGTCCGTTCATCAAGACGCGCACCCGAAGCGGCAGCGGCCAGTGCTACCGATGTTTCTTCATCAAGCGGAGGGAGCGACATTTGTTCAAGCGATGGGCTGCTATCTTTGATCACACCTGGCGCAGGCGTTCGCGAAACCATCAGCATAAGGATGGGCAGTGATGTGAGATGCTCGGCCACGTCACGAAGAATCGACAAGGTCGACGGGTCGACCCATTGCATATCCTCAACCACAACAAGCACAGGACCTTCGCGGCTGAGTGTTTCGTAAACGCGAATGAAAATGGCGCTCAGTTGATCACGCAGCTCCTCTTCGCTGGTGGTTCCGCTGTCTCCGGGGCCTGGAGCAAGTAAAAAAAACAGCGTTCGCAGTTGTGCTTCGTCCAGAATCTCAGACAAATGGCCCGTCAGTCTGTTGCGCCGCGTGGCGATATCATCCTGGCTGAGAATGCCGCACCACCGTTCGACCTGCGATATGAACGGGAAGAAAGGCGTGCTGACATGGAACGGGCTGCAGTGATAGGTAACCCATGACTGAGGCCCAACCGCAGACCGGAGGTCGCGGATCAAATGCGATTTCCCGATTCCAGCTTCGCCCAGAATGTGGATGACGCGCCCCCTACCTGCTTCGACGTCTTTCCATGCGCGGCGCAGTTGCGCGCGCTCGGCCTTGCGACCAAGCAGTGGCATACGATTATGCCCGCGCATCTGATCCCTGCCTTCCCCCTTCAATCGGTAAACGGGAACCGGTCGATCAAACCCTGCGAGATTTTGGGCGCCTTGCGGCTCGAACTCCAGATTTTCGGCACCTAGCGCGCGTGTTGCGGCCGCGACCATTGTTTCACCCGGCGACGCCAGCGACTGCAACCGTGCAGCAAGATTAAGCGTCGATCCGAAGATAGCATCTGGCTGAACATTGGCGCCCAGCGCAATATCCCCAACCAGAACCACACCCGACGCGATGCCGATCCGGCACCTCAGATCCAAGGGGCCACCCATAGCCGGCAGATCGGAATGGATACGCAAAGCCGCCCGCAGCGCACGTTCCGCATTGTTCTCGGATGCAGAAGGCCACCCAAACGCGACAAGGATGCCATCGCCCACAATCTGCAGCACCCGACCGCCAAGCTCGTCCGCGACGTGCTCAACCAGCTTATGGTAGCGCAGCGTCGTCGAAAGCAGGTCTTCTGGTTCCAGCTTTTGTGCTAGAACGGTCGACTCGACAAGATCCACCATCATTACGGTTAGATGGCGGTGCTCCATAGCACCAAGATCGGTTTCCGGACTACTTGGGTGCAGAACCATCAGCCCTCTCCGAAACCGGCGCTCTTGTGGTTTTGAGGTGTCAAAGCAACGCCTCTTTCAGAACCCAAAACCGAGAACATGCCTCTCATCGCGAAGCCTTACAATAATAAAATGACTGCACTAACCGCCGCTCGACACAACGAAAGCTAACTTGGAGACTATATGAAGCTTTGCGATCTGGCTATGCCCAAGACCCATGAATGCACCTTAGGAGACACGGGCGCATATTGAGTTGCTCAACCAAGCCATGCGGCAAGGTTGGTCGAAGCAGCGCCACCAGTAACCAAATGATTTGCGCCAGATCAGTACACAGAGCTATCAGCACTTGAACATTGCTCCACAAAAAGCATATTCGGTCGCCAAGAAGCGGCCTGAAGAGTTTTGCCATGTTTTCTGAGCAACTGAAGCGAGCAGGCAATTCATAGACGGTTGCGTTGACTTAGTCCTCGAATGACTGTTCGCCCAGCTGTCAAACGGGGCCAAAAAATGCGCCTCCGGCGAAAACCAAAGGAAGGAATTCGATAAATGCGCATTGCGATGATTGGCACCGGATATGTCGGCCTGGTATCCGGTGTATGCTTTTCGGATTTTGGTCACGACGTGATCTGCGTCGACAAATCAGAACACAAGATCGATATGCTGCAGAATGGCGAAGTGCCGATCTACGAACCTGGCCTCGATGTGCTCATGGCCAAAAACGTGGCTGCCGGTCGGCTAACCTTTACCACTGATCTGGCTGCGGCTGTCGATGGGGCAGATGCGGTATTTATCGCGGTTGGCACCCCAACTCGGCGCGGAGACGGGCACGCCGATCTCACTTTTGTGATGGCTGCAGCAGAAGAAATCGCCAATGCAATTACCGACTATACTGTGGTCGTTACCAAATCGACTGTTCCGGTAGGTACGAACCGCAAAGTACATGCGGTCGTTTCAGCGGCTAATCCGAAAGCCGAATTTGATGTCGCTTCGAACCCCGAGTTTCTGCGTGAAGGGGCCGCCATAGATGACTTCATGCGCCCCGACCGTGTCGTCGTTGGCGTTGAAAGCGAGCGCGCCGCCGAGGTCATGGCCGAAATCTACCGCCCGCTTTATCTGCGCGACTTCCCGATCCTGACCACTGATCTGGAAAGCGCTGAGATGATCAAATACGCCGCCAATGCTTTCCTTGCGACCAAGATCACATTTATCAATGAAATCGCTGGCCTATGTGAACGCGCAGGCGGCGACGTCAAAGAAGTGGCGCGTGGCATCGGCCTGGACGGGCGGATTGGCAACAAATTCCTGCATGCGGGCCCCGGTTATGGCGGCTCATGTTTTCCGAAAGATACCGCAGCACTTGCACGGATCGGGCAGGATTTCGCACATCCAATGCAGATCACCGAGACCGTCATTCGCGTTAACGACGAGGTAAAGAAGCGGATGATCGAAAAGATCCGCGATGCCTGTGACGACAGCTTCAATGGCAAAACCGTCGCGGTGCTTGGTGTCACCTTCAAACCCAATACGGACGACATGCGCGATGCTCCGTCTCTGACAATTGTACCCGCCTTGATCGGTGGAGGGGCCCGCGTGCGCGTGGTTGACCCTCAGGGCCGAGCTGAGGGTGAAGCGTTGCTTCCGGGTGTCGAATGGTTGGACGACCCTTATGCAGCCGCGGCGGACGCAGATGTGGTGGTCTTGCTGACCGAATGGAACGAGTTCCGCGCGCTGAACCTGAACGAACTGGCCGCATCGATGAGATCAGCGCGGATGGTCGATCTGCGCAATATCTACTCCTCAGCTATGGTTTTGAGTTCCGGTTTCGAGACCTATGTCGGCGTTGGCATGGGTGGGCAGGTTAAATTCTGAAAAAGCGTTTGCCCATTCGAATTGACCGGAAGAATTCACATTCCGAAGGTAAGGCTGCCTGGCCAAAAACCAGGCAGCTTTGTTGGCGCATTTGGTATCGCGCTGTTCGACTACCACACCCATAAAGGTCGGCACGCGTATCAGCACAGACCACTTGCAAGCGCGATGAATGATTGAAAGTCGCTGCATCTGCCCGGACACAAAAAAGGGATAGTGTTACAGTTGAGTGCTGATCATGCCTTTCACTGAGCTCCAGCTGTCGGAATCGAGTGCATTCAAGGCCTGTTGAAATCAAAACTACGGATGGTAAACCCTGTTTGCTCGCCAGACTATTAGTCAACATGTCAAGAACATGGTGGCTCTGGTTCACTTATTGCCGGAACTGAGACGCATGACGCAAGCTCGTACGATACCTTTGGAAGACGCCGTCCAATTGGGTGTGTCGCATTTCAATAAAGGCGACTATCAAGCATCGGGAACCATTTTTTTCAACATCGTTCAAAAGGTTCCTGCGCACGCGCTTTCCCACCAGATGCTTGGACTGATCGCCTTTCGTTCTGGCAAGAAAGAAGAAGCGGTTCGGGCGATGGCCGAAGCCGTTCGCCTTCAGCCAGCTGACGCGGGTTTCCTCGCGAATTACACTGAGATCTTGCGCTCTGCAGGCGCGGTCAATGAGGCCGTCGAAGCAGGGCAAAGGGCGGTCACTATTGCTCCGGGCAGTGCTATTGCGCAGTCCAATCTCGGCCTTGCATATTATGATCAGGGTAATTTGGACGAGGCCGAAGCATCGCAATCCCGTGCTCTGGCTTCGGATCCGAAATTCGACCGCGCGCTCAACAATCTGGGAAGTATCGCAAGGGATCGCGGGGATCGAGAGAAGGCGGCCGAATTCTATCAACAAGCCTTGGATATCGCGCCTGGGTCGGCTGAAACCATCAACAATCTGCTTTCGGTTCTCATCGAGGACGAAAGACTGAAGGACGCGCGCGCATTCGCCGAGGCGCAGCTCAAACAATTGCCGCGAGACGCAGAACTTCACCGAAACTTCGGGCGCATATTCCTGTTGGAGGGCGATTTGGATAAGGCCGAGAGCGCCTTTCGCAATTCGATCGCTTTGGATCGAAACAAAGCTGACAGTTACACCGGTCTGTCGCAGGTATTGTTTGAAAAGAACCACCCCAAGCTTGCCCTGGTTGAGGCCGAACAGGCTGTACGCCTTGATCCAGACTCCGCTTCGGCCATTCACCAGCTTGCAATAGCGACGGCACATCTTGGCGATACCGACCTTGCAATCGCTTACTATCACAAGGCAATTGGGCTGAAGCCAGACATGGTGGCAAGTCGATTGGCGCTTGGGCACCTTGAACTGGAGCAAGGAAACTCTGAAAGTGCGCGCGCACATTTTGAGATCGCCGCTGAAATGGAGGGCGACAAACTGAGCGCCCTTATTGCCCTTTCCAAACTGGAAAAGGCAACGCCTGACAGTGAGGTGTTCACAGCGCTGCGGCAGAAAATCCCGTCAGCAGCTGAGATGCTGCCCCAAAAAGCAGTCGCGTTTCATTTTGCGATAGGGGAGTGTTTCGAACAATTGAAAGACTTTGATCAAGCGTTTCAGCACTTCGATACAGGTGCTGGATTAAAGCGGCAGTTGATCAAATACGATCCCGATGAACTGGATCGTCTGACGGACGCACTGATCGACACCTTTGGTACCCAGACAATCAGTCGTCTCCGAAGATGCTCAAACGATAGCAGCTGTCCGGTGTTTGTGGTTGGCATGCCCCGATCTGGGACAACCATGACCGAATCCATTCTGAACGCGCACCCCAGCGTTTTTGGAGCCGGTGAACTCAACGATCTCCAATTCCAATTCGGTTTGGTCGGAGACCAGCAGACAGATGTGCCCGACGCACTTGCAAGGTTGTCAGATGCCGAGCTGAAACGGCGTGCGGATAATTACGTTGATGTTCTGAAGCAACACGCCCCCGAAGCCGCATATGTCGTCGATAAGATGCCCGCAAACTTCCAGCTGGTGGGCCTGATTCACAGTATCTTACCAAACGCCAAGATTATCCACATTGCCCGCAACCCCTTTGATACCTGCATGTCCTGCTACACCAGATTGTTCGAACGCAGCCAGTTGCACAGCTATGACCTTGTCGAACTTGGACGTTATTTCAATAACTACGTCCGCATTATGAACCATTGGCGGCGTATCTTGCCGTCAGATGCTTTTCTGACCGTACATTATGAAAACCTTGTCGATGACCTTGAACACGAAGCGCGGCGGATCATTGCACATTGCGGGTTGGACTGGGATGACGCCTGCCTGGAGTTTCACAAGTCAAAGCGCCGCGTGCGTACCGCAAGTGTTCAGCAGGTGCGAAAGCCATTGTACAACTCGTCAAAAGCGAAATGGCGCAACTATGAAGCGCAGCTACAGCCCCTGATCGATACGATTGGCGATAACGCTATCCGATTCTGAACATAGGGTTACGGATGAAAATGGCCGGTCGATTGACCGGCCATTCTTGCTGCGATCAATATGGTTAGTGCCCGGTTAGAACCGCCACTCATATGACGCCCAGACTACCTGTGTCGTCACATCGGCACCTGCAGTTGATCGGGCCTCAAGGTTCAAGATACCGCCATGGTCAAACGCTTTCTGGTAGCCCAGGCCGATTTCGCCAAAGGTCTCGCTGCCAGTGCCGCCGGACGCCAAAGCGAGCGTATTGCCAAAGATCGTCACATCAAACGTAGACGGGGTATCCGAGTCGCGGTGCACCGCTGCAAGCGAAGCCGAGAATGTTCCACCCGCAACTGAGGTCGAATAGGTTCCGCCCAAACGTGTTTCGTTAAATGTGATCTCTCTCTCGCCGACCGTTGCGTTGGCGGATGAACCGGTTTCGGTATAGCCGTCCAGATCTTGCCGACCGTAGAGGAAACTCGCCCGAGGCGTAAGCACAGCGCCGTTTTGCAACGTGAAATCCCGCTGAGCCGCGACCAGTGCCGTGATCATATCGCTGGAGTAGTCAGCGCTCGCATCCGAGCCGTCAACGGCGCGCGTTTCGTCGTGGTCAAGATGGCCATACCCCAGCCCGAAACTCAGATCTGCGAACCCGAAGTTCTGGGCAACCAGCCCGCTGAGGTAAACACCCGTCGTATCAAAAGACGTCGAACCGAATGTCCCATCGTTTTCCAGATAACTGGCTCCGATACCATATCGCAAACCTGTGCCCAGATCGCGGGTGACCCCGGCGCTTACGCTCCACATATTCGATGACAGCGCAGGCATGTTTGATCTCGCATCTGCGTCACTTTGGCTGCCGCTGATCAAGAAATAGGGGCGGTAACCTTCGATCGGGCCGCTTCCACTTGTGCTGAGCACTGTCTGTTCATTGCTACCGCCCAGATTAGGGGCTCCTTGCACCTGATTGGCAAGGTCGTAGGACAAGCCTGCGATCTCGAAGGATTGGCTTAGGTTCGGGCGGGCGTCCTCGGTGTCAAACGACGCATAGACCGGCGCTGATCCGCCTTCGCCCTCTACGAACCAACCTTGGGTTGGTGCTGTGATGCGTGTTCTAAAAGCACCCTGAGACGTATCATCGTCCTGAAAGCGGTAAACCTCTCGACCACCCACGTTGATCAGATTGACATCGTGATCGCTGACTCTGAGCTTTCCTTCGATCGAGGCCGTGGTCTCGACGTTCAGCGTGCCGCCTCCGTCACCTAGAAACACCGAATAGCTTTCGCCCGAAGACGTTGCCGAGATATCGCCGGTGACGTTGACCGTACCCTGCGCTTCTTCGACGAATATGCCGTAGGCTTCCACAAAGTCTCCATTCGCTGATGCTCGGATTTCACCGCTATGGGTTATCACCCCATCTGTCGATAGCTGCTCTGCAAAAATCCCGTAAGCGAAGGTATCTCCCTCTCCGGACGCCGATACGTCGATATCAGCGTTGTTATCCAAGTTGCCATCAATGTCATTGGCTGAGATCCCCAACACAGCTGTCTCAAAAACAGATTGCGTGGTCGCGCTGACAGTTATTGAACCACTGTTCGTGAACGATCCTCCGGTCACAATATCACTTGGTTCGATGCCTACGGCCTCCGCTCGCGATGCGTTGTTCGCACCTAGCGATACCATGATATCGCCCGCGTTATGATAACTGCTCTCAACGTCAGAGATATCGATCCCATAAGCGAAAGCGCCCCACAGGTTTTGCGCTGTCACATCGACCTGGATCGCACCGGAGTTGTTGAATGATCCGGATGTCGAGATGTCGCCCAAATCCATACCAAAAGCCTCGGCGACAAATCCGTCCTGAGTTTGCAGCGTCACATCTATGTCGCCGGTGTTTGAGAACGCTCCGTCGACATCGTCTCCGTCGATACCATTTGCAGAGGTTATGAATGATCCGTTGGATTCAACCGAAACAGACAGTGTCCCTGAATTCGAGAAGAATCCTTCGTATTCAAGCGTGCCCATGTCGATCCCGGCACCATAGGCTGACGAAGAGTTGCTGATAGCACTGACTTGAATAGCGCCCGAATTGGTGACGCTGCCGCTAATGTCGTCGATTTCAAGTCCTGCCGCATTGGCCGAGGAACTACCAATCGCCTCGACTGTGATTGTGGCCGAGTTCTGGAAAACTCCGGAAACGTCGCCTGTCTCGATGCCATCTGCAAAGGCAAACTCACCATCAACGACAACCTGGATCGAACCAGAATTGGAGACCTGCCCGGTAATGTCGCTCAGGTCGATACCGTTGGCATGCGCGGATGATCCGGCATCAGCTCGAACCTCGATACTTCCGCTGTTTACGAGAGTGCCCGAGACATCGCGCAGGTTGATACCTTCAGCAAACGCAGAATTGCCATCTGCATTTACTGCGATCGTGCCCGAGTTCGTTAACACACCAGAAACATTGCTGCCATTGATTGCGGCTGCCGTCGCCGAAGATGTCGCATTGGCCGAAATCGTCAGGTTGCCGCTATTCCGCATTTGGCCGGATATGTTGCCAACGCTGATCCCTTCAGCATTTGCTTCGCTCGCGTTGTTAATGCTGACACCTATCGCTCCGCTGTTTTGAAGGCTTCCAGAAATGGTGCTCGCCGAAATTCCTTCGATACGTGCGTCGGACCCGTCAGCACTGATGGCGATTGTGCCGCTATTGGTCACGGACCCCGAAATGGTAGACAGGCGCAACCCGTCCGCCTCAATGCTGGATCCCTGCACATTTATACGGATCGTTCCGGAATTTGTGAGGCTGCCTGATACGTCGCGTGTTTCGATCCCGTAAGCAGTTGCGTGGCTTGTTGCGGATATAGTTAGGTCAAGCGTGCCCGAGTTGTTCAGCGTACCTGCAACGCTTCCGGCGATAATGCCGTAAGCTTCACCACTGGATGCATTAACAGCACTCGCAACGATATCACCGGTGTTTGTAAGGCTCCCGCTTATGTCGTCGACCACGATACCGAATGCGTCAGCACTGCCGCTTGTGTCGACGTTGATGTCAATGGTACCCGAATTCGAGATTGCTCCAACCACGTTGCCGGCCAGAACACCCGTAGCCGTGCCGAAAGTCAAAGCCGAGTTTGCAATGTCGATTGTCCCGGTGTTTTGCAGCGTACCGTTAACTTCGCCTTGAACATCGACACCTCTCAAGTCTGCCGAGTCACCAATCGCGGCACCCATTGTGATTGTGCCTGAGTTCAGAACCGAACCGGTCAGGTCTCCGTTTATGTCAATCGCTGCACGGGTTCTGTTGATCCCTTCTGGTGACGACAATAGCCCAGCATTGGTAAGGTTGCTGGTATAGTCCGGCACATTTACGACGACCAATCCCGATCCGGTCAGCGGGTCTACTACGATCGACCCCGTACTGGTGATCTTATGATCTTCGTCCACTGCGCTGACCAAAGGAGTAGTCCGTGCGGTCGAGACGACTTCGGCGCTGCCGTTTCCTGCGGTAAGCGCCACCAGGGAGACCGTGCCCAGGAAAAACGATGGCGCGATACTTGCCACTTTACCTTTAAATTTCGTCAAACGACCACTGCGCGCAACCGCGCGTTTACTTTGCCCAGTCAGCATAAGACCCCGCCTCAACCAGCTATATTTCCATTCCCCGTGCCCTCGGTTTGCTCCGAGGTACACACACCTAACGCGCCCCTTTTAGGCACGCGTTCGAAAGTGGTTAAAGGGTTAATAGAGGCAGGATTAAGGCTGAATCAGCACTTTAGAACTTTGGTTTATGCCTTATTTTACTGGGCTTTATGCCACTTTGAGACTAAACACCCGATTTCGCTCCAAACACCTCGGAGATGGCAAAGAACCTTCAGGCAACCGATCCGCCATCTGTCAAGTCTTCCAGCAGTGCGCTCAGCAGCTGCGCCTTTCCGGCGTATCCCGATTTTTTATAGATTGAGTTGGTCTGGGCCTTGATCGTACCTTACTTGGCATTGCGGATCTCGGCCATTTCAGCCGTCGAGCAACCCTTGATCAGCAGCCGGGTGACTTCTCGTTCGGCATCCGAAAAAGACCACTCTTCGAAATAGGCGTTCAAGAGATCTTCGAACGCGCCAGAGGCCCGTGCGACCTTGTCTTCCAGCGTCTCCTGATAGCGACGCAGTTTGCGCACCTCGTTCCCAAGCACCAAGATCGCACCGAACAACGACAACATGATCAGAACTTCCCAGACATGGATATCGTCCCATTCATCGATCCAAGCAACTCCCATCGCTTCGCCGATGTCTTCGAACAGCATCACACACGCGCAAAAGAGCGAGGCAAAGAACGAGAATGTCAGGCGTTTTATCGAAGGCATGTTTGTGACCACAGCAGTTGAGGATTGTCGCGGCTGCCTATGTAAAACCTGAAAGACGCACAAGCCCATGAATTGTGTTGGGAGCAGTATGATGAATTAGGCGGTCGCGCAGAGCCCACAATATCTTGCGAAGACTCGTATGCTCAATCAAACGGCGCAGGAGCGCCCAGTGTACTGAGCATCACTTTCGCATACTTGCCCAATTCTCCTGCTCTTCGATCAGCAGTGAAAACCATCATGTTTTCAAAACACACCGGGTCAGCGGAGTAACCCGGTGCTGTCCGAACCCGGCGTCAAGCTATCGACATGCCCAGCGCTTCGAGTTGATCAACCAACGCACTCTCTGCGTCGGTGATCGTGTTCCAGTCATCTGCTGTGAGATTGCTGAGGCTCAGGTCATCGGCCTGTATGTCTTGCAAAGTGAGGGTATGCCCTCCGTTGCCGATGACTTCGAAAATTAGATCTCCGCCACTCTCAATCACGGACAGATCTGACGCACCCAAAGCATTGAAGTCGATGACGTCTTCGCTGTTATCAAAACCCGAGATTTCGGTTTTAACACCCCAGTTCCATGTGAGATCGGCAACATCCCTGCCTTCACCGAAGGTCTGATCACCTGCAGATTGGCCATTGTCCGGGACCGAGGGGCCACCATCGGTGCCACCGCCATTGTCAGTTCCGGTCAGATTGCCGTGTCTGATCTGATACCCATCTGTCGTGTCGCCCGCAGGCGCTTGTGGGGTCAGCAACATGGTACGGTCAACAAGTGTCACGTCGTTCTGATCGAAGCCAAATGGAACCTCGAGGTTATCTTCCATAACCTGATCGTGGTGGAATTCGACCCGACCCGGTACCAGATCGGCCTTGGTGACGTTTGCGAGCGTGACGCTCTGCCCGGTTGGCAGGGAAGAGATGACAAGACCTTCGTTGCTGTCCTCGACTGACAGGCGCTCGCGAGTACCGAAATAGAGAAAACTGATCTTCATGGTTGCGGGATCAAACCCGTCGATCACCTCGTGCACACCGTACTCATGGCTCCGGACATAGACGGTATCAGCATCACGAGGGCCAATCCCTTGTTCCCAGCTGACAACACCGCCCATATCCTGACGAAAATGCTCGTTTCCAACGATGCCAAAGTCATCAATCGTGACGTCCTGAAAGGTGACGCCTTGTACAATCTGCGCCGCGTCGGACCACGGGCTGTCGATAACAATTTCACCGGCAGCCGACTTGGTGACAATCATGCCATGAACCGAGGTGCCACCAAAATCCAACTCATCAACGCCCGGTCGGAAGCCCGTTATGTCGTCTGCATTGCTGTCGGCCCGATATCGCAAACCACCGGCATCCGTGTTTCCGGTTACGGCTGGCGGATTTGAACCGTCAGAGTCATAGCTGAGGGTAAATCCTTGGCCCGCCCCCGGCGTGATGACAACTTGCCCAAGGGCCGAAGACAGCTCGTTCAGAACGGCCTGATCGGTGACCGAGAAATTGCTGATATCCAGATCGGATAGACCAAATCCTGTGAATACGATCTGCTTAGTGACATTTCCATCGGTCAATTCGATCCGGACGGTCTGGCCCAAAGCATCTCCGCTTTCTTCAAAAATCGCAAAGTTTTCGGCGGTAATATCTGCGCCGATTTCGATAACGTCGCCCATTGCGGGCATGAAGCCTTCTATAACCTGAGCTGCAGTGGCAAGGCTCAGGGTGATGTGCATATGGTGATGATTGTGCCCCCCACCATGGCCACCTCCGCCCGGTGCCGTACTGTCAGGTCCGACAAGGCCCAGCACTTCGGTCGCTGCAGTATCGTCGAGGATGGTGAAATTCGCAGCGCTCAGGTCGGCAAGGGTAACACCGCTGAGTGTCGTTGATTGATTGTTCGATGGAATTGCGAACACAACCGAGCCGTTCACTTCGCTGACATCAAGTGCATCCGCGCCGACCCATGAGATGAAGATCGTATCGGTCGCCGGATTAAAATCGGAAATCGTGTTGTTTGTGCCCCAAGCCCATGTGATCACAACATCCGCAGTATTCTCGGTGGTATCGGCTGTACCATTGCCTGTCGGCTCGGTAGGCGGCGGTGGAGTTGTTGGCGGAAGGATTGGAGGAGAAGTATTCCCACCACCGGTTTCAGTGGGCAAAACACCATCAGTATAGACTTTGATTGCATCCTCTACCGAAGGCGCGTCATACCCACCAAATTGTGAAATATAGCGTAGGATTGAGGTGCCGTATTCATCGACCGAGACGTTCCCGCCCTGCAAAAGCGCAAGCGTTCCCCACGCGCCCCGTAGATGTGCAGCAGCCATAATGCCGGTCAAGCTAAGGGTTACGGACACTTCCTGTCCATTTTCCGTATAGGTCCGCGTTGATCCGATATAGTCGGACAGGCTTTCACCTTGGTACCCAAGCCCGGTTTCTATGACCTGAAGGTTGTACCCAAAGGCCTCTTGTATCGCGCGTTCCTGCGCTTCGGCGGTGGTAAAGCCCGCTAGTGAATTAACCCCGTTTTTTCCGGTCCAGCTTCCATCCCATGTATTCGAAGCCGCACCGTTTCCGTAATATACGTCGTCAGTATAATACCCGAGGTCGATCAAAAGTGCCTCGCCGAACTGGTATCCAACAAATCCCAGCGAGTTCATTGAACGATAGGACATTGTATCCCATTCATCACTGCTCAGATCCGACCAACTGGAATAGCTGGGGTAGAACTCTGCAACCGTCCCTCCGGCCCATTGATTCAGTTGCCAGTCTTGAATGACACCGGCGTCATAGCGTTCTCGATCCCAACCAGATTCAAACGCACGCAAGGCGTCGCGAAACTCTTCATACGTACCATTACTCATGTTGAAACAGACTCCCATATTGTCGTTGTTTCGGCCCAATTATCTCGGCCAATTTTGCCCGATCGCGTCGGACCCAACTTGGGTAACAAGCCTGAAGTTCGAGAAACGTTAAGAGTTCATTAACGAATTAATCTGCGCGGATGTGGGCTTAGATTAACCTAGTGATGCGCAGAAAAACGCCGCAGCTCAGTGGGTTATAGCGAAGTTTGAGCAAGAGACCGGCGCAGATGCGCGAGTCTTCGCCATATATGCAATTTCGTAATAATTAACTTTGCGTCATTGCTGGATCGAATTGTTAAGAAAGCCTCAGCCGATCCAGACCGGCTGAGGCGTTTTCGTGAATTGGTGACGATCAGAGACCCCAGTCCTGCGACTGCTGAGTTGTAAGTTCACTGATGTGCTGCATGACATCGAAATGCTCGTCAACACCCTGAACGCTGATCACCTTTTGGCCGTTGGCCTTGATCCAGTGTGTGTTTCCCATCCATTCGATCTGGAGTTGATCCAGGGATGAGATCCCGAACCCTTCCAGATCGATGACAATCGAGTCATCGGCCTCGAAATCCCGGATCACCTGACCGCCATACTGGCTGCCCGGACCGGTGATGACAAAAGTATCGCTGCCTTCACCGCCGAATAGGCCGGCAAAACCTGCCTCAGTCGATTGGTCCGCATCGAGAATGATCACGTCATCTCCATCTCCGCCGTATGCGTTGGTGAACAACGCGCCTTTGCGGATCATGAGGATGTCATTCCCCTCACCCCCATCAAGTGTGGTCAGTGAGTCGCCACCGCCGATGAGAAAGTCGTCTCCGGCGCCACCATAGAGGTTGGTCAGATCGTTACCGTCACCACCAACCATATAGTCCCAGCTATCGGTACCATGACCGGTTTCGCCGGTTTCAACATCGAACCGGTTGCCGTATTTTTCGAACCACGCCAGCGTGTTCGAAGCAAAGGCAGGCTCATAGACGATTTCACCGTCCTGAAGGCTGCGCAGATCGATGTAGGATGGGTCAAATCCATTCCCGTCATCGTCATAGCGCACGATGTCTTCACCGGTCGTTTTGCTGAACAGCACGATCTGGCCATTCTCGATACGATGATCCAGGTCGAACCAGCCGGTCATCTCGTAAGCGTCGAGGTCGATCTCGATCCGGTCGCCATCATCGGCGTTGAAATCTGTGATCGTGTTCTCGCCACCATTCAGGACGAAGGTGTCTTTACCCTGGCCGCCGGTCAAAGTGTCGTTACCTTTACCCGAAACCAATGTATCGTCGCCTTCGCCGCCATCCAGGATGTCATTGCCATCCATCCCGTTCAGGATGTTGTCGCCACTATCGCCGATCAGATGGTCATCGAATTGGCTGCCGATGACGTTTTCCATCTCAAAGACATAGTCACGCCATTGCGCGTTCGATTGACCGTCATATTCGACGCCATTCACAACAAAGTGGCTATTGCCGTCTTCTTTGCGCATGTCCACAGTCACGCCATTGCTGGCATCCAGATAGGCGATGGTATCGTCGCCTTCGCCACCGTAGATGTGGTTAAAGCCAGACCCGGCGATGAAAAGGTCGTCGCCGCCAAAGCCCCAAAAGCTGTCATCGCCCGCCTTGCTTTCCTCACCATGCTGGCCGAAACGGTTATATCCCATAAGAATATCGCCGTAATCCGTCCCAAAGAGGTAATCAGCATTGGCTTTGCCATAGAGTTCGGTGCCGCCATAGGCGCCAAGCATCAGGAACTTGCCGCTACCCAAACCGTCAAGAGAACCGCTCGGCAAATCAAAGGACTGGCCCGACTGCATGTCGACACCGTCTTTGTCGATGAAAAGTGCGCTTTCGATGACCTGATTTGCCCAAGCCTTACGGATGGAAAGATCGTCCCAATTCAAACTTGATGGGAAAGAGCTTATTAGATCGTCCCAATGGATGACAGCAATCAGTTCGCGTTTGCCTGTCGATTCATCATAGATCCGGAACGCTTGATCCTTTGGCAGACCTTCATGCTCGAAAACGATGTGGTTGAAGTTGTGCTCGGTCAAAGGAATGATGATCGTATCCTGTGTTGGATCGAAATCACGCACATACGTAGCATTGCCATCTTTGAACTCGCCACTGGATTGGCCACCCATATTCGAGAGCGCTTCTCCCATTCCGACGAACAGTTTTACCAAGCCGCCCATCGGCCCGGGCAGAATGGCCTTGGCGGCGGCACCCAAGCCTGTCCACAATCCATTGGCCATGTAATCCGTAAAGTCTTTGCCATCGCTGGTGGGCGCATTTGCATCGCCAAGCACGAATGTGTCAAAGCCTGAACCGCCCCACAACTGGTCATGACCGACCTGGCCATCCCTGTTGCCCGAGTAGAGCCAGTCATTATCGGCGCCACCATAAATCACATCCACGCCGGTGCCGCCTAAAAGTATATCGTTGCCGGTGCCGCCATAGATTACGTCGTCATCAGCACCGCCATCGATATAGTCATTGCCTGACCCACCGCTGAGCGTGTCGTTGCCAGCGAGACCAAAGATCACGTCATCTCCGCCCATACCAAAGATCTTGTCATCGTGCTGGTATGAAGTACCGCGATGCGTGTCCGCGCCATAGATGACGTTGCCTTTGTCATTCCCGATCACGCCTGCTTCGACCCGATAGACGATGTCTTTATTAGCGCCTTTCTTGTGGTCAAAATGATGCCAAATGTTGTTGGTGAAATTGGTCTCATTCTCACCCAAGACCTTGACGAAGCCGGCAATGACCTTTTCGGTCACATCGAGCCTGCTGTTATATGTGGTATATTCCTGCCAATTCCTGGACCAATACTCATGATCATAGCTGTCGAAGTGCATCTGATCGGGCGTCATCCCAATCTCGGTATCAATTCCATTGACGATGCGCGGCGGCAGAACGTCATCGGACGAGTCCGCCATGTTTTCTGGCACGATTGATGCAACTTCGATCTGATCGTCGATAACATCATCCGTATTGACCGAACCCATCGCAAAAGTTTGGTTATTGGATTTCATTACATGTTTCATATTCTTTCCTCCTTATTCTGGATGGTCGGTGCCCGGTTTTCGGGCCCATACGCATCGCAGATCATAAGAAAGATGTGGTCGTTCTTGGTGATCATCTCAACGCCGGAAATTGCCTTAACCTGTTACAAAGTATGACAAAAATAGAAACAAAGGCATTGAAAAACAACGAACCCGGCTGGCGCCGTTTCGGGCCCCAACCGGTGAGATAGTTTTTCCTTTTGGTTGCCCGGGTGCCTGTTTCGCAAGGAACAAAGACACCCGGATTTTAATTGAGCAGCGATGGATGATCGCTGAGCTTCGCCCCACTTAGACGACCAGATCAACAAAGAAGCTGTCGGTCGGAACAGGGGTTCCGCAGATGTCTTCGCCACCCGCGGTTGGTACGATCTCGCACAGGGGCGGAGGGGTCATTTCCATCTCGTCCTGCGGTACTTCGGTGCCGCATCTTGGGTCCGTCATGATCGGCGGCACTGCGATAACGTCGTCACCCTGGTCCAAAACGATCAGGTCGAAGGGCAGTGGGTTCACTGCAACCAGATCTTCACCGTCCTGAGGCACCGGGGTACCGCAACGAGGATCAGGCATGATCGGGGAAACCGCAGTGAGGTCACCACCTTCAACGGCAGGAACTGCACCGTAAGGCAGGGGAGCCACCGCAACCAGGTCATCATCCTGCGGAACCTCGGTGCCGCAACGGGGGTCCGGCATGATCGGCGAGACCGCGTTGACGTCATCGCCCTCACCAGCCGGGACCGCACCAAAGGGCAGCGGGTTCACCGCAACCAACTCTTCGATAGGATCTGCGACCAGGGGATCAATCGGCAACGGATTTACCGCAACCAAGTCCTCACCGTCCTGAGGCACCGGGGTGCCGCAACGAGGATCAGGCAAGATCGGGGTCACTGCGGTGACGTCGTCATTGGCGATTTCGAAGCTCGTAGCTGTTTCATGTTTCATTGTATTTCTCCTTGTTACATACGTTGTTTAACACCCAAAAAATGTTTGAAACTTCCTCCTCGGGTACATTGAAAAGGTGGTTATCCGGGCTGATCATTACAACGCGCAAAAGGGCGCTAAAATGTTACAAAGTATGACAAAATTCGCCAGTTTGGTCTGAATTTTGACCGAATAGGACATGCCATTTCAGCCCGGAATTGGCCTGTCTTGAGATCGTAAAAAACCAGCGCCATTTCTGACGCTGGTTTAACGTTTTGAGGGTCTTCAGAACCGTGGGTGATGGTCACACCATCAGGCGTTCAAACTTCGCGGAACGTAGTCCGGATCTGCTTGCTGAGCGGGTCAATCAGATACTCGAACAAAGTCCGTTCTCCGGTCGCGATATAGACCTCAGCTGGCATGCCCGGCAACAGGTTGAGTTGACGGTCTTCCAAAAGCGAGAACGCTTCATCGTCCAAAGCGACCCGGGCTTCATAATACGACATTCCCGTCACAGGATCGGTCTTGAGATCAGCCGAAACAAATTCGACACTGCCATCCAGTCGGGACACGACGTGTTGGTCGAAGGCTGCGATGACCACGTTTGCCGACTGCCCTACCGCGACATTGTTGATGTCCTGCGGCATGACACTGGCTGTCACCACCAAACCCTCTCCCTCAGGTACGATCTGCATCAGCGTCTCGCCAGGAGCTACAACACCACCGACAGTATTAACCGTCAATTCATGCACGATACCGTCTGCCGGAGCCCGAAGGTCGACCCGCGCCATTTGCAGCTCAGCGGCGCTGCGGCGTTCCTTCAAGCCATCCCGTTCAACCTCAAGCGCCGCAATCTCGTTCATAACTTTCTCGCGAAAGGTCTTTTCGAGTTGCAAAATGTTGATCTGCGTCTCGCTGATCCGACCACGGGCGACGGCGATCCGCGATATCAGGCCGCCGCTATTGCCGACCAAACCACTGCGTTGACGTTTCAGGGCAGTCACGCGGGTCTCGGGTGTCAGGCCTTTCTCCAGCAATTTCTGCTGACCCGCAAGTTCGCTTTCAATGAGCTGGATCTCCTCGTCTGCAGCGTCGCGCTGCGCTTCGAGGCCGGTGATCTCCTGCTCGATCTGCGTGATCTGCTCGTTCAGCGCGGCGACTTGTCCGTCCTGGGACAAACGGCGCGCTTCCATCATGGCGATCTGAGTTGCAAGCGCGCGTTGAACTTTTTCCTCGTCGTTTCGCGAAACGAGTTCGTCGGACAATGCCAATTCGTCCAATCCGTCCCGTTCGGCCGTCAGACGAGCCAATTGCGCCTCGATCGCGACAAGCCTGTCATCAACCAAGGTCTGATTGGCAGACAACAACTGGTTGTCGAGGCTCAGAACCACATCTCCGGCCTGAACACGATCTCCGTTTCTGACGTTAATGTCGCCCACGATACCGCCATCGGGATGTTGTACATCGCGCAGGTCAGATGAGACCACGACGTTGCCAGATGTCACAACCGCGCCGGACATGCGTGCCGTCGTCGCCCAGCCGCCGAAGCCAATAGCAAGTAAAGCAATGGCGGCTAGGCCAAATCCGATGGATCGGATAGAGCGGTCCTTAAAGCCTTCGGCATGGGTGTTTGAATTCGGGTTGATATTCATGACTTCCTCCATTCATTCGATTTCAGTACAGGCTGATGTCAGCCCGCGACGGCGGCAGGTGTCGCCTCTGCAGGTTCGGCCTGTGGGGTTTCATCGACTGTCTTTTGCTGTGACTGCGCGGCAGCAGCGGCTTGATTGCGCTGGCGCAACCTCTCCATCACCTCGGCGCGGGGGCCAAAGTCTCCGACGCGGCCTTCCTCCATGATTAGGATCTTGTCGACCGAACCCAGCACGCTGGCCCGGTGCGCAATGACGATCACAATCGCTCCGCGCGCCTTGGCTGCCTGGATCGCATGGTTCAGCGCAGCCTCCCCAACTGCATCTAGGTTCGAGTTCGGCTCGTCCAGCACCACCAGAAATGGATTTCCATATAGTGCACGGGCAAGAGCAACGCGCTGCCGCTGACCACCGGAAAGGGCCGCTCCACGCTCGCCGACAGAAGTGGCATAGCCGTCTTTGAAGCTAGCAATCAGTTCGTGGACACCCGCAGCTTTAGCGGCGGCAATGACCTCTTCGTCCTTCGCATCGGGATCAAAGCGTGCGATGTTCTGGGCGATAGTGCCGTCAAAAAGTTCGACATCCTGCGGCAGAAAGCCGATCTGCGGTCCAAGTTCCTCGGGCAAGTACTGGTCAATCGGTACACCGTCGAGGTTGATGTTCCCTTTGGCTGCCGACCATGCGCCAACCAATGTGCGGGCCAGGGTCGATTTACCGCTGCCGGTCGAACCGATCACAGCAAGCGCTTCTCCGGCCTTCATGTCGAAACCTACGCCTTTGAGAACAGCGCTGGTTGCCATCGGCGGGGCCGCGATCACCCCGTCGACGGTCAGTGATTTTTGAGCTTTGGGCAGCGAGATTCGCTGCTCGGCTTCGTCACCCGACAGCGTGTTCTTCAACTGTGCCCAAGCCTGCCGCGCCGCGACAAGGCTGCGCCAGCTACCTACAAGGGTCTCGATCGGCTGAAGGCCACGGGACATGATAACCGACGCAGCCACAATCGAACCCGCCGAGATTTGCCCGTGAATCGCGAGGTAAGCCGCAACCGCCAGAACGCCAGACTGCAGCGCGAGGCGGAAAACCTTGGTAAAGCTGCCGGAAACGCCGACAGTTGTTGCAGCATTGGCACTTGCACCAAGATGCAGATCGTTCACATCCTGCCAGGCACGGCCCAGATTGGACTGCATGCCCATGGCCCGGATCATTTCGGCGTTGCGGCGGCTGGACTCGGCCAGACGGCTGCGCTTGCCAGCGTGCTCAGCCTGAACACAAGCCGCAGCGCGTACCTTGATGTCGGTGACAATCGCGATGGCGATCAGAGCCACAGCGCCCACGACACCAACCAGGCCCAACCACATATGCATGGCAAAAACCAGTCCCAGATAAACCGGGATCCAGGGCAGATCAAAAAGCGCACCGGCGCCCTGACCCGACAAAAAACCACGAATTTTCTCGACATCCTGGATAGCTGCAACAGGGTTGCCTCCAGTGCGCATTTGAGAAGGTTCTGTAAGGGTGCAGTCAAATGCGGTCCGGGTCAGCTGTTGTTCGAAACGATGGCCCATGGCAACCAGCACGCGGGTCCGCGCACCATCGATCAGAGCCATAAACAGATAGAGACCGGCCACCACCGTGCTGAGTGCGAGCAACGTATTCACACTCTGACTGGACATGACGCGATCATAGATCTGCAGCATGAAAAGGGGGCCGGTCAGCATCAGCAGGTTCACCGCACCGCTGAAGATACCCGTGGCAATCAAGTTGCGTCTCAGCGCGCCTTTGGCTGCAGCGAGTTGAGGATGAACGGACGAATGTTGTTGCATGACGGGCTCCTGTTCGAATGACTGTGGGAATTACGTGGGGGCACGCATCGAAGGCCCCAAGCGTTTGTCACACTTTGATTCAATTGGGTTTTCAGCTCTGACTTGAGCTAGGTGGCTTAACCGCACATACAGCCCAGTTCTGAGCCAGGGCGAGAACCCATCGCACTCGCCGATACATTGCAAATGCATTTCCGCTTGGGAAAGCAGCCGAAATTGAACTAGCGTCCAATCTAAGGGGATGGGACAGGGAACATAAGTGCGATGCGCTGGAATGATCTGACACTTCGAGCACAGATTATGAGTATCGTGCTCATCAGCTGGACGATTGTCGGCGTGTTCTCGGTTGTCACCGACGTGGTCCAGATCCGCAACTCGCGCGCTGAAGAGATCCAAAACCGGGGCGATGCCTTTCTTGCTCAGGTCGTTTCAACCCTGGCCCACATACCGCCTGACAGCCGCGCCGAAGCGGCGCTTGGTTTTTTCCCCGCAGAATGGAGTGTCAGGGTCGGCACGCAGGATGCAGCAACCGCTCTGGATGATGGTCGCCAACGTCCGAACCTGGCGGACTGGCTGACGGCGCGGCTGAAACACCGAGGGATCGCCGTCGCGGAACTGTCGGTGGCGGACACGGTTGTTGACGCCAAACATGATCAAAGCACGCTGCTACAACTGTTCAAAAGCCACTCAGGCGAACCTCTCGACCCAGAAAGCGTTGACGCGTTTCTAGTGAGCGTTTTCTCGGTCCGGCTCAAGGATGATGAAGAATGGCTGAACTGCTATTTACTCATGCGAAACAAAGATATCGCGCCTTTGGTCTTTGTAGGGTCAATCGATAGTCTAGTCGCGTTGACACTACTTTGTGCCCTTGCCTTTCTTATTCAGAAAGTGATGCGCCCGCTGAGCGCGATGGCTGTCAATGCTGAACTGATAGGCCGGGGTGAAGAGGTCGGCCCGCTCGTCGAGGCGGGTGCCATTGATATTCGCCAAACAATTATCGCGTTCAATCGCATGGAAGCCCGGATTGTTCTGGCACTGGAATACAAGACGACCCTGCTCAGAAGTCTTGGGCACGACCTTAAAGGGCCGATCGCCCATATGCAGGACGCAATTCAGGACCTCGAGACAAACGACTTGAAAGATCAGCTGACCAATCGTTTGGGAACCATCAGTGAGATTGTTAACTCGGTCACGAACCTAAACCGTGAGACTCACCATGATGGGAACCTTGTGCGGCTGGATCTACCCTCATTGATCGAAGCTCTGGTTGAAGAGCAGGTTGAAGCGGGTCGTGACGTAACCTGCGCCATTGAACAATCTGCCATTGTGAAGGGGCGTCACAACGCGCTTACCCGCGTTCTTCGAAATCTTCTTGAGAACGCGGTCAAATTTGGCGGCCGCACAAATGTCACGTTGACCAGAGTGGATGACTTGGCCGCGATCCATATTGACGACGAGGGACCGGGAATACCCGCAGATCAACTGGAAACAGCCTTTGAGCCTTTTCAAAGACTTGGAGCAAACGAGCCTGGCACCGGCCTGGGCCTGTCTATTGTCAGAGCGATTGTTCTGGATCAGGGGGGAACGGTCACTCTTGAAAACCGTGAAGGTAGCGGCCTGCGGGCTAGTGTGCTCCTGCCCCTTGATATGCCAGATCAGCCCGGGCGAAAGATATAACCCTGGCCCCAGACCGTACGAATATGATCGGGGTTCGCAGGATCCGCCTCGATTTTTGAGCGCAGGCGTTTGATCAACGCATCGACACTACGGTCGCTTGTGCCGCCATGCTGCCGTGTGCGCGCAACGGCCAAGAGATCCTCTCGGCTGCACAGAACGTCTGGGTTTTCGGCAAAAAATCGTATCACGCGCGCTTCGCTTGAAGTTAGGGTGATCATCCGACCATCATCATTTCTGAGATGTCGCTCATTTTCGACAAGCTGCCAGGGACCGAACCGCGTTACGCGTGTTTTCCCTTGTGAACTATTGTCCCGCCGTCTCAATACGGCGCGCACACGGGCCAGCAATTCAAGCTCGTTGAATGGTTTAATGATATAGTCGTCCGCCCCCAGCTCAAGCAGCGAAATCCGCTCGGCGTCATCATCGATTGAACTAATCATGATGATCCCGGCATCCACGCGTGTCGCAATTTCGTGGCACAGAACCTTGCCACTTGTGCCCGGCATCACGAGGTCCAGCAGAAACAGCCCATAGGTTTCATCCGACATCATTTGCCGCGCCGTCGGTACATTTGGCGCATGATCGATCCGGTATCCCTTATCCGAGAGAAACGCGCAGACTTTTTCAGCAAACTCGACGTCGTCGTCACAAATCAAAATGCGCACATCGTGAACTGCAGATTGATCCGCGACGTCTTGCATCGATCTACCCCTCAGCGTACTGCCAGTTTCTTCGATAACAGCATCAGGTCTCAGCAACTGTCAATGTTGGTCGTGCAGGTTAACCAGTAGAACTCATTTGCCGATACAGTCGGCGCATGACCAGAGGTGTAAGGTACATCGGGATTTGGTAGGCTCCGATGAATACCATAATGGGCGCAGTCACTTCGGGCGGTAGTGCGACGAAGAAGATTGCGATGTTGCGGTTTCCGGCGATCAAAGAAACCGCTGTTGCCTTTGCCGGGGCCAGCCTTTTTCGCGTCAATTGGAACGAGACAAACTGGGCGCCGAAATTGATCGCAAATGCGAATGCGATCCAGAACAGCGCCACTCCGGGATGAACCAGCGCCGTCGCACTCAGTGATGGCATCAATCCCACTACAAACACTGCAAGCGTGATAGTCGCCGCGCCTTCAAGGTTCTGTAAAGTGGCGTCTGACGGTGCGCGAAGAACCGTCCTTCGCAATGCCACTGCGGCCAGAATTGCAACCACGATTGTAAGAAACAAACGCAGTGTGGTCATCAGGACGGCCTGCATGTCACCCAGTTCGGGCATCAACCAAAAGATTGGCAACGCGGTGAGTGGCAAAGCTGCAGTGCCAACCACAACCAGGCGCATTGCGTGTTCGGCCGGATACCCCATCATCAGACACATATTGGGGCTGCCGGAAATCGAAGGTGCCGCAGCCATGATCAGCAACGACAGAAAAACCGGTGCGCCGGTCCACCCGCCCGCAAAAGCAACCGATGCCACCAACAAGGGCATGATGAGCTGGAAGACAACAATCGTTCCACCAACCTGCCGTAGATCAGCGAGCGATCCGACGATGGCACCCGGCTTCATGCGAAGCAATGTCAGAAACAAAAGGATCATGACCAAGGGCGGAAGGAGCGGTCGCATCGGCTCGGCCAAACCCGGCAGCAATAACCCCGCGACCAATCCCGTCACCAATACATAGGGGCCGTGACGTGCCGCGAGGCGGAGTGGGTTCAAAGCGCTCTACCCACCCGGGCTCTGACGCAGGTTTTCAGGCAACCATGTCGCCAGTTCGGGGAACCAGATCAGAACAAACACCATTAGCACCATAATCAGGAACATCGGTATCGCAGCGCGCGCGATATAGCTCATCTCATGATTGGTCATGCCCTGCATCACGAACAGGTTGAATCCGATGGGCGGCGTAATCTGCGCCATCTCGACGACGACCACGATGAATATTCCAAACCAGATCAGATCAATTCCGGCGTCACGGATCATTGGCTCAACAACAGCCATGGTCAGAACGACCGAGGAAATCCCATCAAGGAAGCAACCCAGAATGACATAGAAAACAAGCAGAACCATCAGCAGTTCGAACCGTGTCAGTTCCCACCCGGCGATCAGGTCTGCAAGCCCGCGCGGCAGGCCGGTAAAGCCCATCGACAGAGACAGGAATGCAGCACCTGCAAGGATCAGCGCAATCATGGCGCTGGTGCGGGTTGCACCCATCAGGCTTTCGGTGAACGTCTTCCAATTGAGTGACCCCTGCCCTGCCGCCAGCAACAGGCCTCCGATCACGCCAAAGGCTGCGGCTTCGGTTGCTGTGGCATAGCCCAGATACATGGACCCGATCACGACCATGATCAGCAGGATTACTGGTAACAAGAAGCGAGAATTTTTGACTTTCTCTGAGAAGGTCAGCTTGCCCTCATCATTCGGGTTCCAATCTTTGCCAATCTTGGAATAGATCGCGACATACCCCATAAACATCGCTGCCAGTACGAGACCGGGCAGGATGCCTGCAAAGAACAGCTTGGTGATCGATTCATTAATTGTCACCCCGTAGACGATCAATGTCAGCGAGGGTGGGATCATCAGACCCAGCGTAGCCGCGCCTGTCAGAGTACCGATGATCATACGCTCGGGGTAATTGCGTTTGCGCAGTTCGGGGATCGACATCTTTCCGACGGTGGTCAGGGTGGCTGCCGAGGATCCAGAAACCGCAGCGAAGACCGTGCACCCGACAATATTCGTGTGGACCAATCCTCCGGGCAAGGGCGCCATCCAAGGAGACAATCCTTTGAACATGTCCTCGGATAATCGCGTTCGATAGAGGATTTCACCCATCCAGATGAACATCGGCAAGGCAGTCAACGTCCAGGATGACGACGCCGACCAGATGGTGGTGATCATCACGTCACCTACCGGGCGCGTCGTGAACAGCTCCATCCCGACCCAGGCAACCCCCATCAGGGCCAGCCCGACCCAGACACCAGTGCCCAGCAATGTGAAGAGAACAAAGAGGAAGAGGATGATGACGGATAGGTTTTCCATGTTCTTACTCTCCGTGGCTCTGATCGGCCAGATCACGGGTGATCCGGTGGTCACCTTTGAACAGGACGTGGAACAGGTGATCAGTCAGCGCGATGGCAAGAATGACGGCTCCGATCAGCATGGTGGATTGGGGTATCCAAAGGGCTGTTTTGTCCTGCCCCTGGCTTATGTCATTGAACTTCCAGCTCCAGTACACAAAGCGATAGGCGTACCAGCAGAAATACCACATGACGGCCGAACCGATGGCAAAGCACCAGATTTCAAGAATTCTACGAAAGCTATCGGGCACCGCATTCAACAGGATGGACACCCTGATATGACTGCCGCGATTGAGTGCATTGGCAAAGGCCAGAAAGGATGCCGCGGCCATCGCATATCCGGCATAATCCGGAGCGCCGGGGAATACCTCGCCCGTCCAGCGCGCCAGCATCTGGACCACGATGAGCAATAGAATGGAAATCAGACTAAGCGCAGCCAAAACGCCCGCTGCCAGATACAAAAAATCCAGTACAGACCGAAGCCCTCGTAATGCTGCCATGCCGTCCCCGCTTTTTTTATTGAGTGTGGAATGGGCGGCGGAGGTACCCGCCACCCGTTGCTCAGCCTTTACTGAGAGGAATTGAACGCATCGACGATGGCTTTGCCCTCGTCGCCAGCGGCTTCAAGCCATTCATTGGTCATAGTAACGCCGATCTCTTTCAGCTCATTCGTCATCTGCTCGGACGCGGGACCAACGGTCATGCCGCCGTCACGCAGACCCTGAAGCGTAAAGCCGGTATACTCTTTGGCGCGCCAATTGCCGGCATATTCAGCCAGCTCCGCACAGCCCTTGATGACGTTCTTGTTGGCATCCGAGACACCGGCCCAGACGTCTGAGTTGACCATCACATAGTTGCGCGGCAGCCAGGCATCGACCTCGTAGAAATAGTTCAAGCTTTCCCAGACCTTACGGTCATATCCGGTTGAGCCGGACGATACCATGGAATCTGCCACACCGGTTGCAAAGGCCTGACTGATCTCAGCCGCCTCGATGGTAACGGGCAGCATCCCGGTCAGTTCGGCCAGGCGCGAGGTGGCGTTGTTGTAGGAGCGGAACTTGATACCCTCCATATCCGCAACCGAATTCACTTCGTTCTTGAAATAAAGCCCCTGCGGCGGCCACGGCACGGCGTAAAGCAAGGTCAGGTTCTGTTCAGCCAACAGCTTTTCGATTGAAGGTTTGGCAGCGTCCCAAAGTTTGGCACTGTCATCGAATGACGTGGCCAGGAACGGGATGGAATCAAAGCCGAACAGCGCGTTTTCATTCTGGTGACCCGAAAGCAGGCGTTCGCCAATCGGGGCTTGCCCGGTCTGGATTGCACGCTTGATGTCACCACCTTTGAACAGAGAACCGGACGGATGCGTGACAATTTCAATCTCCCCACCTGTTCCGGTGGTCACGCATTTGGCAAACTCCGCACCTGTGGCCGAATGGAAGTTCGAGGCCGAATAAGCCATCGGCATATCCCATTTCTCGGCCATCGCCGGCGCTGCTGCGGCCGCGGTCAGAGCGGTTGCTGTCAGAAGGCTTGTCAATTTTTTCATCATGTTTCTCCCTATGATGTTGAGACGCCGGCGTTTTCCGCCAGTCATTTCTATGTTGCGAAACGCGAGGGTGCGTAAACGCTCATGTCTGTGTTCGGGGTTCTGCCGGAAATCATCTGGGCCAGAAGTCGCCCCGTTTTTGGCCCGCCTGTCAGACCAATATGATGGTGCCCAAATCCCATATACGCACCACTTATCCCTGGGGCTTCACCAATGATCGGGATCGAGTCTGTAGGTGCAGGGCGGTGCCCCATCCATTCCACTTCCTCCTTCCATGTCAAACCCGGGAAAGCCATCCGGGCGTTCTTGCGCATCAATTCGAACGGCGCGCGCGACGGCGGCGCGTCAAGCCCGCCAAATTCCACGATACCCGCCAGACGAATGCGGCCATCCATCGGCGTGGCGACAAATTTGCCCGAGACCACCATGACCGGGCTGCGCGGCATGGCAGAAGGCTCCACCAATTCAAGATGATAGCCGCGTTCGGTTTCAAGGGGAACAGAAATGCCCAAACGCTTGGCCAAAGGCCCTGACCATACGCCCGCAGTTACAATCGCCGTATCACATGTGATGGTTTCGCCAGCAGCCCGTATACCAGTAACGCAACCGTTTTCCTGAACCACGTCATCGACCGCTGCACGGAGGATTGTGCCCCCATGTGCCTCGACATACGCCGCCAGATCTTTAACGTACCGACCCGGGTCGGTGATATGGCCGTGATCCGATAGCTTCGCCGCAAAACCGATATCTTCGCTATAGACCGGGTCATAGGCGTGAAAGCTCGGCCCCTCGAGTTCGTCCCAACTAAAGCCGTTCCTGCGCCGAATATCCCAACCAAATGCATCGTCTTCGAAGTGCGCGCGGTCTTTGTAGAGGAACAGGTAGTCAGATGGCACGATCCACTTTTCAGCGCCTGTACCCTCGGCCAGTGCTTTGTGGTCATTCAGGCTGTCGCCAACAATAGGTGTCAGGGCCGACGCGATACGTTCCACATCTGAGGCATTTGCGTGGCTCAGATAGCGGGTCACCCATGGGATCAGCTTTGGAAGATACCCCCATTTCAAAAACAACGGCTGAGACGGGCTGAGCAGCATTTTTGGCGCTTTCCTGAGCAGCCCCGGAACAGTCACAGGAACGATCGAGCAAGATGCCAGAACACCTCCATTGCCATGCGAGGTGCCCTCTCCCGGACCCGCCTTGTCGATCAGAATGACTTTGTGACCATCCCGCTGTAGCCAGATTGCCGTTGAAACGCCGACGATTCCGGCGCCGATGATTGCTATAGTCTTCTGCTCGCTCACGCCGCCACCGCCTTGGCCGCTGCGTAATGGTTCAGCTTGGCTATTTCGGGCCTGTTGCCTAAGCCGGGCCCGTCAGGGACGACAACCTGGCCGTCGCTGATCTGGAACGGGGTTTCCAAAACATCTTCTTTCAGGAAATAAGACGCCTGATAGAACTCACAGCCCAATGTGATCTCAGGGGTCGCAGCGATCATATGCGCACCTGCCAGATGCGCCAATCCGGCTTCAAACATATCGCCGCCATAGGCCGTCAGACCATGCGCTGCGGCAATGCGGGCAACGGTTTGTCCGCGTGTTAGCCCCCCCGATTTCATTATTTTTACAGATACCCCGTCACAGATACCCTCACGCGCGGCCCGCTCCATGTCTTCCGGGCCAAAGACACTTTCATCGGCCAGAAGCGGCACGTCGATCATTTGTCGCAACTTGCCCATCATGCCGAAATGATGTGCGCGGACGGGTTGTTCGATGAAATCCGGAGCGAATTGCGCGACATCGCGCACCTGCGCCGGAGCGTCCTCGATGCTGAGCCCCTGATTATAGTCTACGCGGACCGACATATCCGGATGGCTCTGTGCAAGATATTCCAAACGCTTGATGTCGAAGGCGTGATCCTTGAACCCGGTCTTCAGCTTTACGATCCGCACGCCATCCGCCTGCAAACGCGCCAGCAGATCAATGTCCTGAGCAAAATCAGGGTTCGCAATCGAGCAGCTGAGAGGAATGGTATCTCGACACTTGCCGCCGAGAAGAGACCAAACAGGAACCCCACTGATCCTGCCTGCAAGATCCAGCAGAGCGGTCTCCAATGCGGCCTTCGCCTCGGTGCAATGAGCCACGGCATAAGCGGCCTTTGCCATAATCGCTGAACGATCGCCCACTCTGGCCCCAACAACGAGAGGCCGCAAATAGCGGTCAAGGGCGGCATAAGTGGCCTCGGGCGTGCCTGTGAAAACGGACCATGGAGAGGCCTCGCCAAATCCTTCACTGCCGTCCTCGGAACGCAGCCGCAGGACAACCACTTCGCACGATCCTTCAACAGACCCGATGCCATGATCACGGCGGGACGTTACGGGCAATTCAAGGTGCCATAGATCAAAGCCAATGATTTTCTGTGTCAGATCGCCCATTGCGCCCCCTGCCAATGGCAAAAGCGTGCCTTGACCGAGCTATCATTTCAAATACTATGTTCTAGGGAGGTCATCAGAAAAAATGATGGTATAACCGATGTCTCTGCGCTTTCGTCAGCTTCAGGCTTTTCACGCCATCATGGAAACCGGCACCGTGACAGGCGCAGCATCGGTCCTTGGAATATCGCAACCGGGGATTAGCAACCTGCTTGCGCAGTTGGAACGCGAAGCGCGTTTGCCGTTATTTGAACGCAACAAGGGCCGGTTGCTGCCAACGCCAGAGGCTGAGCTTTTATATCGCGAGGTCGATACAGTCGTGCGCGGGCTGGATCATGTGGCGCAGGCTGTCACGGATCTGCAGAACAAGCATCCGGGCCAACTACAGGTCGCCGCTCCGCATCTGCTATCTTTCGGCTTCATGCCGCGTGAGATTGCGCGCTTTGCAAAAAGCCGCCCGAACCTCTCGGTCAGTTTCCAATCGCAGTATTCATCCAAGATACAAGAGTGGGTGATTTCTGGCCTGTTTGAGATCGGCATCGTGGAAATGCCGATCCTACATGACACACTGAACTATGAGGTCTTTCAATTCGAAACGCTCGCAACCTTTCCGGAAAACAGCCCGCTCGCAGAATATGAGGTGCTTACGCCCGAAATCCTCGAAAACGAACCGTTCATTGTGATGGGCCCCGAACACCAGACGCACAGGCGCACACGGGACATCTTCCAGACCGCGGGACGCACATGGCGGACCCAGATTCACACCCATCTGTCAGAAAACCTGCTGAGCTTCGTCAAGCAGGGCATGGGGGTCGCGATGATCGACCCCTTCACCGTGACCTTCGACGGAGAGAGCGGGTATCAAACCCGCCCGTTCCGACCGCCTGTCATGCTGGACCTCGCCATCATCACAGCCAAGGGGCGACCCCTGTCAGCAATTGCGCAGGATTTTCTGGCCCAGTTGGCCCCCTCAATCGCGTCCTACGCAACCCATTCCGAAACCGGAGCCGCAGCCTCGTGAAGTGGTTGGGAATGGATGTCGACCAATGTCGGCCCATCATGCTCAACAGCCTGCTTTAAGACATTGGTTAGATCTTCGGGGTCTTTGACAGTCCATGACTTAACACCAAAGGCGCTTGCTACGGCGGCGTGGTCGGTGCGGTTGAAATCGACATTGTAATACCGCTGACCAAACCCTGCATCCTGACCGGCCTTGATCCAGCCAAAGACCGAATTCGAGAACACAATCGATGTGATCGGCATGTTGTGCCGAACCATGGTTTCAAACTCACCGCAGGTAAATCCAAACGAGCCGTCGCCCATCACAGACAGCGTCTTGACCGAAGGCCGCCCCACATGCGCACCCATAGCTGCGCCCAAAGAATAGCCCAGCGCTCCATGCGCCCGGTTGGTGATGAAATGCCGCCCCGGTTTCTGCCAGCGGTAATGCGCGCTGAAATAGGGGCACGGCGTGCCCGGATCGGCGACAACAATTGCGTCATCATCCAAGATATCCATAAGCGCGGCCAAAACAGCTTCGGGTCGGATTGGCGTTTCTCGGCTTGCGGCAAGTGGCTTGAATGCAGCCATTTTGGCCGCCCATGATGCGCTGGCTTTGGCCGCACCACCCAATTGCGGAAGGTCCTGCCGCGCTGCAAGCGCATCTGCAAGAGCTTCCAGCGCCAGACGGGCGTCGGCACATATTGCAACTTCTGTCTGATAGTTGGCTCCAATCACCATCGGATCGCTGTCGATGTGAATAATCGTGGCGTTGCGCGCGGGGCTTCTCCAACGCTCGGTCGTGACCGAACCCGCACGGCACCCGATGAACAGAACGACATCTGCTGCATCCACCACTGCACGGGTTGCAGGTACACCGCCATTTGATCCTACGACCCCGAGAGCCAGTGGGTCGGTCTCGGCAATGGACCCCTGCCCCGACACCGTAGTGGCGACTGGCATATCTAACAGGTTTGCAACCCGGCGCAGCGCCTCGCTGGCCCCTGACAGGACCGGGCCCCCGCCGCAAACAGCAACTGCGGATTTCGATTTAGACAATATCTCTGCCGCCGCCTCGATCGCGTCGAGATCGGGGCCTGCGCGTTCCGCCGGGTAGCTGCGGTGCCGCGCATCCGCCCAAATCTCGGCCTCGTCCACCTGCGCTTTCTGCGTGTCAAATGGCAGGGCCAGATGTGTTGCCCCGGGCGTTCCCGTCGTCATCGCGCGGAACGCCGCGCGCACCATGGCGGGCAATCGCGTCGCATCGTCCAGCGACGCATTCCACTTGGCCAAAGGCTTGAACAGCGCGGGTTGGTCCAGTTCGGTCAGCGGGTATTTCCCCCGGCTGGTTGTTGCCACATCTGAGGTGATCGCCAGGATAGGGACCGAGCTTTCGTTGGCTTCGACCACACCGGGCAGAATATAAGTCGCACCGCCCCCAGACGGGCCTTCGCAGACACCCGGCTTGCCGGTGACCCGGGCGTAGCCATCTGCCATGTAGGCTGCATGACGCTCATCCCGGGTCAGAATATGCTGAATGCCGTGATCCATGCGCGACAGCGCGTCATAGAATGGCAGAGTTGTGTCTCCGCAAAGGCCAAACATGTGCTTCACACCATGCGCCTCAAGCATACGCACCATAGCCTCAGCTCCGGTCAGGTAATTCGTCCCCGTCATGGTCTGCGATTCCTTTGCTGATAATTGCACACAGAGCTGTATACAGTTTTGTATATTGATTTCAAGCCTAGCCTGTGGCACCTGTCAATCAACGAACCAAAGGCGGCACCAATGGCGGGTCCACGCGTTGATGACATCTATGATCAGTTGAAGGCGATGGCGGTTTCATTCCGTCTGCGTCCCGGTGATCGATTGAACGAGGTAGCTCTGTCAAAGGACTTGGGAGTCAGCCGCACCCCATTACGCGAAGCGCTGAACCGGCTGGTTGCGGAGCGATTGTTCGATTTCCGTCCTGGACAGGGTTTCTTTTGCCGTCCACTGGACGCTCAAAGCGTGTTCGACCTGTTTGAGCTTCGTCAAATCATCGAAACAGCCGCCGTCCGCGCGGCATGCACCAAAGCCTCGTCAGAACAACTGCAAGCTCTGCATGACGAACTGTACGCGACCGGTATCGAAATCACCGGGCTAACAGTTGAAGAGGCCGTAGCCCGAGACGAGGCCTTCCATCTGGGTATTGCCAAACTCTCCGGCAACCAAGAGCTTTTGCAGACCCTGACACAGATCAATGAGCGTATTCGCTATATCCGCTGGATCTCTATGAGCCTTGACCGGGTTCAACGCTCAAAAGACGAACATAAGCGCGTCATGCGGGCCTTGATGATGCGCGATGCGGATGAGGCTGCACAGGTCTTGGGCGCGCATATCAACAAGCGGATGGATCAGGTGCAGGACGCGGTGCGCCATGGGATATCAAGCATCTATATGGAAGGGTCCGACGATATCTCGACCAGGATCATTCAGGAGGCGCAGTCATGATCGCGCAGGGCGGAAAATCGATATACGGCGCATCTGTCGGCATCCTGATGTTAGACGCACAGTTTCCACGTATTCCCGGCGATATGGGCAACGCGCAAACTTGGCCATTTCCAGTGCTCTATCGCATCGTGCGTGATGCCTCGCCAGATCTTGTCGTCCGCCAAGGCGCCGCAGGGATGCTTGGCGCGTTCATTGATGCCGCGCGGGAACTTGTAAGAGACGGTGTGGGTGGGATCACCACCAATTGTGGCTTCCTCTCGCTGTTCCAGGATGAACTGGCCGAAGCTGTGCCGGTTCCGGTCGCAACTTCTTCAATGATGCAGGTCGATATGGTGAATCGGGTTCTTCCCGCCGGAAAACGCGCCGGAATCCTAACCATCTCTGCATCAACGCTTACCGACCAGCACCTGCGAAAGGCGCGGGTTCCTGAGGGTACTCCGATCGGAACCACCGAAGGCGGAAGCGAATTCACGACCGCCATCCTTGGAAACGCATTAACGCTGGATGTAGACAAAGCCCGCGCTGACAATGTCGAAGCGGCGCTGGCGCTGCAGGCAGGCAACCCGGACCTTGGCGCGATCGTTCTGGAGTGCACTAATATGTGCCCTTACGCAGCGGATATTCAAAAGGCGACGGGTTTGCCGGTATTTTCAATCGTCACATTCATCAACTGGTTTCAGGCCGGACTGAACCCACCAAGATTCTGACCGATGGCCACTAAGTCCAGAACGGCAGCCGTCTATAGCCAGATGACACATCTGGACCTATCGGCGACAGCTTGACGGTGACCTGGAACCAAGCAATCAAGAAATCAAATTGGGACAGCACCAACACGACGCTCCGTCAAACTCAGCGTGGCCTGTTCTGACACCGTGTAACAGCCGTTCAGGAACCGAGACGCATGACAAAAACACCGATCGAGTTGTTAGCAGCCAGCGCCCCGGAAACCCGCCCTGTTGTTGCTCTGAGCGAAGGCACTGATCCGCGCGTTGTTGCCGGAGGTTTGGCCGCCCGTAAGGCCGGGTTGGCCGACATTATCCTCGTGGGACCCAAGGCTGAAGTTGAAGCGGCGTTGCAGGCCGAAGGCGGTACGGCCGGGGATGGCATAGCCATTCATGACCCCGCGCATTCGGATCTGACAGACACGTTTGCAACTGAGTATCACGCGCTGCGCAAACATAAAGGTGTGGATGAAGCCAAAGCGCGAAAGGCCGCAGAAACTCCGCTGGTCTATGCAGCGATGCTGGTACGGATGGGACTTGCGACTGGAACCGTCGGCGGGGCGGTCCACACCACTGGCGATGTGGTCAGAACGGCCATTCAGGTCATTGGTATGAAGCCTGACGCCGGAATGGTTTCGTCATTTTTTCTGATGTACCCGCCCGAGACCGCTCCCGAGGGCGCGCGCGCCATGCTCTATTCTGACTGCGGTTTGGTGATTGATCCAAACTCAGAAGAACTGGCTAACATTGCGGCGGCGTCAGCGGTTTCCGCGCGTGCGTTACTGCAGGCAGAGCCAAAGATCGCAATGCTAAGCTTTTCGACCAAAGGCAGCGCGCGACACCCTGCAGTGGACAAAGTGGTCAATGCGACGGAAATCCTTCGCTCCAAGCATCCGGAACTGCATGTGGATGGAGAGTTACAATTTGATGCCGCTTTTGTCCCCGAGATTGGCGAACGCAAATCGCCTGGTTCTTCTGTTGCGGGTCAGTCGAATGTCAAAATCTTTCCGAACCTGGATGCCGGAAACATCGGCTACAAGATGACCCAACGGCTGGGCGGATATCTGGCAATCGGCCCGGTATTGCAGGGGCTCGCTAAACCAGCAAACGATCTGTCGCGCGGATGCAGCGCCGAAGATGTGACGCAGATCATCGCTGTCACCATCCTACAATCGCGCGAACCCTAGACTTGGCAGCCCGCCTGCCTATTCACGCAGGCCCGCGACCCAATGACTACAATCGAAAGAATATCCGTTATGGCGTCCGCCGAACCCTCAGCCCTATCCCCCATCGAACGGAGCAAAGAACGCGTTCGCACGCTCTTTCCCGGCATCATGATTGCCGTGACCGTTGCCGTTGCAGCCAAATTTCTGTCTGAACATTATGCGACTCCTGCGATGCTGCTGGCCCTTCTATTGGGCATCGCTGTCAGTTTTCTGGGCGAAGAAGGTAAAACCGTTGAAGGGATCGGATTTGCAGCCCGCACTCTTCTGCGGCTCGGCGTGGCCTTACTGGGGGTGCGTGTATCGATGACCCTGATGCTGGGTCTGGGGTGGGACCTGATCGCGCTTGTCATTGCCGGAGTTTTGCTGACCATAGGCTTCGGCCTATCCATTGCGCGGTTCTTTGGCCATAAATGGCGCTTTGCGTTTCTGACGGCGGGCTCAGTTGCAATTTGCGGTGCGTCAGCTGCTATGGCAATCAGTGCAATCCTGCCCAAAGATGAACGCTCGGAAGAGCGCTTGATTTTCACGGTGATGGGTGTGACCGTTCTGTCCACTATCGCCATGATTGCCTATCCGATCCTCGTACGCACATTAGGCATGAACGAGATTGCAGGCGGCGTGTTTCTGGGCGGCACCATTCATGATGTGGCGCAGGTGGTCGGTGCAGGCTTTTCAATCTCGGAACAGACAGGAGATACCGCTACGCTGGTAAAACTGTTCAGAGTGGCGATGCTTGCTCCCGTTGTCTTGGTTGCCTCGCTGATTATCCGCGGCTTTGCTGAAATGGACGAGAACGGAAAACGCCCGCCAATACTGCCGGGTTTTGTGCTGGGATTTCTGGTTCTGGCAGCGGCATCTTCGTTCGGTTTGATTCCGCCTGTGATTTCAGAATTCCTCAGCCAGACATCGCGCTGGTTGTTGCTTGTGGCGATAGCCGCTGTCGGAATGAAAACAAATCTCAAACAGATTCTATCCGTCGGCGGTGCTGCAATCGCGTTAATTGTTGCAGAAACAGTATTTATTGCAGTGGTTATTCTCGCCGGGATCAGCTTGTTGACCTGACGCACTTGGGCTTCGTAGTTCTGATGCGAAGCTTCCCGCAGTTCCGAGAATTGTACATAACCTTCGGTATTAAGCAGTTTGTACATGTCGCTGAATTGTTTCGCTCCTTTGACTTTGTATTTTGCCACAAAGGAGAGACATCATGGCACAAATGCCGACCCCGGAATTTCGCTCAGAGGCAGTGCTGGTAGCGTTGACCAGCGGCCTGCCGCGTTAGCAGGTGGCAGCAGATTTTGGCGTCGGCTTCTCGACGCTAAGCCGTTGGATACAATAGGATCGGCGCAATCCTGAGAAGCCAACCGCCCAGTCTGATCTCGAGCGCGAGGTCGCCGAGCTACGGAAATAGAACCACATGCTCCGGGAGGAGAGGGAGGTGTTGAAGAGGCCACCCAATTCTTTGTGGAGCGAAGCCAATAAGGTTCGCATTCATCACAAAGAACGCAAAGATGTTGCCTATCGAGCGGCTGTGCCAGATTTTGGATGTCAGCCCGAGAGGGCATCGTGCATACCGCAGCCGTCCCCTGAGCCAAAGCCAACGCAAGGATCTGGTTGTCTTGGCGTACATCCGCGAACAGTTCGCCCTATCTCTTGGCGGTTATGGCCGGCCACGTATGACCGAGGAATTGAAAGAGTGGGGTCTGCAAGTCGGACATCGCCGTGTCGGCAGTTTGATGAGCGAGAATGGTATTGAGGTGAAGCGGAACAAGAAGTTCAAGGCGACGACGGACAGCAATCACAGCCTCAACATCGCTCCGAACCTGTTAAACCGGGACTTTTACGCAGGGCGACCCAACCAAGAATGGGCGGGCGACATCAGCTATGTGTGGACGCAGGAGGGCTGGCTCTATCTTTCCGTGATCCTCGACCTGCATTCAAGGCGAGTGATCGGTTGGGCTGTCTTGGACCGCATGAAACGTGACGCCTTGAATAATAGCCATCGCACTAAGGCGACGCCAAACGGCTGTCTCCATCACACCGACCGGGGCAGCCAATACCGTTCTCACAATTATCAGAAGATTTTGCGCCACAATGGCTTCAGGGTGTCCATGAGTGGGACCGAAAACTGTTACGGCAACGCCGCCGTCGAAACCTTCTTCAAAACACTCAAAGCTGAGCTGCTATGGCAGCGATCCTGGAAAACGCGCAGGGACGCCGAGATCGTAATCTTCAAATACATCAACGGTTTCTACAACCCGCGCAGAAGGCACTCAACCCTCGGCTGGAAAAACCCCTTGGCCCTCAAAGCAAAGGCCGCTTAAGTGAGCAATCAGAGCAGCACGAAAACGTGACACGCCCAAAGGCTTTGCCATCTTCAGTCTGGCAATGACCGAAATCATAGCTCCACACATGGTTGCGATGCTCTGGTTGAAGCGGAACACATGATCCGTTATCCAGCCAGAACCATCATTATTTTAGTTGTTTCATTGGCGCTTTCACCCCCTCTCGCCGGTTTGCTATGATGACCCATCGGTCTGAGACAGATGGTAGGCGCCACTCAGTCCGTCCGTCGCTTACAGTCCATTCAAACTTTCTCGGCAGTGTGGAAACCCTGTGACAGCTATGTCAACCCTGTTGGTGGTTCAGCTCGATCAAGCCAGTCGGTCTTTATCTGCGCGACCTTGAGGGACCGGTTTTTGCGTGGACTGATGTTGTTTTAACACGCGGTAAGCCAGTCTCTCGGAGACCTTCAGCTGGTTGTGTACATAGATGATCCAGTCACGACGACGGGTGGAGCGGGGCTCAACAGTTCGCCGTTGAGCTCGAACCATGGGCGTCTGTAACGGCTCATTTCTTGCAACAGCCGCAATAGGTTTGTTCAACAACGCCGATCTGCCTGATCGCATCAAAACGGGACATCCCCTGCCCCATCAGATTTTCGATCTGCCGAAACTTCGAGACAATTTCTTCGAACCTCATCTGCGCAGGCTCGATCTTGTTTACCATTGTCTATCCTCCATTTCCTATACAAACTGGTGGAAACTACTTACCGGCGTCTCCCACCGAAAATCGAAACGAAACGTGACCAGTGCTGCTTATTGGCTAACCACGGTTCTGGCTTGCTTCCGCCATGATCCAATCCCTTAAAGCGTTTCGGTGCGGTTGGGTTACCGGTTGAAACAGTTGGGCCGTTCATTTGCGACGGTCATCGGCACATTTGATAACTGGACGATCTACAACTACGGCAGCATGAATGGAAATTCCAACAACCAGGAAGATAAACCTATCTGACATTGCACAACATCTGGCGCTTGAAACGTATTTGCAATCGCTGAACTGTTAGATCAGACAAGCTAATGCAAGAAAATACCCGCCTAATTCGATTGAGAATTGCTGCGCAACGCCCATTGCCTTGCATAAACATCAAAGGCCTCAGAGAAACCCTCCAACGACCATTCAAGATCAATGCGGCGGAAATGCGGGTCAACAAACGAGAACTCAAGTGAATTACCTGAAAACATGGCCTCAAGCACTGCGTCAGACTCCTCAGGGGTCAGCGTGCAATTCGCGAGCAAAAGGCACTTTGCGTTCTTCATCCGCCAAATCTCATCACCATCCTTTGTGATGGTAAAACCACTTGGCAGGAAAACAGTACCAAGCTCTGGCCCGAACATGACATCGTGTTGATCGCCAGATCCGCCGTCCCGGGGTGTAATGAAAGTGAACAACGCCCCGAATTTTGGATGAACCGCATAAACATCAACCCACCTGATGTAGCAGCGCTGCTTCAGAACTCCGTATTCTTCGCGTTCATCACAAATCGTATTCCATATCCCATGGGACGAGTGATGCGTATTACGCCAATTGCTGGCGGTATCGCGCCCCTGCAGATCCTGCGCAAATGCGGCGCCTGCAATAAACAGGCTGGCACCGGCGCTTAACAGCTTTGCCAGCATCGTTAGGTTTGACCTGCCAAACGGCGCACCTCTTCCAGGGCTGCTTGCCATTCGTGGCCATGCACCGAGACAATCTCACCAGACCTGCTTACGAAAAAGATTGGTGGGTAGACGTATTCCAGTTGCGGCGCAGCCAGACGCAGGATCGGATCGCGGGCGCCATAGACACCGGTGTTCGGTACATCTCGTGTTTTGTCGATGATGTTTTCTTCGACGACAAAGCCCAGCGATGCCCCCTCAGCCTGGACGTCAGCCAAGTGATTGCGTTTGAACGCCATGCAGGGCGGGCAGTCCAGCGCCCCGTAAAAATGGAAAGTGATTTGATCATCTGCAGCGGCCAGCGGCGTCGAGGCCAGCGCCATTGCGGCCAGCGATGTGGTGCAGAAAATGCGTCTGTTCATCTTGGTCAGTCTCCTGTTTTCGAAACTCAATTGCCCGCTCCATCAGCAGGCAGCAAATCTTGCACAAACGGTGCCAGCGCCTGCCCCAGAGCGCGCTGCGATTTAGCCGTCAAATGCACTCCATCCGCGCCATCTGCCCGGATCAGAGCTCCGGCATCAAAGACCGGAATTCCGGTGTCCTCGGAGAGTTTCGCATAGGCCCGAGACAGCTGTTCCGACAGGGCTTGCGAATTACCAAAGATACCCGACAGACGACCCCGCTCTGGATTTGTCAGGGGTGGAGGGGTCACAACCAGCACTTGCTCGACCCCGCCCTCTAGCAAGATCCGCGCCAGTGAAAAGGCCGAAAGTGCGATCTGCTCAGCGCTGCGTCCCTGCCCTGTTTGCAAGTCGTTCGTGCCCAGCATTACCACTGCCAGATCAAGCGGCAGGTGTTGCGCCACCAGTTCGGGCAGCGGAGTTTTCACGCGGCTGTCGGTATTCTTCAGGGGTCGACCCGCGCCCAGATCAGTGCGGCGACCGATGCGACCTTCCTCAAATACTACGGCGTTTGGAACTGCCGTATCCAGCACCGATCCCCATCGCGCATCAGCCCCATGACGAGGGCCAGAAGCGTTTGACCCCCAGGTGTTGCTGTCACCCAAAGCCAGTATCCGAAAATCCGCCCAAACCGATGAAGGCGCAACCCAACTCAAGGCGACTATAAGTGCAAAAATTCGGATCATCTTTGGATTCTCTGGTCAGGGGTCGTATCAAGCCAAAACTATCATCTTCGCAATGCGTTTCGAACCAGGCACCTTTTGGTAACCGCCCCAATTCCGCTCACATATCAGTGATGTCGGGCCGTTTCTTCCAACCATTCAACGAATTGCTTAACCGCCCGTTTCCGCATTGCCTGTGGAGATCGCAGAACCCGATAAAAGTAGCCTGGCAGCTGGGGACCTTCGAGTTCTACAAAGCTATCGTCGAATTCGACCGAGCTGACAATCGTTCGGCTTAGCAGCGCTGCGCCATGACCCCGTTTCAGGGCATCAAATGCCAAATTATAGGCGTCAAAACTCATTCTGCGGTAACTGTCGAAATTGGCTGCACCAGCAACTTCAAACCAGACTTTCCATGACGGCGCCGTAAGCAACGAATTCTCCCACCGCACATCTATCAACCGAGGTTTAGTCAGAAACTCGATACGTGCAGCCCTGTCAGGTGTCAGCAATGCACGGCTAACCGCGGCAACGTAGTATTCCTGATATAGGGCTATCTCGTCACTGTTCTCTGCCGGTTTCGCACCATAGCGAACGGCGACATCGATTTCGCTGCCGCTCATGTCTACCGCGTTTTCGCTGGCAAAGACATTTAGCGTGAGTTGCGGAAAAGCATCGTAGAAATCTCCCAGCCGGGGTTGCAACCAATAGCGTGCAAATTCCCGTGTGGTCGAAATGGTGACTGTGTTCGTATCAAGATTGCCATATGTCTCGGCAAACGCGGCTGCCAGGCTGTCCATGCCCCGGGTGATTTCCGGCAACATTCGAGCGCCATGATCCGTTAGCGAGATATTGCGGCCCGAGCGTTCGAACAGTTTGATGTCCAACAAGTTCTCAAGATGTCTGATCTGATGGCTAATTGCGGTTGGCGTCACCGACAGCTCGTCCGCGGCATCGGAAATACTTTCCAGCCGGGCTGCGGCCTCAAAGGCACGTATCGCATTCAGTGGTGGTAAACGTCGTTTCATCTTGTCCCTTCATGACATGGACGGTCCGCACACACAAAGCTGAAAAAACCGTATGAAAGAGGCACAAACGAAGAAGATCAGACCGCCCAACGAGTGGGCGGTCTGTTTACTTGATTAGTGGATATCGGAATAGGTGATCGTCACGGTTTCAGCATTCACCAAGTCCAGAAACGGCTTGTTCACCGGGTCCTTTACGAACTTGTCCAAAGCCGCGCGGCCTTTTTCTTCGCTTTCCCAGTAAACAACTTCGATCCAGACACCATCGTCTTGCAGCGCCACGTGGCGATCTACAAACCCGTCATAGGTTTCGTGCATGTTCGCATTGATTTTGCCACCAGCTGCGACCTCGGCCATCTCTTCGACGCTCACGCCGTCCTTGGCCTGGAAGGTGACGTATTCGATCGTCCCGGCTTTGCTTAGATCAGCGGCCATTGCTGCGCCCATTGTTCCGATGGCCAGTGTGGTCGCCAATGCGGCGGTTTTCAGGCCCGTTGTTAGTTTCATCATGATAAACTCCTCCTATTGCATGATAGATGTAGGTGTGAGTGGTGGTGGTGTTGAAAATCAGAGTGATTTGACCCGTTCCGCGATGGCACGACCCAGCTTTGCGTGTTGATACTTGCTCAGGTGCAAGCCATCGACGCCCTGCACGTTGCCGGTAACTGCGCTTGCATCGAGACTGGCGATACCTGCAGCGTCGGCTGCTGATTTGAGCGCTGCTCCTAACGCTTCGGATTTAGCTTTGCCGCCCTCGAACATGCCTGCAAAATCGGGATGCGGCATGTCGTTGATCGGTGCGGGCGAAACAACAAGAACCTTCGGCGCGTCATAGTGATAGGCCACGCCGCCGCCACAGCCTTGCGCCACTTTGGCGACGTCAAGGATGGCATCGGCGATGTCTTCTGCCGAGCGGTTGGTTTCGGCGTTCAGATCGTTGGTCCCCAGTGCGATGATCAGCAGATCAACTGGCATTTCGCGTGCAATCGCGGCTGGCAGTGTTTTGGCCCCGTTGAACATATCCGCCTTGATGGCGTTCCAATCCATCGCATCGTCCAGGTTGGTGGCGCGCACGGTCAGGCCATCGACGGCGACGTCATACTCATCGCCCAATTCGGCGGCCATGACACCGGCCCAGCGTTCGTCGTCGCCATAGCGGGTCGAGGGAAACGCCTCTTCAACACCGATCCATCCCCAGGTGTTGCTGTCGCCGTACACAAGGATTTTCTTCTTGGCCATAATTGGCTCCTTTAATCTGTCGTTATCCGTTGATGATGTGGCCGTCTTCGGGGTGCCAACTGGCGGTGACCGTGGCCCCGACCTCGATATCCAGAGCCTGCATGTCGCGCTGTTGCAGTTGAACGGTGATGGCCGTACCCGCCGCCGTTTCTAGCCGCAGATTGACCAGGGCACCGATGAATTCTTCGCCCACAACACGCGCGGCGACCTCATTTTCGGCCCAGCCCGCCTTGGCGGTGACCGATATCTGGTCGGCGCGCACGATCAGGCTGATCTGCTGACCCTCATCCAGATCGGCCATTTCCGGCCCGGTACATTTGAAACTTCCATCGGGGCCTTCCAGAACCATCCCGCCGCTTTTCAGGCGCCGGGCCTTGCAGCCGAAGATGGATGACCCACCCAGAAAGCGCGCAACAAATGGCGTTGCAGGGCGCAGATAGATATCTTCGGGGCTGCCAGCCTGTTCGATCCGGCCCTGGTTCATGATGACTACGGTGTCAGCCATCGAGAACGCCTCGGAATGGCTGTGGGTGACGTAGACAAAGGTGATCCCCAACTCTCGCTGAAGACGTTTCAATTCACCCTGCATCTGCACCGACAAATGCGCATCCAGTGCCGAAAGCGGTTCATCCAGCAGCAGCACGGACGGTTCGGTCACCAGACACCGCGCCAATGCAACACGCTGACGCTGACCGCCAGACAACTGATCAATGCCGCGATCTGCGTAGCCTTCTAGCCCCAGTTTTTGCAGCCAGTCCAGCGCGCGGGTTTTGCGTTCAGCCCTGCCAACGCTTTTCATGCGCAGGCCGAACTCGACATTTTCGCGCACCGTCAGGAACGGGAACAGGGCCAGCGATTGCCAGACCATGGGCATGTCGCGTTCCCAGATCGACAGATCATTGATGCGTTGTCCTTCGCGCAGGATGTCGCCGCCGGTGACGTCTTCCAATCCTGCCAGCATCCGCAGCATGGTGGACTTGCCGCAACCCGAAGGGCCCATGATGGCAACGAACTTGCCCTCTTCGATATCGAGGTTCAGGTTCTCGACCGCTACCGCATCGCCATAGGTCTTACGGATGTTCCTCAGCGAGATATTCGCGTGCGACATGGGGCGCTCCAATTCTGTGGGCACGGCGGCGTGCGCGGGGTTTATTTCGGTCAGACTGTTCATGAATTCCCCCGTGTCAGGCGACGCAGCACCAGGATTTGTGCGCCAAGGATCAAGGTGATCGAGGTGATGAAGGTGATCGACCCAATGGCGTTAATCCGGGGGCTTACAGCCGATTGCAGAAAGCTGAGAATGCGGACCGAGCTGGTCTCTTCCAAGCCGCCCACAAACCAGGTGACTGCGTATTCATCAAAGCTGACGGCCATGCACAGCAGGAACGCCGCCAGGATCGAGGTTTTCGTTGATGGGATGATGACCTCCCAAAAGGCGCGCCAGTTGCTGGCCCCCAGGTTTTGCGCGGCGAACTCCAGATCTCCGTCGATTTGCGAGAACCGCAGCCGGATGATGGCCATGGCAAAGGGCGACGTCAGGACGATGTGACTGACGATAATGGCAGGCAACGTGCCGGACAGACCGATGCGCGAAAGATAGGCCAGCATGGCCAACCCGATGACCACGAGGGGGATCAGCGGCGGCATCAGCGCAAAGATCAGTACCAGTTTCTTGCCGATAAAGTTGAAGCGATAATCGGCATAGGCCGCAGCAAACCCCATGATAGTGGCAATAGGCGCCACGATCAGGGCGATCTTGATGGTGTTCTTGAAGGCATCGATCACCAGCGCATCCGCCAGGATCAGGCGATACCATTCCAGCGTAAACCCACCCAGCGGGATCGTCGGGAACCGGTCCGAGTTCATCGAGAAGACGAAATTCGTCAGGATCGGGGCGTAGAGAAACGCCAGTGCCAAACCCATGAAGATTACGGCCAGACGTCGGGTCAAAGGGGAAACACGCATGGCTCAGCTCCTCCGGTAGGCGTAGGCGATTGAGGCCAGCGCGGTGACCAGCAGAGTTGCGATCATCATCAGCGCAACTACCGCAGCGCGGGGCCATTGCTGACCGGATTTCACGGTGTCGGCGATGAGGATCGACATGGTGGTGAACTTGCCGCCGCCCAGATAGGTCGCGGTCACGAAATCCCCAAAGCTGAAGATAAAGGCGAACAGCGCACCAAGAACGATCCCCGGACGGACCGCCGGCAATACGGTCGCAAACAACACCCGGCGCGGTCCGCATCCCAGGTTATAAGCGGCGTCGATCAAAGTGCGATCCAGCGACAGCATCGAGATCGACTGGATCACGATCACCAGCGGCAGCGTCAGTGTGACCAGCCCGATCATCAGTGCGAGCGGCGTGTTCAATAGGCTGCCGCTGTCAATCCCGATGGCGGCCAACAGCTTCATGACGATGCCGTTTTCGGTCAGATAAATCTGCCAGGAATAGACACGCACCAGATACGAGGTAAAAAACGGGACCACAAACAGCCCCAGCACCACCATTCGGGCGCGTACGCTCAGAAAAAAGCTGATCGCCAGCGCGCAGGGCAAGGCAATCAGGCTTACAAGCGCGGCTGCACTGATCGCGATAACGAAGGTTCGCAGATAGGCCGCCCAGAAATACGGTGCAGTCAGCATCTTTTGCCAGTTTTCCAACTGGAAATCGGGCGTCAGCAGGAAATTCTTCACATCCCAGAAACTCAACCAGATCAGCAGGATCATCGGCCCGAGGAAGAACCCGGCCAGCCACAGCGGCAGCGGAAGGCTCCAGATACCTCCGTAGGCAAAGCGAGACAGTCGCCGGATGGAAAGTGAAGAGGTCATGATTTACTCGTTTGGCCCCTAGGGCAGAGCCTTCCAAAAGTCAGCATGTGATGTGAGGCGTCCCCGCCATCGGGGAGAACGAATGATGGCGGGGAACAGTAAGCACCCAGTTGGTAAGGGGTTAGGTGCTCTTGTAGGCAGACCAGAAATCGTTCCAGTCAGCCAAGTCCTGCTGCACAGGCAGCTGTCGAACATGGATACGACCCTTACGGATCAGATCGATCGAGTTGCCATCGCCTTTGAACATCCCAAGATGACGGGCGTCCTCGGGCTTTTCGTTGATCATGCGCTCCCATCCAGCTTTGGACGGGATGATCGCCGGGAAGACGTTCAGGTTCGCCAGTGTGAACTGCCCTTCGGGGCTGGATGTGTACTGGATGAACTTGCGTGCCAAGTCGGCATTGCGCGATCCGCGTCCGATCGAGAAGCTTTCGGTGAACTGAATGCCGCCCTGCTCGGGGATCGTGGTGGTGACATTTGCCCCATCGCGACGCAGCACACCAGTGATCCACTCGCCAATTCCCGGCATCACGGTCACTTCGCCTGACTTCAGCGAAGACAGAACGCCGCCGTAATCATAGAACCCCCGCACCTGCGGTTTCAGGCTGAGTGTGGTGTCCTGAAGCTTGGCCCAGTCATCGCCGCCAATGTCATAGGGGCTGCTGTTGCCATCGCGCAGGCTGAGCACGCCAAGGTTCGGCAGGTGCCAGTCGAAATGGCCAACCTTGTCCTTGTTCTTTTCGTTCCATAGCATGTCGTAAGACGACGCCTCTTTGACCGAAACCGCATCCAGGTTGTGCGAAATTCCAAGGAAGCCAAAGCGGCTGATGACAGCGTAAAGCTCATCATTGTGCCAGTGACCGGGGAATTTGTGGAACTCAGGATAGAAGTCGTCAAAGTGGTAATCTGACGGATCCAGCTTTTCGACAAAGTTTGCCAGAACCAGCTGCTGAACATATTCCGCGTCCGCATGGATCAGGTCATAAGTGCCCGGAGGTGACTGCGCCAACAGCGCCAGCATCTGTTCGCCACCGACATAGTATTTCGGGGTGATCTTGACGTTGTGCTGCTCTTCAAAGGCTGCAACTGCATCAGGCTCGGCCTGGCCATACCAGGCCAGCATAGTCATCTCTGTTTTAGACTGAGCGCGGACAATCGACGGGATCGCAAGTGCGCCCGCAGCGACTGCGCCGGACTTCAGCAAGGCGCGTCTCGTGAGTGTGGTTCGGGCCATTTTCGGCTCCTCCCTTGTTGGATGAAAGGAGTATTCGGAACCTGACCCTTCCCAACAATCGAGCAGATTTCAGCCATCGCAAAGTTTTTCTCAGCCTTGTAAGGGGCGCTCAACAAAGCTGATTAAGCGGTTTTAACTCAGCTGACTGCGTTCAGATTTTTTTAGATATGAATATGCGAATCAATTCTGATCCTGCGGAATGAACCGCAACCCATAAGGGCTGTCGCGAAACACATCCGCTTCTTGCAGCAACCAGTCCTGAAAGGCGCGGATCTTTGCGGACTGCGCGCGCTCCTGTGGGCAGACCAGAAAATAGCTGCGATCGCGCAAAGCCAATGGGATCGGAGCGGCAATCCGGCCCCTCTCGATCTCGCGCGACGCAGCAATCACGCTGACAAGTGCTGCGGCGCGATTGTCCATCGCCGCTTCGATACACATGATCTCATCGCTGAAATGGGCGATTGGTCGAATGCCTTTGGCGTCGATACCAACCGACTTGAACCACGCGCACCAATTCGGATCGCCCTCTTCAAAGCCTAACCACTCATATTCCACCAGATCGCGACTCAGCAGATCTTCGGGTTTGCGGATGTTCTTTTCCATCTGACGCGAACATATCGGCGTCACATAATCATCCAGCACCCAGGCTGCATGTTCCGAAGGGTCAGGAGAATCCGTGTATCTTATGGATACATCTACGCTGAAACGGGCAAAGTCCAACACCGTGTCCGAGGCGATGACTTTCACCTCAAGCTCGGGATAAAGGCGGCTAAAGCTTGGCAGGCGCGGGCTGAGCCAGCTCCAGGCGAAAGACCGTGTGGTGGTCACGATCAGCTCACCCTCGACTTCATCGGTGCCCAATTGTTCGATACCCTGCTTCAGATTGCAGAACGCATCTTTCACAAATGGGCGCAGCAGCTCGCCTTCGGTGGTCAGCTTTAGCGATCGGGTCAGTCGGTGAAAAAGCTGTACGTCAAGCTGGGTTTCCAGCGTCTTAAGTCGGTGGCTGATCGCGGTAGGTGTCAGCAGCAATTCTTCGGCCGCCAGCTTGATGCTCATGTGGCGCGACACGGCCTCGAACGCTTGAAGGCTCGTCAGAGGTGGCAATCTTTTCACTGTCGGACCTCCTCCCAATAAGGTCCGGCCTCCCCGCGGGCGGAGAGGCCGTTTCGTCTCAGTCTGCGATCAACTTCGTCGCGCGCGCAAGACGTCGAGCCCGGCGGCCACAATCAGAACGATACCTGTTGTCATCAGACTCAACTCAGTTGGCACATTCATCAGAATCAACCCGTTTGACAACATGCCCAGCAACCAGACCCCCAAAACCACCCGCAGGACCGAGCCCTTGCCGCCCGTAAATGGAATGCCGCCCAACAGGACGGCGGTCAGAACACTGAGTTCGACCCCAATGCCCAACGTTCCAGCTGGGGCCGAATTGATACGTGAGATGCTCATCAACGCGGCTACGGCCACGAAGAACCCGGTTGCCGCATAAAGGCCGATCCCAATCGCTTTGACACGCAGGCCTACAAGGAAAGCGGCGCGCTTGTTTACGCCCAGCGCAACAATCTGCGGCCCAATTGGCAGCAATGCCATGACCCCGACACCCAACGCGATCACGGCAAGCATAATCCACGTCAGGATCGGAAGACCCAGTACACGCTCGTAGCCGATGATCAGAAACTCTTCGGGAAATCCAAAGATCGGGTTTGGTGCCAACCATTGTGCCAGCCCCCGGATCAATGTCAGCGTTCCCAGCGTGACAATGATTGGTGACATGCCCAACGATGACACAAACACGCCATTGATTGTGCCAACCACCGTCCCGACAACCAATGTCAGCAACACAGCGCCAGTGATCCCCAGTGGCTCAAAGCTTAAACCAGCGACGACTCCGCACAGCGCAAGTGTTGAGCCAACAGAAAGGTCGATCTTGCCCGCCATCAACAAAAGCGAAAAAGGGATCGAGATCGTCATCAATGCCGAAACCTGCACCGAGATTGCGATCCAGTTGTTCACCGTCATAAAGACCGGCGCCTTGATATAGAAAAACAGCGCCAACAAGGCGATTGCCATGGGCAGGGCGGCGGCCACAGCCAGTTCAAACCAGTCTTTTTCGGCTTTGGATTCAAGCGGAGCACCTGTTGCGCCGCGTGTCAGTCCCGTATCAGTCATTGCATCACTCCCAACTCTGTCTCACCTGCCGGGACATCCTGTTGGTTTCCATGTTCGGCCCTGTGAGCCAGCTCGATCAGCAGTTCTTCGTCATGTGGATTTTCAATCAGAGCCACCTGTTGCCCCCGCCCCAGAACCAGGACCTTGTCCGCCAGCAAACAGATCTCGGTCGCGTCCGAACTGGCGACGATGATGGTTGTGCCCTTGCGCTTGACTTCAGCCAGCGCCTCATACAGCTCATGCCGGGCACCGATATCGACGCCTTGGGTTGGCTCATCCAGCAGCAGAAGCTTGACCCCTGCCCCATCAATCAACCAGCGGCTGACCATGATCTTTTGTGCATTCCCACCGCTAAAACGCTGGCCTTGCATACGCGGATTCGGAGGCTGGATGTTCAGCCGCCGCGCAGCGCGCTCAAAGGCAAGCCCCTCACGGTTGAAATTACGCAGCATCCTCGGCATCGGAGAACGGCCCAGATGCGGCACCAACAGGTTTTCAACTGCCGAGAAACTGGAGAACTGACTTTGCTCTTTTCGATCACTTGCAACCAGAGCCACACCTTTTTCCTGCGCCGCTCGTGGTGAGCGGAAATGGCAGGCGTTTCCCTCGATCATCAATTGGCCCCCGGATTGCGGCGCCGCACCTGACAGGCATTCCAGCAATTCGGTACGCCCCGCCCCCATCAACCCGTAAATGCCCAGAACCTCGCCGGGGTGTAGCGCAACGTTGATAGGACCCACGAAATCAGTCGTCAGCTCGTCCAACCGCACAACTTCCAGACCGTCGGCCTGAAAGGGTGTCTTATCCAGACCGGTCATCAAGGCATCAGGTGAAATCGCATCCGTCATATCAGCGATGGACACTTCAGCCACCGGGCGGGTCCAAAGGATGCGGCCATCGCGCAGGATTGTGACCTGATCCGCAATCTTGTGGATTTCGTCCAGGAAATGGGTGACGTAGATTACCCCGATCCCGTCACGCGCAACTGCCTGGCGGATCACCTCGTGCAGGGCTTTGGCCTCTTTGTCTGACAACGAGGCCGTGGGTTCGTCCAAGATCAGAAACTTGGGTTTCAAACGCAACGTACGGGCGATCTCGACGACTTTGCGTTCGCCGACCCCCAGCGATCCCAAGTCGGTGCGCGGGTCAATTCCATCGACCCCCAACCGTTCCAAAAGCTCTCGGGCCTGCCGATTCTGAGCGTGGCGGTCCACGCGGCCACCACGCCGGATTTCATGACCGAGAAAGATATTCTCGGCCACGCTCAGTCCTTCGAACACCTGAAAATGCTGATAAATGATCGCAACGCCCTGATCCTGAACCTGCCGGGGGTTCAGCCCCCGCAGCGATGCGTTCTCGACCAGGATATCTCCCGTATCCGCATCCTGTGCTCCGCTTACACAATTCAAAAGGGTGGATTTTCCGGCCCCGTTGGCGCCGAGGAAGGCCAGCACTTGGCCGGCCTCCACCACAAGGTCCACCCCTTTGAGGACGACAACCGATCCGTAGGACTTGCGGAGGTCTTTCACCTCAAGTCGCTCTGGCAAAGTCATCGAATTACTCCTCGTTGGTCGGGCTTCAGTTATCGAAATTGGCCAGCAACTGATCCAGAAGCGCCTGATCGTCATGGGTGGCCAGCACTGTCGGCGTATAGGCAAAGGCCGGACCATTGCCGCGCACCGCGTTAAGCGCCTGATCGACGATGTTGGCACCCAACTCGTTCAAAAGAATTGCCGCCGACGCCCGATAAGCGCCTCCATCCTTGATCGCGGTCAGCGCCTCGACCGAGCCATCCTGACCGGCCACGAACATGGCATCGGGGTTTGCACCAGCCAGCTTGATCGCACGCAGCGCGCCAACAGCTGCGTCATCGGCCATGCCAATCACGATATCCAGATCAGGATGTTGCTGAAGAACTGTTTCCGTCACACGCAGGCCGTTGGTTTGATCAGCGGCATCCTGTTCAGCCACAACTTCGATCCCGTTCTCTTCAAAGATCCGCTTGACTTCGGTCCAGCGCGGGCTGAGCGACGGAAGAGGCGTTAGGGTTGTCACAAGTGCCTTCGCATCTTCGATGTTATTGGCTTTGACCCAATCGACAGCAGCATCGGCTACGATCTGACCGGATTGCGCGTGGTCGAAGCCCACAAACCCGTCCGATCCTTCCATCTGACCCAGATAAGTCAGCCATTTGATGCCTTGTGCCTGGGCCTGACGTTGTAGGGGCTGCAGTGCGGTGGGCTCGATCGGCAGAACCACGATGGCGTCGACGCCCAAAGTGATCCACCCTTGGATCGCATTGATCTGCTGTTCCAGATTGTTCGACTGCGTGTTGTCGTGCAGCACGGTGACACAGCCCAGATCAGCCGCGCGTTCCGTGGCAAAGCGACGAACCTGTTTGACAATGATCACCTCTGAGACCGAATGGCTATAGGCCACTTTGTACTCCTTGCCGTCGGCACAGGCATCTGCGGCCGCGGAACGAACTTGCTCGGAGGTGATCGATTTGAAATCTTCAGCGCTGGCCATGCCAGCGGCGGAAACCAGCGCGAAGCTGGCAGCGATTTTCTTGGCTAGGTTATTCATGGTTATCCCTGTTGTTCTGTTGGGGAAGAGACGCGTTTCTTCGCATCGATTTTTTTGTTGGGTGCGGCACAGAATCTGCGCCGCACCTGTCGGTTTTAGAATTCGAAGACGTTGGAGTATTTCACCGACAGCGAGTCGCCATTGACCAGCGCAAGGAAACCTTTGGTGCGCGGATCTTCGACAAAGCGCGGCAAGGCGGCTTCGGCCGTCTCCAACGATGTCCAATAGACCACCTCGACCCACGAGCCGTCAGTGTTGCGGGCCAGATGGCGGGCGACAAAGCCATCATAGCCTTCTAGGACCTCGTCCATCGCAAGGGTTTCGCGCAGAAACTCATCAGGGTTCGCGCCATCAACCAGGTTAAATTCCAGATATTCCACGATCACGGCGTCGGTGATAGGACGGCTTTCCGCCATCACAGTCGTGGCAGCGCCAACAACCATTGCGGCCGAAAGAGCAAGTGCTTTCAAAGTGGTCTTCATTGTATTTCTCCTGTTGGATTTGGACATAAGGGGACCGACGCCCTGAAGCGCAGGGCAGACAAGACGCCGGTCGGGGAGGTTGCTACGGATTAGAGCGAGATACGGTCGTAATGCTGGTTCCAGGGGCGCAGCCGCTCGAACGCAGCGGCGGCAGCCAGCACATCACAGTCCGCTTGACGGCGGCCTGCGATATGCAGTCCGACGGGCAGACCGGATGAACCGAGGCCTGCTGGAACAGACACCGACGGATGGCCCGTGAAATTGGTCAGGAAGGTGGGACACCACCCGATCAGCGGATCGATATCGACGCCGTTGATCTGACTTGGACCTTTGGTATTGCCGTCATCTGTGTTCTTCACCGGCAGGGCTGTCACGGTGGGCGAAACGATCAGGTCGTATTTCGCGAATGTGGCCTGATAGGCATCGAAGACTTCGGAGCGAACAGACAAATCACGATAAAGGTCATCTGCGGTGTAACCCGGGCCCACGCGCTCGACCCAATCCAGCAGGTCGGGGGCAAGGCCGTGGCGGTGCTCGTCCGACAATAGATCCAGACCGCTGGCCTTGATGGCATCAAAGCTGTGGCGCATGATGGGCACGAAAAGGCGGCACCAGATATCGCTGTATTCGCACTGATCACGGGTCAGACCGATCTTGATCTCTTCGACCTCGGCACCTGCTTGTTCAAAGACCTTAACCGCGTCTGCGATGACCTCTGACACTTCGCCTTCAACCGGGAACACATCCAAATTAGGGCTGAAGCCGATTTTCATACCTTTGATGCCACGCAAACCAGCATCAGCAAAATCATTGACCATGTTGTGGCTGTTCGGATCTGCCGGGTGCATTCCCTGGAGTATACCCAGGCTTACAATGGCGTCTTCGACATTGCGCGTGATGGTGCCTTCAAAGATATAAGGCAGCGTATTCGCAAATCCGTTCGGTCGCACCAACAAAGGCGTGCGGCCAGCAGTTGCGCGATAGCCCACCGTGTTGGTCCAAGCCGCCGGAATACGGATCGAGCCGCCACCATCTGTGCCTTCCGCCAAAGGCAACATCCTCGCCGCCACAGCCGCTGCGGATCCACCCGAAGATCCACCAGCGTTGCGACTGGTATCAAACGGGTTCGAGGTAGGACCAAAGGCCACGTTGTCAGTAGTGCCACGATAGCCCATGGCGGGGCTGTTGGTTTTGCCGACAAAGATCGCGCCTGCGTTTTCCATGCTTTCAACAAAACCGCATTTCATGTCGGCAATGTTTTCTTTCAGCTGGGGAATGCCGCCCAAAGTGCTAGGCCAGCCCGGCTTGAAGTCAAACAGATCCTTCATCGCCGTAGGCACACCATGCATCGCACCCAGTTCATCCCCACGCGCAACGGCAGCGTCGGCCTCTTTGGCGGCGTCCATCGCTTCGTCAAACGCAGTGAAAACGAAGGCATTCAACTTGGGGTTTGCGGCCTCGATCCGTTTGATGGCGGCCTCCATCACCTCGGTCGCTGAGACCCGTCTTTCGCGTATCGCAAGCGCGGTTTCGGTGGCGCTGAGTTTGGCAAGATCTGTCACGATGCGTATTCCCTGTTGTGCGTAACGCACCCTGTTTTTTGCTGGGTGCAAGTTATGCAAACAGAATTGCTCAGCCTCAGATTCCAGCAACTGAGAAAAGCTCAGCCAATGCGTGAGCGCGCAACTTGATAGGTAAAAGCACTTTTTCATGAAGGGCTTATGTACCACGAACTCCTGTTCGTTGGTCATCGCTCGACAAGCGTGCCGAGTTGCTTTCGTCCAGATGTACCCAAGCCGAGCGCGGGTTGGGCGCAAGCAAAAGCTACGCGCAGATCAGCTGAAGCACCACCTCACGCCATCTTGATGCGTTGTTGCGTGGAAATCTTTCGTTTTCGATCTAGGGCTGACGTTGCTCGTAAAATCAAAAAAAAGCCTAACGGAATGAACATGAAAAAAATTGGTGCCAGCTTTTGCTTCTTAGGCCTTGTCGCCTGCGAAACCCCTGAGAAAATTGCTGCCGGATATGAGGCGCGCAGTTGTTCGGCGTTGCAGCAGGAACAAGCCGTTTTGCAATACCGTCTGGGCGAGGCCAATACGGACTTTGCCGTAAGCACGATTGCAGGCATTGTGACCGGTGATGATGATATTCTGCTGGATAGTGACATTGCAGAATATGAGGTGGAAGATCTTGAGGAACGTCTGCGAATCCTGGCTGATGTTCAGCAATCAAAAGGTTGCGTCTGATTATGTCCCTTAAGATTTCTTTTGCTGCCACCCTGCTTATTCTGTTGAGCGCGTGTGGCTATCCCCAGACAGAGATTGTGACGCGCGGCGATCAGTTCATTCTGACCGGCATCATCGACGAAGACACCTTGAAAACGGTTCAAGAAGCCCGCCGAGAAAACCCCGACATATCGACGATTTCGCTGCAGAACGTGCCGGGTTCAGCGAATGACGAAGCCTCGCTGGCGGCGCTAACCCGCTATATTCGCTCAGAGAATATTTCAACGGTTGTGCCGTCAGACGGGCTTGTGGCCTCGGGCGGGACTGACATGGCCCTGATGGGAAGACGCCACGTGATCCAGCCCGGCGCTTGTGTCGGCGTGCACAGTTGGGCGGCTGGTGTCTTTGGTTTCGCCCTGGATACCGGCGCTGAGTTGCCACGCGACGCGCCCGAGCATCAACTGTACTTGCAGTTCTATGACAGTATCGGCATCAGTCGCGATTTCTATTGGTTCACGCTTGAGGTTGCAGGGCCTGATGACGTGCATTGGATGTCCCCAGAAGAGATCAACCGCTTTGGCCTCAGCGACGTTCCGGTCCCTGCCAGTGGTGAAACTGCCGCTCAGCGAAGTGAGCGGTGCCTTGGCCGGTTAACATTGTGACGAAAACAGCTGGCAACCCACCTTAGGGTGCCAGCTAAACCTCTCAACCAGATTGAATCGACAAAAGGTTGCGTTCATAGCGGCATGCACAGATGTGCATACCGTATTTTTGTTAGCCGCTCTTTACGCGGCGAGCTGCGCTGCAACCGCTTTGGTCTGCGCCTGCGCATCGGCCACAGAGGCATCAAAACGCGCATCCCCGAATTCCTGGTATTCGATGGCGATAGTTTCCATTTCCCGGGCCTCGGCACCCAAATAGTGCGCACTGGCACGGATGGCTGGATCCAGCCCGTTCAAGTGCGCGCGCGTTTCTCCTTCGGCAAATCCGAACTCACCGCGCGAGGACAGAACGATCAGCTTCTTGCCCCTCAGGATCGGTTCAATTGGCACATCTCCGCGTGAGAGATCAAAGCTGAAAGTTACCCCAATCCGTGCGATCAGGTCGAACCAAGCTTTCAGCGAGGCAGGCATCGAATAATTGTACATTGGAGCGCAAAGGGCGATGACATCGGCCTCAATGATTTCAGCGACGAGTTCATCGGACTCGGCCAGTTCAGCGTTCTGCGTATTGCTACGCTTTTCCGGGGCTGTAAAACAGGCATCAATCCAGGCTTCCGAGATGAACTTGGGCGGGTTCACGCCCACATCGCGATGCGTAACCGCTCCGCCACCCGAGGCGGTCCAGCTGTCCTCAAAAATCTGTGCCAGCTCGCGCGTCAGTGAACGGTTCTCACGCGCGCTGGAATGCACGACCAGTAGTTTCTTCGACATATCAATAGTCTCCAGTTATGTCAGGGGGATCGGACGTCGAACCGGTCTGCAGTCAGACCGGTTGCCACAAACGCGTCAGCAATCGAGGGCAGGATGTCCCATGCTTGTGAGGCAATGGCCCAACCGTCGGGGTTCTTGATCAACAAAAAGGCGCTTATGTCCTCGGTAATATCGCTGCGGTTTTCATGCATTTCACAACCCGCCATGGCCACGGCTACGTTGCCCGCGATCCAGACATGCATCCCAACGCCTTTCTCTTCGAAGACAGGGATCTTGCCGGTATCGCGCAGATCCTGCATCCGTTCTCCAAACGCTTGCGCTGATTGGGCCTTGGCGGGTCGGGCCGAAGCAAAGAGCTGCGCGCCCTCGACATATGCCGCGTTCAGTGCGTCCAGATCGGGAGGGGTCGCTTCATCCCAACACAGGGCGCGAAACTGGCGTTTGATCAATCGGGCAATCTCGGCCCGGTCCGCAGCAATTTGGGTCTGGTCGGTCATGCGAATACTCTGATTTCGAGGGAGAGAAGGAGTTGGGCGATATCATCTGCCGCGCTCAACATTGCATCGTCACAACCCGTGGTGGCGCACAGCATCAGGGATTGGCCAGGAACCCGCCCTGCTACAGGCATGGCCAACGAAGGCAGGTCCAGAAACGCGCTCAGCATGGTCAGGCTGAGCGCTTTTGCGTTTTCAAAGGCGAACTGTTCCGCATCGTTTTGCACCGATGCAAGTGTGGGCGGCAATTTCGGTACAGTGGGCATAAGCAGAAGTGCGTCCCCCAGCAGGCTCGTCATCGCCCGTTGGGCCCTTATGCGCAGCGCCCTGAGTCGCGTCAGCTTGCCGGGATCTATCGACATCCCCTGCGCGATCCGCCTGCGCACGTTGGGATCCATATCCCGATGGTTCAGCGGAGCGAACCTTGCCAAAACATCCGGCGCTTCGGCCGCGGCCAGGGTACCTTCGCGCTCAAAACTGTTTCGTACCTGCGAAAATACCGGGATGGGAATGGACGCGACTGAATAACCCGCCGTTTTCAATGCGCGCTGCGCAATGGGCAACAGCGCGGCAATCTCGGGCGCTAACGGGCCAAGGCTGTCTTCGTCAGGGATCACGATGCGCGGTCGGCCGAGATTTTCAACGAGCGGGGTTTGATTGCAAATCGCAGCATCCAACGCACGAATGCCTGCCATATCGTGGGCCAAAGGACCCGGCGTATCAAGCGAAGGTGCCAGTGGCAGAATACCTGCATCACAATAGCGGCCCATTGTCGGGCGGAACCCATAGATACCCTGATACGCCGCTGGTACGCGCGTCGAGCCTGAGGTGTCCGATCCAATCGCCAAATCCGCGATGCCCATCGCAACCGCAGAAGCGCAGCCGCTGGATGACCCCCCCGGAACTAAGCTGGCATCCAACCCATTTGCGGGTGTGCCAAAATGTGGGTTCAGGCCCAGCCCGCTAAAGGCGTATTCCGACATATTGGCATGGCCTAGTGGCACGCCACCCGCCGAAGCAATTTGCTGCACCAACGGGGCTGAGCCGGTTGCGGGCTTCGCGGAAAACGTACGGGTTCCGGCAGTGGTGCTTAGGCCTTCGATATCGATATTGCCCTTGATGATCACAACCTGCCCAGCCAGCACCAGATCCGCCGCAGGCGAGGCGTCGATGAGGCGTGCAAACTCCAAAGCACTCTCGGCGCCACGTGTCAGAAACACATTAGCCGCAGACGGTTGGTCTGCACGCCCTAAAGCGTGGGCAAGGTTGCTTTGCGCAGTCATCAAAACAGGACGGGTTTGGTATAGTAAGGCAGTTCTTCAACACGGACGGCGGCTGGATCTTTTTCGGCTTCAGCCCGGACATGGGCTGCAATCTCGGACATAGTCGCAAACCAAACATCCCCACGCTCGAGAATAGCTTCGAGCCATCGCTCGACCTGACGCCAGCGCGCCAAACGACCGGTCAGGAATGGGTGCCAGATAGCCAGCCAGAAGCCACCATATTCATATTGTGCCTCGAACTCTTCCCAGAACCCTTCAAGACCCTGACTGGGTCCAGCGACCGGCATCATATAGCCAATCTCATCATAATGCGCGAAAGGCGGCCAGTCATCCGTTCCCCAATGCACAGGAAGTTCCACGAGCGACCCCTTATCCGTCTTCATCAGGTAAGGGATGTCATCGGCCATCAACGAGCTTTCATATTCAAACCCATGTTCGATCATTAAATCGATGACCGTCTGATTCACATTATAGACCGGGGCGCGGTACCCTTTGGGTGTGTTTCCAATGATCCGCTTATGGCTGTCGAGAGCACGCTCAAACCATTCGCGTTGCTCGGACGGACCATGCGCAGTGGGGTCTTCGTGAAGATACCCGTGATGTCCAATCTCATGACCATCCTTTAGGATCATTTCCATCGTATCCGGGTATTGCTCGACCACCCACCCCGGGACGAAGAAGGATTGTTTGAGGCCAAATTTCTGGTAGGTCTCGAGGATCCGGGGGATTGCTACGGTCGGGCCATATCGGCCCATGGAAATTGGATATAGCCGATCATGCCCGTCTGTGGGGCGCGAGATATGGATCAGGCTGTCGGCGTCGATGTCAAAGCTGATTGCGCAAGCACAGCGCGCACCATTCGGCCATTTAATCGGATTACGGATCATATTGAATTCTCCTGTTGATTTGGGCCGCCGCAATAGCGCAGCACGGGCGCGGGCTGCGTCCCTTCACGCTCCCACCGCGCATACCAGTTTTTCAGATGAGGCCGCAGCGACTGGGCCACTTTCAATGCGCTAGGATCTGGTGGGGACGCATCCAACTCATCCCGCAAACGGTCCAGCAGAGCGGGCTCATCCACGCCGCAAGCCATACCGTCTCGTAAAATAATCTGCCCGTTCACGACAACATCGCGCACATCCCGGGCAGTGACACGGCCGACGATCAAATCCAGCGGATCGACATTCGGAGCGGTCCAGGGGTTTATCGCCCGCGTCATATCTACAACTATCGCATCGGCGCAGAACCCAGGTAGCAGCTTACCCAGCTCATGCGCGCGACCCATCAGGCGCGCGCCACCTTCAGTCGCCATTCTCAGAACATCTCGAGTCGTCAGAGCAGGTGCTGCGGGATGCGGCGGACGGTTCAGCGCAAGCGCCAGTCGCATCTCGGCAAAGATATCTTCGGCCCCGCCCAAGGTTGTCCCGTCCATTCCCAGCGCGGTGTGCACCCCGGCGGCCTGCATCGCAGAGACTGGTGCCACACCTGAGCGCAGCCGTAGGTTCGAGCCGGGATTGTGGCTGACTTGCGTGCCGCTCCGAGCCAGATCTTCGATATCTGCATCGCTTGGCCAAACCACATGGGCCAGCGAGAGCCGGTCGTTCAAAACACCCAGATCCGAGAAATGGCGCATCAGACGTTTGCCGCGGATACGTGGGCTTTCAAGACCTTCATAGAAGCTCTCCAACGCGTGGGTCTGAACGCGCGTGTCCAGACGTTCGGCCTGAGTGGCGATACGCGCCAAAACGTCGTCCGGGGTCCATTGAGGGCCTGTTGGGCCGAACCAGTAATCGATCAACCCATCGCTTTGAGGGACTAGGTGTGACAACAGATCAAAATATGCATCTGGCGACAAACGGTTGCGCCGTGCTTCGCTGTCCAGCACCTGCGTCCGCAGGGTCGCCGGCAGGCTGGCCAGGAACTCTGCCTCTTCCCCGTGTCCGTGCACGATGCGATTTTGCCAGCGCTCACCCGGGGCAATAGCGGTCCGCAAGCCGATTTCACGATAGCCTTGGGCCTTTTCCAACAGGCGATCCTCGGCATCGGCGCGTGTTGGCCCGGAAGAGCACATATCGACGACGGCGGTCACGCCAGTCTTGATCAGTCTCAACCCTGCATGTGCACTGGAGACATAAGGAGACAGACCAACCATGGAAGTTCCATAAAACATCCATGGCTCAAGAAAATCGTCCGGCACGTTCTGATTGGCCAGCTCGACCCCGTAACAGTGGTGATGCGCGTTGATCAGACCGGGCAGAATGGCACAGTCCGTGCCGCCATGTTCGATCACGCCAGAATGTTTCTGGCGCATCTCGTCAATCGGGCCGACTTCAACCACGCGCCCACCCTGCACAAGGACGGCGTAATCCGCGCGTATGTCATCCACAGACAGGACAACCCATCGACCAAAAAGTAGCATGGCTGACATCCCTGCGCCCTCAGCCTTGATCGACCCGGAACTCCAACCGATCCGGGACAGTGCCTTCGCCGTTCACCGGTGTCACATCCTGAGGACAAGCCGACATCACTGCAATGACATCCATATCGGCCCGGAAACTCATGTAGTCACCGGGCTTGGAAACAGGCGGTTGAAAACTTACACGGCCATCGGGCTGAACCGGTACGTTCATCCACAGATTGAACGGCGCAGGGATCGCCGGGGCGCGCAGGCCGATGGCAATCAGCGCCTGACGCAGGTTATCGGCGCAATTGTCGTGGTATTCGGTCAGACCCAGTTGCTGATACCGCGCGTGATCACAATTTGCGATCACCGTGTCATGAATACCCGGAGAGCTATCCGCCGTAATAGTCATCAGCGGCCGGCGTAGGTTCGAAACCACCCCATCGCCGACCTTGGGAAAGATCGATAGCAGCGAGGTATGCAGATGCTCCATCGAGCTGTATTCGTCCGGATCATCCGCATTGAAGATCCAGAAATCACATACCTGATACCCAACGGGATTGGTAATAGTCAGGCTCTGCCCCTTGGACACCTTAACCGCCCTGCCGCATCTTGCCGGGATCTCATAGGTTCGGCCCAATTCGGGGGTTCCGCCATTCGGCAATCCGATCTCAAGGCTCTTATTGGTGCCGTCTGGTTCACCTGGATCAAAACGAGAAACTGTAGAAAACATAGCGCTGACCTTGATGAGAATAGGTTCCTTCTAACACACACCAAATGGGCTGCGGCGAAAACTGAGGAAATCTCAGGTCTGACTGAAGGAAATTCGCACTCTAGCCGGGTTGTCTTCCATGCAGTGCGGGTAAAGCTTTGCCGAGATGACGTTGTACCGTCGATCCCATGGGGTATTTGCCCCTGATCAGGGATGAAATTCCTTCAAGTCCCGGATGATTTTTCATCGTGTGACACCCGTCGCTAAAAGGGCTGAAACTGCAATCAGCGGCTTAAGACCCGTATCTCAACCCATCGGAGAGAACCATGCCCCTAGAACCAAACACGCTATTGTCAAACCTGCCGGATGTGACCAGCGGAGAAACACTCTCGAACACATATCTTGGCAATGTGGTTGAACTGGCCATCGTCACTAACGACCACGTCAAAACCATGGAGGGCCTTTGCCGTCTTGGGATTGGACCTTGGGCGGTTTACACATTCTCGCCCGAAACGGTCACAGATCAGACCTATCGCGGTGCGCTATGTGAGTTTGCGTTGAAAGTCTGTTTTGCCAAATCCGGCAACATGATTTGGGAGCTGATGGAGCCCCTTTGGGGGCCCTCGATCTTTCAGGATTTTCTGGACAAGAATGGAACCGCTCTGCACCACGTTGCCTATGATTGCAACGATGCCCCGTGGGAAGAACGCCTGGCCGAACTTGAGGCACGCGGGTTCAAAATGGTTCAATCCGGCAAATGGCAGGGCAAGAACGCGTTTGCCTTTTTCGAAACCGAAGAGGCAACGGGCACTACGTTTGAAACCTATCATTTCCCCGAAGATTGGGACTACCCAGAGCCTGAAAGCTGGTACCCTGCCCCGCCGCCGGGGCAATTGAACTGGTAACTGGGTAGAACGGCGGCAGACACCCTGCCGCCGCTTTACGTTTCAGGTATCACCGCGCTTTTTGAACAGCCCTGCAACACCTTGTGGCAGGAAGATCACCGTCAGCACAACCGCAAGCCCCAAAAGCAACAAACGGTAATCGTCAAAAGTGCGTAGCAATTCGTTGCCGATCACCACGATGAACACACCCAGAACTGCGCCTGGGAACCGACCCATACCTCCGATGGCCAGCATGACCATCGCCATCAGGAAGAACTCGGTACCCAGGACTTTCGGGGTGACGACGCTGGTGTAATGGGCATAGACACCCCCAGCGACAGCGGTGATCGTGGCCGACGCGACAAAGGCCAGCATCTTGTACTTGTACTCGTTCACTCCGATCGCCTGCGCAAAGGTATCCGCGTCGCGCATCGCAATGAAGGCCAGCCCCATACGTCCGCGCAGGATGATGAAGTAGATCAGGTAGACGCAGATTGACCCGATCGCCAGCGTCACCCAATACCATGTCAGCTTGTCGATCGAGGACACCTGATAACCGAACAAGTTCAGCCACGGAATTCCCAGAAGACCGGTATTGCCGCCCATGCCAATGGCTTTGCCCTGCTGGATCAAAGGCGGCAAGGCCAGATGCACGGCAAAGGTAAATAGGGCCACGTATTCACCTTTCAGACGCAGGCTGGGCACGGCGACGATCACGCCGATGACCGCGCCTATCCCAGCGGCGGCGGTGATGGCCAGCAATGGGGTGATCCCCGCATAAATCGACAGCATCGCCGATCCGTAGGCCCCGAAGGTAAAGAACACCAACTGCGCATAGTTGAAGATGCCCGCATAGCCCAGGATAAGATCCCAGCTGGCGATCACGATGCACCAGATGAACACCAGGATCAGAATGTGGTGAAAATAGCTATCTCCAATCAACCCACCCATCAGGGCAAGGGCCGCGATCACGCCCCAATAGACCGCTGAATCCTGTTTCAGGCCTGCCCCGGTAAAGACCGAAGGGATGAACGAGGTTTGCGTGTCTTTCCGGTTCGACATCTTAGTTCTCCCACACACCGAACAGCCCTTTGGGACGCACCATCAAAACGATGATCAGCATCAACAGCCAGGCCGGCATTGCCCAACTTGGGCCGATATAGAAAATGACAAAGGCTTCGAGCACGGCGAGGATAAAGGCCGCCACAAAGGCGCCTTTGGTGCTGCCCAAACCGCCCAGAACCACGATGACAAAGGCCTTGAGGAACGGGGCCCATCCCCCCAGGGGTGAGACCAGAAACACCGGGGCCAGCAAGATGCCAGCGGTGCCGGTCAGTACCACCGACAGGGCAAAGGTCAGCGAGAACACCTGATTGACATTGATCCCGACCTGATTGGCGCCTTGCATGTCCTGGCTAACCGCACGCACCGCTTGTCCGTAACGCGTAGAAGACAGGAAGAATTCCAGCGCACTCACCAAAGCCAGCGAGATTACAAAGATCGACAGTTTGTACCATGTGATCGAGATCCCACCGATCACCAGCGATCCTTCGACAAAAGGCGGAATGGTGCGCGTGCCGGGGCCAAAGATCAGTTGCAAGCCGTTTTCGATGATAAACGCCAGCCCCAGAGTCACCATGATCGTGTTGATCTTCCAGTTATCGGATCCGCGCAGCGGTCGGATGATCGCCCGTTCAATCCCGGCCCCGGTCAGCGCAAGGATGGGCAGCACGATCAACACGGCCAGCCACAAGGGCAGACCAGGCCCGCCAGCCACCAGAAACCACGCCAGAAACCCGCCCAGCGAATAAAGCGATCCATGGGCAAAGTTCAGAATGCGGGACGCACCATAGACCAGCGACAGGCCCACCGCGACCACGCAATAAACAGCGCCCTGAGTGATGCCGCTGATCAGAATTTCGAAGATCTGCGTCATAGGACCTCCTGCATATTGGCTGTGTCGGTCTCGGTGACGATGCCTTCTTCGATCGAATAGACCCGATTGATCATGCTTTTGAGTAGAGCAAGGCTTTGCTCGACGATCAGAACGGTCAAACCATCCGCATTCAGGTGCGAGATCGTCTGCAACATGGTTTCAGTCAGATTTGGAGCCAACCCCAGCGACGGCTCATCAATGGCCAGCAATGTCGGGTCCGACATCAGACCGCGCCCCAGCGCCACCATCTGCGCTTCGCCGCCAGACAAAGATCGGCACAATTGATTTCGACGCTCGGCCAGCCGGGGATAGAGCGAGAATACCCGGTCCAGACTGTGTTTTTCCTTGGCGCGCGCGGCAGGCAGATAGGCCCCCAGTTGCAGGTTCTCCAGAACGGTCATGTCCGGGAACAGGCGGCGATCTTCTGCCACATAGACCAATCCGCGCCCGACCAGTAGCGGCGCACGCTGTCCGGCAATGTCGGACCCGTCAAAGCGGACCGAGCCCGATTTGATGGGTGTCAGCCCGCAAATCGCCTTAAGAAGTGTGCTTTTCCCATGGCCATTCGCCCCGACAACAGCGACCATTTCGCCCTTGCCCACGTGCAAGGATGCGTCGTGCAATACATGAAAGTCGCCGTAAAAGGCGTTGACGTCCAAGACCTCAAGCATCGTGTTTCTTTCCGAGATAGATCTCGACCACATGGTCGTCGTTCAGCACCACTGATGGCGCATCCAGCATGACGAACTCGCCGAAGTTGATGATCAGTATGCGGTCTGCGATTTCGGCCAGCGCGCGGGTCTTGTGCTCGACCATCACAATGGTGATCCCCAGCTCTTCGCGCACATGGCGTATGACTTGCAGGAACTCGACGATCTCTTCGGCGTTCAACCCGCCCAGGGGTTCATCCATGAAGATGATCTCGGGGCCTGTTGCCAATGCCGCGCCCAGCATGATCCGCTTGCGGGTCAACAGATCGGCTTGTGCGGCCGGGCTGTGCAGATGGCTTTCCAGCTGCGTCAGAAACAGGATTTCATCCATCGAGATGCCGGTTTCTTCCCCACGCGCCTCGCGGCCAAAAATCCGACCTGCAAGCAGGTTTTCCCCCACCGTGACCGAGGACAGCAGCGTCGGGATCTGAAAGGTTTGCGCGATCCCCAGCCCGCATCGGCTGTGTCGCTTGAGCCGGGTGATGTCCTGGCCGTTGAAAATGACCTGACCGGCTGATGCGCGCAGCCCGCCGGTGCAGACATTCATCAAGGTGGATTTTCCAGCCCCGTTCGGGCCGGCCACACCCAGGATCTCGCCCCGCTCGATGTGAAATGACATGTCGGTCAGCGCCCGGAATGGCCCGAACTGCATCGTGACATTTTCCAACGACATTTGCGTCATGCGTCGAATTCCTGTGCTGAGCCGGAGATTGGAAAAACCGCGCCCTGGGGAGACTAGGGAGAGAAAGGGCGCGGTTTTGTAGTGATCGTCAGTTGACCCAGGCCGGTTGGACGATTTCGCCCACCTTCCGGTCACCGACGACCAGGCGCACGCGCTCACCGTTTTGAACCTGAAACAGTTGCGCGGGTTGCGTGTCCGAACCGTTGTTGATGAAGTTGCGGTCGTTGAAATCAAAGGTGCCAACCAGGCCCTGGTATTTCATCGACCGGATCGCATCAGCGACAGCGGTGTGATCTGACGCGTCGCCGACCTGTTCAACCGCTGCAGCCCACATATAAACCATGTCATAGACAGCGGCCGCCAGGCTGACCGAAGGTTCAAACCCATAGGCTGCTTCCCAACGTTCGACAAAGGCATTGCCCGCCTCGTTATCCTGATGCGCGTTCAGGGTGAACGACAGCAGACCTTCGGCCTGACCTTGCGCGATCACATCGTCCAGACCGGTGGTCGCACCGATGTAACCGACATTCAACAAGGCATCCCCGGCTGGGTTTTCCTTGTACTGCGACAGGAAGGTTGTCGCCACTGCGGGCTCCAGCGCTTCCAAATGGATCAGGGAAGGCTGTGCTTCGCGGATCTGAGACTGGATGCCGGTCCATTCGACGGTGTCATAGGGGACTTCCTGAATATACACGACCTCCCAACCGGCAGCCTCGGCGGCTTCGGCCATGGATTTGGCGTTGTTGATATCCCATTCGAAATCGCCGTGCACAATCGCCAAGCGGTTGGTTTCAAAAGTATATCCGGTGTTCAACATCATATCAAACTGGGCTTTTCCATAGTTCAGATCGATGTCGGACGCGTTGAAAATCGCATTGCACCGCATCCGCTCGGCCAGATCGATCACACCAGCCACTGCGTCATTGTGGATATAGGGGATGCCATAGGGGCAGAAGGCCGGAATATCAGGCCCCATACCGCCATAGCCGTTGATCAATGCGCTGACGCCGCCACGCTCGATCAGGTTCGCAGCCGCCGCCGACAGTTTGTCAGGTGTCAGATCACCAATGTCGAAGGTTACAACTTCGATCTGATTGCCCAGCAACCCACCCTCGGTGTTGATCTCGTTGACGGCGAGGTTTATCGCCTGCTCCATGGTTTCGCCGTCAGCGGCGAAATACCCGGTCAGCGGAATGGGTGCACCCAGCGCAATCGTATCCGCAACCGCAGCACCGCCACTCAGCAACCCGGCGGCAAGCCCGGCCCGCAAGGTGGTCTTGATAAAGTCAGTAGCCATTGTCGTTCCTCCCGTTTGGAACATGTCGTGTTCTTGAGCGGAGGTAGCGACTGGCCTGACTGGCCATTTCACCGCCCGATGCCAATGCGCAACGGACCTATCCGCCGGATGATTGACCCAAACGCAGTGCGCGGTCAGATCGGCGCCACGACCCCGGAAACCCAGGACATCTGCGGCGCTGCCAATCGTCATATGCGACAACTTTGTAAGAACGTGCCTGAAATCTCCTCAGCCCAGACCTGAGGTTTCGTCGGGTGACAGACAGCGCCTGTGCCTGCGACTTTCCCGCTCAAATCAGGACAAAACCAGACGGAGACCGACATGACCGAACAAGAGCGCAACAAGGCCACGGTGGCCGACATTTATGCGACTTGCTGGAACAAGGCCGATATGAATCGCGTCGATGAAATCTTCAACGAAGACGTCCGCCACGGCCTGTTACTGGACGGGTGGCCGTCTGGGCGTGATGGCTTCAAAAAGCTGGTCGCATTCTGGCGCGAAGCGTTTCCCGACATCCATGAGGACGCCATTGATCTGGTCGCTGACGGCAACACGGTGATGTCGCGTTTTCGGCTGCGGGGCACGCATAAGGGCGACTTTTACGGTGTTCCCGGCACGGATCGCAATGTCGATATCTATGGCGCCGAATGGTTCAAATTCGATGAGAACGGCAAGGTGACTGACTACCTCTATCACGAAGACACGCTGGGTCTGTTCTTTCAGCTGGGTGTTATGCCGCTGCCGCATCTGGCTATTGCTGGCGTAGATGGAACCGAAAAGTAAACCGCATTCAATTCAATCAGTTGCCGGGTACTTACCCGGCAATCTTGCGTTCAGGAGAGCCGCAACATGGATAAGGCCACAGGCCTCGACTTTTCAGGTCAAACTATCATGGTCACCGGCGCAAGCCGTGGCATCGGGTACGGTGTTGCCCGCGCCTTTGCACTGCATGGGGCTGACGTTCATATCCTGTCGCAAGGCAAGGATGTGCACGATTCTGCACGGGCTTTGGCCGAGGAAAGTGGTCAGACCGTCACTAGTTGGACCTGCGATATCACCGACAGCGCTCGGGTAAGCGAGGTGTTTTCCCAGCTACCAGCACTTGATGTGTTTGTGGCCAATGCCGGGCTTGAGGACGTTACCCCCATCACCGATCAGAGCGCCGAGGCCGAGGCCCGCTTTCGTCGGGTGATCGATATCAACGTGATCGGCACCTATCTGTCCACTCGCGCTGCTGTCCCCCTGCTGCGCGACAACGGGCGCATCATCGTGACCGCCTCGATCTGGGGCACCACTGCGGAGGCCGAGCTGGGAGCCTATATAGCCTCGAAACATGCCAATATCGGCTTCATGCGGGTTCTGGCAAAAGAACTCAGCCCGCGCGGAATTCGCGTGAACGCAGTCTGTCCCGGCTGGGTGCTGACCGGTCCTGCACTGAACACACTGCGTGAAATGGCCCAGGATCGTAGCGTAAACGAAGAAGTGATCGAAGCGGAAATAAGTGCTGGGCAATCTTTGCCCGGATTGCAAACTGCCGAGGATATCTCGCTTAGTTATCTCTACCTAGCGTCCCCGCTTGCAGCAAACATAACTGGGCAGAAGTTGAACGCAGACAGGGGTGCGGTACAGGGGTAAGGGAGATGCGAAGTGGCTTACGCAAAGCCGAACCCACACCCGTAAAAAACGTGATATCCTCCGTGGGCTTTTTCGAAGTCACCTCGCTGAGATCACTCTTTCCCATTCCCGTTAGTCAACTGGTCAAATTAATCTAACTCGGAGAGAATCCGGACACGCCTTTGCATCCTGGAGATAGTTTCGGATCGGCCTTACATATTCCAAGGCCCGTCGCAGCCGAGTTCGACCAGCACAGATTTGTACCACGCCATCCCGCGGACAAGAGCGCTCTCTTCAAGACGAACTAGATCGGGTCCAGTGAGTTGCAACTGGTCTAGTACCAATTGGCTGGGATCAAACGGCGGCTGAGCGAAAGTGAAACTGCTTTCACCCAGGACAACACCGCCCTGCACAACGCGCCCTGGTTGAATAGGCGCTGAATAAGCCCAAACGTTTTCGAAAGTGAACCTGCGCAAACCTTGATCTAGAAGGCGCTGGGTTAGATGCTTGATCGGCAGGCTCCCCTCGCCCATCGGTACGCCAGCGACCGTCAATTGCCCCGCATCTTCGGCACGTACCATCACGTGGTCCTTTACATGCACCGAATGCACATGTTCAATCACCGCGTCCAAGGCAGCCTCAGGGTCTTCAAGCACCATTTGCGAGTTGCCGTAGTCATACAGGATCATCAGGCGAGGATGATCTACACCCTCGACAATCTGGGCAAGTTCCGGGCCGGTGAAGTCTTCGTGGTTCTCTAGCACAACGGTAACGCCCACTTGCTCCGCGTGGTCCACCACGGTAGCCAGATCACTCTGTGTGGCATTCAGCATTTCGGAAGGTGTGCCCCGATACCGCGTATAGGTGCGCAGTGTATCCGCCCCCATGTATGCGGCCACATCTAACAGTTCGCGCATGTGCGCCGGATCGGTGCCTGAGGTATCGACCTCCAGGCTCATACCTTCGGATTGCAGATACTCCCGCAGCGCATCCATCCTAGAGCGGTCCTTTCCGCCCAAATGACGATAGTTGGGGTCATTCAGTGACAGCGATATTCCCGACAAGCCATAGGATTTGGCCAATCTGGCAAAGGCCAGTGCATCAAAGCCGGGCACATGTTCAAAATGGTGCCAAAGGCTGAAAGAATGGATGGTTAGGTCAATCTGCATTAGCCCGATCCAAAATAAGAAAAGTTTCCGCGTCTAATGCGCGGCGATAGCGTGCTCTGACATCCGCGTCTGCATGCGTGGATGCACGCAGCCCGCAGTACCCGGCCATGCGCCACGCGAAGAACGGCTCCAGCTGGTGATAGCGCACCTCGACAGCGGGTAGGTTCAGGGAACTGAAGAATTGTTGCCGGTCCTGCAGCGAAAACGGAGTGCGCTGGGACAAGATTTGAAAAGCAGGGGACAGGAACGAGTAAATGTCCTCGCACAGATCGCCTGCGGCGGGGCATTGCCAGTCAATCAGCCTAAGCCCATCTCCCTGCCCAATAAGGTTCGAAGCGCCGATATCGGTGTGGATCAGAGACAGCCGAACAGGGGGCGGTAAATCGATTGGCACAGGGCGCGCTGGCGCTGGCAGATCGCTGCGGGCAAACAACCGATCGCCTTCGGTCAGAATGTCACGCGGCGTAAGCGGTACGTGTCTAAAACCCACCGGGTCAGCTGCCTCTTTGCGCAACAGCAAAGCAGCAACAGCGCTCATGTCTCCATCCCAGGTTCCGCCCTCAACATACGCACTGGCCATGACCTGTGCGTCGGGCCAATAGCCGATCAGGTTGGGCGCGACATACAGTGGTGCGAGCAGACGTGACGCCGCTGCCTCGTCAGCAGGCAAGTTGGGAAACAGCGTGCCTTTGATTGGTTCCGCAAAGAACTTAAGCACCAGTTTACGTATATCGGTTTCAACCAGATAGACGCTGTTTAGATACCCACCTTGCAACAGATCCACGCGCTGAGGGATATCTTGCAGTTCAAGACGTTGAAAAAGCGCTCGGATAGAAGCCACCGTTTCGGCATTCCGCGTCATCGAAAACCTGCCAGCTTTTCGTAGAGCACGGCATCCAACTTCAACCCTTCTTGGGCCAATGTGATTTTGTTGGCCTCTCGCCGCTGATTGGGTAAACGTGCGCCACTCTGGGACAAAATACTTTGGCTCAATGCCCCAATGCGTTGACCAAACACATTCCCCGAGAATTTCTGCGGGTCAATTGCAATGAAGAACTGGCCATTGTCGATTGGCCGACCATCATCGTCGGTAAAGGACCCCATCGTTGTGCCCAGCTCTCCGCCAGCCACGGCGGCGCAGAGCACCTCGACAATCAGCCCCATGGAAAACCCTTTCGCGCCACCTGAAGGGGCCATCGACCCGGCCAATCCCGCCTCAGCAACCGTGGTTTCATGACCTTCCGCATTCAACGCCCAGCCAAGCGGGATCGGGCGGCCTTCGTCAGCGGCACGTTTCACAGCGGTCCACGCGACCGCCGAGGCCGATTGATCGATCAGAAAGGCAATTCCACCCGCACCATCCGGCACAGCAAAAGACAAAGGGTTCGTGCCGATGACCGGCATATTCCCGCCAACCGGCGCTATTGCAGGTACCGAGTTTGTAGCACCAAAGGCGACGAGACCTGCGCGCGCCAGAACACCGGTGTGATATCCCAAAGTGGCCGCATTGTAAGATTTGTGAACCCCCATCGCCGCGATGCCCTGCGCCTTGGCCGCCGGGATCAATTCGGCAAATCCAGCCTCGATCGCGGGATGCGCAAACCCATGGCATGCATCCACCTGAAACGCGCTCTCTGAAATTTTGCGCACATCCGGCTCGGCGTTTCCGTCCACTTTTCCATTCAAAAGGTGTTCGCAATAATATTGCAGCCAGTAAAAACCGTGCCCCTCCAGCCCCGACAATTCCGTATCGAGAATTGCATCGGTGAAGTAATCAGCCTTGTCAGTTGCCAAACCGGCCCCGGTCAGGGCGTCAAAGATCAATGAACGGGCGTCATCGGGCGTCAGGGAAATGATCTCGCTCAACGTAGCAACTCCTGCTCCAGATCCTCTGTCAGCGTGATCCCCAAACCGGGGGCGTCGCCTAATTCAAGCCATCCGTCTTGCGCGGTCAAGGGCGATTGCAATATCCAATCGCGGCGTTCAAGCGACCATTCGGGCGGATCATATGGCCATTCAAGCCAAGGGACGTCCCCCACCCCTGCAGACAGGTGCGCATTGGCCAGCACGCCTATCCCGTTGGTCCAGCTATGAGGGGTCAACACCACGCCTGCCTCACGCGCCATCAGCGCCAGCCGTCGCACGCCAGTGATGCCCCCAGTCAGCGCCACATCGGGTTGAATAATGTCCAGAGCTCGGTCTTCAATCAGATCGCGGAAGGCATCCAGTTCGCGGGTCATTTCCCCCCCGGCGATGCGCAGAACTGTCATCTGGCGTAGCTGGACCATGCCCTTGCGGTCCGCACGGTGTAAGGGTTCTTCCATCCAATACACACCCAGGTGTTCAAGTTCGCGCGCGACAGCAAGCGCATCTTTCAACATCCAGCTGGCGTTTGTGTCCCAGGGCATACGCCAGCCCTGATTGCAATCCACCATCAACTCCATTCGGTCGCCAATGGCCGCGCGCACAGCTTCAAGCGCTTTGATATCCTCGCGCCAGCCACTGCGCCCACCCTCAGCTGACGTGAACCGGACCTTCATTGCAGGAAAACCTTCGTCAGCAAACCGCTGCGCCTGCGCAGCCATCGCTGCCGGATCCCGCAGCACACCTGATGACGCATAAAGCCGGACACGATTGGACCGCCCGCCCAGCATCCGCCACACCGGCTCACCCGAAATTTTGCCACACAAGTCCCATAGGGCCAAATCCAGGGCCCAAGGACGCCCGTAGTGAAAATTGAGATGTGACAACACCTCGTAATGGCGTTCCAGATGACGGGGATCGTGGCCAAGAAACAGCTCCTGATGCCCGTCAAAGCCAACCATCAGATCGCCCGAGCCAATTCCAATCCGGCCATCGCTATCCGTCACCCGAACAATGGTCACATCAAAGTGTCCACGTGTGCGACCATCCCAACTGGCCTTGAACGGTGGGTCAAGAACCTGTCGGTGATGGGTGATTTGAATATCTGATATTATGGACAATTGTCGCCTTCCGTCTGCTCGCTGACGTTCTGGGAGTTGATCATACGTCCCATCAAAAGGTATCCAAACTGCCTAAATACCTGCATTCAACCCACACAAAAAGTCATGGTCAAACGTACATTGGACAGAATTTCATTGAACGCCCTTCGGGTATTCTACGTGTGCGGCAAAAACATGAATTTCTCTGCGGCGGCACGTGAGCTGTTGGTTTCGCAGGCAGCTGTCAGTCGCAGAATCAAGAATCTAGAAGACGAATTGGGTTATGATTTGTTCATTCGGAATGGTCGCCAATTGTGCTTCAGTCAAAGAGGCGAGCAGCTGTTTTTCAGATTGCATGATCTTCTGGGGTCATTGAGCGATACGCTTGAGTTTCTGGCGGATGAAACCGCATCCACTCCTATTACCATCGCCGCAGGAAACTCGATTTCGCATTTATGGCTCAATGACAAGCTTCGCAAGTTTGCAGCAGAGCATTCTGATGTGCCTCTTCGGGTGCACAGTACAGATACCCTTTCCGAAATAACCGATACCGCCAATGACCTTGCTATCATCTACTGTGCCGGCAGCTGCCCCGGCTGGTCGCTGACTCCGTTGTTACTAGAAGAATTGGCGCCAGTGGCTGCCCCGCAATATCTTCAATCTGCAGGGCTAGGGAAACACCCAGCTGATGTTACACCTTCTGAGCTGCTCCAGCTTGACCTGCATGACTATATGCTCTCAGACTCGCGTTGGTTGAACCTTCAAAGTTGGATGAACCGTGTTTCGGGACGCGAGGCAACCCTAACTCCCACTGCAATTTATCCGACATATATGATGGCCCTTGACGCAGCGCTTGAAGGACAGGGAGTGGTTCTAGGCAGTCGTGCTTTGATCGCCCCATACTTGGCAAATCATGACCTGACTGAAGTAACATCAAATGTTCTGCGAACAGGGTTTTCCTACAACTTGGGATATCCTCGCGACGAAAAGCCAACGGGAGCAATCGAACTCTTGTACAATCAACTAATGCTTGATCGGTAAAATTGGATCAACGAACAACGATTTAATGTTTAGATTGCCACTGAGCATAACAGGACCCAACTCAGTTGTTGTAATGAAACCCTCTGGCCGAGGAGGATATTCGAAATGCCAAAACCCCCATGCAGTAATCATTGGTGCGTTGTGGACCTGTCGCGTATTTGTGCCCCCCCATTGTTCGTTTAGGCCATTTTCCGTTCGAAAGCGACAGGGCTTTTCTAGCCCAATGCTGAGTGCCTTCGGCGCAGGTTACGAAAGCCGTTGGTGTACTTGAAGATGGCCACTTCGGCTTCTCGACGCGTTTGCCAAGACCGCCGCCAGATCAGCTCCGCCTTGATCGTATTGAGGAAGGTTTCCACAGCGGAGTTGTCAGCGCAGTTGCCTTTGCCCGACATCGACACCCGGAACCCATGCCGGCGCAGAACCTTTTGATAATCATGAGAGCAGTATTGCGACCCGCGATCCGTGTGGTGAATGCAATCTTTGGGCGGTTGCCTGAGCGCCACGGCCATCTGCAAAGCCCTGATCACCAAATCGCGTTTCTTGCGATTACTGACGGCCCATCCGATCACCCGGAGTGACTGCAAATCGAGGATAACAGCAAGGTAGAGCCAACTTTCTCGGATCCATACATAGCTGATGTCGCCAGCCCATTTCTGATTTTGCTGACCCGCATGGAAGTCCCGGTTTAATAAGTTGGGTGCAATGTTGAAGGCGTGGTTGCTGTCGGTTGTCACCTTGTATTTCTTTGACCGTTCGTCACGGATACCGTTCTCACGCATCAGCCTGCCAACACGACGGTGGACAATGTTCAGACCCAGCTCTTTCAATTCTTCTGTCATCCTCGGTCTTCCGTAACTGCAAAGACTAAGACGAGATTGTTCTTTGAAATACGGCAAGACGACCATATCGGTCTGTTGCCTTTGGCTGGTAGGACGGCCGCGATAGGCGCGCAGGCCGCGTTCGCTGACATCCAGAACCTTACAAAGGTGGTTGGTCGGGAAACTGCATGCCCGGGAGACCGGATCAGAGGTAATAGTGGGGGTTAGGAAATGGATCGAGTTCTACAGCCGAATGCGTCCTCATTCCAACCTCGGCGGCAAGACACCAGCGGTGGTCAATTGTCTGAGAAAAGAAGAAAACCAAACCGATCAGCAGGAACAAAAAGTAGCTTAATCTACGCCGAAAACTGTCCAATAATTGGGGAGTAGCTCTTTCTTCCCACATACACCAGACTTTCCAGTGCACGATGAAGGAGTTGCTCCCGCGGAAGTAACTTATGCTCTGAATTGTAGACTCGGAGAGAGTTCATCCAGAAGGCTCTGAATCAGACGCGCCCGTCGCCCGGTCGGGGGTTCAGTATCTACGCGTTTGGGAGTAACAGCGAAATAGGCGTGTGGCAGGGGGATGCCGAGCCGAGCGGGGAAGTTGAAGTAATTATCGCTCGTGCTGGCGTCGATCAGCATTTTCGGAACGAGCGCGATTCCACTTCCTTGGGCCGCAAGTGCAAATGCGACTGCAGCTCCGCCGACGCGAAGACCTTTGCGATCATCCAGGTTTCTGGAAGTGCCTGCCACACGAAACCAGCCTGCCCAAGTCGGATGCGAGGCGTAGTGTTCTCCCCAAACCGTATGAATAAACAGATTGTCCGGTACTGAGGCAATACTGTTGTCGACAATATGCCGGGCATGAAATTCTCGAGTGCAGAAAGGAAGAGCTGTATCTTTGAATATGGGCGTGGAAGAATGCTGTGGGTAAAGGTGGCTTTCATAGGTGAGCCGAATATCGACACGGCTGCGTAGCAGATCTACAGGATCCGGTTCGATCCGCAGCTCAATACCTGTGTTGGGGTGATGCGTGCGAAAGCGAGAAACCGCAGGGGCCGCCCACTTTTCTGCCAAAGACTGGATTGTGCTGACCACGATGGGCGAGCGAACCTCCGTTTCCAAAATCTGCTCAGTGACCGCTGATATTCCCATTAGCGCATCCGAAACCACCGGGTAATAAGAGCGCCCCGCGTCGGTAAGTAAAATGCTGTTGTGAGTGCGGATGAAGAGCTTCTTCCCTAAGAATTCCTCGGCTCTCTTGACTTGCATACTAACCGCAGCAGAGGAGACGCCCAGTTCGCTTGCGGCAGAAGTGAAGCCGCCTAGACGCACGGATGCCTCGAAGGCTTTCAATGAATTGAGTGGGGGAAGCCGCATGATACGCCCTCTACTAGCCTAAGAAAATCTTACCCAAGGTTTACATTTTTCGGCCTGTCATTCCAGCGCTCAAGGCCCATGATGGCAAAAAATGAGGAAGACACTTATGGCGAAGATTGAGATCGAATATTTGGGCCAACCAGAGATTGATCAGGTGGCGCTCAACAATGATGATATTCTGGATGCCATCGAACAGGGGCTGATTGCCGCGGGCCACGGAAAGACCGTGATCGAACCGCGCATGCATCTGACACCGGACCCGGCCTTCAACGGGCATTTCAATGTGTTGCGCGGCTACGTTGAGCCGCTGGGCTACGCCGGGGTCAAAATAGTGGGAGATTTCGTCGATAACTACAAGAAGGGGTTGCCGTCTGAACTGGCCCTGTTGAATCTGTTTTGCCCACGCACGGGAGTGCCGCGTGCGGTAATTGACGCCGCTGGCATCACCGACATGCGCACCGGGGCCCTGACTGCGCTAGGGGCCAAGTGGTTAGGCCCAAAGAACCCTAAGGTGCTTGGTCATGTGGGCGCTCGCGGAACATCATACTGGAACGTTCGGCTATTGGATCACTTGTTTGATTTTGAGGAAATTCGAGTGCATTCGCGTCGCCCGGAAAGCCGCAATGCGTTTGGCGAACGGCTCAGTCATGATCTGGGTAAGAAAGTGGTTGTAACAGATGATTGGAAAAGCTGTCTGGAAGGTGCCGACATTCTGATCGAGGCGACCCGCCTCAATCAACCTACGCCAATGTTTGACCGCTCTTGGGTTAAAAAAGGAGCCTTTGTCGTCCCCTACGGTACTATGAGTGCCCTGCCGATGGATTTCACCGTGGGATTCGACAAGTTCGTAATGGATGACCTTGGGCAAATGCGGGCAGGTCATCTTGGGGCGCTCCGTCCGCATATTGATGCCGGGTTGATCAGCGAAGAGAGCTTCTATGCCGAAATCGGCGAGATAGCGGCGGGGCTTAAACCGGGCCGGGAAGCGGACGATGAAACAATTCTGTTCTGGCATCGCGGCATGTCCACCGGTGATATCGCCCTTGGTGCCTGTATTTTGGACAAGGCGCGGGAACTGGGCATCGTGCAAAACCTCCTCTACCGGGACAATTGAGATGCAGGTTCTTCGACTGGATGGATCTTCGTTGACCATTGAGGCGCTAAACGAAGCAGCGTGCGATGCCACTCAGATAGAATTGGATCCTAAAGGGCTTGATACGATGGCCCGATCCCATCGTTTGGTGGAGCATGCAATTCGCGACAAGGTTCCGGTTTACGGAGTGACCACTGGTCTCGGTGCCCGCGCCACCGAGGTGCTCAGCGCCAAGGCGCTCACGGAATTCTCGATTCAGACACTGCGTGGACGGGCCCATGCCGTGGGCCCGGAAGAGACCCCGAATGTCATACGTGCAGGACTGATCGTACGGTTGAACACACTGCTCAAGGGGTATAGCGCTGCGCGGCCGGAACTCGCGAAACACATTGCCGCCTGCCTGAACGCGGGCCTCACTCCGGTCGCCGGGCAAATAGGCTCGATTGGTGCGGCGGATTTGGTCCTGAATGCCACTATTGGACTGGCATTGATTGGTGAGGGGCGTATGTGCGATTCCGAAGGAAGCGCAGGTCTCAGCGCGGATATGATGCAATCGCGCGGTGTCACACCGTTGACACTTGCGCCGCGTGACGGGTTGGCGCTGATCAATCATTCCTGTGCAACGGCCGGCATGGCGGCGCTGGCGGTCTCGGCGGCCACGCGTGTTTTTGAGGCTGCCCAAACCTCTGCGTCTTTATCGATGGAGGGTTTCCGCGCCAATACAGGTCCGCTGGCACCTCATGTTCTCAATGTCAAACCTCATCCGGGCCAGTTGCTGGCGGCCGAGGGGCTGCGCAAGCGCTTGGCTGGCGGTGATCTATTCAAGCATGGCCAGGCGCGGAGGTTACAGGATCCTCTTTCTTTCCGGAACATCGCCCAGATCCATGGCACCACCGCATTGGCACTGTTTCATGCGCATGAATGCCTCGAATTGGAAATCAACTGCGCCAGTGACAATCCCGTCGCCTTCGCGGATACAGGCGATATCACCTCGTGCGGTGCTTACTTCACTGCCGAGATCACCAGCGCAGTGGAAACTCTCAGCCGTTCCATGGTGCCTTTGGCGATGGCACAGCTGGCACGGATGGCCAAACTCCTGGATCCCCAATTCAGTGGGCTTTCAAAATTTTTGGCACGGTCGGATAGTGCATCTAACGGCTTTGCGCCGGTAATGAAGGTGGCCGAAGCTCTGGTGAGTGAACTGACCCATGCGGCGCAACCGGTGTCAATTTGGCCCAGCGTCAATGCCAACGGGGTGGAGGATTGTTTAGCTGGCTCACCAACCGCCGTCAAAGCATTGCTTCGGATTGCCGATCTAGTGCAACGTCTCACTGCGATCGAATTGCTCATAGCTTGTCAGGCAGTGGAACTGCGCGGGGCCATTGACACACTTGGTGATTTTTTGTCGGACGTCTGCGCGCAGATTAGAGAAGTGTCCCCGGCACTCACGGAAGATCGGCCATTGGGGAATGACATCGAACATCTGACAGAACCCTTGATGCAATGCCGGTTTATTCCTGCACCGGATCAGCTTGCCGATGCTTCTTGACGCGCGGTGAACATCCGTTCTGTGCATTGACGGCCGTTTCAATCCGCAATCTTTGGCGAGCGGATAAAGACGTTCCTGAACCGTGGTCCTGCAGATTTGCCTAATGGCAGTGCACACTTACAAATCGGCTGGCTTAGCGTGCAAATCCCTCCCATGCTGATCCTTCTTGGCAACGTGGGTCTTATGCTAGCTGCTAGTTTCACTCCAAATGCCGTTGCAACCACGAACATAACCGCAATAGCCGGGCCCTTCGGCAAGAAAACAGTTTCGCGATCAACCAACAAAAAACCATTCGAAAATCGCTGGATGTCCTCTCAGTCAAAAAGTCTATTTGGTAGAAGCGGATCAAGGATGGTGCAGGTCAACTTTGGCCTGAAGCGCTGCTAGTTGCGCCTCAAGCGCGGCAACTTTGGTTTCGAGATCTGTGATCTTTGCCGCGACATCGATGGGCGCGGGATCGGTGATTTTCAGTGCGCGGCATTTGATTTCTCCGTTCGCGCCATTGAGAACAATGCTGATCGCGCCGGTGGCATCGCGTAGTGTGATCTTGGCGCCCTGCCCATCAATCGTGGCACCAGTACTTCCGTCCGACCGCTTCAGGGTGATGTCGCCATCTTGACCGTTGCCGCCGAGGATCGCATTACCGGAGCTTCCATTCAGATGGATTGTCTGTTTGTTCTGATTGTTGTGCAGAAAGAGATCGCCATCCTGATTGACACCGCCGAGACGCACCGAGGCTGTATCGCCATTCAGATGGATGGTGTGGACGGCATCGCGGTCCAGAAGCGCGATATCCCCGTCACAGCCTTTTCCACCCAGTGTCAGGTTACCCCATTGTCCGTTCAGGTGCACTGACGTCTCACCATTCGACCGCTGACAGGTTATATCGCCGTCCTGACCGCCGCCGCCCACCGTCAGATCGGCATTGCGGCAATCGAGCACAAAGCGAGAGGCGGTTCTTCTGTCGCGCCGGGCCATTATCCGGCGGCCAAGCAATTCGATGTCCTGAGTATCCAGTCTGACGTCGGTTGTCATTTGTCCCTCCTGACCCCCTAGTTTCTTATGTATTGTTGTTCCAGCTTCGATGCCTTACCATGCTCTCCAAGGAACGAAAACACCGGAATGGCCTTGGCCCGAATTTCGGAATTCCGGCTGCGGGTTACGGTTGCCAGAAGATCCATCGCCTGTTTGTCCTTGCCACCCATTGCCAGCGACCACGCTTCTGTTAGCGTGAAAAAGGGATGTTCTTTTCGCCGTTTGAACATTGGCTCGATACTCTGCCGTAGCATCTGCAGCGCCGCGCGCGTGCCATCGGGATCACGTTGCCGCAACCCTACATCAAGAAGCGAACTTGCGGCAAACCATTGTCGGTCCGCGGCATCCGTCCCACCCTTGCCCTTAGACGAAAGGTCATTGAAAACCCCCTTCGCGGTTTCGGTCGCCCGCTTGTCGGGCACGTGCCAAGCCATGAAGTAACGCGCACGCACCCCCTGGACCCAGATATTGTCGGCGAACTCCTGAAAAACAGACCGGGCGAAAAATCGGGCGGCAAACAACAGATTCCGGGGCTTTTGCGTCCGCCATTCCTTGTGATCTGTCGCCGATCGCCACGCATAGTCGATGACCAGGGCCGCCTGCGCACGTCCGTCATCCCACCCGAAATAGCCGCGCTTTTTCAATTTTTCCGTCTCGGCCACATCCAGCAGCAGCTTCGACAGAAGACGCACGGTCCTATCTTCTCTTGGCATCCGCCGCAACGGCCCCCCGTTAACCTTTCTCGGCGCTAGCACCGTCTTCAGGATTTTGCTCTCGATTTCTGGATGATGGGACAGAATCCTGCGCGCGATTTGATGGCGCATAGTTTTCAGCGAGACATGCGCAGCTTTCTGTTCCTCAATCGTCAGAATTGAATACCGGGCGATTTCGTGCCTCGTTCCGGCAAGCATTGTAACTGCCGCAAGTGCGTATTCCAAAGGATCACCCCTCTGAAACCGTTGCGCGCGCGCGTGGCCAACCACCGCGGTTGTGTCTCTGATCTGGGAAAGCGCGAGGAATTTCGTATCCATCGTTCAAATCACCTGCTGCCGGTCGAGCTTGATCGTCCACCTGTGGCGCGTGTCGCCGCCACTGCCCGTCAAGCGAAACTGGATCGAAGAGGTACCTTGATCGATTGTTTCGATAGCCGGCGAAACGATGCTCAGGTTGGAATTCGAAGACGACAGTTCTGCGATGCGCATCAGGTGGCTGAAGCCGGTACTCGCCTTTGGCGTCGCGACAAGGGCAATCTGGTCGAGTCGTTCGTTGCCAAAATCTGTACCGTCCCATTCGACACCGCAGTCGCGAAACACCAGTGGCAAGTCGTCAACGGTCCAAACTGTGAAGGCTCTGTTTTTGGTGTAGGTGTCGCCTTCTTCGATGAAATCGTCGGTCCACCACCACGCCCATTGGCCGTTGATCCCATAATGCAGATGCCAGTCGTCCCACCACTCATCTGTCTCGATCGCCTTGATCGTCTGAAACGTGGCCCTGTAACGCTGTAGCGTGTGGTTTCCCTTCTCACTCCAACCGCATTCCACGATGGCGTAGTAGCCGACCGGGATACCCGACAGGCTACTCAGATCAACTTCGACATCGAAGAACGCCGGCTCGCCAGAATTATCAGTGCCAAGCGTGAATTGCGGGCGCAGGGGCCCCGTCGCATTCTCTGCTGGATAGCCATGTGCATCCTCGAAATCGCGAAACCCTTTGTCAGCGCCGCCAAAAGCTGGATCGTCATATTGTGTGAGCTCAAGGAAATCGTCACCTTCGGACCAGTTGTTCACCCGGATATATCGCGCCAATACGATCCGTGTTCGGAGTTGCGCATTAGCGGATGGCCGGGATACTGGCGGATAGATTCGGAAGGTCAGTGGGTTTTTCTTAAGGTTCGTTGGCCAGCAATCGGTTGTGTCGCCCCAGACCGGACCCGGAAGGCCGTTGAATTCCGCATTCCACCGGCTATCGGAATGGCCGGGAAATCCACCGGACAAACCCATGCCGATCACGGCTCGGTTCGTAGGAACCATGGCGTTGTTATCCCCTAGCGGTGCGGCGGTCGTGTGTTGGCGAACAACGGTGTGTGGCGGGTGGATCTCGGCAGTTACGGGCGCATGCCCCACATCCCAGATATGCCGCCCCCAAAGCTGAACATACTCACCCCAGAAAGGCCGCCACTGACCTGGAAATGACCCTGATTCCCATTCGTTGTGCATGATTGGCACTAGATCAAGCCCACTTCCCTCGCCCTTCATCCCGGTTCCTAGCAGGTACATGTATGTCGGGTCTGGAACGATGTTCATGTTCCAGTCGCGGGTTTCATGACTGAACGGATTGTCGGTGTTCGTGATGCGGCTTAGGTCGCCAAAGCCCGAGATGACACGCGTCTTGTGATCCTTCACCGACTCCCAGTTGCCTTTGATCAGGACCGATGCCCAATTCCGGTAGTCAGCTTTGTCGGTGATGATGGTGTCGTGGCTGAAAAAATCGCAATGAGTTTCGATCCAGCGCCGAACCGAAACCGTGCTGCTCTTCGTGTCATCTTGCTGAGCGTGATGCGCCTTGGTTTCCCGAAAGCTAATGACCTCCTCGTCCTGCCTGTAAATGAGTTTATTGCGCACGACGCTGCGATGGCGGTTGTCGCGCATGACGCCGGGCGCCAATCGGGAAAGGAATTTGCGAAAACTGATATCACCGATCCCGCCGAGCGCTGCTCCCGGTACGGTTAAAGAAAAGGAGAGATCGTAATCCGCGTCGTCGTTCGTAAAAGAGACTGTCGCGTTGCCGATGGACTGTGTTACGCCGCTGACCGTCTGCGTACCAAGATGATCATCAGGGTCGGGCCAGTCTGCGTCATAAAGCTTGAACTCGACAGTATTGTTAAATTGGTACGACTTGTTGATCGACCATGTGTCGCCTTCCGACATATCGCGTTCAAGCGTCTCTACATGACTGCCATCGGTGCGGACTTTCAGGCGGCATTCGTCGTCACCCACCCAATCCTCGGTGGCGTAACACGTCAACGTCTTCAGAGTGATCGTCTTCATCTTGGAAAGAACCCTCGTTGGTGCCTGAAATCAAGTTAGCGTCGTTCCTCCTTTTGCTTATTCTGCGATCGCTACGCTCCCGAATTCCCCCAGTCAGACATTCGGCAAGGTGCTCCACAATGCATCGAATCTGGCCTGATAGGCTGCAGCGGTCTCAGCCTGGTCGGCCAAAATACTAATTTCGTGGGTGGTGTTCAGGCCGGATCGCGTCCAGTTGTGGCTGCCCACCACGGCAATCTTTTCATCCACGACGACGATCTTGGAGTGCAAGAGCACGTTCTTTTCGTCGAACTTCGTGGGGATGCCAGCCGCCTTCAGCCGGTCGAACAGGGGCTTGTTGATGATCGCGCTCAAATATGGCTCGCCCCCGTCGTCTTGATCGAGAATCACGCGAACCGACACGTTCGGAGCCACAGTTTCAAGCGCCTCGACAAGCGTTTCCGGCCCGACACCCCCATTGACAGGTTGTGCCGAGGTGCCCAGGAACATCATCACGCATACAGAACTCTGCGCGCCATTGATGGCGTCGCGGACTGCCTCGACATACGCAGCATTGACCAGAATGGCGCCGCTAGCCGGTTTTGCAGTCGCGATTGTATCCTCATACTGCTTGTGCCGGTGCAACCACGCCTTAGCTTCGCTCGCCAAGACTCCACCGGCATCGAAGCTTGCGGCCTCTGCAAATGCGACAATCGTGGATAAGACATCGATCAGCCGCTCTGCAGTGCTGCTTCCTGCCGCCGCTGTTAAGCGACGCGCAACAGTCAATGAATCCCCGAAAACAATTATCGCATCGGACGCCTCGAAAACTCCTATTAGTGTTACTATCCCCGGCGAACCTGTAAAAGCCGCCAGCGTCGGAGAGGTCAATCCCGGGCGCGGACGATCTATATAGGCAGTTTCGCGCAACTTCCTGATCCCAGCCGGGCCGATTCCATTGATGTCTTGCAGATCATCCAGTCCGGCACCGGGGTGATGACCCAGATATCGCGCGACGTCTCGCGCAAGGGCATCCCCCAGCACAGGCAATGCAACGCGTTCTGCATGCGTGGCGCTGCGCAAGCCGGTCGGGATGGCCGCCTGCACGGTCTCGTGCCAATCCGGTTCGTCGTCAAAACTACGCCTCAACGGGGCGGCTGCAAGAGCCAGCCAATCCTCGGCGAAGGCAACGGTGCGCTGTGCCAAAAAAGATTGGCGATCCGCATCCGATATTGGGATATCCTCTGCAATACTAGGAATAACGGCCGCAGAAAGCGACACGAGCTGATCTGCCAACGTTTGTAACTCTGTCGCCGAAAACGCCGCTCCGGATTGCGCTACCCAATCCTCCACCACGATTTTGGCTCGACCATCAGTCAGCGGCACGAGGCACCCCCTTTCCTCGGCTCCACAGATCGACAAACTCCGCACCCAGTCGCATTGCAGGAGCACCGCTAACAAGTATCGCGTCCTCGATGTTCAGCCGGAACCCATCATCGGTCCAGTTCTGGCTTCCCACCACTGCGACGTCATCCAACAGTACGAATTTCGCATGCGATCCCAGCCTGCCGTCCCCATGGCCGAGCGTGCGTCGTACCGGTATCCCCGCTCGGTCGAGGTACAGCGCCGAAGCCAGATTGGCCGTCATAATATCGGCTGCATTTGCATCTCCGGTGACCATGACCCTGACATCGACGCCCCAGCGTTTGCGCTCGATGATCGCCGACAGCAAATCAAGCACCAACCCCCTGATATCGCGTTGCGGACGGATATCGCAGATAAAGACGGACGCCCAAACTCTCCGCCGTGCCCGCTCGACTCCTGCAAGAGTGAAGTCGAAATAGGACCGATCCTCGACCCGCGCTGTCGCGCCATCTGCAAAGGCTATGCTCATGCGCTCCAATCCCTCAGTTCAGCAAGTCGCAGATCCAGCGGATTGATACGTTCTGCGATCGCGAGATCTTGCTCCTGTGCCAGAGCCTTTCGCCGAGTAAGCTGCTGCAGCCGCTCAATTTTCTCGGCATCGGACATGTTTGGATCAGTGGCGATCGTGCCTTCGATGCGATGGATTACCATGCCTATGGCGCGGTTCGTCGCCCGGTAGGCATGATAAAGCCGCTGCAGTTTGACCGCGGCCCTGTGCGTTTTCGTGGCTTCGTCGCGTGTCATCTCACCCCCATGGCCATTCGAATTTGATGCCGGGTCCATCGTTCCAGTCGGGCGTCGCTTCGCCGCCCCCAGGAAGGGGGACGCCTGGAACCTCGAAATCGTCGAAAGGCCCTCCCGGCTCATCTGGATCCGGGGAATAGTCGCCCAGTCCAAACGGGTCTGGGTCCTCCCAGTCCGGGTCGTAGTAGTCATCGGGCAGATCGAGATCGATGTCGTCCGTATCCCCCGTGCAAATTTCGCAGGTCAGTTCCTTCCACCAGTTGCCGAGGTTGAACGACATGGCCCGCTACTCCAGTCCAAATTTCTCGAAGGTTCGCCCGATCAGATCGCGCAGCTCATCGACCGAATATACCTGTATATAAAGCAGCCTTAGTCGTTGCCGCTCGGAGGCATCATCGTCCGGTGAAACCGCCAGCATGGCGTTGAGCGCTTCATCTTTTGCGGCTTGAAGACCCACGGCGTTGACACGCGCCGTCAAGGATGTCGCCTGTCCGACAGAAACGGCAGAAGACGACGGAAGGGGCTTCAGAACAATCGGTGTCAACATCGGACTGTACGCAATCAAAAGCTAAGAAATATGTCTCAAGCTAACACAGATTGCCTGATTTCCAAAATGGCGCGATCAAAAGCATTGAAGATGTCTGCTGTGACAGACTGCTTCTGAGGCTACTCGCCTTGATATTTCTGTTTGCTAACACCCTAATAGTCTTTGAAGGAAAGTGTGGAGTTTTTTGCGATATAATATCAGCCACGAGACCCGTATGTTTGCTGACGTTGTGGGTCAACAATGCGTGATGCAGGATAACACCTTATTCAGCCACAATTGCTTCCAAATCACGGGATGGCACTCTGAATTGGCGATAGAAGAACAATTCATACAAATTCACTTAGCTCGGAAATTTTTCACATTCGAATGAGATCGCCTTTACCTTCTAAAGCGATCCTTAAGGGTGCGATACCTGAACAGCATTCGATCCTATAAGAAGGGTAATCGCGTGTGACAGAACCAAGTTGGAAACTAGACACAGCACAGCGTCTTAACCTGCGCTTTTTTTGAATTTTTGTTTGAGCCTTTATCATATTTGTGACCCCGGTTTTGTGCCGGGGTCACAATTGGATACTCGAGTACTACTCAGCAGGCATCGTTGATGTTTCTGGATCAATAGTTGATGCAACACCGGCGGCTTCACGGCGTCCGTCATTCCAGATCGCTTTGATCAACGCGATGCACATCAAAGCCATGACGATCGAGAACGGCAATGCCCCGATAACCATCGCGGTCTGAATGGCTCCGGTTCCGCCCGAGATCAGAAGACCGCCAACCACCAAGGCCAACGCAGCACCCCAGAACATGATGTGCGGACGTGCCTTAGGCCCTTCGTCTCCAGCTGCGTTGATCGTATTCACGATAAGCACGGCCGAGTCCGCTGAGGTGACAAGGAACGTCATCAACAGCACAACGATCACAACTGCCATGGCCCAAGCCAGGAACTCAGCAATGGGTGCGAGCATATAGGTTGTCATGGCAAAGATCTTGTCGCCATTGGCCGCATCAAGGATCACACCATTTGCGCCGCCATTCAGTTCCAAATCAATCGCTGTGCCACCGGCCCAGGCGAACCAGACAAAGCACATCAGCGACGGCACAATCATCGCGCCCAGTACGAATTCGCGGATTGAGCGCCCGCGCGAGATGCGTGCCAGGAACAGCCCAACAAAAGGTGCAAACGCGATCCACCAGGCCCAATAGAACACCGGCCACCAGCCCTGCCATTGTGCCAGCAGGAAGGATTCGGAACCCTCGACGCCGTCAGAAGTGTAAACATTGAAGCTGAGCCAAGGCAGCGCGACCAGATAGTCCCAGATGCCTACAAAAAAAGCCTTGGCGCCGAAGAATGTCGCTCCGAACAGGATGAAGAAACCCAATAGGAAGATCGACAACGCCATGTTGATGTTCGACAGCCACTTAATGCCTTTGCCAACACCGGACAGAGCCGACAGTGTCGAGGCCCCCATGATAACCAGCAAGGCGACAATGATACCCAGTGTTGTGGCTGAGCCATCGGTATTCGCCAGACCGCCGATGCCGATACGCGTCAAGCCCGCGACGAACTGCTCTACACCAAATCCAAGTGTCTGCGCCACGCCAAGGATCGTCGCAACAACGGCAACGATATCGATCAAGTGACCGAGGTTACCCGAAAGTGCCTTGCCAAACAGTGGCGTTAAGGATGAGCGGATCGTCAGTGGAAGACCGCGGCGATAGCTGAAGAACGCCAGTGCCAGACCAGCAATCGCGTAGCATGCCCAAGCGCCCAGACCCCAATGCAGGTAGGACCAAACATAAGCGGTGCGCACGTTGTCTGCATCAAGTGCGGTCGTTACGCCTTGAATAACCGATGGGTTGTTCTTGAAATGGGCCACGGGCTCCGCAACAGCCCAGGTCAACATTCCAACACCGATACCGGCACCGAACATCATGGAAAACCACGAGAAATTGGAGAATTCCGGCTTTTCGCCATCAACACCCAGGTTCAGACGGCCGGCAGCTGGCCAGATGGCCAATCCGATACAGACGATCACAAACCCGGTGACAACCCAGATATACCACGCGGCAAACTGAGCCAGAATGGCTGCGTTCCAGTCGCCGAGAATCCTGCCAGCCTGGGTTGGCCAAACGATGCACCAGACAACCAGAAGGCTAATGATGATCTTACTGATCACCGTCACGTTTACGCTGAACCCCCGATAAAAACCGTTGTCAGCGGTCTTAATCGGAAGTTCTGAAAGAGGTGGCTTTATTGCCATAATTAATTTCTCCCTGAGTTTGATTATTGAGCGGGTAATTCTGCCTTGATCACCCTTTTCGCCAGAAACCAATGAGACCAACGACGCACACCAGTTGCCTCGCCAATCTCATTGGATCCGGGGAAATATGTTTGCCGATTTTCTCAGCTTTCGAGAGCTAACTTATGCACGTGAATTTCGTTGATCGGGTGGCTTTCCGCGCCGATGACGCCGGGACGGGAATGGCGATACAGAGACCGCCAATAAGGTTGAATTATCGTCCCGTCATCTCGCATAAACTGCTCGATTTTTTCCATGTGACCACGCCGCGTTTCTGCGTCAGCTATTGCCGAGGCTTCTTCAAGCATTGCGTCAAATTCGGAGCTAGCAAGGCCGGTTTCGTTCCACGCCACGCCTGATTTATAGGCAAGGGTCAGTACCTGAACGCCCAACGGGCGATGACCCCAATCTGTCGAACTGAACGGGTATTTGTTCCAATCGTTCCAGAACGTGTTGCCCGGCAATACGGTACGCTTAACATTCAACCCGGCATCACGGAGCTGAGCCGCAAGCGCGTCGGTTGTGTTTCGGCGCCAGTCATCGTCAATCGAGAAAATCTCATGCTCATAGTCGAGCATTCCGACCTCTTCGAGCAATGCACGTGCGCCCTCAACATCCTTTTCCGGAGCTCCGATGTCGGCATATTCCGGGTGAATGGGGCAAACGTGATGGTTTTCACCCAGCGTCCCACGATTGGCGTACCCCAATTCCAGCAACACTGCATTGTCGCAAGCCATCGCCAGAGCGCGGCGAACACGAGCATCCTCATAGGGTTTGACCCCGTCCACTTCGGCGTCGCGGTTTGTGCGCAAAACCATAGTGTTAGCAGAAACGGACTCGCTCTGATTCCAGCCAATGCTTTCATAGATGTCGACAAATTCTCCGACCGTTTCATAGGTCATGTCGATTTCTTCGGCTTCTGCCGCAGCCAAATGAGCTGCGCCATCGGTGCCGTAGTCGATGAACTCGATCCGATCCAAATAGGCGCCTTCGCCCCACCATTCGTGATCTGTGTTCTTCTCCAGAACAACCTTTTCCCCCACCAGATACTCAACCAGTTTGTATGGCCCTGTACCAACCGGATCATTCGCCGGATCACCTGACCAACCGTCAGGCACGATTGCTGCGGGATATTCCGTGACCGCAGGAATAATGGTGATGTCCGGTCGCGTCAGCTTGAGCTTCAGCGTCAGATCGTCGACCACTTCCAGCGCTCCATCCGCTGGACCATCGCCGGCATCATTCTGCAAGGACCCCATGCGCGCGGCCATGGAGTTGCCTTCCCAACTCCCATCACACCATCGACCAAAGTTATACGCGACATCTTTAGCCGTCAGCGTGCCACGCCCATCATTCCAGTTCACGCCTGGCCGAATACGCAGAACGTATTCGGTTGCATCGTCATTCACTTCCCAACTTTCAAGCAACCGGGGTTCGAACGTGCCGTCTGCGTTATACTGGACGAGGTATTCCAAAAATCCGCGGACCACGTTTCCAAGTTGAGGCCAGTTATAAAGCGGTGGATCAAGCTGAGCGCGCACGACTTGCTGAATTCGAATGGTCCCACCTGGCTGAATATCGGTTGCGGCCTGCGCAGGCTGCGACAAACCAAGCATCGAATAGGCTGCCGACGCCGACAGCCCCAGTGCAGTCGCGCGTGTCAGAAACTCGCGACGACTAAGGGTGCCGTCAGCTACTTCGTTGGCGTGCATGGTAATCGCTGGGTGAATGGTTTGGTTGTGGTTGTTACCGGTCATCTATGGCTCCCATGTTTTTTGGAAGGCTGCTTATGAGCCCTTTTTTATAATTTTTGATACATATCTGGTCCGTTTTGCAGTAGCTGAGTAGTTATGGATGACATTAACAGGATTAATACCAACCTCAGCCGCAATCTGGTGGCGCTCTATGCCTTTGAAATGGTGTCACAACATGGGAACTTTACCAGCGCAGGTGAGGCACTTGGGCTGACACAATCCTCGGTCTCGCAGCGGATCAAAGGGTTGGAGGCTGATCTGGGCGTCGTTTTGTTCAAACGCGAGCATCGAGGGGTCTCGCTAACGAATGAGGGCCTCAGACTTCTCAATGTGGTCAGTCCGGCGATGCGGCAAATGGGATACGCCGTTGACTCGTTGATCGATCGCAGGTCGAAGCCCAGGGTCCGGATTTCTGCTGATTTTGCGTTCTCGACATTCTGGCTGCTGCCGCGATTGGGGTATCTTCGAGAGGAAATCGGGGATGAGATCGAAATTCAGATTCTGGCCTCAACCGTGCCACCCGGTCTGGATGATACCGATTGCGATATTCAAATCCACGTTGCGCCAATAAACCAAATCAGACCAGATGAAATATTACTGTTGGAAGAGATTGTAGCTGCAGTTTGCAGCCCGCAGCTATTGGATAAGATTGGACCAATCCGATCAGCCGCCGACCTGTTAAATGTTCAGCTTCTTAGCTTGTCAAAGCCCGCAACTGCCGCGTGGCAAACCTGGCAAGGATGGTTCGACCATTTAGGCGTAACAGGCGAAAGAAAGAGAAACTACATTAGTTTCAACAACTATGACATGGTGACCCAGGCCGCTTTGTCTGGCGAAGGCGTGGCTTTGGGGTGGATTGGCTTGATCGATGATCTGCTCAGTAAGGGTTCTCTGGTCGCTGTAACGGACGATTTGGTCTCCAGCAATGCTGGTTATGTAATGTCGCGGAGTCATACTAGCTCGGGCCGAGGTCCCAAGCTTGTGTTCGACTGGATCGCAGAACAGGTTCTCGCGACAACTTTGAAATAACGCGTCTTCGGGCTACCCAAGTGATCCCACCTTTAGGTCGCCCCAAGTTGAAGATCGACTACCAAACAGCGAGGATAAAATCGGCAGCTAAAGCTCGATTATCCACGTAACTTTTGATCTGCAATGTCCGGACGAAAATGTTCGCGACAGGTTGCAACAAATCACCTTTGCAAGACAGTGCCTTGTGTCGGGAGCAAGTACAAACTGCGTTCGTGGCTCTATTGTGCTGCTCAGAATTGGTATTCTGACAACCTCAAATTCATTGAGCTGCAATTCCTAAAGACTGTTACTTCATCAGCCTATTTCGATGCTTTCTAACGACCTACCGCGCGCTTTCGGAAGGGTTGCCCGTTGAGGAAGATAGCAAACAGGCTTTTGTCTTTTTAGCTTAGCGCTGTTGCTGCAATGATCAAACATGGCCTAGGATTCACCAAAGGGTCAGAGTTACCACTCATTAAAAGAAACATGGCGTGAAAAACAGGGAACCAAATATGAGAATAGGAATTGTCGCGGCACTGCTGGTGGCGCTATCGCCCGTGGCGGCCCATGCGGAAGAGGGTAAACTGTCGATCGAGCTAAATAAGTTCGAATCCGGCGAGAACGGCGGATGTCGCGCCTTCTTCCTGTTTCGCAACCAGACGGGCAACAGTTTCGAAGCCTTCGAGATGTCGCTGGCCATACTGGACGGCAATGGCGTGATTGATCGGCTTTTGTCCATCGACGCAGCCCCCCTTCCCGTCCAGCGCACGGTTTTGAAACTATTCGAAATTCCTGAGATCGACTGTGCCAATATCTCGGAAGTTCTCTTGCACGACCTTCCCGCATGTACGCCACAAAATGCCGAACCCATTGATTGCTTCCCGCTGCTTGCGTTGGCGAGCAAAACCTCAGCAAGCTTGGCGCAATAAGTGATGTTTGGGTTTGCAGATTTGGGCACAGGTGGACCGATCCTGATCGTTCTTGGAGCGCTATCATTGCTGTCGCTTACGGTGATCGCATTCAAGGTCATCCAGCTCGCCTCGGTGCGATCCGGCGCATCAGCGCGCGATGCCGCCCTTGTTCAATGGTCCAAAGGAGATCGGCAGGCCGCTCAGACCGCTGTGGCGTCCGGCAAGTCCCCGGCAGATCGGGTCTGTGCCTACGCAATGCAAGCACTGATCGATGGCTTCAAAGGCCCCGCCCTGACGGCAGAACTGACACGGCGCGGCAATCTTGAGTTCACGGCGATGAATACATGGATACGTGTTCTGGAACTGATCGCGATGATCTCACCCCTGTTGGGCCTTCTGGGCACGGTGACCGGCATGATCCAGTCGTTTCAGGAACTGGAACTTGCACAGGGCGCAGCCAATGCGTCGGTCCTTGCGGGCGGAATCTGGCAAGCGTTGCTGACAACTGCCGCCGGGCTGCTCGTGGCTATTCCTGCCGCCATCGGCGCCTCATTGCTTTCAGGCCGGGCCGAAGCCGGCGCGCAATCGATCGAAAACGCGGTGGGCCAACTTATGATACTTGAAGAACGCGGCGCGCATTGAGGGACTGCAGATGTCGCGCGAGATCAACCTAAACCGACGCACACCGACCCGGCCACTAATTTCACTGGTGCCGATGATCGATGTGATGTTGATTTTGCTGGTCTTCTTTATGGTGACTTCGACCTATCTGAATCTCGACATGATCCCGGCGCTGGCGCAATCCGACCGCCCTGCTCCGGCTTCGGTGAGCACACGTCAGGACGCATCAGGCGTTCTGCTTATCCGCATCGGCGCGGATGGCGCTCCGCATTTTCAGGGCAGGCAACTGGAACCTGCGGCACTGACCCTTTTGCTGCGTGAACGCCTGACGCAAAACGCGGCCACGCAAGTCATTATCTTGCCCACCGGCAGCGCCCGGCTGCAATCGCTGGTTTCGGTGATGGATGTGGTCACGCAGTCAGGCGTGGTCAATCTGCGCGTCGTTCGGCTTGAGGGGCGGCCATGAAGATCACACGCCCGGTACCTCGCCGTCACCCCGAAACAATCATCGCCCTGATAGATGTGGTGTTCTTTCTGCTGGTCTTCTTCATGTTGATCGGGCGGATGGATGCTACAGCACCGTTCGACGTATCACCCCCCGTGGCGCAAACCGGCGCGGATATGCCCGCAGGCGGTTTGACCCTATCGGTCAGCATCGACGGAACACTCGCGCTGGACGGAACCGAAGTGACCGGCCCAAGTGCGCTGCTACAGGTGCAGGCGGCCTTGGACGGAAACCCCGACCTGCTGATCCGCATCAACGCTCATCAGGACGCCGCGCTGCGCGAGGTTTTGCCGCTGATCGCCGAATTCGAAGCCTCAGGCGCGCGGGATGTGGTTTTGGTCGTTACTCCACCCGGGCCGATCCGGTGATGCGCGTGCCGTTTATTTGGGGCACAGCCCTGTTGTGCTCGGTTGCCCTGCATGCGCTGGCTGGTTTGGTTCTGTTGCGCTCGGTCGATCCTGACCCTGTCAACGAACAGCCGGTGCCGGAAACCAGAATGCAATTGTCTGCACATAAGGTCACCCAAAGCACCGCGGTTGAGGCGCAACCCGAAACGACCACCGCCCAAAGCGAAGACGCGGCGGGTGCACAAGTGCAACAAGGCGCGATCCCGCAATCCTCAGCCACATCCATAAGTGTTCCCTCAATCGAGCTTCGCCCAGAGGATCAGGCCGCGCGCGAACAAGCTTTGACCCCGGTACAGGATAAACCACTATCGCTTGAAACTGCTGAGGTTACAGCCCCCCCTTTGATCGCAGCCAGTCTGCCGCTGAACGCGGTTGAGACCGGGATTGCGCCTACCCAAGCGGTGACCCTTGTGGCGCCAAGAGCGGAAAGCGCAACAGCCGTGGAAGCGCAGCCGGTTGCGTTGACCCAGACGCTTCCTGAAGCCGAAACCGCCAAAGCCACTGATGTGTTCTCGGCCGCTGGCGATGGTCCGGTAGACCCAGTTAGCCTGGCCGCGTTCCAAAGCTTCACTCGACCTGAAGATGTCGGCCAAAGTGCACAAGACCTGCGTGACGGGATCGACGGGCTGTTATCGCAAGTCCCCTGCGCCCGGTTGCAGGTTCAGTTCCAACCCGAGACCAACACACTAGAACTGATCGGTCATATCCCCGAAGATGGTCTGCGCGACCCCGTCTTGTCCGCCTTGCAGGCGCGGATGGGCGAGAACATTCAGGTGGCTGACAATTTACTGATCCTGCCACGCCCGCAATGTGGCGCGCTGAGCGGGATCTCATCTGTCGGCCTGCCTCAATCGACGGATCAGATCACCAACCCTCTGCTCGTGGGCGAAGACGTCCATGCGCGCGAATTCAGATACACCCAAGGTCAGCAGCTGGTGCTGGACCTCACCGGAGCCGACTATGACGCCTATATCTATGTCGATTTCTTCGATGCGGCAGGACAGGTGATACATCTCAGCCCAAACAGTTCTGTTTCGCTGACGAAAACTCCGGCCAAGGCACCGCTGAAAATCGGCGCAGAACAACAGGGTGATCCCGGCCTATTCATCACCATCGGGCCACCCTATGGGCAAGAGATCGTAGCGGCGTTTGCCTCATCAGTGCCCCTACATGCAGGCGACCGCCCGCTTGTAGAACCCGCAGGCCCGTATCTGGACTTCCTTGCTCAGAGCGTGACCAACGCGCGCGCCGCGCACCCGGACTTCAAAGGCGAATGGGTCTATTTCTTCGTAACGACCTCAGCTCGTTAAGATCATCGGGTTTGCCCGACGGCCGCCACAGCTACGCGGGCTCTTCACTACAAAGACTTTTCAACTCAACCATCGACGCGCCCAATTCTTCAGGCAACGTTCTTTGGAGCAATAAGTCGACCAAGAACATCAAACTGCAAACAGACCTTTGAATGTTGAATAGGCAGAGTGGGAGAAATCAGCCCGCTATCGGCCAACATCACCGTCTCACGTTTCAACTGTATTTCTCGACCGGAGTCGGTTTTAACATAGGTACCCGACGTGCTGTGATCCGATAAAATAAGCTTGCCGTCCTTGATTTTGATAACGGCATGAAGCCGGGATACCCAAGGCTGAGGCAGAACAACGTCGCAGTCGGGGGATCGGCCAATTTTTAACTCACCATTCTCATAACACTGCCACGACTGGTCTTCGAGGCTCAGGAGTAAGGTTATGCGCTCGGTCGTTCTCCAGTGATCTTCCGTTCGACCATAAGACGACGGCAATCTGGTCTGGGTGAATGGGTCGGAATCAGGGCTGACCAAGGAATAGGCCATCGTCTGTTCGCTGAGGCCCTTCAAGCTCAACCGCCCGAGCGGCTTCAACAATCGCCGCAAGTCCTCGGGCAACAAGGCAGCGGCATCTTCGCTCACGCAAGCCTCGCCAGGATTGGCAGCGGTTGCAAGACGGGCGGTCAGGTTAACGGCCTCACCGTATACACCTTTCTCGGCTATCACGATCGGTCCGAAATGCATTCCAACATGCACCGAAAGCGAAGTTTCTGACGAACCTCCAATCAGCTCCATAGCAGCAGCAAGTGCGGCATCGGCATCAGAAAAATAGCTGAGAACATCATCACCTTTTTGACCGACCTGAACACCGCCATGCTTTGCTAGTACGCGGCGCAATCGATCCAGTTCCAGCTGTAACAATCGTTGTGCTTCGCCGTCTCCCACAGCTTTGTAGAGCGGGGTGCTGCCTGAAATATCTGCGATGATCAGGATGGCGAAAGTGGAATTCACGTTCAATCCTCGGGTAGAGTTAAGGCACAATCGGACAATATGTGTTACTGTATATACCCGACATTCTCATATTGGGCGTATTTTATGATGAAGTTTCTGGATTTGATGTGTGATTTCAGAGGCACGATTATCTTTAACCTTTAATTAAAGTTCGTGAAAAATTTTGCGGACTAATTGAAGAGGTCGCCACTTCTATCAACTTTGATAATCACCCTTGCGCTGACATAGGAGATAAACCTGCCAGGAAGGAATAGTGAAGTCAGCGCAGCATGCCCCGCCTTAACTCTGACATCCGCCCAAAGCCCAGCGGCGCAGATTAACTTTCAAGCCGCCGCCATAGGGGTGTTGTTTGGTAATGTTTCCGGCCGCAGGTCGTTTCACATAAGATTCGGCCTGATCACAAAGTGTTTCCGGTGTCCATTGATGGCAATTTGAGCATGACTGCCCTTTCCACAGCTCGTCCGGCAGTCCCTCCATAGGAGGGAATTGAGGCGATCCTGCGACCAACTCGCTGATGGTATGTCCGCGCACATAGGTATTGCCAAAGGTTAGACGGGAGGACAGCGTCAAGACTGCGTCAGCAGAAGTTTCTTGCGACTGCTCAGTTTCGGGCAAGGCCGCGCTCGGCTCCGCTTTACGTGTCACAATTTCTTCGCCGTGACGCAGGGCTGCAAGTCGATCCACCGCCTCATTGGAAAACGCACCGTCTGGAAAACTATGAAGATACACTTCATAGGAATGGATCGTGTCGTCGGCAAGCGCCAATTCATACATGAGACGATCGGTTTCCGTTGGCTCAGGCCCTGATTGATCCGTCTCAATCTGCGAAACGCCAAACTGAGGTGAGGTCCCGAAAGATTCAGCCATTACTGTTTGCAGCAGTTCGCTGGCCTTATCGGCATGTATGCTTTCGGGATAAGCCCTCATGAAAAGCATGATTTTTACTGGATCGCGAGAGTTGACCGCAGATTGCCAAAGATCTTCTTCGTTCTCGTGTTCCAAAATCTTGGTCTCGGTTTCAATCGCAAACGCGAAATCCTGAGTCAAAGAAGATGTATCCCAGGGGGTTTGTAAGCCGCGGGTCTCGCTCAATACATCAACCCGCACCTTCTTAAACAATTGTTCGATCGCCATGCCTGGCGTTTCGATGTGACCCGCAAGGCTGAGCGTGAAGGGGCTGTTGCCTGACTCACCGTCGAGCGCGACGCCGCCGGGATCGGTTGCGTAGGCCAGAAATGTACCTGTCGGCGCCTTCATCTCGGCCAGGCCATTGTCATCCATATCGGCCAATTCTTCGAATGGATTATTTCGACAGGCATCAAGAATGACAATATTGGTCTTGTTGTTCGCTGACGCCATTTGGTGCAGCACCGAACGGGCCTCAACCGCCATCAAATCCAGATCTGCCGGGTCGCTAAGTGAGACATCGACAGGCAAAAGATAGTTCGACCCAAAGGATTGCACGCCATGTCCGGCATAATAAAACAGTCCAACGGCGCTTTCACCGCCCTTGCGCAGGTCGCGCCCGAACTGTGCAATTGCGCGTTTCATTTCAATTTGATTGCTGTCGGACAAATGTCGGACTTCAAACCCTAGGACGCTGAGTTTCTCTGTGATCAGTTTGGCGTCGTTGACCGGATTATCCAACGGCGAAACCGAACCATAGGCAGAATTTCCGATCACCAACGCGATACGCGGCTCAGCCAATACGGCTGAGGACCAGAGCAATGTTATCATCGCAATCACAGTTCTAAAGATGCGAAGCACGTCAGTTCCTTTTTTTCCCGCCATTGCAGTCTGCCCGTGACAAGAGGGCATCATGCTGGTGCGAAGTCGTCTACCCCAGATTTTTGGCTTTCTTATGGCCAACTCGTATCATATTCCGATATGAGTATCACGTATAGGAAGTGGTTCACATATGCGACATTCAACCTTGTGGCGATACTCTTTTGCTTTAGCCAGCCTGCTGCTCGCAAGTACTGCATTTGCGCAAAGCACTGATCCATTCGAACATGGGTGGGAGTTGGACGCCAACGCGTCAGAGCTTCAATTTCTGTCCGTAAAAAAGAATTCGGTTGCCGAACACAGTGGATTTGCCTCGCTTACGGGCGTGATCGACCCAGAAGGCGATGCCGAAATCCGGATTCAAATGGACAGTGTGGATACCAAAATCGATCTACGCAACGTACGCATGCGGTTTTTGTTCTTTGAAACTTTCAACCATCCCGAAGCGGTCATCACCGCCAAGCTCCCATCTGACAAGCTGGTCAATCTACATCAAGAGCGTCACAAGATCATTGAACTGCCCTACACGCTTTCCCTGCATGGGGTTAAGAAGGACAGTGTTGCTCAGGTCGCAATTACGCTGGTGGACAACGATCGCGTAGCGGTAGCGAATACGACACCAATCGCGATTGCTCTGCCTGATTTCAATCTTGAAGAAGGCCGCGCCAAACTAGAGGAAGCGGCAGGCGTAGATATTCTGCCCTTTGGCTTTATCAGTTTTGGTTTCGTCTTTGATCGGGCCAAGGCCGGCACGCCGCCTCAACTGGAGCAGGTTGCAGAAGCACCGGGGGCTGCAGCGCTGGAGACTAAAGGCGAAATGGACCGGGAAGCGTGCGAAGGCCGAATGGAGATTTTGTCGCGCACCGGAAACATCTATTTCAACTCTGGCAGTGCCCGTCTGTCAGACGCCTCAATCCCGCTATTGACAAACTTGCACGATATCGTCAGCCGCTGCCCTGACCTGAAAATCGAGATCGGCGGCCATACCGACAGCGATGGGTCTGAGACTGCCAATCAGGCCCTCAGCCAGCGGCGGGCTCAGGCCGTAAACAACTATCTGGTGGACCAAGGCATTGCTTCGGATCGTCTTGTGACGGTGGGATATGGCGAAAGTCGCCCGGTGATGTCCAACGACTCTGCAGACGGCAAACGCCGAAACCGTCGGATTGAGTTTATCCCACTGAACTGATTGCAGGCATCAAAAACATTCAGTTCTCAGCCAGAATGACAGGGTCGAACCCTCCGCTGCGCCACTGTTGCAAAGCAGAGATAAAGTTTGGCCCTGCAACGCCATCAATTGTGCTGGAGTAATACCCCGCCTTCTGCAGCAGTTTCTGCACTTCCATCATTGTTTCTTGCGACCATTGGTCAGACGCCAGAGACAATTGATTGAGGATCGCGCCGTCATCTTCTGCCGCACCGCGCAGCAGCATACGCGCCGCTTCAAGCGGGTCACGCTCAACACCCCGCCCTTCATCCAAAAGGATTGCTGCCGCAAGATAGCCTTGAAATTCGCCATCCCGAGCTGCCCGCTGAAAATATTCAAGCGCTTGAGCTGGCTCGCCAGCAATACCATCTTGCGCCAAAACACCAAGATTAAACGTGGCCTTCGCCGATCCGCCTTCAGCAGCACGCTGCAATAGTGCGATGGCACGCGCTTCATCCTTCGGAACGATTTGGCCTTCGAACAGGGTCACGGCCAGGTTGATCATTGCATCAGAACTGCCACCTTCGGCGGCACGCTCGTACAAGTCCAACGCCATGTTCACGTCCTGTGGCACACCAGTTCCGCTTTCGTGCAACTGAGCCAGCGAAACCATTGCCCGCAAATCGCCCTCGGCCGCTGCTTGCTGATACAGCGTCACAGCACGGTCCACATCACCTGCAGCAATCGTCGCCCGTGCCAGCAACGCCACATAATGAGACAAATCGGGTGATTGGGCAGCAGCCGCGCTACACGCCTGAATCGCAGTCAACGCATTATCTTGAAGCCGACTGAAGGGCACGCCCGGAATACTGGCTGTGCGATCCCGTGGATGCGTAGCCAGACGTTCGCAGATCCCGCCGGGTGTGCTGTCCTCGGGGCGTGGGATCGATGCAATCAGTCGGCGGGCCTGATCTGCGTGGTTTCCGTTCGGGTATTGTTCAAGATAGAATTCCAGCAGTGGTCGCATTCGGCTGCGTTGCGCCAGTTTCCAAAGCCGCTCAGACTGCTCGTCCGCATCCTCTACAGACAAAGCGCGGGTCTGTGTCTCTCCCTGGCCAGTCTGATCCAAAAACGCCAAAACTTCGCCTGCATGCGCGCCCTCTGGATAGCGATCTATATAGAGTTGCATCAGCGACGGGTCCTGCGCATTCGCCGCCACTTGCCACAGCAAAGTTTCTTCCGACGCAGTGACCGGGCTATTGTCAAAGCGGAACTGACGCGTCAGCGACGAGTTATCCCACGGAATCTGCCGCCCCCCGGTAGAGGCCAGCACATCCTTTCGAACCGAGATCATCAGATCCGAAACATCCTGACCTGGTGTGTAGATATGGCTTAGTAGCGCCTCTGTGAAGAAGCTGTTCCGACCTGTACCGTCAAAAGCCACATTGTCCGGTTGCGTAGCATAGGCAAACATGAAATCTGCGGCGCTGCCTACACGTGCCAACCCATCGCCGCCAAGATCAATGCCTGTTCCTTCGAACGGATTGTCACGACAGGCGTCTAAGAAAACCAAACGAATTCCGTCTGAACGTTCCATGCGGCTGACAAATTCCTCCATCGGAACTGTCTGATTGGGGATGTCTTCTGGCGTTGATATTTGCGCATCAACCGGGACCAGATAGTTCCGCCCGCCCACCTGAAACCCATGCCCTGCATAAAACAGCAGGGACACGTCAGAATCAGCAGCCGTCGCTCCATAAGTCTCGGCCAGCGACAGCATTTCGTCGCGCGTGAGGTCTGTGCCCAGAAACACATCAAAACCTAACCCCTCAAGCGCGATGGCCAGATCTGAGGCGTCGTTAATAGGATTATCCAATGAGCCCACGGATACGTAGTCGGAGTTACCGATGACCAGCGCCACCCTTTTGTCGGCCAAAGCTGCGCAAGCACTGACCAACGTGAACACGATGACCGTAAGAAATCGGGACAAGGACACAGGTATGTTTCTCCGTCGGATCTAAAGGCCGATAGCGCGCGTCAGACCGATTTCAGCTTGTCCGACGGCCGCCACAATCGTTTCTACCTGCTGGTTCTGGATCATGACAAGTTCCGGGTCGGTTGCTCTTATCAATGTGATGGCTTTGCGGATTTCGCGCTGTGCCTGGCGAATTTCGCGCCGGGCCTGTTGAACAGCATCGCGACGAATGGCTGCGCGTTCTTCGGCTGTCGTGGCCAACGCCAGACGTCGGTTGGCGTCTTCACCAACTTGGCGAATGCCAGCGCTGGCACCGCGGATAATATCGCCCACCGATTCCAGACCCGGTGGCAAACCTTTCACGATCCCATCCAGGTCGGATGCATATTCATCCATCGCATCAGCCAAACACGCCAGATATTCACTGACATTTTCACCGCTGCTTTCACAGGATGAGATCTCGCCATCAAACTCCTGCGAAGCGTTCTCAACAGTTCCAAGAGCGGCCTCAGCGTCGGCGACTGTAGTGACTGAAGTGCCTCCACCACCTCCGGTTATCGTCGTATCAACCGTTGGGGTGATTTCGATTGTCGGAGTTGGAGGTACGGGGATGACGGGATCGGTTGTGTCCACGATCAGCGCGCTTCCGGATAGCGCTGCAACGCTGAAGATCTGCCCACTTGAACTGGTTAGGGAACTGGTGCCAAGCGTAAACGATGTTGTACCGGGTGAGGTGCTTGCAAAATCAAGCGACCGGAACACCGATGAGGTGCTCAGCGAGTCAGAGGTCGGGCCAAACCGGAATACAGACGGACCGCCAACCACTGTGCCTGACGTCGTCGCGCTCGACGTCGCGCCTTCCGCAACGACCACGTCATCCGGGATCGCGAAAACGACCGGCGACGTCGTGTAGTTCGCAGGGTTTGAACTGCCAGTTCCAGGTGCCCAAGTCGTTGTAAAATCCCAACCCGCTGCGGAAGCCAGGTCGTAGAAGGATTGCGTATCCTGCAGTTGCGCGGTCGTCAGGCCAGTACCTCCGGCACTTGTGGCTTGGCCAGTCGTTTCGGTGTTCCAATAAGACCCGGTCACAGAACCCACGTTCTCTGCAACCAACCCGCCGAACACGGTCGAAGCACTTCCGGTAGAAGAAATCGCTCCTGTCGCATAGCTGCGCTCAATCGCACCTGTGGTTCCAAAATCCGGGTCGGTGTCGTTTGAGGCAACCAGTCCACCGATGGTCACAGAATCATCAATGCCATTGGCCGTAATGCTCGATGTTGAGTAGGAATCCGAAATAACGTTGGCGTTCTCTGAAACCAGACCGGCCCCTATTGCCGTACCTGTACCTGTCTGACTTGTAAGTATGACATCTCCGGAACTATTCGAGCGAGTGATCGTTCCTACATTCGTTCCAACAAGTCCAGCCGCGCCTAAGAAACTACTAAAGGCATCAACTGGTAAGATGGCCTCTACCGTAGCAGTTGAAAAACTGTCCTCTATTGTGCCGAAATTGACGGCAACTAAACCAGCCGCGAAGGACCCTCCACCATCGTCTTGGGCGGTTACCGAACCGTCAACCGAAACCCCACTGATTGTCCCATCGTTGCTGATAGCAAGAATGGCTGCGGTCGCACCGTTGACGTCCGCGCCTGTGATCGAAAGGTTGGACACTGAACCACCCGAATCGATCAGACCAAACATAGCAGCGTCGCTTCCGCCACCCTGATCAACGAACAAGTCGCTGATGGTGAATCTGTTGCCGTTTAAAGAGCCAGAAAAAAAACCAATTGGGTCAAAGCCTCCGGACCATCCTGCTGTGCCAGAGGCATCGATGGAGTTTACCAACTCATAACTATCCCCCGCGAAACCTGTACTGCCGATACCCTGAAGGCCGAAAACGTCAGTCAATTGATACGGATCACCTGCTGAGCCACTACCACCCAACGCGCGCAGGAATCCTGCACCTGCTGCGATGCTAAAATCACCCGCTGCGAATGACGGGATCGTGCTGCCGACCTGTTGCCAAACTCCATCCAGCAAGGAAAACGCACCTACATTGACCGCCCCACCTGAGCTGGTCGTAATGGTTCCATCCGCATCGATGATGAGGCCACCATCCAAAGCAGTCACAGGCGCGTTGATCTCAACATTGTTATCAGCAATCAGCGTCAGATCCGAGGCGCTACTCCAACTCAGGGCGGATCTGATCCTGATGTTTCCGACCTGCGTGTCAGACCCCCCCAGATCAATCGTCCCGTTCACGTCTGTTTGCGACCCGGTACCGGTCGTTGTCAGAATGACATCTCCCAGCTCCAAGTTGTTTTGCAAACCCGTCGTCGAGACTGTGATATTGGCAGGGTCTGGAACGACGGACGAATCCGCAATATCGATATTGCTGGGGTCCAAAAGCAATGTTCCCCAACTTCCATTTGGTGCCCGTGTATCCGTTAACCCACTGTATCTCAGCGTCAGTTTGCCGGAAACTTCAACAAAACCACCATCACCCGCAATATCGCCTCCGCGGGCAGAGTTCCTGCCCGCAAAATACGTGTAATCGTCTGACCAAACGATAACGCTGCCACCATTCCCTTCGGCACCACCATCAGCCAAAATAACTGAATCAGCATCCACGGTTGTGGTGCTGGCGCGTTGTAGGTCGCCGCCACCTTGGTAATCGCCACCAACACGGATCAAGCCGCCATCGCCAGCGTCCTCACCACTGGCATCCAACGTCGCACCAGCAAGGGCAATTGCTTCGCCAGTAATTGTAATGGAACCACCGTCCTGAGGCCGAAGCACAGGGCGAAGTGATGTTTCGACAATCGTTGCACGAGCTGATGTATCAATCCGACCGCTGACATCTACCGCTCCGCCGTCGCCACCCAATACAACTGCACCGGACACGCCACTTACGGACCGTGCCTCGATCACACCTGACATGTTGATCACCTGACGGGCCGCATCGCGCGCGCTGGCCACCTTGAGATGCACAATACCGCCATCCGCTTCGATACGCCCACTATTGGAGACAAGCGCTTCCATTACTTCGTCATCACTTTTTGACGGCACAGCAACTTGCAGAAATCCATCACCGGACACATCAAGTGTCACACTCTCTCCGGCACCCAGCCCGACCTTGCCGAGAGGCACCCTGATCAGTCCTGAATTGGAGACGCGTCCACCGATCAGCGCTGCGTAACCGCCAGGTACGACCGAGATTGTTCCGGCATTCTCAACCGAGGCAGAATTGCCATCGCCTTCGAAACGGTAGCGCCCATTCAAAAAATCATCATCCGAAATGGCCAGCGTCGAAGCGACAAATCCCGATGTACTCACATGACCACCGGGGCCAATGAAGATACCATTCGGATTAACCAGAAATACCTGACCGTTCGCATTCAGCTGACCATGGATTTGACTGGTCGTATCGCCCGTCACCCGGTTCAGGATCGCGCTGTTCTGGCCCGGTTGGTTGATATTCACTGTCGAACCCGAACCAATCGAAAACCCATTCCAATTCACGATCGCAGAATTGGAACCTTGAGAAATGTTCAGCTCGGAACTGCTGGGTTGTGAGATGGTCACATCACCGGCGGCTACCGTGCCACCATTTGGCAGAGACTGCGCCAACGCCGTCGTGCCCCACAAAAACGCAGTGGCCGTCAGCAGAGCACCCCTTGGCAAGGCGATCACGCGCTCAAAACCGGCGACTTGCAATGATACTGAACCGATTTCCGTCTTCCCCAAGGTCATCGCGTTCACCTCTCCCATATTCAACTCGTACTGACCCAGACCGATAGGTTGAGTCTTCAATCGTAAACAAATCTATGCCCAGACCATAAGCATACGCCTTTGTGGTGCTTTGCTCAAAAAAGGTCGGTTGCTCAATCCCTAGTTCACTATATGCGCCAAACACGTATGGTTTGAATATCAGCGGAAAGTTTGCCACAAAAATCTGTTGCGAGCGTCCCAATTCGGCACGCACCACCCAACCATCATCACCCCGCAAGTCGCCAGCGTCAAATGCGGACAGCTCACCGGAACTCGCGACACTTAACTGCTCGGAAGTCACCAAAGGGTCACCAAAACTTGACTGTACACGGCCATTCAGACTGAGCGACCAGTTCGCATTCAACGGCCTGCTATACTGACCCGACAGCACAAGTTTAGTGAATTCAGCACTGGCCCCTTGCCGGGACAATGGCGCATCATCTGGCCCGACCGAAGCACTGGCACCAAAAGCATCAAGCCCACGGGATAAGATCGCACTTGCCTGCAAGAACGAGCCGTTATCATAGGTCCAAGAGCCGTCCAAAGTTGCTCGCAGAACGCTGAGATCATCGTCATAAACCGGAAGTTTAGACGAGCCGATCAGAATGTCTTGGGAATCGCTGACCCGGTCCAAAATAAGCTGCGAAGATAAATTGTAACGTCGCGAACGGACCCACGGATAAAACAGCCTGAGAGACAGCCGTTCAAACTCGCTCTCGTTGGGAATGAGTTCAGCGTCCGGACGGGCTTTGCTCGATGTGTATTCGGCATTGAAGGTCAGGCCATCATATCCAATCGGGAAAACTGCACCGGCGGCGAGGATGCGATATTTTGCGTCATCCGAAAAGTACCGCGCGGGCGCGCCACCAGCACGGAAATAGAAGGTTTCACCTAAGCTCAGCGCGCCATTGACCTCTAGCCCCAGACTCAAGTTCAACGGCCCCAGTTCGTCAGACAAGGTATTATCAAAACCGAAAGAGCCAGTGTATTGCTTGAACTGTCCATCCAAAGTCAAAATTGTAGCGCCGTCAGCATCACCCGGGGACAGAGTTGAAGCCAGGCGAATCCCAAATGTATCGCCCGCTAGCAATAGCGCGCGTTCAATCTGTTGCAATTTGATGCCACGTTTCCCAATTAAGGGCCGGGTCATCGCCTCGACACGTTCGCGCGCCTGCGCAGGTACTTTTTGCGTGTCTATCCGCTCGATAAACCCATCAATCACCACGATACGAAGGGTGCCGCCATCACTTAGCGTCTGTTGCGGCAGTACCACGCGGCTTAGAACAAAACCGGCATTTGTATAGGCGCTTTCCAACCGGTTGGTCGCCGCAAAAACTTCCGACACGGCGACGCGTTTACCAGTAAGCCTTTCGATAAATGCTTCGTTTGCCTCATTCATCTGAGGCAACGCGCCTTCAATCTGCACTCGCCCAACCGTTACAAATAGCCTATCCGCCCCTTCAGGGACTGGCGCCCCGGGATCGCGCGCCACCGTAACTGGCCCGGTACTACGTTGATTCTGAGGTTGAAATGTCGACGGTGCCAGATTGGATGCGCTCTGCGCCTGAGCGACCTGCGCAATGCTGATGACGCTGACAACTGCAAGCCCCGCAAGCAAAAAACATCGTTGAACATATTTCATCGGTCGAGACAGCCTCTTCAGTTATCCGACCGCATTCACAGAACGGAACGGTCGTAAGCAAAGCACCACTGGTTGCCCAAATGCAAGTAACAATCAAAGATTGGCTGATGCCTGTTGGAATTGCCACACAGGCTCAGTTGTTCACCAAATCATAGCAATCCTTGCTCAAGCCATTCCTCAATCTTGTTACGGCTGACTTCGAAATGCATCGAATCCTCACGGCCCCATGCGGCCCCCCAGACCCAACCTTCCTCGCGGAAGAAATCAGCGAGTATCGTGAGCCCAAGCTGTGTTTTGCCATCTCCCAATGTATCCAAAACACCATCGATATTCAGATCTACAGCCAACCCATAGGCATGCGCCGAGGCCGAGCCCGTTGCTCCGCGAATAAGGCGCACGCATAGCGATCCGGCGGTGTTGATGCGCGCGTAAAGGTCCGGATCGGTGCGACGAATATTCTCGAAAACGGTGCGTAAAGATTCAACCGCTGGCTTCAGCATGCGGACACGAACTGGCCCGACTTCTTCCAGAACCAGCTTTTCCTCTAGCCTCGGGTTCGTCATCGACTGGCATTTGTCAGTTAGATCTTCACGCGGCAAACCGAATGTTTCTTTCAAGAAAGACGAACTCGCCAGTTTCAGATCGTGATTCACATTATTGCGGTTCGCGATCAGGACGACCTGCGCATAGGCGTCGATGATTTCGTTCGGTGTGCTGCTGTCATATCCGTAGTCATCCGCACCATCGGCATTCGGCTGCAGGACCTGCCCACCACTTTGAGAGCGCGATATCTCCAAGGACAATTGCTCAATCTGATTCCGCATATCTTCTATTTGCTGGCTGAGCATTTCGATTTCGATCCGCGCACCAGAATCGATAGCGGGTCCTTCGAAGTTGTCCTCAACAGAAAAAATCATTGGGAAGACATACCAAAGAACCGGGGCGAGAATGATCGATAACCCCAGTATTATCGCTGGAACGACGCGCATTTCCTAAGCTTTTCCTGTTTCCTGCTTGTTTTCGACATTAACTTAGAAGCGGGCAGACAGGTTGTCACGACATTGCCTTATAATTGTAGTTCACAAGTGTGACTTTCTTCATTGTCGCATACTGATCCCAAAGGTAACCTCGCCTCGAACATGGAAGGATTGAGACAAATGTCCGAATACTCGTCTTTGAAATTCATCGGTGCCGCAGCCTTTGCAATTATATGCTCAGCACAAGCATCATTGTCGCAGTCGACCGAGTTGACTGCTGATGAAATCACCGATGCATTCAACAAGCAAAAAACCCGTGGTCTGGTCATTGTGCCGTCAACAGGCGCAGACACTACCGATGAGACCGCTGTCGAAACAACGGTTGCGGCTGCACCCGCCGAATACCAGCCAGTTGCGGCAGAGGATCAGGTGAATATTCAAGTACGCTTCGATTTCGCCTCTGCAGCGCTGCGCGACGATCAGAAGCCCAAGTTGGCCTCGCTTTGCGATGCTATGAAATCAGTAGACGTCAATGTGTTCCAGATTATTGGTCATACCGATAGTGCAGGCTCTGCCGAATACAATGAAAATCTGTCTCTGCTGCGTGCCAAGGAAGTAAAACGTTTCCTGGTGGGCGATTGCGGCATTGCTGATGAGCGGCTTGAGGTGCTGGGAGTTGGTGAAGCAGAGCCACTAAATAAGGACAATCCGCGGGCGGATGAGAACCGCCGTGTTGAATTCCAAGCCCTCGGCTGATCTATAATCAGCTCACTATAGCAATTCGAGGGCAGCATGACTGAATCCCGCGCAGGCGACCTGTTTCAGCCGGGTGATCTGGTAAATAACACATATCGGATCGAAGCGATCCTCGGGCGGGGCGGCACATCTGATGTATACCGGGCACGCTCCGAAATTTCGGGGCGGCTTGCTGCGCTGAAAGTGCTGAAGGCCGAGTTTTCGAGCAACGAAGACTATCTCGTTCTTCTGACGCGCGAGGAAGAGATACGAGACATCCGCCATGATGCGGTGGTGCGCTACTCGGAAAACAACCGCACATCCGATGGGCATGTCTATCTGGTGATGGACTATGTCGACGGACCAGGCCTCGATCACAAGCTTAGCGAAGGTCCGATGTCAGCAGTGGACGTGCTGACAGTCTGCAAACGGGTGTGCGAGGGGCTGGAAGCCGCCCATGCGCGCAACATCGTTCATCGGGATCTGAGCCCGGACAATATCATCCTGCGCGATGGTGATCCGGCGCAGGCGGTGATTATTGACTTTGGGATTGCCAAAGACACCAATCCCGGGGCCGAAACCATCGTCGGGGGTGAATTCGCTGGGAAATACGCCTATGCCGCGCCCGAGCAATTGTCGGGGAAGACGGATCGGCGCACCGATATCTATTCGTTGGGCGCCCTGCTGCTGGCCAATTTTCGCGGGCAAAAGGCGGATGCAGGGCGAAACCTGCTGGAAGTTGTCGAAAGCAAAAAGCTCCCGTTAGATACAGAAGGCGTGCCACAACCGCTGAGGTCGATCCTCGACAAGATGACCGCGCCCGATCCGGAAGACCGGTATCAAACCGCCAGCGATGTATTGCGGGCGCTTGCCTCGGCAAGATCCGATACCGCTGCCATACAAAGACATGATGTAGATCACGATGCGACGGTGATTGTACCCAAAGGCAAGACACCTGACCCCATCCCGTCCTCATTACAGCCTACCCCTGCTGATACGCCAGCCAAATCAAAGCCAGAACCAGTACAAGTCGAACAGCCCGGAAAGCCACGCGGCGGGCTTGTGGCGGTGATAGGCGTGCTTGCGGTCGCTGGTGTCGGAATCGGCGGATATACCAGCGGTGTATTTGATGGATTTCTGGGGCCGCAATACCCCGTGGCGGCACCCTATACTCTGATCGCTGACAAACGTGAGGGCCTACCCGCGCGCGCCGTGGGGTTTGTTCCATCCGAATCCACACGCGATATGATAACAGGGGATATTGTGGAACAGGGGGGAGAGGTCGATCTGACTCTGGCCTCGGGCGACATATCCGAGACTTGGGGCAACGCCGTATCAGACGTGATTGATGCTGCCATGGATCTGGATGAATGGCGTTTCGTAGTGAACGGCAATGACGCCAAACTGACCGGCCAGACCACCAACGAAGCACTGCATACGGAACTGGAACAACTTTATTCCGCAGGTCTACCAACCGGGTTGCAGGGCACGGCTGAGATCGAGCTTGAGCCGCTCTTCCTGCCTGCCTCCGAGATAGGTCCGATCCTGGCGGGGCTGGCCGATTGCGGCGAACTGTCCCTGATCGACGCTCCAGTCACTGGTTACGGGCTCGAAACACCCATTCGCGTCAGTGGTACTCTGGCGTCTCAGGACAGTCTGACCGGACTGCAAACTGCAATCAGAGCACTAGCGGGAGCTCGCCCAGTGGACCTTCAGCAGGTTTCCGTGTTGAATCCAACGCTCTGCCTGATCGAAAACTATCTGCCATCTGCTCCGTCCAGCGATATATCGATCGCATTTTTTAACGGCGAACAGGACAACGCCCCCAACCCGTCTGGCGATTTTATAGTGGGTCAGAACCCTGTGATTGATGTAGATTTGCCAGCGGATGTTCTGGACGGATATCTTTCTGTGTCCGTGTTGGATGTATCGGGAAATGTCTTCCACCTATTGCCCAACGTATCCCGTCAGGAAAATGAAGTGGCGGCGCTGCGAAACGGCGAAACCGGTCCTGTTTCCGTTCGCGTGGCCTATTCGATACCTGAAAGCCAAGAAAATGGAGGCATTGCCTTTCAGGTCGATGACAGCACGCTCGGCAAAAGCAAGGTAATAGTGCTCCACACAGATAATCAGCTTTTTGACACTCTGCGCCCTACGACAGAATCTGCTGCGGGATATGCTGAGGCACTGCGCGAACAAGACAGAAATGTGGAAACACAGATCATGTCTTTGGACAGTCGCATATTGACCACCTTGGAACAGTAGCGGAGCGCTTTGGGCACATGGTGTGTTTCTGCAATCCCGACCTCACGTCTTTGACAGCGACGAAACCCAGTGCAAATCTGTCGGTTCAGGCAGTACCGCAGCAGATGATGAAACTTTCGACGCTGCTGGGATTGCAGGGCACAGCCAAAGCACAGGCCCGAGCGGACATGAAGCTGGCTGCGATGCTGCCCGCAATGACACCCGATATGTACATGCAGGCCAATTTGGCCGCGAATGCCCCTAACATCGCACTCCCGCCAGTTTTGCCAACAGATGGCGGAAGTGCGATCTCGCTGATGATGAAGCTTGCCGCAACGGGCTTGCCCTTGTCTGATCCGCGCGGCTTGATTGCTGAAATTCAGCAAGCCGTGCTGAGCCTAGCGAAGGCTGTTTTGCCTCAAGCGCAAGCAATGCCTCAAATACCGGGGCCCCAGATGCAGAATCTGACACTGGCGGCAAAAATGACGCTGGCGCTCAGGGCGCAGGGTATTTGTCCCATGGCGCTGTCCGGGCAGGATTATTCTTTTGAAGGGCAAATGCAGGCAGGTGAAGCGACGTCCCGCGGCACCTGTTCGACTGCACTAAATTTCGCCGCCAACCTGCCGCGTATCACAATGCCCCCGTTTGCCTTACCGTTGCCAAAACTTGAATTGGCGCGTCAGTTGTCACTCATTGCACCGGCTGCAGCGGCACCGCAAGCACTGGGGCTTCCGGCCGTGTCTGATCCGAATCTGATGCAAGCGCTTTATAGCCAGTTGGGGGTGTTATCGACGATTCCGGTTCCAAACCTTCCGGTATCCATGGATGAAATAAACGCTTTGATGGACCAAATGCAGGACATGACAACGATACAGGAGGCGTTTGGTCCGGATGCGCTGACTCCAGCCGGAATTGCCCGGATCAATGCAATGCTCAGTTATATGGCGCAGCTCAACATTCCCATACCGCTCGAAGCACAGGGACTACAGATGCAACTCGACGCCCTTCCGAAATTGGATGAGGTGACACAAGGCGCGCAGGTCGCCCAAAGCGGCGCGATCAATCTGGCCACGTCAATGAGCGTTCCGGCACCAGCTGTACCTATCCTGCCCACATTACAAGCATTGGCGAAAATGAAAAAATCGCTGAGCGGTCTACCTGTGGGACCTTGTGATCCCTGTGCGTTCGAGATTGAACCTATAAAAGACCGCCTTGCAGGGATGCAATTGCCGTCCCCGCCGCCTCTTCCACAATTGCCGACCTTCTCCTAGGTCAAAGAACATCTACCACAATGACCGAGATGTTGTCGGCTCCGCCGCCGTCCAATGCGACTTGTACCAATTGATCGGCAATTGTCTCGATCGGCATTTCGGAGAGGGCTTTTTCGAGCATGGCAAATGTGGCGTATTTGCTTAGGCCATCTGAACATATCAAAAATCGGTCGCCCGGTTGGACCTCGCCCCGGATTTTGTCCAGTTCCAGTTCGTCGCCGACACCGACGGCGCGTGAGATAGCATTGGACTGAGGATGTTGTTCCGCTTCGTCCCAGGTCAATTGCCCGGCCAAGACAAGCTCTGCGACTAAGGAATGATCTGTGGTCAACATCTGGATCTTGCCGTCACGCAACAGATAGATTCGACTGTCACCGGCCCAAAGACCAACAAAGTGGCCATTTGCCAGCATCATGCATGCTACGGTCGTGCCGATGGTTCCACCGCCACGTGCTTCGGCCTCTTGTCGGATCACGGTATGTGCCTTTTGAAGAACGTCACGCAACATAGTCAGGCGGTCCGAAGGCGGCAGACCCGGTGGGATCGCAGCTACCATGTCGGCGACCAATCGACTGGCATAATCACCTGCTTCGTGCCCACCCATCCCGTCGGCCACCATCCACAGGCTTTCCTCTGGCAATGCCAGCACCGCATCTTCGTTGACTTTACGCCTAAGGCCTACATGGCTGCGAGCGCTGTACCGGACACGGCGACTTGAATTCATATTGGTTTGGCCTCGGTCCACATAGCAGAGTGCAGGTTGAACAAGCCTTGCATGTTTGGTCCATCCGGTAAACCTTCGCAGACCATCATCCTGGGCACCCCGCCAATTTCGGTGCCCCAAACACTCGGGCTGCGATAGTTTTGTGACAACAATCCTGCGGCCAGATCGGGGAGCACGCTGTCAGAAACTTCGCTTCGCGTCATTATCGTGGTTGCGCCAAGCGACCGGACCGGTGCGGTGGGCTGTTGCACAGGCACCACCAGATCAGAAAGCTCTTCGCTCAGCTTTTCTTTGGTCATGTCGTCCTCAAGCGCAGCCAGAGCTAGGTCTTCCAACTTTCGAAAAGTCTCGACGGCGCGAAAATGTGCCAGAATCGCTGAACCTTCGTTGGAAACCGTCGCCGCAAGCGTCAGAGGAAAGCGCCTTCCAACACGATCTACCGAGGGCATCAGCACCCCCAGCATTTTTTGTGGTCCGGCTAACCCCGGCGAAAGACAAAACCGCCAGATCGGCGCTGACATATAATGGGCATCCCAATCCTGCCCCAGCGCTTGCGAAGTCTCCAACATGCAGCGCTGGATCCACGTGTCCCACGGCTGAACAAAGGTCGACGGCACCGCGATCCGGAAAAAGTCTCCGACCGAGGGCATTTTACCAAAAGCACCAAATCCGGCCTGCTGCATTAGAACGACTTCGGGCAGCTGAACTTTTGCAGCGCTGGCAGGGCAAACGGGTTGATGACCGATCCAGACTGAAGCTGGAAGATCGCGATACGCCCACCGACATTAAAGATGACCTTTTTACGGTCCGAGACATTGGTGCGCCGCACCTCAGCCGCATCCAGCAATCGAAACCAAGCCCACGGCCCATCCTTCGACAGCACGCTTTCGATATTGCGTTTTTCTGGTTCAAAGCTGACCCGTGCCAAACCGACTGAGCCCGGCCAAGTCACAGCCAGCGGCGACGGTAACCCACCCCGGTGGCGGAATTCCAGCGACTGACCGTCAATCTCAAGCGTTACACCCTTGGCCTTCGGATCAAGTGCTTCCGGCATGATCTGGAATTGAATCTGCGGCTGCGGACCGGCCGCAAAAAATGCCTCTTTGATTTCAGCAGCGTTCTGGAACTGGGTCAGAACCGCTTGGCTGATACCGAGATCCGCTTCATTCACACCGGATTTCCACGACCATGGGCGCGTGCGCATGTCCACGTGTTTGGCCAGGTTATCGATAAAGAACGTATCGATCAGACCTTGCGGACCGAACAGCCTGGCAAAATCGCCCATGGCCACATCAGCCCCCGAACGACGATTAAACGGGTAGCGATCCGAGACGACCTGTTCGCAGAACGGAAGCACATTCGCCTGCCACCGCGCATTGATCGAAGAACGGGTGCTGTCAGAGGTGATACCCGACGAGCCGTCGATGATTTGTACAGCCCAGCGTTCCATTGGGCCGGGAATGCGGGCTGCTTCCTGCTGAAATTGCTGCAAAGCTTGACCTGTCTGGCCGCCCGAAACGCCGCTGAAGGACATCTTGTTCAGTTCCTGATAAACACCGGTCAGTGAACCAATCAAAAGATCCAATTGCGAAGGCTGGCCTTCCTGCTGGTTGACCAACTGATGCAACCAGTCAAACCGATCTTCAACATATTGCCCGGGTGCTTGCACCGGTTCCGACGATCCCGCACCACTGGATTTCGCCAGAGCCTCCAGCAAAATCTGCGTCTGAACCGAAGTTGCAGATTGCAATTCGATACTGGCCGCGTCAGACAGCCCCTCATTCAGGGCTTCGTTCCCCCCCAAGATCGACCGGTTTTCCGTCAGCTTGGTCTCATCCGAAATCGCGTTTAGAACATTCACAATAGGCGAAGTTGGTCCTGACAGTACGTTGGTGACCTCTACCGCGTGGCTGAGGCTTTCCATGGGTACGATGTCTATATCCCCAAGCATCGCGTCATAGCGTGCGATATAGTCGTTGTAATAAAGGTCCAGAACATCGCGGCTGAGCGCGGCCAATGCCTGCTCGGTCTGTTCCGCCTCACCACGCGGCCCCAGAACCCAGCTTTCTTTCTGCACGCGTTTGGCAACGCCGATGGCCTCGCCAAGGAAAACATCATTAAAGCCCTTATAGGTGAATATCCCCTCGATCCCATCGTTCAGTGGCTTGCCTGAGGACCGCACCAGAACGCGGCCAACGGCCGGTCCGCCTACTTCGGTTATCCGCCAATCTGGCAATGCGGTTGCAGCCGGGCTGGAAACGATGCCGTTATATACCCGTTGCGCCAGCGGCAGTTCTGAGAGGATACCTTGAATCTGATCGACCATCGGGCCGTTAAGCGCAACTTCTTGCATTGGCTGGCCAAGCATTGCGTCCAAATGGTCATTCAGATCAGCGCGGAATTCCTCTCGCGTGGGTCCGGGGAAGGAAACCGACCAATCGATATTCATCCATTCCTTGACTAATTCGGGGTTCATTGGCCCCTGCAATCCCAGCATAAGATAGACCTTGAGAGCCTCGTACAAAACATCAGGATTGTTGATATTGGCGCTCATCTGCTCCTCAAGACGCAGCAGCAACCGAGGCAGAAAACGTTGGTTCAACGCGGCACGGTAGGTCTGCGCCGCCTGGGTCCCGATTACGTCACCCTGATAGAGCCCATAGGTCAGGCGCGTTTCCGGGTCCGGGTCAGACAACGTTGGATTGGCAGGTAGATCGCGTAACGTATTAAGCGCCTGAACAACCGGCACCAGATCGGTATCTCCAACCGGGCTGGGCGGCAGCGTCGCGGCAGCGGCTTGATAGGCCGACACACCCTCTTGCGCATCGGCGATCAGATCGGAGTTGCCCATGAAACTACGCACTAGCAAAGCACCAACACCGATCGCGGCAATAACGGTGGCTGCCATGGAAGCCCATTTGGTGATCTTGTAACGGCGTTCCACCTTGTCGTCTGCACTGACCAGACCAGCCTCGCGGAAGATCACCTGATCAAACAGGCGCGTTAGAAAGTAGGACCGACCCGACCCCTGCCCTGAACCGATAGCCTGACGCCCGATCCCGAATGTCCGGGCCATGCCCAACATCAAACGGTCAATCGGCGTTCCCTCTTGCGTACCAGAGGTGAAATACACCCCGCGCAGCATGTGGCGATGCTGATAGCGGCTATCCTGAAACACTTCGGTCAAGAATTCATGCGCCACTTTACGAACCGAGGCGACCTGCATCGGGAAACCTGCAATCAAAGCCCGGCGTTGCGGATCGGTCTCTGTCTGCATCCGTTCGAGCGATTGTGCGTTCAGACGTCCCAAAAGCTGGGAAAACTCGTCGTCAAATGCAGCCACCGGGGACTGTTCCGATTTCGATTTATCCAGTGGCAGAGTAAATCCCCAGACCTGTTCGCGATCTTCCTTGCCAAGATTGTCGTAGAACTCTGCAAAACCCGCGATCAGATCGGCCTTCGTGAACAGGATATAGACAGGGAAGCGCACGCCGAGTTTCTCGCGCAGTTCTTCCAGACGGCGGCGCACTGCCTTGGCATGCTCTTTCTGCGTGATCTCATCCTGCAGGGATAAATCCGAAAGCGAAATCGCGATCATCGCGCCGTTGATCGGCTGCCGTTTGCGGTACTTCTTGAGCAGATTCAAGAAGCCCACCCAAGCCGCATTGTCGACCTGCGCATCGCTCTCTTGTGTGGTGTATCGTCCGGCCGTGTCAATCAGAACCGCGTTTTCGGTAAACCACCAATCGCAATTTCGCGTGCCGCCTACCCCGCCAATTGCGGTTTTACCCATTTCGTCGGCAAGCGGAAAATTCAGGCCCGAATTCACAATCGCCGTGGTCTTGCCCGCACCCGGTGGGCCAATCATTACATACCACGGCAACTCATTCAGATGACGCCGCCCATTCTTTGACTTGCGAAGAGCCGCCATAGCCGTTTTCAACTTGCCGCGCAGTTCTGCGATCTCGCTATCGATCATGTCACCGCCATCGCTGACGGATTCCGTAATCTCTTCGGTCAGTTGCTTGTCGCGGCGCCGGCGGACAAAGAAAACAATCAACGCAATGATGAGAGAAATCGAGTAGATGACGCCGCACCAGATCAGCCGTGTACCCACCCCAGCCAATGGGCGCCACTCATCAGAACCGATCAGCGGGCCAAAGAAATACAGGCACAATGACAAGGCCGTGGCTGTGAACAAAAGTACGGTGTAGATCGACAGAAATACGTACTTCAATAGTCTGAGGAACCGCATCAGTTCTCCTCCTGGACCAGCAAGACTTCAATCCGGCGATTGGTCGCCCGACCTTCGCGGGTTGAGTTGTCGGCTATAGGTTCGCTGTCTGCACGGCCTTCAGCGCTAAGGCGATTAGGATCGGACATCTCGCCCGACATCTGTTTCATGACCGATTTGGCCCGCGCCAACGACAGCGCAAGGTTGGACGGGAACCGGGATGAACGGATCGGCACATTGTCGGAATGGCCCGCCACAATTACAGATCCGGGCTCTGCGTTCAGGGCAACCGCTACGCGGCGAACGGGTTCCTGAAACTTGTCCTGTAGGTGATCCGAACCAGACCCAAACATTCCCGATCCCTTGATACGGATGATCAATGTGTTCCCTTTCTCGAAAACCTCGACAAGACCTTCGTCGATCTCGGGCTTCAAGAATTCAACAACCTTTTCAACCTGCGGCTGTGGAGGGGGAGGCGGAGGGGGAGGCGCGCGGCGCTGCAGCTCAGTCACCGGACCTGCGTCAATAACCGACATCTGCCCTACCAAGTTTTCGGTCTTGTTCGACAGAAGGTAGGACAACCCACCAAATTCGATAATCAACAACAGCGCGGTTACACCCAATGCGATCCAAACCGGTTTCCACATGCTGAGCGCGCGATAGGGTTTGTCAGCTCCGGTCCAATGCGGTGACAGATCACGTTCCACCTGGCCACGTTGACCCCGGATGATGCGCGCAAGACCCTGACGTATCTGCAGGTGCTTGTCTGGCCCCCCCTGCTCAACACGCAAGCGGCCCTCAAATCCCAAGGACAGGCACATATAAACAAACTCGAGCAATTCGATGTTGTTAGCCGGGTCCTGTTCGAGTCGCGCCAGCAGATCATAGAACCGGTCTCCGCCCACAGTTTCGCGATGAAACGTACCAACCAGAGACTGCGTTGCCCAACTGGATTGCCCACCCCAAGGCGTATTCAGAACCACGTCATCCAGCGTTGCACATAACGCATATCGTGCGATCTTGACGGTCTGCGCTGGAATACCAGCTTGAAGGGCTGCGTTTTCAAAGCTCCGAACTTCGGCAACAACGCTTTGGCGCAGTTTGTCAGGATCCATGTGCTGCGCCCGGTTGCGTATTCGGCTTACAAGCGAAAACAGAGGTGCAGCACAGGCGTTCAGGCGGTTCATACCGGTAACGGCAACATCGTCCCCTCCACCTGCAGGGGGCTGCGACTGCTGCTGTTGGGTCGGTGGAACCCCAAAGGCCTGCCCACTCATCGCAGGTCCCGCTGGCTGCTGCATCGGGTCTGGATATCCAGCTGGTTGCGGCGGAGGCGCAGGTTGTTGCGGCGCACCCCCAGCCTGACGCCGTCCGCCCGGGTTGGGTCGGATCACCGTTTTGTCGGTATCGTCCGGTTCGGCAAATGGATCTTTATCGGACATCGTTTGACCTGTTCCTACACGGCACCCAACTCAAAAAGTGACCCAGTTGGGTTGCCTATCAATATTTCTGCGCAACTCGGTGTCACACTGACACCTATTGGTTGCGTATTGCCCACAGTTCCATCTCCAGACCTGGATACTGGCCAGAAACATGGACCGCGATGCCCCCCGAAGTGGTCATCTTACTCCAATAGGGACTGGCTGCGTCCAACTCGAAATAAACCACGCCCGAATGATAGGGTATTTGTCGCGGAGCCACGGGCAGTGGGCGCAAAGTGATCCCCGGCAAAGCCGAGTTTACAAGCTGACGGATTTCTTCGACAGGCCCTGTCTTGGCCTGCCCCGCAAAGTGACGCCGCACATCTTCCGCCGGTATATCGGCATTCACTGCCAACACAAAACCCGCGCTTCCGATCAGCTTGCGATCTGCAATCACCCCCACGCTGATGCCGTATTTGCGTGGCTCTAATGGAATTGAGATCGCAGTCTGTTCCAGAACCGAGCTGAGATATTGACGCAAAGTTCGGATGACCGGCGCAAAGCTGTCCGTCAGGCTATCATGTTGATAGGCTGGGAACTGAACCGCTTCTTTCTCTGCGCTCATGAAAGTCGCCAGTTCACCGGCTAAAGCTGCACACACACGGTAGGTGTGCTCAGGATGGACATTTTCGATATTCGCAAAATGACGCACCAGAGGCAGGTTTCGGTTGATCACCATCAGCAACAGGAAATCTGAAATTTCAGCCGCCCCCTTAGCTGGCCCGCCTTCGGATAAGCGTCCGGCCAAAGTTTGCATGCGGTGGGATAACATACCCTCAAGCTCGTTCATGAAGCCCGCCAAAGCAGGCGCGGCGCGCACATCCAATACCGAAGGAATGAAGCCGCGGTCCAGAATGATTTCCTTGTCCGGTCGCACTTCAATAATCTTGGCAATTGGAATGGCCAGCTTGTCAGCCAGATCATCGACCGCAAGAGCGAATTGTAACCTCAGCTTGCCGACGCCCAGAGTGACCGGCTTCTTTTGCTGGCTCATCACGTCTGTAATTTCCTGTTCGGCCGGACGCAGGCGGCTGACCGATTGTTCAGCACCGCTCAAATCAACTTCGGACGAACCTTGTCTTCGCTGCGGGACAGTCAGGTATACAACGCAATCCTTTATGGTTTCGGGCACTTCCAACGCAGGCGGGTGATCTTCGGCCTGTGGCATTCGGAACACCTGCCCGTCCGGAGTCAGACCCGAACAGGATTTCAGCGCGAATTGCCCGACTTTGAGAACCTCGTCATCAATCTCCAATGCGCTGACGCCCCAGGCGTATGGTGTCACACGCCGCGCCAAGCCAGCCACCAAAGCTTCGGTGTACCGATCAGCCTGCTGGAAATGATGGGGCTGCAGAAACAACCCTTCGGTCCAAAGCACTTTGCTGTCCCAGGACAATGGCTGCCCTCCCTTGCTCTTGTCGCCCTAGCCGGACGTTATTTCAGCTTTTCCAGCTGTTCCTTATAGGCTCGCGCGAATTCCCGGCTAAAGAGATCATGAAAATCGTTCTCTGCCTGATCCGAGATATCGGCATACATCTTCTCGTAGACTTCCCAGTACTGGGCTTTCTTACCCTTCAAAAGTGACCCAAGTTTGCCGGAACCCTCAATTTTTTGCGCCAGAACCTCGGGATCCAATCGGGCCAACACGCCTTTAAGCGCCGCTTCCATGCCGGTAACCATCGCAACCTCATGGGCTTTGATATCGTTCAGCGCTTGTTCAGTGGCTTCTTCGGCTGCCAGGTAACCTTTGACCCTGGGTTTGACCAAAGCTTCAATGGCTTGTTCAGGGCTGATCGAGAATTTGAGCGGATTGTTCCCGCCCGCATTGATCATCGTCTGCTCAATACGGAATTCAGATTTGATCGAGGTGCGGGTCATAAGGATTTCCCGCAAGCCCGTGATCATTACACGCATAACGCGGCCCATACGCCCCATTGTGGCGGGCAAATCCGTATCGTCGATCCGCAAATCGTCGATTTCCAGTGCTTCTAGCAATGCACGCGCCGCCAACTGGTTTTCGGTTGATCCAGTGGCTGGAACAGCAGGCTGCACCTCGGGTGACTTAGCTTCAGGCGCAGGCGGTTTAGGGATGGGTGTTGAAGACGGTTGTCCACCAGCCTGCCCGCCCGGAATTGGTTTCACGGGTGGTGGCGGCGCAGGTTCAGGCTTTGTTGGTTCAGGCGCCGCGAACGGATCAGATGCCGATCCCCCGGCTGGCGACAACAGATCGTCGTCCCAATCATCGGGGATCAGGTTTGCACCCCCTTCGGCTTTTGGTGCCGCAAATGCATCAGTCGGCGAAGGATTATGCATCGGATCACTGGCGCCCATGTCCTGATGCACGTCCTTCGGTTTCGCGAAGAAAGGATCGTCATCATCAAGCGGCGGCAGCAGCTCATCCATTGGATCCGGCGTCGCAATCTGTCCCGGCCCTTTTGCATCCCCGCCCAGCAGATCATCCAGAAAATCGCCGCCGGGCGCTGCATCGTCCAATAGTGACAACGGATCAGGGGCATTCTGAGATTGCCCTGGCGAGACGCCTGCCTGCTGCGCAGGTGGCGGGATCATTTCTTCAAAGCTTGGCAGATCAGCCCCGATCTCGAGCACCATTTCGTAGCCACCTGCAGTCAGAACATCGCCATTATTCAGGGGCGTTGGAGTCCGACCTAATGGAATCTTTGAGTAGTTGAGGAACGTGCCATTTGTCGACAAGTCCACGATCACAACATTGCCGTTGTGGTCCTCTATGACGAAGTGGTTCTTGCTCAAGGTCCGCTCTGGGTCAGGCAATACAAGGTCGTTGGCTGGGCCGCGCCCAACGGTCAATGAGCCCCCCTGCATCGATACCGGGCGCCCGTCGCCCGGTACGATACCGGTGGATTGGAATTTTAGTGTGACCGTCATACGTGTGACTTCATCCTCCAACCAGAACGGTGGGGCAGCACGGCGGCAAAATCACGCCACCACAGGCGCAGGTATCCGTGACACGCGCCGCTGGAAGTTTGCTGATCAACACCGTTGCGGATCCCTTTAAGATAGGGTGCGGAAATGCCGGGGTAGCCAGATCTGTCATGCGTGCAGCTGGTAGTTTCGAAACCAAAACAGTTGGACAACAGGGCGGCATGATTGGCATTGGCACAGGCGCAGGTGGCGGTGGCGCTGGCGGCGGAGCCGGAAGTGTGCATGCGTGCAAATCAGTTACACGAGCTTGCGGAAATCCCATGTCTAATCCTCTGCCTCATTACCGGTCGCGTCGCGATCCAGTTTACCATTCCCCCCCCGAGCAATATCGACGCCGCGATCAATCAGCAACTGTACATAAGCGTCAAAATCGCCATCATGGTTATCCATCGCAACAACATTCATCGCAAAAGCCAGGATTTCGGCCGCACCCGGCGGGGCTGGCATGTTCGCCAAATCACCGGTTCCCAGGGTCCCTTCCGAATATAGCACGCCCATGGCGCAGTTCACCGTTTCATCGTCAGGGTCCGCCAGCTCAATGGTTTCCTCTGCTTTTTCGCGGTTTTCCTCGGTCGGGCGGAACACCCATTCCTCGGACGCAGCCAGCGACGGTGTGTTGTTTTCAGGCGCTTCGCCCACATAATCACGTGCAGCCAGACATGACCACCAGACGCGCTCGCGTGGCGGCAGAGCAACACCCAAAAGGCGCAATATGTCGATAAAGGCCTCTTTCTCGTCAAGCTCGCCCAGCACGGCCTCCAACGGTGCACTGGCCGGAGCGTCGAGTTTTGTGCTTAACCGTGCATGGGCATCGGCCAGCATCCGCGCAGCAGGCACTTGCTGAGTCTTGGTCATTCCAACAAATCGTTCACTCATCGTTTCGCGCCTCTAGTTGATCATGGTCAGCCCACCCTTAAGGGTAAGCATCGCGTCGCCATTCACCGTCGTCATCGGGCTTTTTGCGTCCAGCTTGGCGTTGGCTTGAACTTTGATCATCGTGCTCTTGACGGTGATACTCGTCGGATCAAGCTTGATCGAAGATGAGCCGACCTTCAGTTCGATCGATTGCATCGCTGTTACGGTTATCTTACCAGACTTGGCATCTACTTGGATGTTGCCCGTATTCACCGTCGTCGTCTTGTTGCCGGTTTTGATAGTTTCCGTGTTGTTTCCGGTCACGGTGCGGGTGGACTTGCCTTCGATCGTTTCGGTCTGGTCCGTCTTGATTTCCACCGTCTGACTTCCGGTTTCGATTTTGAATGTGTGGTCACCCTCTTTGATCGTCTCATCCACGTTTTTCTTGACGACCTGGCTCAAACAGCCATCGCCGCCATTGCCGCCCTTGTCCAGCTCGTCATATCCGATGGTGATGGTGGACTTGTTCTTAACCAGCTTCTCGTGATCCTTCTGAGCCTGAAAGCGGACAAGTTCTGCGTCTTTTTTGTCCTCGAACATCAGTTCATTGAAAGTCTTGGTACTGCCCTCCTTACTGGTCCGTGTCACGATCCCCGATTTGGTTGCATTTGCGGGCAGCGCATAAGGCGGCATCGTGTCGGCATTATACAGCATTCCGGTGCAAATGGGCCTGTCAGGATTCCCTTCTTCGAACTGAATTACGACTTCCTGACCGATACGAGGAATATGGATCATGCCCCAGTTCTTGCCCGACCAAGGCGTGACCACCCGCACCCAACAGGTTGTCTTTTCGTCCTTTTTGCCTTCGCGGTCCCAATGAAACTGAACTTTGATACGGCCATATTTATCGGTGTATATCTCTTCGCCGCTTGGCCCGGTTACGATCGCGGTTTGCAGACCGGAAATTTCCGGCCAGGGGGTAACTTGCGGCGACCGGCAATGGATCGAGCTGTCCAGCGCGTCGAAACTGGACGCATAAATGTCCTGTGCGTAGTCGGGAAACTCAAGATAGTTGTCCACGTCTGTTACGATATTAACGCTTGTGCCCTCATGCGTCAGGGCTGTGTCGTCGTAAGCGTCAGTTGCCTGCATGTAATGCGTTGCACCTTTGATCAGATACTCAAAGCCTTTCACATCATCACGTTCGCCAGCCTTAAACAGGTAACCCGTTGCCAGACGCCAGACAGTGCTGGTGCCACTGACCGGACGCGACTGCTGTTCTTCACCGTCCATATACGCAGTTCCGTGGGCTTTCCCCAAGTTGGTATTGCTTCGGTGATGTCCGGGGTAATCATAGTGTTCCAATTTCTTGTAGGAATGCTTCTGCGACAGTTGCCCATTCCCCCGGACGGTCGGCTTGGCATTGGGTTTTTCAAAGTCCCAATCATTGAATTCGACCAAGCCCTGACTGATCCGTTCGCCATATTGGAAGCTTGTGATGGAATCATCGGTTTTCTGGTCAGAGCCCGACCCGACAATGATATCCAACGTCGAACCCCTGGGCAGCGATTTGTGGGCTGACTTGGAGTCGCACAAGACCAGTTTTTCTTCCGAAACAGTCGGATAATCGAAGAAGTAATAGATCCCCTCCTGCTCCATCAGGCGCGACAGAAAATCGAAATCGGATTCACGATATTGCACCGTGTACTCACGCTGTAGGTATGTCTCCGAAGTCTTATTCTGCAGATCCGCGCCAAAACCATGTTCACCGATAATCTTCTGGATGATTTCGATGACGGTCATGTTCTGGAAAATGCGCGAGTCTGTTGTTTTTGTCAGCAACCAGAACCACGGCCGAACGTCGAACAACAGGTGTACCAATCCGCCCCGCAGGGCCAGCTTGGTCACACCGGCAACAATACCACTGAAACTGCGGGTATCTCCTGCCGCATCAGTCAACACGATCGACATGCTCTGGCCCAGAAGATCCTGCAATTTGACGTCCTGTTTTTTACACAAAGCCTCGACGCGAATCTCGCTCAGGCGGCCCGTCTGCTCATTCACGATGGCCTTGCGGATAACCCAGTCGTCGGGATCACCGCCAAAGCTTGTCTGCATACTCAAGGGCTGCTTGTTGTCCGCCATCGTTCTTCCTTTCAAACCCTATTACCCACTACGGCCCCGGTTAAAGATCGGCCAATAGCGCCGCCAGTTCGGGATCCAATTCTTCTTCGTCGTCTTCGTCGGTGTCGTCACCGAACGCCGAGAGGAAACCGTCCAGACCGCCCGAGTCGTCATCATCAAGATCCAAATCGAAATCATCGTCAACCAGATCCGGTGTGTCATCATCGCCAAGGTCCAGATCGGGCTCATCGTCCAGACCTAGATCATCCAGATCAAAGTCATCATCCGACGGCGCTTCGTCTACCTCGAGCTCATCCGGTGCATCCGGCACATCGGGCGAAGGTGCCGGAGCCGGAACGCCTGACCATGGCCCAAGAATTTCCTGACCGGCAACGGAATTGAACGAGCCTAGCCTGATCTCATCCCGCCCTTTCACCGACAGCAGGGGCATATAGCCGCGCTGGACCGAGTGCTCGTGTTTATCCAGCGTAATGTTGCGTTCGGTGCAGGGTAGCGCGACCTGATCGCCATATCTGTCATTAACAAAGTAATAGGGCATACCACCAAGGCTCATAACCGAACCCAGGTTCATCGCTTTTCCATTCTGTTTGAAGGATCGCGCCAACAGGACAGCCACCAGAACTGCCGGGTTGGCCCACAGCATCCCGCGCAAGCCTTCGGACTCGGTGAATTCTTCGAAATCAAACTCATAGATCGGTTCAGTTTTCGCTCCGTATGGCCGCCTTAGAAGGAACCGCGGAGAAGCCAGCCCTACATGTCCCGCTTCGGGCATAGCACGCAACGTATCCCAGGCCTTCACAACCAGCGGATGCCGGTCCTCTTTCTTGATATCCAGATACGTCGGAGTAATGGCACTGATAAAAGGTGCGTCCACGTGGGCAGCGACCCGACCGATCCGGCCCAGCAACTCGGCATGGGGTGGCGTTTCCTCAAAGGTGTAAAGACCGATCAATGCGGAATATCCACCACGCCCGTTTTCCTCGTCCAAAGGCTCTTCTGTCAGCAAGCGCACCAAACCGGTCTCAGCCAGATCATCCCCGGCGGCCAAATCGGCGGCTATCTCTTCGGCCGACACATCGTACAGGATCACGTCCAGCGTATCGTCGTCCTCAATGCTGCGCGCGATCAGATCGAGACTGCGCCACTGCGCCTCAACCGATTGGAACTCGGGATGGTGCAACACCATCCGCATCGCCGCACTTAGCGCGTCATCCACTGCAGCCTGCATCGCTGACACGTCAGGGCTGGGGAGTTGGCGGATATGTGGACCGACGACACGCTTAAGCAGATCTTCCACAGGCGAAGCTTGGGCCAGCTCTCCGGTCGTATCGCCAATCAATCTCTGAAAATCGCTGAGTTTCAGGTCGGCGCGCACTGTGTTTCCACCCGAGCTTTTGCGCGGCGGCACTACTGCCTGCCCAAATTCCTCGCCCCATGCGATCAGCTGCTTGGCGGCATGATCCGCCGTTGCCCCTGTGCTGAGCTGTCCTTTCAAACCTGCGAGACCGTCAAACAACTCAACTTTTTCGTAAAGCTCATCAGGGTGCAGATCGTCCAGCTCTTTCAGATCAACCTCGATCCCTGCCCCGTCCTTGCCGAGCGGCAGAACCAGCTTGGTCGCAAAACCCTTGATAACATCCTCGACCGTATCCGGGTCCAACAGGATCGGCTTGCGTGCGGCCAACGCATTACCGGTTTCGATCTGTCCCCTGGCTGAACGGCCCGAAAAGTCACCAAATATTGCCAGACGGAACCGTGTGCGTTTCAAACGCTCCGGATCGGGCCTTTCGGCGCTCATTGTGCCGTAGGCTAGAACTGGTTCGCCATCATGTTCGGCCTCTTCGGCCTTGTCTTCGCTGCCGCCTTCATCAAGATCACTTAGCAAGTCATCCAGATCGTCAGAGCTTTCATCACCGTCGATGTCACTTAGCAAATCATCCAGATCATCTAATTCGCTTGTGTCGTCGGTCTCATCCAACAAGCCTTCGAGATCCAAATCCTCGTCAGTGGAATCCGACTGATCACTCTCATCGCTCAGCACATCATCAAGATCATCAACGCTGATATCTTCCGCTGATAGATCGTCCAACAGACCCTCAAGATCATCCTCTGACTCGGCCTCATTCACAGAAATCTCGTTGAGAAAATCATCGAGATCGTCGTCACCTTCTTCGTCTGCCGAGGGTGTATCCAAATCCGCCAGAAACGCGTCCAAATCATCTTCGTCATTGGATGTATCGTCAGACGCACTGTCCGTGAGATCACTCAAAATTTCGTCGGATTCTTCGGTTTCTTCGACTTCGTCAACATCGGGCATGGCCGCAAGAACGTCATCGATTGTCTCATCATCATCGGCTTCATCAGAAGTCATCTCGGCAAGATCAGACAGCATTGCATCCAAGTCATCTTCTTCATCCGATGTATCAGCAGGTGCACTATCAGCAAGATCACCCAGGATATCGTCAGACTCGTCCGTTTCTTCGACCTCCTCAACATCAGGCATAGCCGCTAAGACGTCATCAATCGCCTCATCATCGTCGGTCTCATCGGGAGACGCTTCGGCTAGATCAGACAGCAACGCATCCAATTCATCGTCTTCGTCCGATGTTTCGTCAGGTGCGCTATCGGCAAGATCACTCAGGATATCGTCAGACTCGTCCGTTTCTTCGGCCTCCTCAACATCAGGCATAGCCGCTAAAACGTCATCGATTACCTCATCCTCGTCGGCCTCATCGGGAGACGCTTCGGCGAGATCTGCCAACAGGTCGTCCAGATCGTCATCTTCATCTATCTCTGGCGCATCCGGGATCGACGACAATGCATGGTCAATGCTGGTGTCCTCTGCTTTATCGTCATTACCCAACTCCGCAAGCTCTGCGAGCACATCGTCGCTTTGATCCTCGTCGGCCAGCTCTTCGAGCTCAGGCAAAGAAGACAGGGCGTCGTCTAGCGTATTGTCTTCGCCTTCATCCAAAGGCGCAGCTTCGGCAAGCTCGGAAAGTACATCTGCAGATGAGTCTTCGTCCTCGGGTTCCGCGACCTCTGATATCGCAGAGAGAACGTCATCGACTGTCTCGCCTTCTTCAGGTTCATCCAGAGCGCTGTTTGCCAGTTCCGCCAACACATCGGCAGATTCATCATGCTCCATTTCAGCAGAGGTTTCGGGAATCGATGAAAGCGCATCCGCAACCGAAGTGTCGGGCGAGTCTTCCTGAGGCGCGCTCGAGGCCAAATCTGACAAAATCTCAGAAGAGCTATCCTCTTCCATGGACGTTTCAATCTCTGGAACCGAAGCCAGAACATCCTCAATCTTGTTTTCTTCGGCGGTTTCAACCTGAACTTCGGGCAGCGACGCCAGGGCATCATCAACCGAAGTGTCGCCAGGCGCATCCTCGGGCGCTTCTGCGCGCAGGGCATTCAGTGTCGCATCATGGTCCTGGTCCGGAACCGCACTGTCGGCAAGTGCACTCAACAATGAGGGGTCGGCGAGTATCTTCTCGATCAGCGCCTCAGCCCCCGTTTTTCCGTCCATATAAGCCATCAGCGTCGATAACTGCGTCCGCGCCTCAAGCAGTTTGCGCAGCGGTTCGATCCGGGCCGCGATCTGAGCCGGGCTAAAATCAGCCATCTTTTCAAAGGTCAGGTCGACCGCCAGATTGCCCTCACCGGTCAGCGTATTGGGCACCGAAAACTCGACCCGCGGTGCCATGGCTTTCATCCGGTCATCGAAGTTATCAACGTCGATCTCAAAGAACTTGCGATCTGTAACATTGGGCGTTTCTACAGTGGACTTGCCAGAAAGATCGCTCATCACCCCCATGACAAAGGGCAGCTGTACTTTCTTTTCAGCACCGTAAAGTTCGACGTCATACTCAATCTGGACTCGTGGCGCGCGATTTCGAGCAATGAATTTTTGCGAACTGTCAGCCATTTGCCTGACCTTTCAATTCTGCCACTTCCTGACGCAGGGCTTTCACCTCGACCAGCAGTTCCTTGACATGATCGTCGACTATGTCGGTTTCACTGCGCACAAGGTCACGCAACACGGAAAACTCCTCAACCGCTTCATCTTCAACGGCAGATTGCATGGTGTTCACCAGCAGACCGATGAACAGGTTGAGCACCGAAAAGGCAGTGATGACGATAAAGGGCACAAAGAATATCCAGGCCGTCGGGTGCGTTTCCATGACCGGGCGGACAATACCCATCGACCAACTTTCCAAGGTCATGATCTGGAACAGGGAATATAGCGAACGCCCCAGCGTACCGAACCATTCGGGAAAGTCCGGGCCGTACATCAGCGTTGCCATCACGGCGAAGACATAAAACACGATTGAAATCATGATAATCACGGCACCCATGCCGGGTAGCGCGTCCAGCAATGCCTGCACCACCGCGCGCATCTGTGGAATGACCGAAAGCAGGCGCATGGCACGGATGACCCGCAACCCCCGTAGCGCCGACAGGCCATCGCGATTGGGCAACAGGCCCAGTGTGACGACCACGAGGTCAAAGATGTTCCAGGCATTTTTGAAGAAACTCAGACGATAGGCATAAAATTTCAGCAGTAGCTCGGCCACGAAAATGCCCAGCACAACCTTGTCGATTACGACAAGAAGATGACCGATGCTGTTCTGCATCGACGATGAGGTCGACAGCCCAAGAGTGATCGCGTTAAAGATAATCACGCCCAGGATGGTGTTGGTTACCGCCTTGCGCTCGACAAACGCACGCACGGTGTCGCGGAGCGTTTCGCTCTTCTCGATACCGGTTTCCAACTTGACCTCCTGTCGTCTTGCTTATGCCGGGCGCAGAGATGACGCGCCCGGCGCTATTGGTCCAGCTTAGCCTACGGCGTCGCTGATATTGTCGATCATGCTTTTCACGGTCTTGATGTTCGTGAACATGTCCTTGGCTTCCGAAGCGATGGTTTTCTTGTCCAGAGCCTTGATCTTGTCGATGATCGCCGTGTCATCCACTTTCAGACCATTGCCTTCCATCAGAGCATTCATCTCGTTCAAGAAGCTCTCTCGATCTTCCAGTTTCTTGGCCAGCGCGCTGGCCGAACGCTTGACGTTCATACACTCGGCACCCAGCTTGATGCCTTCCTTAAGGGTTTTAGAGCTTCTTGCTGCCTTCATGAGCTTGTCGGCAGAACCGCCAAGACTGTCGACTTTATGACGGGTCTTCGTCGTATGCTCGCGGTATTTCTCGCGCGCTTTCTTGGCATCATCCGCCTTGCCTTTGACTGCCTTCGCCGCGAAATCCAGCATGCTCTTTGCGATAGTCTTGGGGTCTTTGCCTTTTGTGACCTCCTCTCCCATCGCGACTGCCTTGGCAGTAAATTTTTTGATCGCTTCCAAGGGTTTTTTCGGAGAGATTCCCGAAGTATCCGTAATACCCTGACGCTCAGCCGCCTGCATGATGGCGGTTTCGCGAAGCTTCATGTAGTTCTGGATTGCTTTGTACAGGTCCTTGCGCAGTTTTTCCTCACCCTTGAGCTGTTGCTGCAGTTCTTTGCCAAGCGAATAAACCTGTTTGGCGATTGTCTTGTAGGCCATCGCATCCGCACCCGATGTCGCAACCAGCCGCGCGACCGCACCGCCGATTTTTATGACACCGACCGACACCTTGACCGTAGTCTTGATACGTGCCTCTTTCAGAAGCTTGTCTTTGTTGGCCTCTTCTTTCAGCTTCTTTTCGATCGCCACTTTGGCCGCGCCTTCGGCCGAGGCCATGGCGTTCTTGATCGACTGATTTACGCCTTGGATCAGCTTTTCGGCTTCGTCCTGGGATTTTTTCCCGGGCGTCTTCATCAAATCACCGACCTTTTTGTCGAGTTTGATTGCTTCTTCAGTGATAGTCTTTTCGTAGTTATCCAGCACTTTCATGCCGGCGTCTTCCAGACGTTTCAGCGCAGTCGAGGGAACCGGATCAGGTTTCTTAAGTTTGCCTGATTTCGTAATCTCAAATTCGACATCGACCCGGTATTTTGGAATTTCGATATATTCAAGCTTTGGCTTGGACCGGATCAGATCAACGACGTAGAACTTGTGCTTGGTTACTGTAGTTTTTGCCATTTAAGGACTCCCTCTACTGGCGATATTCAATTGGTTTGCGACCCGCTTTGATGCGATGCCCTTAGTCAAACCCATAAGTGAAATCGCCGTCTGTGACATTGATCACGACTTTTCTAACTTCTTGGCCTTCCATCATTCTTTTTAGGAATTCAGCCGAAATATCCGGCAACATTGTGTTTGTGACGATGGCATCGATCATGCGACCGCCACTGTCCAACTCCTGACACCGGTTGACGATTTCGTCGACAACAGCGTCAGAGTATTCGAACGGAACCCCATGCGCTTGTTGAACGCGTTTCTGAATGCGCCCCAATTGCAGCTTCGTAATTTCGCCCAACATTTCGGGGCTCAGCGGGTAATAGGGGATCGTCACGAGCCGCCCAAGCAGGGCGGGTGGGAAAACTTTCAAAAGTGGATCGCGCAGGGCCTTGGCCATACCCTCTGGTTCCGGCATCAGATCCGGGTCCGCGCACATATCCATGATCATCTCTGTGCCGACATTAGAAGTCAGCAGGATCAGCGTGTTCTTGAAGTCGATTACGCGTCCCTCGCCGTCCTCCATCACACCTTTGTCGAAGACCTGGAAAAAGATCTCGTGCACGTCGGGGTGAGCTTTTTCGACCTCATCCAGCAGAACCACCGAATAGGGCTTGCGCCGGACCGCTTCGGTCAGCACTCCGCCTTCGCCATATCCGACATAACCCGGTGGCGCGCCTTTCAGGCTGCTGACGGTGTGCGCCTCCTGATACTCAGACATGTTGATTGTGATGACGTTTTGCTCTCCGCCATAAAGCACCTCGGCCAGCGCCAGCGCGGTTTCGGTTTTCCCAACGCCACTGGTGCCCGCCAGCATGAATACACCAATGGGCTTGTTCGGATTATCGAGCCCGGCGCGGCTGGTCTGAACCCGTTTGGCGATCATCTTCATCGCATGGTCTTGGCCGATCACGCGTTTAGCCAGGCGTTCTTCAAGGTTCAGGATGGTTTCGATCTCGTCCTTAACCATTCGACCGACCGGGATACCGGTCCAATCGCCGACCACGCTAGCGACAGCCTGATGGTCCACGATGGGCAAGATCAGGGGGCTATCGCCCTGCAACTCTTCCAATTCGGTGTTCTTTGCCTTCAACTCGGCCAATAGGGCACCTCGGTCAATGGGTTGCGCCTCAGCCTCCTCGGTCGCGGCTTCACCCTCTGCTGTGCCGGTGCCTTCAACTTCCTGCCCGCCTTCACGCAACTTGGCCCGCAGGTTCAGGATTTCTTCCACCACCTTCTTCTCGGCTTCCCACCGCTCGGTAAGTTCTGCCAGCCGAGCCTCTTCCGCCTCTTTCGCGGCATTCACTGCTTCGCGGCGGTCGGCCACATCGTAGCCTGCGGTCTCATCGCGTTCGATAATCTCCAGTTCAGTTGTCAGTGCCTCTATCCGGCGCTGACTGTCATCGACCTCAGCTGGCACCGCGTGCTGAGATACGGCGACGCGCGCGCACGCAGTGTCCAGCAGGCTGACGGACTTATCCGGCAACTGCCGTGCAGGGATGTAACGAGCCGAAAGTGTAACCGCTGCTTCGATCCCTTCGTCAAGCACCTGAACGCGGTGGTGTTTTTCAAGCATTGAAGCGATGCCACGCATCATCAAAACCGCTTTCGGAATGTCCGGCTCTTCCACATGGACGACCTGAAAGCGACGGGTTAGTGCTGGGTCTTTCTCAATGTATTTCTTGTATTCAGCCCAAGTCGTAGCGCCGATCGTACGCAGAGTGCCGCGTGCCAAGGCCGGTTTCAGCAGGTTGGCTGCATCACCGGTTCCGGCCGCACCCCCTGCTCCAACCAATGTGTGCGTTTCATCCACGAACATCACGATCGGAGTTGGGCTGGCCTGCACTTCGTCAATCACCTGGCGCAATCGGTTTTCGAACTCACCCTTCATGGAAGCGCCCGCTTGTAGCAGGCCCACATCCAGCACCAGCAGGCGCACATCCTTCAGCGCCGGGGGCACGTCACCCCGTGCAATCCGCAGAGCAAAACCTTCGACCACGGCGGTTTTACCAACGCCCGCTTCACCCGTCAGGATCGGGTTGTTTTGGCGACGACGCATCAGCACATCGACAATCTGGCGGATTTCCTCATCCCGACCCACAATTGGATCAATCTCACCATTGCGTGCTTGTTCGGTCAGATCAGTACAGAATTGCTCGAGCGCCTCTCCCTTGCCCATCGCGCCCGGGGCCATCGCGCCGCTTGCCTCACCCGGCTCTGCGCCACCGCCCACGGTCGAGCCGTCCTGTGCACCCAACGAATCTTCGGGTGAACCATCGGTTGCTTCAGCAAAATTATCGGCCAGATCGTCGGCGCCAATCTTGGCCAGTTCCGGCGACATGCTGGCCAGAATGTTGCGCAATGCAGGCGTTTTGAGCATGCCTAAGATCAGATATCCGGTTCGCACCTTGCTATCCGAATAGAGCAACGAGCCCCAAACCCAGCCACGCTCCATGGCGTCCATCAGATGGTCAGACAGGTCGGAGATCGAAGATGCCCCGCGCGGCAGCATATCCAAGCTACGGGTCAGTTCCGACGCGATTTTCCCTGGGTCCAGATCATAGTGCTGGATGATGCGGTGAATATCACTGTCCTGGCCGTTCAGTATTTGATGCAGCCAGTGTTGGATTTCGACATAGGGATTGCCTCGCATCTTGCAAAATACGGTGGCCCCCTCGATTGCCTGGTAGCCCAGCTTGTTCAACTTGCCAAACAGCGAAACGCGGCTGATTTCCGTCATCTTCATTACCTCTCAGAGTGGGCCAGTTCTTCGGCCTCGAATTCTTGTGTTGCGTATCCGGGATAAAGAACCAGATCATCTGCATCCGGACGGTCTTTGTCCGGGTCGTCTCGGGTTCTGATCCAGCTTGTATGACCCAGCTGCGTGGTCCCAGCCAACGAGGCGCGGGGCACCTCGTCACCGGCCAACACCAGATTGACTTCGTAATCCAGCGTATCTCCGACATAGTTGCGAAGGATGGCTTCTAGTCGACGCTGTGAGACACCACCTGGCAAAAGGCGTTTGTAATCCTCAAACGACAAAGGCCCGATGCGAATGCGGAACTTGGCAGAACGCGACCAAACGCTGTTTCCAATGCTGGTCGATTGCCCTAGTCGCGCAGGCCCACCAAGTTGCCAGGTATCGTCAGGTTCTAGCTCAAGCCAAGATCCGACGAATTGTTGAACATGCACCTCAGCGCCAAAATAGTCTGACACGATTGCAATCAGACCCTCGACGGTCTTGGTCCCCGACCCTAGATGCCCCGCGAAAAAGCGGCGCAGCATATCGGGCATTGCGTCTCGATTGGAAAAACTCTCGCCTTTGAACCCGGCCAAGGCCCCCACACGCTGCTCGAACGGATCATCGCCGCGATCAAAACTAGGCGCTGGTTCCGCCGCCGCCCAGGCACGGTAAAGCAAGCTCATGAACCGGTGGGTTAGCATGTCGGCAAAGGCAACAAAGGTCGGATCACGATGATTGCGCTGCCGATCACGTGCAAACTCGGTCAGGTGCAGTGGTAAAGGGCCTTGTGGCCCAAAGAAGCCAAAAAACAGGTTGTTGAGTTTACCAGGTGCATTTTCCGTCGCAGGTTCGAAATGCGTCAGGGTATTCGGGGGAAACGCTAGTGAAACATCCTGCCCCAATCGCACACGATCTTCACGCGGACGGCGTGATTCCCCCAGCCTTGGCGCATCTGAATAATGCGCTTCGATCACCCTCAGCGCCTGAAAGACATGATGCCTTTCAGGGTCGGCCGCTAGCGCGGCAAGCAAGCTCAGATGATCCTGCCCAGGCCGGCTGCCGGTCGCCATCTGGCAATCTCTCCTCGTCGTTCGGTTTTCAGCACCGTTTCCGTGAAACTGTTAATCGTTGTGTATTTGCGGAAGAAGCGCTCCAACACCGCACCCAATACGTAAACGCTTGTGCCTTCGTAAAAACTCTCATCAAAGCCCAGGGTGATCTCCAATCCGCGCACTGCGGTGCTGAGCACCTCGTCGCTCATGCGCCGCACGATGGGGCGGCTGCTAACTGAAACGACGCCCTCCAGCTGTTTTTCGGTCACGCGGTTGCCCAAAGGAGCATAGATGCCCAAAAGCTCGCGCAGTGCGCCTGCCCCACCCTCTTTGCCGTCTCCGGCGATTGACAGGTAATTGAGACTCAGATGGCTGATCAATTTCCACGCTGCGTCGCCTTGCGCCAAAGTGGCATGCGGGCGCGTTGGACTCACCGGAGTGCGCACGGTCTTGACTGGCCCACCATCGGGCAGGTGAAATACATCGTCCCCACCAGCAGCCAGCAGCATTGGCAAATCGCGGTTGGAACACATCGCTTCGACCGCCAGCTGATCCAACGATCCGGGATACGGTGCTTCGGAGCGGTCCACCAAGGTCAGATATACCTCGGACCCCAGATACGAGGTTCGAACACCGCGCAGACGCTCTTTTTCATTCCGCTGCCGCATTCGCCGTTTAACGGTATAATAGGCCGGGTGATTGTCACCTGCCGCAGTCAGGTCGGTATCGCTGTAGAAGGGGCGGAATGGGATGTCACCATCTTCATCCGACCGAATGCCTGTCACCCGTTCAATCGAGAATATCTCGTAATCCAGCCCCGCCGTTCGGCTCGGCACGACATGGTGCTGGGTGTCCATCTGCGTGATATGCACCCTGTCGCAGCGGCGGTGAAACAGATTTACAGCCGGTACCGCGTTCAGGGCAAAGGCTGCGGGAGTCACCGCGGGCGCCACGTCGCGCATACCGTCCTTCAGCAAGATATAAATATCGACATCCGTGCCAGCCGATTTCTTGAGCGCAGGTTTCAGCCCTGTCAGTTCGACAAACAGGAATCGTTCCGGCATCGCGAAGTATTCTTGCAACAGGCGATACCCATCGAAAGACTGGCGCGGGATCGGCAACAGGGCCTCATCCCGTTCAAATCCTTTTGGAATCACGTCAGAGTCGGGCAGGCTTATCGTCCAATCCGCGCGCCGGTCGGTGGACCGCCCGGTTAGACCAAAACACTGAATGGACAGCAATTCATGCAGCCCCCAAGCTTTGCCACTTTGCGTGTCCAGATGCAGAACAAGGCTATCCATCTCCAGTTCTGCCATCGGTTCGCCATCCGTGCGGTTCAGACGGAGCCGGATACCAGCACGCGCTTCGGTGTCGCGCGCAACACCCGCGGCAACCAGCTCTCCGCGACCGTCAATGTATTCAGCCTCGGATATCTCGATCGGCCAAAGGGTCAGGTCTGACGACGTTGCAAACTCGCAGGCGGTTTGTTCATCTTCGGCGAGCCGGGCGCGCAAAGCTGTGCCACGAGCAATTGGATAGCCCTCTTTGAGCGCGGCATTGCCCACATCCGGCTCCAATTGCGCAATCATCATCGATGGTGTCGGGGCCAGATAATGCGGGTAAACAATTTCCAGCAAGTTCGAGGTGAAGGCTGGAAACTGCATCTCAAGTTCCAGCTGCACCCGAGCAGCCAGAAAGGCGTTACCTTCCAGCAAACGCTCGACATATGGGTCGACAACCTCAATCCCTTCCATCCCAAGCCGCGAGGCGATCTTTGGATAGGCGTTGGCGAACTCGGCACCCATTTCCCTTAGGAAGGCAAGCTCAGTTTCATAGTGTTTTAGCAGCCGCGTATCCATGGCGTCTAACTCCGCTCAATTGCGACTTCGCCGGTGGTAACATCAACCCTGCTACGCAGATAAAGCTCCAACGGCATCGGCTGTGCCCACATTACGGCGCGAATATCAAACTCAACATGCATTTCGCCTGATCGTTTTTCCGAGCGTAAATCAACCGCGACCGAGCCTTTCATGATCCGAGGTTCAAAAACCTCGATTGAATCGGCAATTGATTTCTGGATGCGCTGTGCTTGACGCAAAGTCGAGAATGACCCGGACGTCTCTCGGATACCATAATTCAATACGGATTTTGCAGCGTATGGATAAACGTCTTCATCAATCAGATCTGATTGATCCGTGGTATTGAGCAACATGGACAAGTCGCGCTGGATGATCTCTCTGAGGCGTCCGACATTGATGACACGCGCATCGCGACCTTCTTTCATCTGATCCGGCGCATCATCGGTCAGTCTGTCAAGCAACGAAGGCTGTAGGCGTTCAACGAGTGTCTTCTCAGCCATCTCCTTCCGCTTCCCCGTCCTCCACGGCCACGTCCAATACCAGTTCGCGGATGTCCAGCAAGGCGACATCCGACGTATTGGTGGTCAGCAGACGCTGGCCAAGGCCAACGAATGTCTCAGACCCGGCATCAACCCATGAGGTTGCCCGTGCCAGACGTGCTGCATCATCCCCTCGTTCGGTGGTCGCAGCATAACGTGTCGGAACCAGCGCGGCGACCTCTCCACCGCTTGCAACGGTCAGCGTGCACGCCGTCCAGACCGCGTCGCGCAGATCGGATGGTGCCTCGATTTCAAGGCGCACGATCTGCGCAAAAGGCAGCCAGAAGTAACGGCCGTTAACGATGACTTCAAGGACAGGTCCCAGCCTCATATCCGCATCGGCAATCCATTCAAACGCCTCACCGTTCACGGTGCCCGATGTCATAGGTGCGGCATCGAAAGCTCGGGCGCGCAACTCGGCGGCCTGATCAAAATGCCCTCCAGCCGTCAGTTTTTGTGCTTCGATCAGATGAGCCAGCCATTCCTCAGGCTCACCGAAAATCATCGGGGTTTTTTCACCTGCAAATACTTTCTCGCGGTAGACCTCACAGATGATCGCTTCGCGATATGTCTTGGCCATCATCGTGGCCGATTCATCCATTTCCGCGCTGAGTTTCAGCTGCGTGATTGCGCGTTTCCAATCGCCCATGACACAAAGCAGTTGAAACAGAAAAATTCGCAGCTTGGCGTCTGCGGGATTTGCCCGGATATCGTCTTGCAGCGTGGCCAACGTGGCCGCCAGATCGCCTGATTTGAGATGCTCTTCCGGCGTCATGTTATCCTCGCGCAGTCAGGATGGAGTGAGTGCAAAGGCCCCGGCGGCCAATACCGCCGAGACCATAAGATGTAAGAGATTTAGCTGACGTCGCCGGTTTCCAAGTTCCACAGGAACTCTTTGGGGCTGCCAAGCTTGCCGGTTTCAAAGTCAGCCTCTTTGTACTGAATCTGAATGCCGCGATATGCGATGGTCCAGGTTTCCGACGGGATCGAGTCTTCGCCACCGTCAACAGAATAGCTGTCGATGATCGCATGCCGAAGGGTGATGATCAGATAAGGCTCCATGCCCTTCTTTTCGTCATCACCTGACCGGCACAGGTGCATCACCATTTCCTTTGTCGCCTTACCTGACGCGACATAGGTCATCAGCTTCGGCGACGCTTTGCTCAGCTCTGTTGACATGCTGATCTTGCCGAAATTTGCGTTGGCATATCCACGCTGTGTGGTGCCCAGATCCGACATGTCCAGGGTGCGGGCGACTTCCCATGCAAATGACTTACATGCGATCCACTCCTTGTGCGCTTTCTCACGCGCCTCACCCGGGATTCCGTCAATCTTTACAAATACGTTTTCCATTTTGGTCTTCCTCTAAAGTTTGTGTCATCGGTATACGAAACTGTGATTCGGGCGGCAGTGAAACACTTCACTCGCCACCATTTTTTTCGATTTATCCCGCTCTTTCTGACGGAAGTTTCGAAACGAGACGCAACGAGACTGACAGGCCTTCCAATTGATAGTGCGGACGCAGGAAAAACTTGGACGTGTAGTAGCCCGGGTTCCCTTCTACGTCTTCAACCACAACCTCAGCCGATGCCAATGGCTTGCGTGCTTTCTCAGCTTCGGCTGAAATGTCAGCGTTGAAATCGACATATTGGTTGATCCAGTCCTGCAACCAGGATTCCATATCCTGGCGGCTTTTGAACGACCCGACTTTGTCGCGAACCATGCACTTGAGATAGTGCGCAAAGCGACAGGTTGCGAACAGATAGGGCAGACGTGCGGCCAGATTAGCATTCGCAGTTGCGTCCGGATCGTCATATTCCGCAGGCTTGTGCAGCGATTGCGCGCCAATGAAGGTCGCAGAATCGCTGTTCTTGCGGTGGATCAAAGGCATCATGCCGTTTTTGGCCAGCTCTGCCTCACGCCGGTCCGAGATTGCAATCTCGGTCGGACACTTCATGTCTACTCCACCGTCATCGGTTGGGAATGTATGCGCGGGCAGACCTTCGACGGTACCGCCGCTTTCCACGCCGCGAATACGTGAGCACCAGCCATATTCCTTGAAGGACCGGTTGATGTTCACCGCCATGCCATAAGCTGCGTTAACCCAGCTATAGCTATCGCTGTTGGCACTGGTGGTGTCTTCTTCGAATGCGAACTCTTCGACCGGTTCGGTTTTCGAGCCATAGGGAAGACGGCCCAAGAAGCGCGGCATTGCCAGGCCCACATATTTGGAATCTTCGCTTTCACGTAGTGACCGCCAGGCAGCATATTCCGGGGTCTGGAAGATCTTGGTCAGATCGCGCGGATTGGCCAGTTCCGACCAGCTGTCCATCTGGAACAGGCTTGGCTTGGCGCCAGTGATCAGCGGTGCGTGCGCGGCGGCAGCAATCTTGGACATCTCACCTAACAGCTCGATATCCTGCGGGCTGTGGTCGAAATGATAGTCGGCGACCAGCGAGCCATAAGGTTCGCCGCCGAACTGACCGAATTCTTCTTCATAGAGCTTCTTGAAGATCGGCGATTGGTCCCACGCGGTGCCCTTGAATTTGCGCAGGGTCTTGTGCATGTCTTTCTTCGAGATGTTCATCACGCGGATTTTCAACATCTCGTCGGTTTCGGTGTTGTTCACTAGGTAATGCAAACCGCGCCACGCGCTTTCCATCTGCTGAAAGTCTGCATGATGCAGGATCAGGTTGACCTGTTCCGTCAGCTTCTTGTCGATCTCGGCAATGATGCCTTCAATCGAACGCAGCGCGTCGTCCGAGATCAGACCGGTGTTCGCCAGCGCCTGTTCGGCCAGCGTTTTGACCGCGCTTTCAACAGCGGTTTTCGCCTGATCGGATTTTGGGCGAAATTCTTTCTGCAGCAGTTCTTCGAACTCGGAAGATCCAAACGCTGTTGCGCCTTCTGCGGCTTCTACCTTGGCTTCTTCTTCGGCCATCTTTTACTCCTCCTCGGCAGAGTCGCCGCCCGGCTTGGGCTGGGCTGCCAGTGTCTTCAGCAGCGACGGGTCCTGCATGATTTTTGCGATCAGATCTTCGGCCCCGGTTTTACCGTCCATATACGTCATAAGGTTGGACAATTGAGTACGGGCATCCAGCAGTTCCTTGAGCGGCTCTACCTTTGCCGCAATCGCCGCAGGGCTGAAATCGTCCATGCTTTCAAAGGTAATATCGACGGCCAGATTGCCTTCGCCTGTCAGAGTGTTCGGAACCGTGAAGGCCGCGCGCGGGGCCATTGATTTCATTCGATCATCAAAATTGTCGACGTCGATCTCAAGAAATTTACGGTCAGCAACGGCCGGTTGCTCAACCTCGGATTTACCCGCTAGATCGCTCATCACACCCATAACGAAGGGCAGTTGAACCTTTTTTTCAGCACCGTACAGCTCAACATCATATTCGATCTGAACTCTCGGAGCCCTATTCCGGGCTATGAATTTTTGTGAACTGTCAGCCATCTGATGCTCCTCGATTCATCCATCAGTTTATCATCTTGATCCGGTATTCCGGGCAGCCGGAACGGATCAATATCCATCATCGTCGTCTTGCTTGAGACCACCGATTTGCCGCACCTCATCCAAACCTTCCTTCGCCATATCTTCGATAATTGTCAGAAAGTCGGCATTAACAAGGCGCTTGGAGCGCTCCAGCAAAATGGGCAGCGGGCTGGAAGGCTCGCAACGTGCATAATAGTCCATGATGCGGTCCAGCATCATTGTGACATCCTCGGGGGAGTTAATCGCCCCTCCGCCTGAGGGCGCAGCCGCCGCCGTTCGGACGGGCACTGCATCTTCGTTCAATTCTTCAGCCGCCTCTTCACCGATATCAGCATAGCGGGCAAGCGCCTGTTTGATGCTTTTTAGGGCTGCGGTCAGCGGTTCAAGATCAGGTCCTTCCCCTGGCGTCTTGTCGGTAAAGATTGCATCGATCCCAGACACATCTTCTAGCGCAGAGGCAATCGCATCGGCATTGGCCGACAAAACCTCTTCATCGGTATCTTTGAAGGCGGCCGCGACACTGCTTGCGTCAGGAATATCTTCCAGGTCCGGTGGCATGTTGATCCGGCCTTCTGCCACGTCCAGATGGCGCAGAGTCATGTTGCCAAACATGCGACTGTCGGTCAGGCCGGTCCGGCGCAACGCCCGCACCATGCGATCCGACGAAGCCAACCCGCGCACCGCATTGATCCGCATGGTCGCATCACCATCATCTTCGTCTAGCTCGGGATGGCAGGTTTCCCAAAAATCTTCGAGCAGGGATTTCACATAACCCAACGAAGATGCGAAAGCGGGCAATCCCTTGGTGTGAAGAACAGCTTCAGCCAGATAAACTGCGGCGCGCAAATCATGGCTTTTGTCCATGACGGCAAGTGATTTGGCTTCGACATCACCCCAATCCTGCTCTTCGGCGGCGACAACTTCGTCACCCATCTGACGTTCTTCGCCAGGCTGTGCCGCGATCTCAAGATCGGTAAATGCCGGATCATATTCTAGATTTTCTCCGCTGGGAGGTTCGTCGCTCCTGGGTTCCAGATATGAAGATAGGTCCATGTTGTCCCCGATAACCTTTTGCCTGTCAGCTTGTCGTTGTTGTATTCGCACCGATTAACCCAATTTTCGAGATCGTGTGTATGAATTTGTTCACACGGTCAGGAAACTGGTAATAACTCTGCGTACTATCCGCTGCCTTTTGAATAAAAAGGCCTCATACCCCAAACAATGTCAAACCTTATGTGCAGGTTTTTCCGCGGTATGCTTTTCCAGTAGCTATTTATGGGCAAACGACAAACCGCAGTGGCTCTTCGGGCCGTGAAACGCTCGATCTCGCATGGAACTAAATTGGTATTGGGTCTCGTGGTGGGTGCGCGACCAATGACCGATGCTTATGCTAGCATAAGCATCTGAACCGAAACAGATTTCGCGCACTGATCGCACGGCTGGACAAAATTGCTCATCGCTCCAGCGTCAATTGGTCAGTTTTGCCAGATCGTTGCTTAGTGCACGGGCCTCGGCGATGCTGCGTTGCAAAGCGGCGAGTTTGGCGTCCGGGGTCGCGCCGGCAGGGCTGCTGTTCAAAACCCGATCGATCCGCTTCCTTGTGGCGGGGTCTTCACCTTCAAGCGCATCACGTTGCTGCAGAATACCAAGCTTCAATTGTGCCAGTTCTGATTCAGAGGTTTGAATTTGCGCAGCCAGGGCTTCGTTGCGTGCTTGGGCCGTGGCGACCTCACCCTCGGCGGTTGTGATGCGGTCATCATAGGCGCCAGTCGCTATGCCTGATACCCCAGCGAAGAACCCGCCGTCAGCGGGGTCGGTGGTCGTTTGGCACGCGGCCAGAATCAAGCATGAAAAAGCTGCAAAACGGATCATCATGTGCGCCCCTTAAATCGATGAGGCCAGATCGCCAGCGATGCTGCGCATTTGGGAGACCTGATTAGACAAAGCAGCAAGATCGCCATCTATCGGCGAGGCAGTTTGACCTCGGGCTATCGTCAGGTTTCGTGCCTCGGCGAACTCAGCTTGACGCTTGGTTGCACCATCGATGGCCAGTTCCATCTGAGCCAAATTACCATTTGCCTCGGTCAGCTCGCGCTGCAGCGTCGCCTGATCAACCGTCCCCGAAGCAACCTGCGCGTTCAGCGCATCAAGCTCAGCTTTTTGGGCTGCCAGAACTTGGTTCATTACATTAATAGTCGTCTGCATTTCTGATGCGTTGCGATCCAGATCCTTTTTGATCTGCCTAAGCCTTGACTCACGCCCTGCATAGCTGCGTTGGACAAAAGCTACATAAGTTCCCGCCAGTGCCCCTGCGCCCAAACCAATCGATATTCCAGTACCGGCATCATCGCTGCCACCTAGTCCGAAACCGATCGCCCCGCCGGTGACACCTCCGGCAATTGCACCTTGCAGAATGGTCTTCTGCATCGCAGCCGCTTGTTTGGCAAGATCGGCTTCGGCTTGCGTTGCACCACCTGCACCGGCCACAGGCGCGGTGGATGTGCTGGTGTCACCACAGGCAGACAGGGCCAACGATACCGCAAGCAGTGCAGCGCTTATTCGGGTGGTATGAGATCGGCTAGCCATTGGTAACTCCCTTTTCTGCTGTCCTGTTCTTGCGCGACATGGCGCAGGAAAAGAGCAGCGTCATTGTTCAGTTGCGCGGTACCACCGCCCAGTTGGTTTGATCCCGACACCGAGCTGATAATCGATTTATCAATGTCGGATGGAAAGAAAACGACAGAGCGCGTCAACACCTCATCGTAATAACTGCGGCTTTGGTCCAGCCTACGCAGAATAATGCCTCGGGATCGATAGATTTCGTAGACATCATTTCGCGCCTGTTGCAGCACAGGTAAAGCGTCTGAATTCGAACGGGCGATATCCTCAATCTGTCCAAGCGCATCTTCGGCAATACTAAGCGTACGCTCGACACTGCGCAGCGCGATAATATCCGTGCGCAGCCGTTGCAAAGTGGTCGCGGCGAGAAATATCGACAACTGCGCCGCATCTTCGTAAAGCCGTTCGGCCGAGGCGGTCTCCTGCGCTGGTAAACTGCGGCGATAGCTGTCCAATGCCGGGCTAAGGTCCCGCGTTTGGCCATCGTTCAAATGACCAAGAGCTATCAAAGCGTTAGCCAGCTTTTCCGAATTCGCCTCGTGCAGTGAATCGCTTAAAGAAGCCAATGAGCCGGTTGAGTGGAGCGCCAAAGCGGTAATCCGATCGCGCGCGAAATCGGCGAACAGCCCATCGGGATAATCCCGCAGATATTCCTCGAAGACCGCACTATCCGAACTTGACGAAATTCTACGCCAATGCGCCAGGTCGGCAGTGGTTGGATCCAGCGGCTCCTCTTGGAATAGACCCGGCGCTAAGCTGTGTTCGTCCAGTACGGATTCTTCCACCCAAGGTATCTGACGACCGCCTGTCTCCAGCACAACTTGCTGGCGAACCCGCCCAAGCATGAGACGCACGTCCAGATCTGGGGTTGCAATATGTTCGAGAAGACCTGTCGTAAAGACACTGTTATCACCAAGGCCATCATACGCCACATTGCCAGGATCAGTGGCATATGCAATCAGCAGACCGGCGCCACCCTGCATGCGCACCAGCCCCTGTGCCACCAGACCGCTGTCGGAAAATGGATTGTTCCGGCATGCATCCAGCAGCAGGATCCCAACCTTTGGCCCCGCTTTGGAGATCACATCACGCACGCGATCCAACGTCAAAGAACTGCTTCTAAGCGCATCAAGATCGCTGCCGTTGAAATCCGTACCGATCAGGTGGTTCTCACCACCGATTTGAACACCATGACCAGCATAGAAAAACACGGCCATCTCGGCGCCCTTCGCATCAGCGCCGAACTGATCCAATGCGCGATGCATCGTTTCTGCGTTCTGGTTGGTTGCTTCGGTTACGCTGAACCCCAGCTCAGTCAACGCTGCGGCCAATGCAGTGACATCATTCACCGGGTTGCGCAGCGCCATGTCAGAAACCGCGTAGTCGGAATTGCCTATCAGCAGAGCAACGCGGTTCGAGGCTTGAGCCTGCGTGGTCACCAGGGCCAACCAGAAGGCAGCAAAACTCAAAACCCAAATTTTCTTAGGGAACGGGCGCATCAAGTACATGCCGCTACGTTAACGTATGTGCTGGACCGGTTGCAAAGACTTGGATTGAACATTTTGTTTTTTAATGCCAGCGCCGCGGGGCGGACCAACAGATTTAGACCGTGGAATTCAACCGCGGTGTCTGTTGGCGGATTTCGCATATGACCCCAATGTGTCCTTCGAATTAAGTCTGATGCGCGAAGGCCTTTCTGCTGCTTCATAGATTCAGACATCTACTGTTCGGCACAGTTAACGCAATCATTTCCAAAGCGTGGGTTTCTTGGTTGATCACTTTCAGAACAAATCAAAGCGGACCGGATTTTGTGCCCAGTAGATGCGTGCTGCAAGCAGTAGTCTTTCAGCGGGGTCAGTTGTCGCCGCAAATGGAACGGGCACTCCGAACTCGGCACTCACATTCTCCAGCGCAAGCTGGGTTGCTGGTCCAATCTGGCCATCTACGACAATGTTTTCTCCCAGCTCATTCATCGCCATCTGCAATGCGCGGTTCAGGTCCGCTTGAGAAATTTGGCCTAATTGCGCCCTTGCCTGCGCAGCGGGCTCTTCATTTGGCAACAGAGCGGCCTTGGCAGCACGCAGCGCAGCATCGGCGGGTCCGCGATTGGCCACTTGCCCATCCAAAATGATGTATGCACCATTCGCACCACCCCACGCATCACCGCGTTCCAGCGATTTGTCGTACCAATCCAGCGCCTCAGCGCTCGACCTGCCTTGCAGTTGGTCATTGAGAATCATTCGGGCGATGCTAGCAGGTGCAGTCGGATGTCCGCCCTCAGCTGCGGCCAGAAAATACTCTTCGGCCTTGTTGAACTCAACCGGATTGCCACCAAGCCCGAGCAAAGAAACGTAAGCAAGGTTATCGTAGCCATAGATGTCCTTGCGCAATTCTGACGCACGCAGATAGCGCATTCCGCGCTCAGGGATATAGTGATCAGATTTATCGCGCAGGAAATAGAGCCCAAGCTCGTTCATTGAGAATGTGTGGCCGAGTTCGACGGAACGCTCCAAAAGTTCAAATCCGCGCTGCTTTTCAACCTCTGTTTGCCCTTTCCGAAGCAATTGCTTACCAAGACTGTGCATCGCGTAAGGATCCTGTTCAGCGGTGGCCTCTTCCAGCAGCATACGTGCTTTTTCCGGATCATAAGGCGTTTTGGTCACAGCGCGATCAATGCGATCCGTCTCCAGCAACGTTGCCAAGGCATATTTCGCGCGGATATGGCCGCCATCGACGGCGGCTGAGATACTGTCAAATGCATCCGGAACGAGACCCGCCGCCTGTTGAACGCGTCCGAGTTGATACAAGAAACGCGCGTTTCCAGGATACTCTGCGACTGCCTGCGTGCAGGCCGCCAAGCCTTTGGGGATGTTCAACTCATTCGGGAGTCGAAAAACGCCAACCCCATTCAAGTCCAACGCATCTCCAGCCTCCAAATCGCAGGCGTTCAGCTCCAGCTGCAACGAGACCTCCACCAGATGTTTCGTTTGACTCGCTGTGACAGCTTCGATCGAGAACGTGTCGCTGAATTCGGTATCAACAACCTCGACTGCCCGCGTGTCAGATATTTCCGGAGAGTAAGTGAGAAGTCTGTTCGACGATTGGTTATCTGCGCTGACGACGCCACGCTGCGGAGTATTAACAAGGCGCAAGCTTAGAATATCATCTCCAAGCTGCTGTTTCAGATCTTCAGTCACTTGGACAGTTTTGTCGAATTGCTGACTTAAGCTCAACGATTTGGGAGGTGCGTCTGACACCGGCTCCTGATCCGTCTCCGTTTTTTGTTGCGCCAGGTAGAACGGGCGCACCAGAGTCGAGCTCTCCCAAGGGATTTGTTTGCCCGCCGTGGACATGTGGACCTGCTCCCGAATGACGGGAAACAGTTGCTGGATGTTCTCGTAAGGAGAGGATTGTGCGGTTTTTAGAATAGCCGCAGTGTAAGGGCTATTCTGGCCCTCAGCGCCATCGCTAGCCACCGCGCCGGGTGATGTTGAATAGGCAATGAGTGAGTTCAGTGGAGTTTTGAAGACGTCGAAACCTTCCCGGGTCTCGAACAGGTTGGCGTCGAGGTCAGCAGCCAATCTCAGGTCGTGAAAAGGATTGTCACGACATGAATCGAGGATCGCGACATGGGCGGAGCTGCGTGCTGAAAGAGCGTCTATTACGCGGTCCAGTGTCATGGTTACCAAGGGAACATCATAAACACTCTCAAACTTCGCATCCACGGGCAGAAGATAATTCCGGCGACCGATCTGAATACCGTGTCCGGCATAGTAGAACAGCACATCAGCAGAATCGGGAATATTCAAGATTGCAGTTCTGATAAGGTCTTCGAACTCGCGTTTGCTCAGGTCATACCCGTCGTATACGCGAAAATCAAATTCGCGCAGCATATCCGCGATATCTTGTGCATCTTTCCTCGCGTTCGTCAGATCTCCGACGGTCGTATAGTTTTGGTTGCCGATCACAATGGCCACGCGAACCGAGGCCAAGTCTGACTGTTTGCCTACAGCTACAGTCTGCGCCAGCAACAATTGGGTGTTTAGAAACAACACAATAAGCCCGGCCAAAACCTGGCCGGATTTCGTTTTGAGCACACGCAGAAACATCTACCGATCCTTTCAGATCAACCTTAGCCCCAGCTTCCGCCGCCGCCGCCACCAGCTCCGCCACCGCTGCCGCCGCCGTCGGATTCGCCACCGCCACCATCGGATTCGCCACCTCCTTCTCGTTCCTCACCGGAAAGATTTGAAGTTGTAGCAGACGAGGAGGTCGTAGTTGTTGCTGGTTTTGAGGTCTCAACAACGGTCTGTTGCGGAACCGAAGCCGGTGTATCTATGGCCTCGGACTGCGACCAGGGCGTGGTACATCCGGCAACTGAAACAGCACAAAAACCAAAAGTAGCAATAGTTGCAAAACGCATCTTAAGCCTCCTCAACAAAACACAAAAAACCGCCAAACACAGTTATGCGAGTACAGTATGAAATGAAAGCTATAGCTTAAATGAACTAGTTTACACAGTCAAAATATTCGATATGGGCGAGCTAATGTTTGGGAAGCCATCCAAGTCTTACCGCAGGCTCAATTTCCACTTGTCACATTTGAATGTCGCTACCTTGATCAAACTCAACTGCGTTGCCCAACTTGATTGCCAGTGATTGAATGGATTGTTTTCCACTGGGTTGACAGCTTCAGGAGCCCGCAAGGGTTTGTTGTTCGTGTTGCAACTAATTGGAACAATGGCCGTCAGCCACAGCAAACGTTCTCTTATCTTTGTCGTTGACCGGTGGCGCAGTTTTCCCCCTGTAGAATGCCACATCGGAGCCAGCCCGAGCCATGCAGCGAAATCGCGGTCACGGCGAAATTTTTTTAGTGGCGGTGAAGGGGCCACTAGCGCAGTAGCGATTAACGGCCCAATACGCGGCACTGTCATCAATCGGCGCGACAATTCATTGCTCACAGCGCGGCGAGCTATCTCCTGATCCAGCCCTCGAAACTGGCGGATTAGCCGGATCAGTGCTTCAATCGCGCCGTTCAGGCAGGCCCGCGCCGCTTCTGGTATTGCCGCCCTACAATCGCCTACTATGCAGAACCGCTTATCGATTTTGCAGGTATCCTGTGGAATCTCGCGACCAGGCTCGCCCATATTACGAAATTCAGCTTGTGTTGGCTCAAAAAAAACGGGATCGACAAGGTTACGGAAATATCGCTCGGTGGCTACGAAATAAAACAGTTCAAATGCGCCGATGAGACTTCAAATCCGCATCATCAACACGGCAATATTTCGCTGAACGGGACGAAGCATGAAAAGACCCTCAGGGCATTGATCGCGTCGGCTCGGATCAATTTGCCCCGGCACGAATATCCTAAGCATTCAGGATAGCAGAGTGCTACACAGCCCTTTTGGCGGCATCCTTAGGTGCAGATCATGCGTCATGCCTTGCCCATTGCAGCCAAGCCGCTGCCGTCCACGAGAAAGATGTGCCCCCTGCTGGAGCCCCGGTCCTGGGGTCGAAATACTCTGAGAACCCCTGCGCTGCCACGAGCTCTCGGATACGGGCCCGGAGCTTTGCTTCTTCTGGTGCCTTCATGCCTGCCAGTCCGATGCCGATCAACAGATTCATGCAGGGCCATGTCGGACCGCGTCAATAACAATGTTAATCGAACCAAACGCCGTGGATGTCATAGCTGGCGATTGGACTCTATGTGCCCAACAGAGCTCTTTGCAACTGGTCGCGCATTTCTGGGCGGTCCACGCCCGTATACCAACACAGGTATGACCCGCTACTCAGCGAACCCGCGAATTCTTCGGTTTCGACATCGCGCGCATCATAAGCCTGGATCTGCGGATTCCACAGGCTTTTGACACCGGCTTCAAGCACCGAGATGTATTCGGCCAATTGCTTCGTGTCTTGGCCGAGCGCTTCGTACAAAGCATGCAGGTCCCGCACGGCGCGCAAGGTGATGAAAGTCATCAACGGGCCTGCCACCTTAAAGGGTGTTTTCTCGGTAATCGCGCTGTCTTCCCAGCTGGCATCGCGACCGATCTGAAAAAGCCAAACATCCAGATCATAGTCTTTCTGGGTCGGACGATGCGCGCTGTTTACATGTTTTGTGTCTTCCCGCGTGTAACACTGCACACCCGAGGTATCGATACGGGTGGCGGACTTGTCCCAGTCCTATGCTTTGTCACGGCCTGCTTCCCACGGATGTCTGGTGAATACCGCGCCTTTATCGTCAAATCGCCACCGCATGAACCAGTCAATCCAGCCGCGCAGTTTGGGCAGCAGGGCTTCCATCCGGCTTTGGCCAAATGCCTTATCCTTTTCCCAGATCAGGCGAGCGGCGGTCACAGCAACACGGGGTTGGCACATCCCTGATGACGGCACCAACCCCTGGCAATCCCAGACGTCGGACCCAGGGAAAGACCCATCTGCTTTTTCATGAAACAGGATTTGCGGGACCATACCGCAATCCCATTGCCCGGACATCAGCGTCTCGATTTCTTGTCAGGCACGGTCGAGGTCAAATGCGGCTATTCCCGGTGCGGAGATCACGCTGTCCCAGTTCCACTGATAGGAATAAAGACCGCCGGTCGGGATGGTGTAGCTGCCCCGATCGTTTGTTTTCAGAACATCAATGGCACGCTGAGTGACTGCACCAACATCGATCATTTCTGGCTGTCTTCAATGGCCACGCGCACTTTACCAGCTGAGAAGGCACTACACGCTCTTCGAATTTTCCCTAACAGTCAGAAGTTCCGAAATCGGTTTCGGCAAGGGTAACCCAAAAAACCGAGGCCGAATATCGCCAAGATCTGATCGCGATGAAGACGCAGCAGAACACTGGTATGGATCGGTTTGGGATGCCATGTGTTTAATGCGCGCCGGTATCATCGCCCTCATTCCGCGGCGAGGAATTTTATGAGATTTCTAATTCTTTCCGGCAGTAAGCGCTTGCTGGGATAAACGGCAAACATATCCCGCGCGACGGGGGCGGTGTTGATCAGAGGCACAATTTGCAGCCCTTCGATCACAAGCGACTGCGGCAACATCGCGACGCCCATGCCTCCCAGTGCCGCCACCTGTGCCAATTCGAGGTCATCCAGCTCATGCCGAACATTCACCGGGCGGACCTGACCGCCATCTTCCAGCAACCAGGGCTGTCGCGATGTGATCGCAGGCAGTTGTGCCAGACGTTCAGCGGTAATCGGACCATTCAGGTCAAGTTCCTGAGCCAGATCTGTACTGATGCAGAAATAGTAGGATACGGTCGACAATTTGCGGGCGACAAGCGTGGAATCCTGCAGAGGTCCAAGTCGAAACGCCACATCGATATTGTCCCTGAAAAAGTCGAGGTTGGCATTCGTAGTCGTCAGCTCAAACTTCACATCAGGGTTGGCCTGCGCAAACTCCAGCAACTGTGGACCAATCGTGGTGCGCGCCGCAAGCGATGGCGCCGTGACCCGGATCGTGTGGACGCGCGTGTCATCCGCCAGCCCGACGATGTTTTGCAACGCTTCGATCGGGTCCTTGCAGCGGTCCAGCAAACGCCTGCCTTCTTCGGTCAATCTGACCTGTCGAGTGGTGCGTTCAAAAAGTTTTACGCCAAGATGCTCCTCAAGCTCGGCAATTCTGCGGCTGACCCGGCTGAGCGGGATGCCCAGCTGGCTGGCCGCTGCGGAAAATCCCATGTTCTCGGCGACAGATGTAAATAGCGCCAGATCGTTGTAAACCATTATCCCGCCTGTGAGAAGATGAATGCCATTTGTGGATATTATCATACAAATGGGCAATTGCTACCTTCCGCTCAAAGCGAAACAAGGAGTTCAGGAATGTCTTACGCAATCGTCATCCCCGAGACCGGCGACCCCGAAGTTCTGGCCAAACAGGATCAGCCCAAACCCGTTCCCGGTGCAGGAGAGGTCCTGATTCACAACCACGCGGCTGCGGTCAACTTTATCGACACCATTATCCGCCGTGGCGAAATGCCCGAAGGCATGATGCCAGAGCTACCGCATGTGCCCGGCGTCGAAGGTGCAGGCGTTGTCGAAGCGATCGGCACAGGCGTTGACGGGTTCACCGTTGGCGACCGTGTTACCTGGATGGGCCCGATCGGGGCGAGCGGTTATGGCACCTTTTCGGTGATCGGCGCGCCTTATGTCACCCGTATCGCCGACAGCGTCGACTTTGAGACCGCCGCCTCGATCCCGGTGAACGCGATGACCGCTTATCACATGCTGGTCAACCTGGGCGGCGCGGCCAAAGGCAAGTCAGTTCTGGTCCATGCCGCAGCAGGCGGGGTCGGCACCATGATCCAGCACATCGCCAAGCATTTGGGCATGACGGTTATTGCCTCGGCCAGCACCGACAAGTTGGATTACGCGAAAGCACAGGGCGCGGACCATGTCGTGGACTATCGCAAGGAAGATGTTGCCGCGCGCGTGCTGGAACTCACCGAGGGCCGTGGCGTTGACCTGTCGCTGAACCCGATCTCGGGCGAAACGCTGAAATCCGACCTGAGCGCGCTGGCCCCCTTGGGTACAGTCGTCCTCTTTGGCTTCCTCGCCGGCCCGCCCGCCGGCACGTTCGGAGAAGACCTGGCGGCCCATTTCCAAAAGTCGGTCGCGGTGCGTGTCTCGGATATCTACACCTATTTCGCGAACCGTCCGGACGCGTTCAACGCTGATCTGGCCAAGGTATTCGACCTGCTGGGCCAAGGCGTTCTGCGGCCCCAGATCACAGCTCTGCCGCTGGACGAAGCCGCCGAAGCGCATCGCCGGCTTGAGGCGGGCGAAACCACCGGGAAACTGGTTCTGAGCATCGCGTAAGGAGCATCCGTTATGTCCAAAACTGCTGTCGTAGCCCGTGCAAATCAGAGTCTGAGGCTGGCATTGGCCAAAGGACTTGCCAACCGGTTGAACCCTGACAATATCGTTTACCTGACTGCGCGCTCAGAAGAACGCGGCCGGGCTGCGCTGCAGGGGCTGGGAGAAACGCGGGCACGGGTCGCGTTCGCACATTTGGACGTAACGGATGACAACTCAATGGGCTCAAATCTTTGCAACAAAACCGATAGGCAATCACAACCTCACAATTCGGACCAGGTTTGCGCAGCCAATAGGCCCCGTCAATCGCGCCTTGACGGAACGCGTCGTCCACGCGTTTATCTGTATTGCGATCTGGAACGACGTTCAGGTCCGAGTGCCATTGACCCTTATATAGGCCGCGACTTGGAATGCTGCTCACTCTCGGTTCCTCGATAATAAATTGGAGCAAGCGCAAGGCTCGCTCCAACTGTAAGATTTCGGCATTCGACGAAGGATGCCCTATCAGACCTCGAAGCGGTACTCGTCAGGTTGCCAGTCAAAGGCATCGCCTGCGCGGAGTACACGGCCAAAGGTCGGGAAAGGTAGGTGAGCGGATGCGACCAGAACACCCTCGCCTGCGGCCATGTCCAGCAATTTGGCGCGGGTGACTTTGCCGGTTGCACCATCCACATCAAACGCAAGGCCCGCTTCCGGGTGTTCAAACTGAACCGACGCCACGCCGCAGGCGTCGCCCCAGATCAACAGATCTTCGCCACCCGACGACAGGCGATATCCAGTATGGCCCGGTGTATGGCCATAAAGCGGAACCGGAGTGAAACCCGGGATCACGTCAGAAGTGCCCGTGAACACATTGATCTGATCGCCATAGGCTTTCTTGACGCCAATCGCGGCATCAAACCATGGTTTCGCAAAATCCGGGGCGTTCGACTGTTCCGTGGTCGAGGTCCAATAGTCGAACTCGGTTCCTGAAATGTGAATTTGCGCGTTGGGAAATACCATTGCGCCACTTTCGACCAGCGCACCGGTGTGGTCGGGGTGCATGTGCGTGATCAGGATGTCATCCACCTGATCGGGGGTATAACCAGCCGCAGCCAGAGCCGACAGAAACTTACCTGCGGTCGGTCCAAAGAAATCGGCCGAACCGGTATCAACCAATATCAGGCGATCACCCTGGTTGATCAGATAAGATGTGATGCCGATACGGATCGCGTCATTTGCAGGCAGACCGGCCTTGGCCACCAGATTTTCCACCTTTGCGGTTTCGATGCCGACCCAAAAGCCGTGCGCTACATCGATGTATCCATCAAGCAATGCAGTGATTTGCGTGTCGCCTACCTTGCGGCGATAGAAGCCAGGGGCCTGACCAGTCGCCAAGGGCGCTTTGGCCGAAGCCGCCGCAGGCAGCACAGCTGCGGATGCGGCAGCTGCGGCGGAACCCAGAACTTGTCTTCTCGTAATTTGAACCATGTTCTTCTCCATCCGGCCAATCGATCTTGTGACGGCCATTTGCGTAGGTGTTTCGTGCTCAGCAGGTTGTTATCTGGCTTGCACATGTTCTGAGCGAATTTGGTTGCGCCAGCCTGTAAGCTAATTATTGTTCTGGGTACGCTTGGGAAAGTACGCACCTTTTGGTTCCTATCGGGGTATAACAAATGTTTGATGTCAAACCGGATCCATATGCCGCCTTGTGTCCTTCACGCGAAATTATCGCAGTGATTGGTGACAAATGGTCGTTGCTGGTTGTGCCGCTGCTGTTGGAAGGCCCCCAACGCAACGCCGAGCTTTTGCGACGGATCGAGGGGATATCGCAAAAAATGCTGACCCAGACGTTGAAACGGCTGGAACACTATAACCTCGTTGACCGTCATGATTACGGTGAAGTCCCGCCGCGGGTGGACTATCGGTTGACACCCTTGGGCCATTCATTGGCAACGGTGATTAGCGCATTGGATAACTGGGTGATCGACAATTACGACCGTATGAGTGCAGTTTCTGGAAACCCTGAAGACATGCCAAGTTGATGTTGTACAACATGATGGTCGTAGCGAGCATTTACAATCGCTGAGTTTTTTGGATCAGACAAAATGGTGCTGTCACCGAGGATTGCCTTTTCAATTCGTTCGGGAATTGTTGCGTGAGAATGTTGCTAAATCAATGGTTCAGCATGGCGTGATCGAACTAGCTGAGCTTTACCAACCGAACAGGTCCATCTTTACGTTTAGGAGACAGAGGACCACGAATTGCAAACACGAGACCGAAGGCGATAGAACACCTGTGTGATATCCCAAATTGGCCGCATTGTAAGAATTGTGAACCCCCGTCGCTGCGATACCCAGCGACTTGGCTGCCGGAAACAATTCAGCAAAACCAGCCTTGATCGCGGAAACGGCAAACCCGTGACATGCATCAACTGGAGCTGTCGCAAGCTTTTGGCAGTTGGCGCCTGCTAATACTGAGAGCGCATGGTATTCCGTTTTCTGTTTTCGAAAGTCCGCTTACGATCATCCTTGGATATCGAACGAGACAGCAAATAGGATCTCGTCAGCGTTGAAAAAGTTCTTCTTTAAAACAGATATAAGAAACGTGATCTCCGCCAAACATTTCGATAGCATTTTCAATATCATCGGCACGAAAAGGTCGACTTCTTCAATTCAAACAATTTCGTTCTGCAACTGGTTTCCACTCCAGTCATAGGATTTTACGTAGCTGACCAATGCACGGACAGCAGTTTGGTCCTCTCGCCCACTGGGTATCGCAAGATAGACCGATCTGAGCAGATCCTGATCCTGCAACGCAACAGATTTCAATCCGGCCGATTTTGCGGAACTTGACGGCATGATTGAAATTCCGTGATCTTGCGATAGTAGCGATTTGATCCAGTCTTCGCGCTCGCTGCTGGCGACGATGTTGAGGTCAATATCATTTTTGTCCGCTATCGACAAAATCATGTCGCGGAACTCGCACCGCATTCTGTCGATATAGGGAAATTCGGCAATCATCTTCAGCGGAATGGATTCCCGCGCGGCCAGCCGGTTCTGTAGCCCGCACGAGACGACCATTTTCTCTTGAAACAGCTCGTAGGTGCGCAGCCTCGGAACAGCTTCGACCGGGCTGCCGATAATTGCGACGTCGATTTTTCCCTGCAGCAACGCTTCCTGAATCGATGTGGCCGTGAAATCCATCAGCTGTATTCCAAGCTTGGGATGCTTTTGCTGAAACTGCGCCAGACATTGCCCCACCATTCCAGGATCGATCGTGCACATCACGGCAATCCGAATGCTCGTCATCTCGGAATTGGACAGGCGCGATGCCAGTTGTTCAGCGCGCAGCGCCGCATCCTCGACATCTTGCAAAGAGGCGCGCATGCGCTCACCCAATGGTGTCAAATGGGTCAATCGGCCTTCGCGGCGGATCAGAGAGCCGCCAACCTCAGACTCAAGTTGCTGGATCGCCTTGCTCAGGGCGGGTTGCGATACCTTAAGTTCGCGCGCGGCCTCGGAAAAGTTCAGCGTGCGCGCAAGAGTAAGGAAATATCGAATACGGCGTAGGTCCATGTGTCCTCATATCCAAAAGTCTTTGGAGCATCGGTTATGTATTTTATAACCATAATGAATGAATGGGGGACTTAACTTTGGGGTCAGCCAAAAAGGAGACCCCTCTGATGAAAATAACCAAATTTGCCGCCGCGATCGGGATTGCCGCCACTGCACTGACCGGGGCCGTTCTTGCACAATCCTCCTCAGATGCCATTGCCGAAGCCACTTTTAACAGCGATGGGTCAGTCAATGTTCCCACCGATTACCGCCGCTGGGTTTTTATCGGATCACCTTTGACCCCCAACGCGTTGAATGATGGTGAAGCGCCATTTCCCGAGTTCCATAATGTTTATGTTGAACCTTCTGCGTTTGATCATTTCGCCAAAACTGGGGAATGGGCAAACGGCACTCAAATCGCCAAGGAGTTGGTGATGATCCGCGAAGGTGACAACTGCACCGAAGAAGATGGCGCCTGTTTTGAAGCGTCCGGGAACGGTTATTTCCAAGGCGAATTTGTCGGGCTCGAACTGACCGTCAAAGATACGGATCGATTCTCGGACGAGCCAGGCGGCTGGGTCTATTACAGCTTTGGGCATGATGGAGAGCCTTATGCGCAAACCGCGCAGGCTTTTCCGGCTGAATCCTGCAACTCGTGCCACGAAGCCAACGCGGACACGGATTTTGTATTTACGCAGTTCTATCCGGTACTGCGCGCGGTGCGGGGGAACTAAGGCGTGAAACGTCTTGTATGGTGCCTCGCTCTGATTGGCCCGATCGGAGCGCTCCCCGGGTCGGCGCAGAATTTTTCTGTGCCGACCTATGGGGTCGTAGGACCAGAGGGCAGTATCCACATGCCTGAAGGCGAGTTTCGCGCGACCTGGCCAGTCCTTGGGACCTGGACGCTACTGGACGAAGGAGAAGCCACGGGCCAACACGTCGTCTACACACAGCCCGGCGTCATCGAAGAGTATCTGGAAACTGGATCATTCCCGGATGGCGCCGTTCTGATCAAGGAACTGCTGGAAGCGAAGACTGACGAATACAATACTGGTACAGCCGCCTTTGCCACGGATGTCACTGGCTGGTTTGTCATGGTCAAGGACAAGCAAAATCGCTTCGACGGCAATGATCTGTGGGGATTAGGCTGGGGATGGGCATATTTTGACGTCGATGACCGGCAAACCACGACGACGACCGACTATCGGTTTGAATGCAAAACCTGCCACGTCCCAGCCAAGCAGACGGATTGGGTTTTCCTTGAAGGATATCCGGTGCTGCACACGGACTAAGCAAATCTGACCAATTCTGGCGCGCTATTTGAAACAACAAATCCGCGCCGGACCACCCAAAAAACTAAACTAAACGGGAGGAGCGCGATGCGAACTCTGTACTCTCTTTCTTTGGCTTCAGCTTTGGTATTTGCAGGCGTGGCGCAAGCGGAAACCAAGGGCTTCTTTGTCGTAACGAACAAGGCCGATGAGAACTCGGTTGTCGGGTACCAGGCCGACGAGTCCGGTGTTTACAAGATGTCCGGTGAATATCTCACCGGTGGCAAGGGGACCGGAGATCTGGAAATCCCTGATCTGAAGAAAGACCCCTCTCACCCACTCGCCAATGGCGACGATCCGTTGATATCCGCAAACTCGCTTGCGATGACCGCAGATAGCCGCTTCCTGGCAGTGGTCAACCCTGGCGATGCGACCGTGTCACTGATGTCGATTGGCAAAGACGGCGCACTGAGCGTGATCAACAGCGTTCCTGCCCCCGATCAGTTCCCGATCAGCCTCGCATTTCACGATGATATGCTCGCTGTTGCAGGTGTTGGGATGAACAACAGTGCCGGAAGCATCGGCATGTACCGTATCGCGGACGGCAAGCTGCAACCAGTCACCGGATCAGTCCGCGATCTCAAGGCACGCCCGTCGACCATCGCATTCTCTGATACCGGCGATTTCGTTATCGTGAATGAGCTGGTGACCGGAGAGGTCAAGATTTTCGGCGTTCAGGACGGGTCACTTTCGGCGCAGCCTGTCTCACAAGTATCCTCGCCTCGCGACGACGATGACCGGTTCCAGGCGATCCCGGTTGGCTTTGCGGTTTCAGGCGACACGATCCTGATGTCAGAAGCCCGCTTTCTGACGCCGGATTTCATGTTGCGCGAAGGCAGTGGAGAGGTCGCACTTAGCCCGCTCTATTCCTGGCAGACCGGATCGCTGTCGACATACAAGCTGTCATCGGACGGAGCGCTTTCGCTGGTCTCGGGCGATGTCCTGACCGGCGCGGGCGTTGAAGGCGGAGAAATTGCAAATTGCTGGGTCACGATCTCACATGATGGCAAAACTTTGTGGGCCGCAAATGCGCTATCCAGTTCAATCAGCAGCTTTCGGGTTCGCGAGAACAGAACAGCGGCATTGTTGAATGCGCGCGCTTTCAAAGATCCATCCGAAAAGCTGTTCTTCAGTGATATCGAAGTCAGCGCTGATGGCACGGAAATCTACCAGTTGGTCGGAAATCGCGGTGAGGTCATGGTGTTTACTATCCGGCCTGACGGTGATCTTGAACTGAAACAAACGCTTGGCGGATTGCCTGAATTGGGCACATACGGTCTAGCCGTCTACTGATGTCGGGCGTTTCTTCTTTCGTCCTGAGAAGGAACGCGCGAATGCGGTCCAGATCGAAGGTCTGGATCGCCTTGTCCGCATTGAGCACGTTGTGTTGCCTCATGGTTGGCGAGGCCGGGGCAGATCCGGATCGGATTTCGCTATTGCTGGGTTCGCATCATTTCTCGGACGAAGAATTCGAAGAGGTGAACCCGGGTCTGTTTGTGTCTTGGTTGACCGCAAAACGGGATATGGAAATTGGAATTTTTCGCAACAGCTATGGTGATCTATCGGTGTCGGCGACCTTGGGCCGCCGGTTTGGTCAGTCTTGGACGCTGTTTGCCGGGACTGCGTACTATGGAAATGCGGGTACTGAGTTTGAATACCATCTTGGGAAATTCATCCCCATTGCAGGGGTGCAATTTGTTCACAAACACTTGTTTGTAAAAGCCCTTCCCGGCGTGGTCGCTGCCGGGCTGACTTGGCAAGTGAACAAGTGACCAACCGATAGTTTGCATTGAGTGAGCCGATGAAAGGGTCTGCGTGGTGATGAGAACAGAAGACGCAATTAAGCTCGATACAGCGATTGCCAGGCTGCATGACGAAGGCCGTTACCGGACCTTTATCGACATTGAACGTCGCAACGGTCATTTCCCGCATGCGGTGCGGACCTGTCCGGACG